>CAXXOI010000013.1:0-97040 GCA_963664175.2 Dehalococcoidia bacterium
GGAACAGGACCAGCGAGACCAGTTCATAGTAGTCGGCGTGCGAGGGCAGGGCTTCGGCCACAGGCCCGAACAGGGACACCACCACCGCCATGATCACGGCGGGCACCATCGCGGCGCCAAACATCAAGATGGCAAGCACCTTGGGGATCGTGCCCCGGCCGATGCCCAGTGTCGTACGCAGCCCGTTGACATATACCGCCCGGCGGGCTCTTGCCCTCCCTTCCCGGAGACCCTCGTAGTGCCGGTAGCCTAGATCGAAGACCTCGGCGCCGGTCTGTCGGTTTGTTGGACCGGTCATCGGGCCGCCCGGAAGATTTCGGCGAGCTGGCGGCGGCGCGGACTCATACGGCGCAGACACGCGCCCGCTTCCGCCACCGAGTCCCGTATGTCGTCGTACTGTTCCTCTGACTGGATTGCGACTGTCATTGACGGACCTTCCAGGGTCGCAATTATTCCCCTGGCGGCCAGCGCGGTGGCGACCTCCTCCCGCTTGTCATCAACGTCGAGGACGATCACCTCGGTGTCGGCGGTGAACCCGGCGACCGTCCCTTGCTCTGTAACCTTGCCGCCCTCCAGGACGATGATACGGTCGCAGGTGCTCTCGACATCGTTCATCAGGTGGGAGGAGAGGATGATGCTGATGCCGAACTCCCGCCCGGTGCGGCGCACCAGTCGCAACATATCCTCGCGGCCGGCGGGGTCGAGACCGGCGGTCGGCTCATCCAGAAACACCAGGACCGGATCGTGGACCAGGGCCTGGCCCAGCTTCACCCTCTGCTTCATTCCGGTGGAATACTGACCAATTGGGCGGTAACGCTCCTCCTCCAGGCCGACGTGCCGGAGGATGTCGGCGGCGCGGGTACGGGCCTGCGCCGGTGGGAGACCGGACACCTGGGCCATGTGAGAGAGGAACTCGGTGGCGCTGGCCGTCGGGGGCAGGCAGTCGTGCTCGGGCATATAGCCCAGTCGCTCCCGCACCTCCGGCGAGTCGTAGGGCCGCCGCCCCATGACCTCCGCAGAGCCGGATGTGGGCCGGATCAACCCCAGCGACAGCTTGATGGCGGTGCTCTTTCCCGCCCCGTTGGGGCCCAGCAGCCCGGTAATGCCGTCGCCGACCTCAAAGTCGACAGAGTCCAGGGCCAGGATGGGCCCGTACTGCTTGGTCAGGGATTTTGCTTCAAGAAGGACAGTCATTGGTTCCACTATAAGGACTAAGAGTGCATACCGCCAATTTGCAGGAGCTCATTGCTACTGGAAATGGGAGGGGCCTACGATGCGGGCTAAGTACCCCTGGGCCGTCCTATGAGAGATCCGGCGGACGGGGTGTTTGTTTCAGTAGTCCAGACACGGAGACCGCGCTTCGCTAAATGCCCGTTCCATTGGGTGGACGTAATCCGGGGAAAGAGGAAACCACGAATGTCCACCGTTCACGGCCGAGGCAACAACGTTGGCTTTGAAGGTCAATTACCCTCGTCCGCTGGATTGTGGTTTCGGCCCTTTCCTCCGTGCGGTTGTTTTTGCCATTGACGCTTCGACGGCGCACAGCCGGCCGAAGGCGCTGTCGGAGACGAACCTGACGCCAGACTGGCAGACCGGACGGGGTTATAGACGCCACCGGTCCGGGCGTGGAGAATGGTGCAATGGAAGCGTTATGGGGCAGGCTGAGCAGAACGGTGAGAGCAGCAGTCCCGCCGCTGATGTGCTTGGCGGCGATGATATCCTTTGCAGCCTGCGGTGGCGAGGGGACCTCTTCGGTAGTGGCCACCGCTGTCCCGGCCACAGCGATGACCACCGTCATTCCGTCTGAGACGTCCGAGCCCACGGAGCTGCCGACCCCCGCCAGCATTGCCGCGACACCAGCGCCGCCAGCTAGCACACCCACGCTGGAAGCGACACCGGCGCAGGTGCGATCCCCGCAAGAGACCAGCACTCCGGAGCCAGCGGCAACGCCCACGCCAACCCCGACGCTGACCGCAACCCCGGTACCGACGGTAACGCCGCCGCCCACGCCGGGGCCAACGGACATTCCTACCCCTATACCCGCTCCGACACCGACGCCCACGCCTGTTCCGACCGCAACCCGGGTACCGACCGCCACGCCGTTGCCCGCTCCGTCGCCAACAGCCACGCCCAGCCCGACGCCTACGCCCTCGATGAACCCGGCGCTGGCCGGCTACTCGCCGCTGCTGACCAAGGCAGCATCGAACCTTCCGCCCGAGTACGACTTCGTCAGCGACGGCCTGAGCGCCGAGGAGCGGGACATCCTGGACTGGGCCGACACTCGGTTGTTAAGCAACCCGGCCTTCCTGGCCAGCAAGTGGGGGCCGGACAACTGGCCTGTGGCAGTTCCTGGCCAGGGTTCCCCCGAAAGCGGGTTCACCCCGAAAGATCCGCTGTCAGGAGAAGAACTCCAGGTGGCATCAGCACAGGCCCTGGTCCTGATGATGATGGGGATAGACATTGAGAAGCGTTCCAGTGGGCACCACGTCATCAGTTGGCAGATGGACAGTTTGGACCGCGCCCTCGACGGGGTGAACGTCTACCCAGGGCTGTGCGTCCACTGCTACGGGAAAACGGGATACGACACCCGGGAGGGAGTGAGGGAGAACTACGGCCCGCTCATTTGGGAAGTCGGACACGGGCACCGGGAAATGCTGAAGGCCTTGGCCTAATACGCCAAGGCCGACGGAGAGGGGATTCTCGTCAGGAGTTTCATGGACAACAGTGCCGACGACATGGAGTTGCTCCACAAGCGAGGACGTTGGAATTCTCCCATAGCGGTTGGCTCGTTCAACTACGAGAACATATCGTTCATGTCCCAGATCCGTTTGCCGAACGGGACGCTCCAGTCCTACCCGACCCTAGCGTTCAGCATGGTGGGCAACGTGGACTCTGAGCGTCAGGCCGTGGAGCGGATCTATGACTTCATGCGCAAGAACTTAATTCACGACACCGGAGGCAATGATGAGATAGTCGAATTGTTCAGACCATATACAACAACTCCCTACGCACCCGAACTGGGCTGGATCCTGTATGTGGGCGAGGCCGGCAGCCCGTCGTCCAGCGCCGTCATCACGGGGGCGGCACGGGCCATCGGCCTCAAGGCGGAGCAGTTCAGGACCAATAACCCTGCAAAATACCGTGCCGGGTCTGTCGAAGCGGACGGGGTCGCCTACTACTACAACGGGAATGATATTCTCGGGCGAGTCCCTCCCCGAATTCCAGTCTGCGTGTTATTCCGCTCCCTCGAGCAAGTTGAAAATAACGAATACAACCTGAACTGCGACAAGTGACTGACAGGCCGGAGATGAGTAAGTATTGGTAGGCGCCACCTTCTGATTGCGCTAATGTGCGATTAACGCAAATCCTCCGCTCTGAATTGACCCACCTCAGCCTTGCGGAAAAGCGTTCCCCATTGGCATACTCGCCCCACAGGTTGCGAAAATCCCTTGTGAGGCGATTGGGTGCCAAGAAAGGTGCAGTAGACCCCCGACTATTTCACCCTTGAGGACGCGGCCGTTCTCGTGGAGGGCGCGCCCAGCTACCCGACGGCATGGCCTTCCGGATCATGCTGAAGACCGTCCTGCGGGTGTCAGAGGCCCTGGCGCTGCGGTGCGTGGACCTGCGCCTGGAACAGGACCCGCCGATCATCGTGGTGCGGGCCGACTCCCCGGGCAACAAGGCGCGCAAGGGCCGCGAGGTCCCTGTGCAGGCCGACTTGGTAGAGAGCCTGCACGACCTGGCGTCATTCCACAACAAGGACCGGCAGCGGCCCATGCTGGACATTTCCAGGTGGCGCTTGAGCCAGGTAATGAATGAGACGGCCCTCCAGGTGGGTATCGAACCGAAGCGGTCCCACCCCCACGCCTTCCGGCACATCTACGGCCGCAACTGTGTCCTGCCGGGGCATTTGTGCTGACCGTAGGCCGGTCCACTTCTAGGTCCGGAGCGGGCGCCCCACCGCAGTCGGACAGTCCCAGAGCAGCCACGTCATTGTCCGACACTTGCTTCAGTGCAGTCGGGATGCATCCGGTCAGCTGGTTCCCGGAGAGTTTCAAGGTTCCCAAATTGGCCAGATCTTCCATCTCTGCAGGTATTGACCCGGTCAATTCGTTTCTGGCCATTGCAAGGGTGGTCAAATTAATCATTCGCCCCAAGGCGGCTGGAATGCTGCCTTGCAGCCTGTTGTCCGAAAGGCTTATCTCCTCGAGGTTGGTAGCCCTACTCAGGCGCGCCGGAATGGTTCCTGTCAATTGGTTTGACCAAAGATGAAGGATTTCCAGCTTGGAGAGGTTGCCTAATTCTCCCGGGATGGCGCCGGTTAACTGGTTCCCGTGTAGGTAGAGGAACTTCAGATTAGGCAAGTTGCCAATCGCCGAAGGTATAGATCCCGTCAGCTGGTTATAGCCTAGGTCCAGTAGTGTCAGGCCGGTCAAACTGCCCAATTCTGGCGGAATCACGCCAGTCATACCGGACTGGATCCGGATCGAGGCTACCCGCAATGGAGAGCCGCCGATCCTTATACCGTTCCAATTCCTCATCGGGGTGGTGGCAGACCAGTTCAGCGTGCCCGTTCCCCGGATTTTGTCCTTGAAAGCCAGCAAGGTTTCGCAGTCCGCAACCAGCTGAGGGTTAATGGATGCGTTCGGCACCACACTGCCGTTTCCACAGACTGATTGATGCACCGGCGTACCTATCGCAGTTGCCGACCATGGTCCTTCCCCGACTGAGTTGATCGCCCGTACCTGCATGTTGTAGCTAATGCCGCCTGTCAGACCTGTCAGCGAGTGGTTGAGGCTGCCAGCACCGGTCCACACTCGACTCAGCACAGTCCAGTTGCCGTCGGCCTTACTGGGTGCGTCGCTGCGGATGTGGCGCAGGTCATAGGCGGTGATCGCTGTGCCACCGGTTTGGGCGGGGGCGCGCCACGCTACGGTCAACGAGCCGGTCCCAGGTGTTACGGAAAGGACGCTTGGCGCTCCTGGTACGTTTGTCGTGGGCTGTGCAGGCTGTCCGATCGGTGGAAGAACGAAGAAGCCATGGCCCCAGTCGTTGTTGAGGTCAGGACTGCTGACGCGTTGCTCGGCGTTGTCCTTCTGGTATGACACCACCTGCGCCGGGGTGTGGCTGGGAAACCGTTGCAGGACAAGCGCTGCCATGCCGGCCACATGGGGGGCGGCCTGGCTGGTGCCGCAAAAGGGGGCATTCTGTGTGGCCGTTTCCCCGCAGTTGGCAGCGACGACATCGGGTTTGATTCGTCCGTCAGGCGTGGGCCCGCGGCTACTGAAGCTGGAAGGTGTATTTACGTTGTACCAAGGGGCGGCGCCGACGGCGAGCATGCCAGGGTTAGCGCTCTCCGCAGGGTTGATGATGCTGCCGGCGCCGGACGAATTCAGCGTTAGTCTCGTTGGACCCCACCCCACCAACTGAATCCAGTCCGGCTCCGGGCCGCCGAGATGGGCAATCAATATGTCAAATGTAGCAATACTTCTGACCATCCGTAAGGGTTGTGGCCAGCTTGTCCCGATTGGAGGTCAATACTCTGTAGGGCGATTTCGTCCGTTCCGGAGGCCAGTGCGAACAGGTCCAAGTCAGTGTTGGCCGCACCCCACTCGTCTTCCCACCGCAACTCGAGCCTTCCGCCAATGTAGGAATTCTGGTTCCTGATTTCGGAGCCCGAGAACCTGAGAAACCTGATCTCTTCGCCGTCTATGGTCTCGGTGGTGTAGTCAAAGGGGCCGCGCTGGAACCATGTCCCCCGGGCCTGATTCCCGGCAGAATTCACCCACACGATGCCCGCTGCAACTGCACAGTCAATGGAGTTCAGCGGGCTGATGGATAAAGGGGAGGTGCCATCTCCCGGGCCATCGAATGACCATAGCCTGGAATGGTTTATCACCGAGACCCCTTCGGAGATCATCCAGTCCACGGAATCCCTCAGTTCCGACAGCGATTGAGGGTCGGAGATGTAGAGCGTCGCCTCAGGAGCAATGTCCATTACCGATTCGGAAACGATGGTGCTGTGGGTGCCTCCGTCTGAGCAGTCGGCCAGGTTTTGGGAATGCTGGCCCAGCCAGATATAGCACCTTGCCTCGACCGTTGCTGGAACCTCAGATCCCATGATGTACGAAAGCCCTGAAAATCCGTGGTCAATCACTCCCACCTTTATGCCCTGCCCGGATAAGCCTGCGTCGTTCCAAGCACGCGAGCCGTGTACCCCGGGGCCCTGTCCAAAACCTGCGACGTTGCCTGGGTCTCACCCGGCGGCTGTATCTGGTCCACCCGCAACACGCCCGGCTGTTCCGAGGTCTCCCCCAGGATCAGGACAGGTACAAACGCCTCGATATAGTCCTCGCCGGCGTTGATGTTCGACGCTCCATTGTCCTCCAGATATGCGACCACGCGGTCAACGTTGCCGGAAATCAGAATGATCACCCCCACCGACTCTCCCCGGTGCAACGGCGCCTCACTGGCGGCCTCTTCCGCTCTGATTTCACCAGATTCAACCCTTTCCACGAGGCTGTTGATTGCGGAATCAGCCTTGGGATGTTTCACGTCGGACTTTTTGGGAATGGCGATCCGGATTGTGGGGTCGGCAGAGGGAGCGGAGGTTTGCGCCACAGGAGTAGCAGGAATGGCTCCGGCCGTTGATTCCGCCTCCTTTACGGCTACGGGGTAAGGCGTTGCCGTACGCGGGAATCAGGGGCTGAACCGCAGAGTCGCTGGGCCTGGATTTCGATTTAGCCCCGCTCTCGGCCTGCACTCTCAAGGCGGCAGAAACAGGACGCATGCACCGGCAGATCGGCTCGAGCCTGGGCCAGGGTGAGATGCTGCCTGGCGACCCCCGCCAACTCGTGCTGGCCGGTTCGTTCCAGGCATTCGTGATAGCCGATGAGGCTCCACACATTGTCTGGATGCTGACTGGACCGTTTTAGCACCGAGTCGAAGCCGAGGTCCGCCCGGTACTCGGCGAGGGCTTCTTCCACCCTGCCCTGTTCCAGCAGGAGGGCGCCGAGGGCGTGCCGGACAGGCTGCATCCATCCCCACGGTTCGTCGTAGGGCAGGTTATCGTCATAGGCGACTGCCTGACGCAAATGTGCGAAGCCCGATTCGATGTCGCCACGCCGGTAATCGAGTTCACCGAGCATCATCTCCCGAGCAATCGCCAGGATATCACGGCAGGAGTTATTGAACAGGTACCGGCTGTCGGGCACGCGGGCGAAGTCCCGCTCGAAGGCCTCCGCCTCGGACGCCGCAGACTCAGAATCCCCGAGCGTTGCGAAGGCGACGGCCCTGGCATACCGCATGGTCGCGCTGGTCACGCAGTACAGATCGGAGTCCGCCGGCAGTTCCTGTTCAAGGATTTTCTGCCATTTGCCGAACCGCACCAATACATGCTGCTTGACGGGCACCAGCCCTTCCAGCCAGTCTGCCATGGGCGGCGACTGCACGCTCAACAGATCCTCGGGAAGGGCAGCGATCAATTCCTCAGCTGTCTCGATGGCCGACTGGTATTGCCCCAGGAACATGGCCCCGTACACCTTGAAGTGATAATTGTGGCAGCGGTACAGCGTATAGAAGTTAAACGGCCCTCTTTCTGCCAGATACCGTCGGTCGGCCCGGATCGCTTCTTCGTTCCAATTCACCACGCTCTGGTAATCGCCGCACAACACGTCAATATGCGTCGCCATGTGCTGCAGATGGCCGGAATCCGGCACCAGGCCTCGCAACTGTTCGCAGACGAGGAGAGCCCGTTCCGGGAAGGGTGACATTTCCATCAGGTGGATGTACATGTGCAGCAAACCCGGATGCGGTGGGGCGTCCATGCGCGCGTGGAGTTCCATCCCCCGTTCGAGCACCTGCCTGGCCTCCTCCGTGTCAGCGCCCGCCGCCGGCTCGCCGGACTCCAGGTCCCAGAGCGCCCAAGGGGTGCGGTTCATCATCGCTTCGGCAAATAGCGCCGAGATATCCGCATCCTCCTGATGGTTGAGGTAGACGGTTCGCATGGCGTCGGCAAATTCATCGACCCATGCCGCCAAGTCCGGAGACATATCCGCAGACTGATAGCGATGCTGAAGCGCCCCAATCAAGTCTTTTTCCGCCTCGGTACAACGGTCCGCCAACGCCGCGGCGAGCATCGTTGCGTGATGAGCCTCGGAGAGCGTCTTTGATGTCTCTGCTTCATCAAACGCTTCCCATGGTTTGTTGTAGTTGGGGCCGAGGGCGTACGCAATGCCCCAATTCGCCATGGCACATTCAGGATCGACTTCCGCCGCCTGCTTGAAGCAGAAGACGGCCTCCTCATGGTTGAATCCGTAGGTCCAGAGCAGACCCCTATTAAACCAGAGCTGCGCCTCCGGAGATGACGTCGTGATCGGCCGACTGTATGAACCGAGATCGAACTCATAAGCCATCATCTGGCACCCCTCGTCGCTACTGCAGGATCGTGCACAGCCCCATTGGGCATCGGTGCGGAACTTGTACGAACGATACGCTCACTTGCGGACGGCGCTCGTTTCCCTTCGAGGATCCCGCGGACCGCACGATTCACTTCGGGAATGCCTGGCGGGTAGCGCGCACACGAGCCTGTAGTGCGGGAGGTCAATGGGATTCGATCTCCCCCATGCACCACCGTCCGGACAGAGTGCAACGTTCAATGAGCCTACCAACGCCACTTGACGATTACAAGTCGCGACGGCGCGCCAACATACCCGGAGTGGCTCTACAACCTCCGCGCCATCAGGAGCGTCAAGAGGGTTACTTGTTCCTTACCTGAATGCTTTCTCTCTGAGCAAGTATTCTCGGATTCCAGAAAAAGCCTTCAGCCGGGACGAACAGTAGGTTATAGGAACCTGCGGTGTAGTTGTCATCGGACGACATCGCTGTGGGAGCAAGCAGAATTTCCGTGTCACGTATGCCGACTACTATGCGGTCATCATGCTCCTCCTTCGTCCCCACCCATCTTGTAGAAGCTCGCCAGTTGTCTCTTTCGTCCCGCCACGACCTGACAGCCAAGAGTTCCCCCCCTTCGTCAAATCGGAGCGTTATGACTGACGACCCGGGCAGCAAGTCAACACTCTCTGGGGTCCGAGGTAGACTCTTGACAATCGATTCAGAACCAAAGTCCATTGCCTGAGTCATTATTCCAATACTCGTGACGGCCTCAAGCAAGTCAGCAACTTCGTGAAGCGACAGCTTGCTTTTGACGCGGTCTAGCAACTCCTCGGGAGTGATGGTGCGGAAACTGTGAGCCAAAGCATTTCGGTAGTTTGTCAATCCGCTCCAGCCTTGCCACTTCCCATAAGGAACTTCAAAGAGCGCTGAAACGATATAGATGTTGATTTTTTCTAGTTGATGAACCAACTCTCCGACCTCTTCGACCTCTTTGGCGAGAGCCTTGAATTCGTCGTCGGATATATCATTGGCCGAAGGTATTCCATTCACACGGCGCACTGCAGATCTCGCATAGCAGCCAATGTGTTCAATGATGTCTGTAACTTCAGCTATGCGCTTGGCGGTCATGTTCATAAACCGGTCGCTTAACTCTCTGTTGTGCTGTGTGGGGCCTTTTGGGGTATGGCCTAGAATTCTCGTCGCGTTCCGTGTTTATGTTTAGGGCCTTGTCGAAACTTACTAATCGCCGCCTGAAATTGGCACGTAGGTAAGTGTTGGGCTGGTGCGCGTGGAGCTGGGGTGCCCCGAACAATCGACTTCGATCTCATGAGCAGGGCCTCCTCACCAAGGCCGCCAGCCGATAAGGCTGCCACAATGGCTAGCCAACGCCGTTAGCTCCCCTGCGTAACACCCGCCCGGGCAAAGCCCCGGTGTGCTCTGCTTCATCAATGACCACCTCCCCGTTCACCACCACAGTCGAGATGCCCGTGGCGTATTGGTGCGGCTCATCGTATGTGGCCACCTCCGCCACGGTGTCCGGGTCGAAGACCGTGACGTCGGCCCAGTTGCCCTCTGTCAAGGTGCCCCGGTCCACCAGCCGGAGGGCCGCAGCCGACCCTCCGGTCATCTTGTGGACGGCGGTGTGCAGGGGCATCAGGCCCAGGTCGCGGACGTAGTGGCCAAGGACCCGGACGAAGGTCCCGTAGAACCGGGGGTGCGGCTTCCCCTGCCCGGTAATGCCGTAGGGCGCCAGTGAGTTGCCGTCGGAGCCTACCAGGACCATGGGCGAGCGCAGGATTTCCTGCACGTCCTCTTCCGCCATTGAGGTGACTACGATACGGGTGTGGCCCCGGTCGGCCAGGAGTATGTCGCAGGCGGCGTCCAACTGGTCGATGCCCCTGGCCTCCGCCACCTGGCCAACCGTCTGACCGGCCAGCTCGGGAGTCTCGGGGCTGATGGCGATACGGACGGCGTGCCACGATTCCACTCGCCCGAAATTGTTGAGCCCGTCCTGCAGGATATCGCCCCGTATGCGCTCCCTTGCCTCGCCGTCCCGCAGTCTCTGCAGCATGGGCTCCACCCCGCCCTCCTGCACCCAGACGGGCAGCAGGTTGCGCAGGGGGTTGGTGCCCGCTGTATACGGATACTGGTCGCAAAAGACGTCGATACCCTGCTCCTTCGCTTCGATTATCAGTGACAGCAGCGACGGCACGTCTCCCCAGTTGTCCGTGCCCGAGAGCTTCAGGTGGGCGATCTGCACCCGCACTCCGGCGCTCTCGCCGATGCCAATGGCCTCTCTCACTGCATCGAACACGTGGTTGGCCTCGTCGCGGATGTGCGAGGCGTAGGTTGCGCCGTGCTGGCGCAGGACAGTTGCCAGGGACAGCAGCTCCTCTCTCCTGGCATAGTTGCCCGGCGCGGTGAACAGCCCGGTCGACATGCCCAGGGCGCCCGCCTCCAGTCCCTCGGCCAAGAGCTGCTGCATATGCGACAGCTCGCTGTCAGTGGGGTCCCGAGCCTCCAGGCCCACGGCCATCAGCCGCAGGGTCGCGTGTCCCACCTGCATCACCGTGTTCACCGAGGTGGCGGGGAAGCCGTCCACGTACTGGGCAAAGGTGCGCGGCTCGTATTCCAGCCATGGAGCTCCGGCCCTCAGGTAGTCCTGGAGGGCTTCGGCCTTGCCGGGCAACACGGGGGCAGTGGAGTAGCCGCAGTTGCCCACCACCTCCGTGGTGACTCCCTGGCGGATCTTGCTCTCGGCCAGCGGGTTCAGGGGGAGGGTGAAATCGGAGTGGGTGTGTATGTCGATGAAACCCGGAGCGACGATCTGTCCCGAGGCATCGATCTCCCGTTGAGCCTCCAGGTCTCCGCAGTCTCCCACGGCAGAGATGCGTCCGTTTCTGATGGCAACGTCCGCCCGCCGCGCTGGTGTGCCAGTGCCGTCGATCACCTGTCCACCGCGAATCAACAGGTCTTCCATGCGTCACTCCTCGATGTCGGGTCCGATGGCCAGCGAGTCCACCGCCCGTTAATGGCTAACCAACAACTCTTGGATAGAGGCCGCTGGCGGCAGGGACCGGCCCGGACTGCACACCCTCCGGCGGCATGGCGATAGTTTACGCCAGAACGGACCCGTCCTCCACGATCTCAATGGTCGTTACGAAACAGTGAATGAGAGCTTACCGCTCCGGGAAGGCACCTTCCAAGAGGAACGCCCGGAGGTCGGCCACGTACCCTTTTGATCTCCAAACTGGGGGACGACTCCGCCCATCGTTGCAACCCAGCAGCGGGGTCTGGGAATAATATCCTGCCGGCGCAGAGCAAATCCGCTTACCCTCTTCACGTGCGCTACAATTAAATCCTTGTGCAAGTTTCTGGCTATGCTCACATTGGTCCCGTTGTAGCAGGGATGGCCACCAAAGCAAGCGCAGCCCGGGGTTGAGTGAGACATATGCACAGTGCTTATTCAGTCTACGGTTCCAACTTTAGCTCTTCCTCTTAGGCCAATGGAACCGCAAGACTATTCCTCGTCGATCAGACCTTCAGGCTGCTGTCCTGATCTTCCCACCCTTCTGGTCATGCGCCTCAACTTGGCTTTTAATAGCGCCGGATCTATGGACCATGCCCGAGTGCTGCGCTGATGCGAACTCTGGCAAGCACGTACGCGTGGTGGCCATCGATCCACCCATAGTCTCTCTTCAAGTGATCAGGCACTGACTGACATCGTCCTTTGCTACTGAAAAGCCGGTGCACCCGTTCTCCATAATTCGGTTGGTGAAGTCCATCCAACTGGCAACCGAAAGGCGGTAGATCCAAAGTGTACGACCTCGTGGGGAACTTTTCCCCTTGCGATGTGACGCTCGTCTCCTTGCCGGAACAATGGGTGCAACTAAACTGAGTACAAGCCCCAACGGCCGGTGGAGCTGCTCTGACAAAGCCATCCGTCGAGCACGGCGCGTGGTCAATTGTTGTTTTAGTGGAACTCCTCAACGAGCGAATGCATTGGGAAATCACACGAGACGCTTCCCATAGCAGGTAGGCGATGGCGCGTGGGACGATTAGACAGCGTTCGAAAGTCAGGAAGGACTCGTGGACCGTCCAGGTCTACACCGGTGTGGACCCCAACACTAGGAAGAAGCGCTATTACTAAGAAGCTGTCAAGGGGACCAAGACCTTGGCCCAGCACCGACTGACCGAGTTGCTGCGCTAAGTGGACACAGGTACTTTCGTGGAGCCCTCTCGCCAGACGGTGGCTGCATATCTCGAGCAATGGCTCCGGGATTCAGCGGCGCCCCGTGTCTCCAGCCGTACGCTGGAGAGCTATAAGGGTAATGTTGATCGCTACCTCGTGACCAAGCTGGGTGAAGTTCCTCTGGAAAAGCCTGCCCCTCGTCACGTGCAGGAAATGGAAGCTCAACTCCTAAAAAAGGCGGTAGAAATGGAGGGCCACTTTCACCCCGGACCGTGGTCCAAGTCCACAGAGTTCTATCAAAGGCAATGAACGTCGCAGTCAAGCTCGGTATAGTGTTCAGGAACGCGGTCGATGCTGTTGAGCCTCACCGTACGACCAAGTACGAGGCGCAGTATCTGGGCTGGGAAGAGGTGCACGCTTTCCTGGACCAAATAACAGACCCGCTGCATCAGACCCTGGCCTTGCTAGCCATTCAGACGGGGCTGCGAGGTCCGAGTTAAGGGGACTCCATTGGAGAGACATTGATTTTTGTGCCAGCACGCTGTCCGTGCGAAGGGCGCTAATCAAGCTGGCATCCAGCGCGACGGAATTGGAGGTGCCCAAGAATGGCCACGGACGAGTAGTTGACTTGCCTTCAGAGTCGTACGAGGCTTTGAAGGCTCACCGGGAACGAAATCGGGATACCTCGGGGATTGGCAATTTCGTTTTTTGCCATTCTGATGGGTCTCCCCTCGATCCTGACCTTGTAACTCAAGCGTTTGAGCGCTTGGCGAAGAAAGTTGGTCTGCCGGGATTGAGGCTCCACGACCTGCGCCACACTCTCGCCTCCTTGATGATGTCTCAAGGTATACACACCAAGATAGTCTCCAAACGGTTGGGGTATAGTTCCATCGGAATAACGATTGATTTATACTCGCATGTGTTGCCAACGGTGCAAGGAGAGGAATTAAGCCATTTGGGGGCTGAGTGGAAGAAAAGAATGGCAGATTCAGGTGACTGAAATCCTCTAGTATCGTATCTCGGGAGTGGATGGGGCCCGGTGGCCCTTGCGGTCTTCAAATAAGTAAGGATAGCCTTTGGGAGCCTCACCCAGACCCATTCAGCTATGAAATCGCTGGCAGAAGCCATCTCTAGGGATCTTTTCCCAGCTTTGAGGCGAATGTAGCCGCGTGGAGAGTAATGGCAAAAGAATGGCAAGTTCTCCCCTCACATTAGTGTCGTCTTGACGGCAAATTTTGCTAATGTCGGTGGGCTGTAACTCCCTCCCTCCCTCCGGGGTGCCCGCACTGCTGTCATTCCCGACATTGCTACCAAGGGTATGCATGTCACGGCGACACACATAATCTTTGCAGTCAAACTTTTCGGGTGAGAACCAAAAAGACGGTAAAGAATTCGTCCGATCGGGTTCAACAGTTCGCTATTTCTGCTCAGCTAATGATGACCATAATGTTAATCCCCCTCGTCCCTAGGAATGCCGCCAGGTTCCTTTCCACCACTCGTTTTACTGCTGGTCCTTTTGCATCTACCAAGGCAGAATGGCTGCGCGTCGCCACCTGATTCCAAACCGTGATATAGCCTAGTCGCTCGCCTATTGGCCGGCGCGACCTCCCCCGGGCACTCACCGTCGACAAGGGGACCATACCGGGTTCTCGCACCTTTCGCTTGGTTTGTGTACGGGTTCGTATCGAGCGGCGCATCGATACCCCGTTGCCGTCTGGGACCTACGAATCATGGAATCGGTTGGCGATTTGGCACGCGATTTGTCGTTGGAGGAAGTCAACATCGCCGATCTGTGATTTTCTGCGACTGCATACATTCCGCTCCGTTCGCGCCCCTTTTCGTAATTGAGTTCAGATCGATTATCTCGGAATCAGACTTCTCTCATTAGTTTTTCCTCCAGCTTTTTCTGTCGACGGCCTCAATCTTCGTCAGTCTTCCCGCCCCGACTGACATTCCACTCCTCTTGGACAATGCCGAACTTTCCCGCAACTACCGGCAAACATTGCCGGGATCCAGTCCTGTATTTTTCAATGGAATTGACAGTAATGGTTTGAGAAGACTCTACACACGGGCGCGGCGGGTGCAGGACATGGAGGTCCAAGACGATTGGGAGTTTTTCCTAGACAACCTGCGAACGGGGAGTGAACAGCTACTGATCCTGATGGAGGATCCCGAGTCAGAACTTGGCTGGAGGTTGCTGACCAAAGGCGATGTGAATACTCTCCGGCAAATCCTGGATCACCAGACAAGCGAATCAGCCACCCTTCCGAACAGGCTCTGCTACAACGTGGAAGAGGCCGCACAACTGGTGGGTGTGTCAGTGCACAAATTCAACGGGTGGTTGAAGCGGAGGGACCACCCGATCCCGCACATTCAGGACGGCAGGAGGATCATCATACCGGGAGAAATGTTGGAAGAGTGGCTCCGGGACGAGGCTCTTAGAAACATTCTTGCATCTGACAAGTAGAGGAAAGGTGTTGAACTCCTTGCCACATGGAGGAGCGAGTTACAACGCAAACCAGGCATGGTCAACTTTTACCTCGCTCTCAGTCCTGTGGGTCTGGTGTCCTTCAGAAGTCGCTGGTCGTGCCCTCCTCCTGAAAACCGTCGTCAGCTCCATCGGGGCAGTCGGCCGGGGTGATCTCACAGAACCGGCACTCCCCTGGGCTGGGCACCCGCTTGGCAGGAATCTGCGACGCCAGGCGGCGGATGAGCGCGCCCAGGCTTTCGACAAACCTCCCGTCGACCGCCTCGGCCGGTATGTCGACCACATGGTCGGGGTAGGCCATCTGGCCGGCGATGCTGAGCCCACGGTACCGTTCCAGCGCGCAGGGCAGGGCGTACATGTAGATCAGCACCTGAGCGGTGTGGGCCGGGCTGGGACGGCTGGTCTTGGCGTCTATGACCGTTATCTGATCCCGTCGCCTGGCGACCAGGTCGGGCTTGCCGGCCAGCACGGCGCTGCTGCCCCGGAGGTTGAAGGAGTTCTGTCCCTCGGTCAGGACGCTGTAGCCCTGTTGCCCCCAACGCACACGCTGCACGTTCAGTAGTGCGGTGTGGTTCATCATCCAGCCGGTCTGGTCGAAATCGGAAGGCATGCGGCTCCAGCTCCAGCCTTCGTGCTGGGCCTTGAACCACGATGACCACTCACAGGAGCTTCCCCCGGAGAGCAGGCTGGGCAGCCAGGTGATCCAGATGTAGGGACCGGTGGGGCGGAGCTGGGCCATAATCCGATTCCCGTGGCGTTTGGTTTTAGGGACGGCTGTCTCTAGTTTTTGGGGGAGTTCCGCCGCTCAGCAACGGGCAATTGTCACCAATTGTGATGGCGGCTGAAGCTTTCCGTTGATCTTGCTGGTACATTCTTAGACAAGCGGGTATCTGGCTTAGGAAAGATGCCGGGTTCTGATTGTTGGCGGCCAGGCTTGGCGGGTGAGCGGCGGAAAGTTCATCGACGACACGAACGAGCTTGAGTAGATCTCCGCCTCTGTATGAAAAACTGGGATGGTACCCGGTCTCCTTGTGGTGCTCGTCCTGCTGCTGGGCACCTCATCTGTGTCCCGGGACTGGAACCTTATTCGATGAGTTGACAGCGCCTGCTCCGTACTTGTGCTACGTCGACAATTCCTGCCGATATGGCGTTGATTGGTCTTGCGGTTCTCCTTGGCTTACCGAAAGGCTGCGTACAGCTTGGTTGATCGGCTGAACACTATGGACTTGCGCCGCCTACGGCTCCGGGCCAAGCCGGTCTTGCGGCCATTTCTGCTATAAGGGACGAATATGAGCATAGCCAGAACTATGCTAATCGTAATTTTAAGCCGCCATGCCACAAGCGAGTACCAGTGACGCTTACGCATACAACCTACAGACCTAATGTCTGCGCTGTCCGACTGCGAGCAGGACTTCGAGGACATGGGGAGCGATGCCCCTGAGATCCTGTCTCCCGAAAGAGATGACGAGGCCGACTGGAAGCCCGGGACCTGTATGGCAGTACAGAATAAGGATTGACGAGACGAACCCTGCGAGTCGACACTGAATGCTGTCCATTTGACCACTGGGGTTTTTGGACTCAGGAACCCATTCGACTCAGCGGTGCAAGATATGGAGAACCCTTTCTTCGACGACCCGATACTGAACTCGCCTTACGACCACCCATCACGTCATTGGGAGTTGGACGAAGCGGGTCAACCGACCCAGGCCATCATCGAGGCTCGCAGGGGAGCGGAGTTCATCACGCCCATCCCCAAGCCGCGTCAGCGAGGACGGGCGCGCGGCGGACGCCAAGAGCAACTGGTCTTCGACGAGGGGCAAGGGCTTTCCACGGAAGAGCAGCAGTACGACGTTACTGCCGCGGTGAACGAGATTCGCCGGTACGTTGACCAGTGGCGTGAAATCCCCAACCCTCGGGACTGGGGTGTGACGGCGGAGACCGCTCTGCTGCTCCAGCATTGGCGGCACCACAGGTTTAGCCACTACCGCCCTTTCTTCTGCCAGGTAGAGGCTGTTGAGACGCTTATTTGGCTCACGGAGGTTGCTCCCAAACTCGGTCAGGGCGAACGGCTGGCACTCCAGCGCCTGGAAAGCGCCAGCCTGGAAGCGAATCCCGAACTGTTGCGGGTAGCACTGAAGCTGGCAACCGGGGCGGGCAAGACCACCGTGATGGCCATGATCATCGCGTGGCAGACCATCAACGCAGTGCGTCACCCAAACAGCCGCAGGTTTACCCGGGGGTTCCTGGTGGTGACACCTGGAATCACCATCCGCGACCGGCTCCGAGTGCTGCAACCGAACGACCCTGACAGCTACTACGCCAGCAGGGAACTGGTGCCCACCGACATGTTGGGCGACCTGCAACGGGCGAAGATAGTCATCACCAACTACCACAGCCTCCGTCCCAGGGAACGACTGTCGATATCCAGCGGCGGCAGGGACCTCCTTCAAGGACACGGAAACCGCATCGAGACCGTGGAGACCGAGGGCCAGATGATGCAGCGGGTGATGCCCGAACTGATGGCCCTGAAAAACATCATGGCGCTGAATGACGAGGGTCACCACTGCTATCGCCAAAAGCCCGGCGAGGCTGACGAAGGTCCTCTGACAGGGGAGGACAAGCGGGAAGCGGAACGGAACGCCGAGGAAGCCCGAGTGTGGCTCTCCGGGCTGGAGATGGTGAACAGGAAGCTCGGCGTCCGGAAGGTGGTGGACCTGTCGGCCACGCCGTTCTTCCTGCGGGGATCGGGCTACGCCGAAGGAACGCTGTTCCCGTGGACGGTGAGCGACTTCTCGTTGATGGACGCCATCGAGTGTGGCATCGTCAAGCTGCCGCGCGTTCCGGTGGCGGATAACATACCGGGAGCCGACGTGCCGGTGTTCCGCAACCTGTGGGAGCACATTCGGGGAGAAATGCCGCGGGCGGGAAGGGGCCGGTCGGGTGTCCTGGATCCTCTGGACCTGCCCACGCCATTGCAGACAGCCCTGGAGGCCCTGTACGGGCACTACGAAAAGACATTCAAGGAGTGGGTGGCAGACGGTGCCGAGTGCCCGCCGTGTTTCATCGTGGTGTGCAACAACACGTCCACATCCAAGCTGGTCTATGACTACATCTCCGGATTTGAGCGCGAGAACGAGGACGGCACCACCTCGGTGGTCAACGGGCGGATGGAATTGTTCCGAAACTTCGACGAGTACAGCAACCGGTACTCCATCCCCCGAACCCTGCTGATTGACAGCCAGCAGCTCGAGTCCGGCGAAAAGCTGAGCGATGACTTCCGCCGCGCCGCCGCCGACCTGATCGAGCGGTTCAGGCGGGAACGCCAGGAACGCACTGGCAACCGGGAGGAGGCCGACAACATATCGGAGCAGGATCTCCTGCGCGAGGCCATGAACACCGTCGGCAAGGAGGGGCGTCTGGGCCAGGGCATCCGTTGCGTGGTCTCGGTGTCCATGCTCACCGAGGGGTGGGACGCCAACACCGTCACCCACGTGCTCGGCGTCAGGGCTTTCGGAACGCAGCTCCTGTGTGAGCAGGTGGTGGGCCGGGCTCTGCGGCGTCAGTCCTACGATCTGAACGACGACAACAAGTTCGACGTCGAGTACGCCGATGTGCTCGGGATTCCCTTCGACTTCACCGCTCGGCCCGTGGTGGTGGGGCCCGGCAAGCCGCGGCAGACGGTGCAGGTTAAAGCGATGCGGCCCGAGCGGGGCCACCTGGAGATCACCTTCCCGAGGGTGGCCGGCTACCGGGAAGACCCTCCCAAAGAGGACTTGGTGGCAAACTTCACCGATGACTCACGGCTGGATCTGACGCCGGAACTGGTGGGGCCGACGGAAACAAGAAACGAGGGCATTATCGGCGAGGGCGTGAACCTTAACCTGGTGCACACCGGCGACCTGCGCATGTCGACGCTGGTGCTCCACCTGACCAAGCGCTTGCTGGAGACCAAGTGGCGCGACCCGAATGAGGACATGAAGCTGCACTTGTTCGGCAAATTGCGGAGCGTGGTCAAGGAGTGGCTGGACAACTACCTGGACTGCCGGGGCGGGACCTATCCGGCGCAGCTGATGTACCAGTCGCTGGCCGACATGGCCTGCAACCGCATCACAGCCGCCATCACCAGCAGATACGGTGAGCGGTCCGTCAAGGCTCTGCTGGACTCGTTCAACCCCACAGGCTCAACTCGCAACGTGAACTTCACCACCTCGCGGGAAGGACTGTGGGCCACGGACTCCCGTAAGTGCCATGTCAACTATGTCGTGCTGGACAGTGACTGGGAGGCGGAGTTCTGCCGGGTGGTGGAGTCTCACCCGTCGGTGCGGGCCTACGTCAAGAACCACAACCTGGGGCTGGAGGTGCCGTACCTATACGGCTCCACGCCCCGGCGCTACTTTCCCGACTTCATCCTGCTGGTGGACGATGGGCACGAGGACCCGCTGCATCTCATCGTTGAGATCAAGGGATACCGGGGTGAGGACGCCAAGGAGAAGAAGAACACCATGGAGGCCTACTGGCTTCCGGGCGTGAACGCCTTGGGCGACTACGGCCGCTGGGCCTTTGCTGAGTTCACCGACGTATTTGACATCGAACTCGGCCTGCGGCAGGTGATCGAGGCTCACCAAAGAGGCTCCGGGAATGGCCCACTTGACTATAGCGGCCTCAGTTTCAAGGAGTTATTGGTGTCAGGTCCTTCCTTCGACGATCTGGATCTGACACGATCAGTCGACTACGGACGTGATGTATCTTTTCTTCATGATGATGTCAGCGAGTCCCCTTAGTGTATTTGCTAGACACCAACGTCGTCTCAGAGTTGCGCAGGCGAGACAGGTGCGACGAGAACGTGGCTTCCTGGTATGACAGTATTTCAGACGACGAGCTGTTCTTGAGCGTGCTGACGTTGGGCGAAATTCGCAAGGGGATCGTGCTGGTTCAGGATCGCGACCCCTTACAGGCTGAAGCCCTTGACCATTGGCTGACGCATATGAAACAAAGTTACGATGGACGGATTTTGTCAGTAAGCTCGAACGTTTCAGAAGTATGGGGTCAAATGCACTACATCCGAAACGCCCCCGTCGTTGATGGCCTTCTTGCGGCCACTGCCATGGTCCATAATCTGACGCTGGTAACACGCAACATTCAGCATGTGCAGGGCCTGGGCGCGAGCCTGCTCAATCCCTTTGCACCTGCCGCGGGAGGGCAATAGCCATGCCCCGACCACGACGCAACCGCACCGCCGCCGGCAAATCAGTCGAGGCGCTGCGCCACGAGGCGGACACCCGCACCAACATCCCCACCGCGGAGTACCAGTCGATGGTGGAGGAGGACACGGAGTCACCCCTCCGCATCGCCTACCAGCGGCGCAACCGCGACCTGGACCCGCAGCTGGTCTGGCGGGGCAAGGACGAGCAGGACATGGCCGACCTGGTGGTCAACGTGCCGCCCCTGTACATCCAGGAGAAGGTGCACCCCAAGGTGCTGATCGACGACCTGCTGCGCCAGTCGCGGAACGGCAGCCAGCCGTCGGAGTACCAGGTGGAGATGTTCGCCGATTTCAACGGGCTGCCCGAGGGCGCCGACCGCACCGAGTTCTACCAGCACGAGGGCTACTGGCAGAACCGCATGGTCCTGGGCGACAGCCTGCAGGTTATGGCCTCGCTGGCCGAGCGGGAGGGCCTGCAGGGCAAGGTGCAGTGCATCTACATCGACCCGCCCTACGGCATCCGGTTCAATTCCAACTTCCAGTGGTCCACCACCAGCCGCGACGTCCGCGACGGCAACCGCCAGCACATCACCCGCGAGCCGGAGCAGGTCAAGGCCTTCCGCGACACCTGGCGAGACGGCATCCACTCTTACCTGACCTACCTGCGCGACCGTCTCACCGTGGCCCGCGACCTGCTGGCCGACTCCGGCTCCATCTTCGTCCAGATTGGCGATGAGAACGTCCACCGTGTGCGGTCGCTGATGGACGAGGTGTTTGGAGAGGAAAACTTCGTAAGCCTGATTTCGATTCAGACAACTTCCGGATTCCAAGCCAAGTATCTGGGCAATATGTCGGATTTTGTACTGTGGTACGCCAAGAATATAGATACTGGGAAGTCACGTAGCCCCTTATACCGTAAAGAATTCGTCGTTGGTGAAGGCAATGCCCACTGGTTAATGTTTGATGATTTCACTTACCGGGGTGTGATGGCGCAAGAGAAACGGCACTCGGTCGTCCCTGAAGGTGCCAAACCGTACAACCCGGGTGATCTCACATCGCAAGGTCGCGCCCGCGATAGGCAACCGTTCTTGTATGGCGGGAAAAAATATGACACGTGGGACAAAAATGCGCACTGGAAAGCGAATTACCCGACAGGGATGAACCGGTTAGCACGAGCGGGTCGTATACATGTCGCGCAGAATTCCATCAGGTATGTTCGTTATCACACAGATTTCGATGCAGCGGTTCACGGAAACATATGGACCGACACCGGGACCGGTAGCTTCACCGACGACAAAACCTACGTCGTGCAAACTAACTCGAAAATCATAGAACGTTGCATCTTGATGACCACCGACCCCGGAGACCTGGTGCTGGACCCCACCTGCGGCTCAGGGACCACGGCCTACGTGGCCGAGCAGTGGGGACGGCGGTGGATCACCATCGACACCTCCCGCGTCGCCCTGGCCCTGGCCAGGGCCCGCATCATGGGCGCCCGCTATCCCTACTACATCCTCGCCGACAGCAAGGATGGGCAGCTCAAGGAGGCCGAGCTGTCCCGACGCGCCCCGTCGGAGATGCCCACCTACGGCAACGTGCGGCAGGGGTTCGTCTACGAGCGGGTGCCGCACATCACCCTGCGCGACATCGCCAACAACGCCGAGATCGACGTCATCTGGGAGGAGTACCAGGAGAAGCTGGAACCGCTGCGGGAGGAGCTGAACCGGGCGCTGGACACGGCGTGGGAGGAGTGGGAGATTCCTCGCGACGCCGATGATTCGTGGCCGGAGGAGGCCACCGAACTGCACCGGCAGTGGTGGGAGCAGCGCATCGACCGGCAGAAGAAGATCGACGCCTCCATCGCCGCCCGGGCCGAGTACGAGTACCTGTACGACAAACCCTACGAGGACCGCAGCAGGGTGCGGGTGGCCGGCCCCTTCACCGTGGAGAGCATCTCGCCCCACCGGGTGCTGGGCGTGGACGAGAACGGCGACGTGATCGACGGCATAGCCGAGGCCCGCAACGGCTACGGCACGGGCTACGACTTCGGCCAGGTCATACTGGATAACCTGCGGCGTTCCGGCGTGCAGCAGGCCCACCGCGAAGACCGCATCAGCTTCACGTCGCTGACGCCCTGGCCGGGGCGGTTCGTCTGCGCCGACGGCCGGTACGTCGAGGGCGGCAGCGTCGGGGATGACGAGGATGCGCCGACAGGTCCCGAGCGGCGGGCGGCGGTGTTCATCGGGCCGGAGTTCGGCACGGTGTCGCGTCCCGACCTGGTGGAGGCGGCGCGGGAGGCTGCCGACGGCGGGTTCGACGTGCTCATCGCCTGCGCCTTCAACTACGACGCCCACACCACCGAGTTCGAGAGCCTGGGGCGAGTGCCGGTGCTGAAGGCCCGCATGAACGCCGACCTGCACATGGCGGGCGAGCTTCGCAACACCGGCAGCGGCAACCTGTTCGTCATCTTCGGCGAGCCGGACATCGATGTGCTGGACTGCGGGGACGGGCAAATCCAGGTGCGGGTGAACGGCGTGGATGTGTTCCACCCCAACACAGGCGAGGTGCGCAGCGACGAGCCCGACGGCATCGCCTGCTGGTTCATCGACACCGACTACAACCAGGAGAGTTTCTTCGTCCGCCAAGCCTACTTCCTCGGTGCCGGCGACCCCTACAAGTCGCTAAAGACCACCCTCAAGGCCGAAATCGACGAGGACGCCTGGGCCACGCTGCACAGCGCCACCTCGCGCCCGTTCCCCCGACCGGAGTCGGGCCGCATAGCCGTCAAGGTAATCAACCACCTGGGCGACGAGGTTATGAAGGTGTTCCGGGTGGGGTAAAACCGAACAGTAGCCCTAAGCATTGTTTCCATTAGGATTGGAGCATGACGTACTTCAGCGACAGAGAGTTTGGGCAGCGGCCGTCCACAGAGGAAGAGATTGAGGAGCCGGTGTGGGAAGGTCTTCGGGCACTCATTGTGAGCAAGCTCGAAGATGGTTCGTTTGGCGTGGACTTTCCTGACACTTGTCCAGATGGAACGGTACCGGTTGGTACCGACAAGGGTAAATTTGAAGCAGTCTTGTACGCAGAAATTCCAACCTTGCCTAGGAACATCTTTGGTCATTACCGTGACGGTTCTCCCACCACTATTGATATTCTTGACCTCTTGGAATTCTGCCTACTTCATGTTGCTGAACCGGTGGAGGGTTCTTATCATTCTTTCTTTCGTCATTCCCATTTGAGCTTCGATAGAGAGTTGGGCCGGCAGAAGTTTTCGGAAGCAGTTAACCGAATCCTCAGTCGCAACGGGCTTGCATACACACTTACTGGCGAAGGAATCATCGAGCGGCTTGCACCTCCTGTCTTGCGAGAGGAGTTAATCTCCGCGCACTTTCAGTCAGGCGATGCCACACTGGATGCATTATTGGAGGATGCTAGACGGAAGTTTTTCAGTCCCCGAAAGGAAACCCGTGGAGAGGCGTTGGAGAAACTTTGGGATGCCTGGGAAAGGCTCAAGACGACCGGGGAAGGGTCTGGTAAGAAGGAGCAAATCAACTCGCTGCTTGATGGAGCGGCCGGTACGATTTCCCCGCAGTTCCGGCAGCATTTGGAAGCTGATGCAAAAGAACTGACTGACTTGGGCAACAACCTACAGATTCGGCACTTCGAGGTTGGCAAAGAAATGATATATAGGAGTGAACACATCGATTATCTGTTTCACCGTCTCTTCAACATGGTCCAGATCATCATTCGGACCAAGGGTATCTAACCAGCTATTGATAGCATTGCTGGTTCGATTAATAAGACCCCATTCAATTCAATGCAATTTCGCATAGCCGACACGTTCACCTCCAGCCTGGCCAAGCTGCCCAACGACCAGCAGAGGGCGGCGAAGACCACTGCTTTCGACCTGCAGACCAATATCGCCCATCCGAGCCTCAGCTTGCACCGCGTGACCGGGGCCAGGGATCCGGGCTTTTGGTCGGCGAGGGTTAACCTAGACCTGCGCATCATCCTGCATCGTGAGGGTGAGGACGTCGTCCTCTGCTACGTGGACAGCCACGATGACGCCTACCGGTGGGCGGAACGCCGCCGGCTGGAGACCCACCCCACCACCGGCGCGGCGCAGCTTGTGGAACTGCGGGAGGTAGTGCAGGAGGTGGTTGTTCCGGTCTACGTGGAGGAGGAACGGACGGGGCTGCCGAAGTCGTTGCCTTTCGCTCGCATCCCGGATGAGCAACTGCTGGGGTACGGCGTGCCTAATGAGTGGCTCGACGATGTCAGAGGCGCCACCGAGGACAGTGTGCTGGACCTGGCCGACCACCTGCCGGCGGAGGCGGCCGAGGCCCTGCTGGAACTGGCGGTGGGTGGGACTCCGCAGCCGTCCCTCCCGGTGCCGGCGGGAGGCGATCCCTTCAGCCACCCAGATGCCCTGCGCCGGTTCCGCATTATGAATAACGTCGAGGAACTAGCGGCGGCCCTCGAATATCCGTGGGAGAGATGGACTGTCTTCCTTCACCCCGACCAACGAGGCATCGTGGAGCGAAACTACAACGGGCCTGCCAGGGTATCCGGCTCGGCGGGTACGGGCAAGACCGTCGTCGCCCTGCACCGGGCTGCCCACCTGGCCAGGACCGACCCGGACGCCCGCGTGCTGCTGACAACCTTCTCTGACGCGCTGGCCAGTCAGTTGCGAGCTAAACTCGCGGTTTTGATGAGCGACGGACCTGAGGCGGTGGACAAAGTTGAAGTTCAAGCTCTGGATGCTCTGGGTCTCAGCCTGTACGAGGCCAGATACGGGACAGTGGAACTGGCGACGACGCGCATCGTTGAGGAACTCATCGTGGAGGCTGTCTCAGCAGAGGGAACCAACTTCGCCTTGGCGTTCGTTACGTCGGAGTGGGAGAGGGTCATCGACGCCTGGCAGCTGTCGACGTGGGAGGATTACCGGAACGTGCGTCGCATCGGCCGGTACCGGCGTCTGTCCGAGACCCAGCGTGAGACACTGTGGCCGGTGTTCGAGCAGGTGAGGGCAGGACTTCGGCAACGAGGGTTGATTACAAAAGCGGAAATGTTCGGGCGGCTTACCACCGAACTCGCTGGGCAAGAAGTATCGCCGTATCAGTATGTAGTCGTGGATGAAGCCCAGGATGTCAGTGTCCCGCAGCTGAGGTTCCTGGCAACCCTCGCCGGAGGCCGCCAGAACGGCCTGTTCTTCGCTGGCGACATTGGGCAACGTATCTTCCAGCAGCCGTTCTCATGGCGGGAACTGGGCGTAGACGTGCGAGGACGCTCACAGACCTTGCGCATCAACTACCGCACCTCCCACCAGATCAGGTCACAGGCGGATCGCCTGCTGGATCCGGAACTGTCAGACGTAGACGGCAACACCGAGGAACACAGGGGAACCGTGTCCGTCTTCAACGGGCCGAAACCGACCGTGCGGGCCCTCGCGGGCGAGAATGCAGAAATTGAGGCGGTTGCAGAGTGGTTAAAGGTGCGAATCAAGGATGGCCTTGAGCCCAATGAGGTTGGGATCTTCGTTAGGTCCCCTGAACAGATCGACAGGGCCGTCGCCACTGTGAAGAGTGCTGGCCTGCCGTACAGCGTCCTGGACGACGGTGTGGAGACGGGTGATGGTGCCGTTAACGTCGGCACGATGCACCTGGCCAAGGGCCTCGAGTTCCGCGCCGTCGCGGTGATGGGCTGCGATAGCGAGGTCATCCCTCTGCAATCAAGGGTCGAGTCGATCGTCGACGAGGCCGACTTGGAAGAGGTCTACAACACCGAGCGGAACCTGCTGTACGTCGCCTGCACCCGTGCCCGGGACCAACTGTTGGTTACTGGGGTAAAGCCCGTATCAGAGTTTCTCGATGACCTTGTGATCAACGACAATTAGCGCTGTAGACCGCATCGCTAGAGTGGATCGTGCAGGCGGAAGATCACCTACACTTTCCTGTCAGTTTGCCACGTCGGTGACACCTGAGTAGGACGGGTAACGCACCAGCTGCTGGTCTGCACCGGAGCGATCCGTGTGGGTGGCTAGCCTTGGCTTGGATGGGCCACAAGTCTCTCCCTTCAGCTTGTTCAGGTGTGGGTCACAAAGGCATGGTGCTATCCGCATCAATTGTGGGGCGAATGTCCCGCGTCAAGCATTTCTGGCGATTTTCGTTGCCTCACCAGAATATGGTACCGAAACTTTAGCGCCTGGAATCCATTCCAATCAGAGCCATTGACACCACTAATGTGGCCCAGTTCGCTGACGGTCAGCAGTTTATTTTCAATTGCCCTTTGGGCGGGGGTCGAACATCTCGACCCGTACCTCCATTGCTTTGGGATAAAGGGCCGGGCCAAACTGGTTGAATATTGCCACGTCAGCCGCATCACGCCCATAAGCTACGGCAACTCTCCCGCCACGTGGAGCGGCCTGCGTTGCATCGAAGGTGTACCAACGGCCACCAACAAACGCCTCGAACCAAGCGTGAAAATCCATCGGCATGAGTTCGTGCAGATAGCCTACAACCATACGCGCCGGGATGCAGAGACTGCGGCACAACGCGATGCCCAAATGAGCGAGCTCGCGGCATACGCCCTCCCCTTGACGGTTAACCTCGACTGCCGACATCTGAAAATTGCTGGAATCTGGATTAAAACGCACGGAGCTGCGGATCCACTCTACAATTCTGGCCACTTGATCGTAGCCGGGCTCGACACCGTTCACCAGGTCCCAGCCGAGGTCCGTAAATTGGTCTGATTCGCAATAGCGGCTGGGAAGAAGATAGGTTAGAACCTCTTCCGGTAGATTTTGCACCTCGTGAAATGGCGCGCCGGGCGACACGTCAATACCGCCTGGGGTTGAAACGTCCGCAGATCTACTGAAAGTGAACTCACCCGGGGGTGCAACCAATCGCTCGCACAGGTTACCGTAACCGTCAACGAAGCCTGTGATTTGTACGTTTGGCGTCAACGTGCAGTCTTCATGAGCCACCCACTGATTTGCTCCACTACGTGGACGGAGCATCAGGATGAAAGGCGCGGGGACGCTCACATCAAAGGTAATTTCACAACTTGTACGAAGCCACACTGCGATTCCGTTCCTTGTCATGACCACGTTTTCAACCGGCCATAGTCCAGTGTAACAGGGTGCCTAGAAATCTAACCGGACAGTGGGGTCGCTTCGTCGCTGCCTGAATTTGGAGTCAACAAGCGCGACTAGCGTAGCGAGGGCTGAGAGTCCTGGAAGGGCGTTCGCAACCAGCTGCATCTTGACCCTTAGGGGCGGTCAACCCCTACGGTTTGCTTGCCTCGCTGCGGAGCCAGTTGTTCCCAGACGCCGATTTCGCTTTGTCCTACTGCGCAGACAAGGGCTGGCACAGCGTCCCGCCCAGCCTGCTGGCCGCCGCCCTCTTGCTCTAGTCCCTAGACAAGGTCAGCGACACCGCGGCCAAGGCTCCTGGCAACTCAGATATCCTCTGGAGAGTGGTCTTGGGGATTGAGATGGAATACGGGCCGGTTGCCAAAAGCATGCCGCAAGTTTTTCTCGCCCAGCCTACATCCGACCCGGAAGCCTGGCTACCTGAAAAATCGGAAGATGAATTTACGAAAACTTCCTGCAGGTCCCTAATTCATGTTGTATTGGGTGTTTGCCTGGGAGCTGCGGCAGGTGTGGCGTAGGTCGTCTCAGCCAACTCAGTGCCTCGCCACGGGTGCGGTGGGCTACGATATGTCCGTGCTTCCAGGTACTCCTAGCGATGCGCAGTGGCGTTGGGTGCCCCGGCCGCCACAATCCTCCGGGCCATCCCGATGCGGCCGCTGTGTCGTCCTGGAGTCAGTCACCCAGGCCGCCGGGCCCCGCCGCTGCGCGCACCTGGTCGGTCAGGGCCTCGCCGTGGGCTCGGCGTCCTCGGGCAGGAATCCCGCAGGGCGATGGAGATCGACTGAGACTCCTTGCGGTAGCTATTCTGCCACTCTAATTCGACCGAATTCCTCCACAAGTAGTTCCTCATCACACAATTCCTGCACACGCAAACTGATCGCAGAGTTAATCTTCGAGCCTGCCCTCCCGAACCCATAAACCCTTGCAACTTCCCTTATCAACTCGGACCTGGGGGTCCCGAACATTGCCCTTACGGTCTCCACGATGACCGCTCTCAACTCGCCTGGGGGCACGTATTCAATCTTTCGATCACAGGCTGTGCGTGGTTGCCGCTCCAGTTGCTCGTCATCGACCCATACAAAGTCCTCGGCTCGATGGAGAGTTCCCTGTCCGACCAGATGGTCAATGAGCCGAAATACCCTCCCTCTGGCAGTGGCGGACAGGCGCTCTGAGTAGTAACACTCTTTTATGCGGTCCAGGACAGCCTCTATAGGTACAGGGCCCTCGACTTTCACAACTGTGCCAACAAGTTCCGTCAGGACATTAACGGACTCGTCGGCAATTCCGTAACGCGAACCGGTCCTTGGCAAAGGAGCTTTCTGGTATTGCGCCAGTTCCAGCTTGCTTGCCTCGGGCTGCATGACCTCGAACTCTTCCAAATCAGATGCAGGAGTAGGGTAAAAATCAGCGGGCGCCTCGGCCGTAACCGTGAAACTGCTCCTCGAGGCAATAAGGGCCTCCTCGACACGCTTAATCTCTGCGTCCGGATTTTTGGCCCAGGCTGTGGACCAGATCCTCAAGATACGCCAGCCGAGGCCCTCGAGGACCTGTTGCCTTTGCCAGTCGCGGTCTCTAGCGGCAGGGGCGCTGTGATATTGCCATCCATCACACTCTATCCCCAGATCATAGCCGTCCGAGTCCTCCGACATAATAGCCAGATCAATCCGGTAACCCGCCACTCCCACCTGACGGTGGATCCTGTACCCTCTGGCGAGCAGCGCCTTCTCAACGGACTCTTCGAAAGGAGAGTCGGGTTCGGCTTCAGGGTCCACGGTCACCTGACCTACGATGGCACGGTTTGGAGCCTCAGCGTATTCCAGGTAGCGTTTGAGCATCCTAGGACCGGTCCGATCAGAGGTGATTGCCGATGGAAGCAGGGAATGGACTACATCCATCCGCCGCCGGGCCCTGGAAACCACTACATTAAGTCTCCGCTCGCCCCCGGGAGTGTTTAGGGGCCCGAACCTGTTCGGCGTAGCTCCGGATTCTTGCGTGGGACCGTAGCCAATGCTGACTATGATCCGGTCCCGCTCGTCTCCCTGGACGTTCTCTAGATTCTTGACGAAAAAAGGCTCATCCAAGTCCGCTGCGAAACGATGGTCAACATCGCGTCCGTTTAGGCGTCTATTTTCGATCAATCTGTCTATATGATCGGCCTGAGCACGGGATAGCGCTACGACTCCAAGGCTCTCATGGGCAGGACGGGACCGCATATGTTCGAATACCAGGTCTGCCACGCGTTCCGCCTCAGCCCGGTTCGTCCTGGTGGCCCCAGCGTCATATCTGCCCTCAGGGATGTGGATGTCATGCACACCTTCCCAGGAATTACCATCCGATTGTGACGGAGAGGGAAAGGTGAGCAATCGGTCATCGTAGTAATAATGGTTGGAAAATCGGATCAAACTGTCGTGTTTGCTCCGATAGTGGACGGATAGATGCGCCTCGGAAAAAACTGAGCCGGCCAATCCGATTGCAACGTCGAGGATACTTTCCTGTCCAGCAAGACGGTCTTGCGGTTCTTCATATCCGTCTTCGTCGTATCCCTCTTCCTCCTGAGCCTGGGCCCGGAAGAAACTGCTGGGTGGTAACTGCTTCTGATCTCCAGCGAAAACCACCTGTTTGCCGCGCCGAACTGCGGGAATGGCATCTTCGGGAAAGACCTGGGACGCCTCGTCGAATATGACAACATCGAAATCCAAGTCCGGGGGGAGAGATTGACTGACCGCAAGAGGGCTGACCAGAAAACACGGCTTGAGTACCTGCACAAGCCGCGGAATATTCTGCAGCAATCTCCGAACACTCCACTGGCGCCGTTGTTTGGAAAGTTCTCGGCGCATTATTGCCAGGTCGCTGGTTCCGGAGGTCCCTACGCGAAGATCCGGGTAGGACTGAAATACCCGTTTGCGTATTTCGTTTTGCGCGGTGTCGACCAGCCTCTGGTCAAGGTCCCTGAATCTGTCAGCGTGAGTGGCGTGCTCAGACGTTCCGAACTGGGCGAGCTCGGGCTCCTGGGAATTTAGCCAATCGAGCCATGCCGTCCACAGGCGGCGCTGGATGACCAGGGGAACTACGGAGCTGTCGTCGGTAGCCTCTCTAATTCGAGACGTAGTACCGCTCCCGATGTGGTTGTCCAGATCAGAAACGGCACCCTGATAGGTCAGCCAGTCACCCGCCGAATCCGCTTCCGCCGCAAGTCTCTTGAGCCATTGAAGTGCGTGATCAAAATCGGTTTCCTCACCTTCGGCGAAGGGAGTGAACGCCAGGTCGTATCGTTCCTCCAGGGATTCCAGCAGCATCCACATGCGATCAACCGTTGCAGTGGCATGTTCTGCGGTTTCCCGGTACGCAGATGCAGGCATGGGATGTTCCACTTGTTGAATAAGGCTCGACGAGAAGTCGGCAGTGGGCCTCAGTCCGATCAGGTGCCGGGCCCAATCCAAGGATTCCTCAATCTCGGTCCAGTCGGTGTCGAAATCCCGGTAGCGCGCGCCGAATCCTAGCTGAAGGTCAACTTGCCGCTCCGTGTTCTCTCCTTCCAACCGGCGAACACTGCTCCCCTTTTTCAACAAATTTTTCAGATGGACTACGTCAGGAATCGTGCCGCGGCTGGTATCAACAGAGGATTCCACCACCTTTTCAATCCTCTCCACAATTCCTAGCGCTTCATCCAATTGCTCTGTGTAGTTCTTCAAGTTCAGGACGTCGTTCGATAACTTCTGCCCTACCTGCGTGTTTAGTTGGCTGCAATGCAGCTGGTTGGACGAGGCCAGACATTGCTCTAGTGAGGTCCCAAGCCGGGAGAAACGGTCAATAAGACCCGGGTCTACCAGTATTTCACGACGCCTCGAGAATTGGGGCATCCCGGATTGGGCAGGCGTAAGGAAGCCGTCGACCTTGGAAATCTCCTGCAATACCGCATCCCAGTCGGTATGACGCCCCGCCATCCGGTCGCCCATCGCAGTCGCCAGCCGTTCCCTCCTTGAGTCCCAGTTGGCGGTGAGTTCCTTGAATTCGGCAACCTCGGATACCGCCTGCAACTCTTGTAGGAACGTAGTGCTCCCGGCCGCGCGCCTCAGTGATCTTACGGTTCTTCGGTCTACCCTGTAACCTCCACCGAAAATTCGTTTGAGCTTTGACTGATGATCGGTCCGAAACCGTCTGATCATCGAATCGTCAATCGCCTCCAAGGCGGCGGACTGGAATTCCGAAAGAATATGAGCCTCAACCTCCTCCAATCTTGCGACGTTTTCCCTTGCCTCTTGGATTTCTCTGGCCGCCTCATTTCTTCCCGCGGTGGTCAACCAGCTATTGGGAACCGGGTGCATTCCCTCGATGGCCGTTGACCAGACAGCCAAGTTCTGTAGATCGCTCCATACCGTTGGCTGGGGAACAGACAGGAACTCGGCCACCCGCTCACCGTTGGACAGTACCAGGGATAAGCATTCCTTGATTTGCCGTAGTATCGAGGATATAGGACGATTTTCACTCACAATACCGCGTTTCCAAGAGTCCTTTAGCGTATTGTCAACACACTCACTCCGGCCCAGAAGTGCCTCCAATTCCATTGACAGCCGATCGTAGTTCAATTCCGATAAAGGGCTACCAAAGTACGGGCTGATATCGTCCAATAGTTCAGCCCTTGCGCTTTGATTCCTTTTTTCGCGCATCGCCGTTTCTGTGAGGTACTTCAGTTGATCCGGCTCCAGCCAATCCCTGGGCACGCCAGGGCTGGATGATAGATGGAGAGCCAACTTGGCCTGCGCAGCAACTCCACTAAACTTGTGCGGAGCAGGCAAGTGCAATTTGCCCGCAAGCTCAGATGTTGCAGTGATTACGCCTTCGAAGTAGCCGACGGCCTGTTGCATATCGGCTCTTATGGTGTCCGCGACTTCGAAAGTCGGTGTAGAGCTTCTTAGTGCCCACCACGGACTGGTCTGATGTTCTCTAAACTCCTTGTCCCTCACTAGGATGCGTTCGGCTGCACTGATAATGGACGCAAGTCTTCTCCGGTCCAACTGTTCAATGTTGTCGACAGGAAATGGGATGTGAGGTGTGTCTCGGATGGAGGTCAGTCTGCCGAGGACAGTGAAAGCGCTCATTCCCAACGGCTGACGTTCCTCGTGCAGTGCCCTCACATAGTCATTGAGTTTCTTCCGGGCCTGCTCCAGGTCCTCAAATGGAAAGTCTGAGCGTCGTACTCTTCTCGGATCGTCAACTGCCTGTTTGAGCTGCTGATAAAAATTTGACTTGTTGCCACGCTCCCCATGCAGGTCAAGGCAAAACCCGCCTAACTGGCTTTCGTCCAACCGGTTCTTTACCACGTCCAGGGCAGCATTTTTCTCACTGACGAACAGGACGGTCTTTCCCTGCGCAAGACTCGTCGCGATTATGTTTGCGATCGTCTGGCTCTTCCCCGTGCCCGGCGGACCGTATATGACCAAGTTATGCCCGTCTGCTGCGGCTTTGATCGCCACTAGCTGGCTGAAGTCTGCCGGAAGAACAGCGAATTGGTCCCTTACCTTGAGCAGGTCGTCCAGTCGTCCACCAGCCAGGTCCCGTTCCCGCGGTAGTGGAGGAAGACGATCCATGTCGCTGCTGGACTTGGGAAGATTGACCCCGGCTAGGGTAGCGATCATGTCATTCCCGGTTGGGTTGTCCTTAATCGACTCCAAGTCATGCCACATGGCCAGCTTCGAGTATGAGAATACGGAAAGGAAGACGGTATCGTTGACAGTCCAGTGCGCTCTTTGGCTGAGCGCCTTGCGGTAGTGGTCCAGGCATTCGCCTGGAGTTTCCTCTTCGAAGTTCAGTTCCGGCAGGTCTATTCCGAAGTCGTTTCTCAGTTTCGCTGACAGCGTTGAGTTGGGGACAAGGACGTCGTCGATACACCGTAGAGTGAAGGGGCTTCGGGGCGAATTTCGGTCCAGCTCACAGGGGAGGAGCAGAAGGGGAGACTGGAGAGCATGTCCGTCGATGTCCTCCCACTCAAGCACGCCAAGAGCCAAGTACAGTACCGACAGGCCCTGTTCATCGCGAAACTCGTTCGCTCGGCGCATGAGGTTGCGAAGTCGCCTCTGGAGTTCAGGAACAGGGCAATCACCAATCAAGTCGCCCGAGATGAAATGTGAAGCGGTCTCCTCGTCATCGGTACTCTCGGGGTCATCCGCCTGGTTATTCCGCAAAGCGATCACGGGTTCCGCATAATCGAAACCCAACCCTGCAGATACATTCAGGAGCGAGGAAAAAATGGCATCCGGAGCCCAGTTCGTTATCCTTACTGCGCTTCTGCCAGGGCGAAAATTCAGCAAATTGTTACGCCGGTCCAACTGAAGCAACCTGTTTTGCCAGCCGTTCACCACGGCGGTAATCTGTGCGCTTATCGATTCCAATTCAGATGCATCCATTCCTGACTGATCCTCTGACAGGACCGGCTGATTACCATGACTCCTCGAATCGCTCGGGCAGCCAGGGCGATCTGCTGACCTTCAACTTTCCTTTGACAATCTCCCGGCATTTCAAGGCCGCGGTCAGGTCAGCCACTTGAGGGCCTCCCCGGCTGACTCGCCCCTGGTGTAACGGGCCACCATGTTGCCATTCTTCCACCGGCCTTGGCGCTGCACCGCAGCGTTGGGCGCTCCGGCAGCCACCATCCGCCGGGCCATGCCGATGCGGCCGCTGTGCCCCGTGAACCCGTCGCCCAGGCCAGCGGCCCGTGCCGCGGCACGGACCCGGTTGGCCAAGGCCTCGCCGGTCAGTCCGAACACCGCAGCTGCGGGGTCGCTGTCCTTGGGCAAGATCTCCTGCAAGGCGCGGGCGGTGCTTTCCGTGAATGCCACAGTGGGTGGTGCGGGCTGGTTCTTGCCCTTCTGGACCGTGATGCGTCCGGTGCCGTCGTCCCAAAGTTCCACGTCGCCCCAGGACAGAGCCGCGGCCTCGGAGCGCCGGAGCCCGCCGTCGGCCAGGACCCCGATGATGGCCAGGTCCAGGGCGGCACGCTTGTTGGCAGTCTCCGCTGTTTCCAGCCGCCTTGACCGTGTGGGTCTGGCCCTTGTCTGCGTTCCGGACTCGGCAATCATGAGGCGGGGCCGATGATACAGCAGCACTATGGTGGCGTTGTACACCCGGTGGCTGGAATGAGGACCACGAGCCAGCTCCGTACTTGATACAGGGACTGCAACGCCATGCGCCATTGCCAACACGCGCTGGGAGCGCCTCCGGGGCGAATTGCCGTCCTTCCCAGACCGAGGGTGCGTGGCTTCGGCAGAGGAGCAGGCCGCCAAGGTTGCCCACCAACTTGTCGTCCAGGCTGCTCGTCACGCACCCGATCAAGTCGTTGCTGCCGAGCTTCAGCTCTACTAGGTTGGCGAGGCTGCCCAGCTCCGCCGGTATCTCTCCACTCAACTGATTATTCCTGAGGTTCAGATTTGTCAGTCTGGGGAAGTTGCTCAGCCACGGTGGTATCTCCCCGGTCAAGGCGTTGTTGCCGAGACCCAAGAATGCCAGGTTGATAAGGCTGCCCAATTCTGGCGGAATTTCCCCGCTCAAGTCGTTGTCGCCGAGGTCCAGCACCTCCAGGTTGGAGAGGCTGTTCAGCGCCGGCGGTATCTCCCCACTCAACCGATTGTTATAGATGACCAGCTCTGTCAGGTTGGAGAGGCTGCGCAACTCCGGCGGTATCTCCCCGCTTAACTGGTTCCAGTTGAGGTACAGGCGTGCCAGGTTGGAGAGGCTGCCCAACTCCAGTGGTTTCTCCCCGCTCAACTAGTTCCCACCAAGGCCCAGAACTGTCAGGTTGGAGAGGTCGCCCAGCTCCAGTGGTATCTCCCCGTTCAAATCGTTGTGTTCGAGGTTTAGATATTTCAGGTTGGAGAGGTTGCCCAACTGGGGCGGTGTCTCCCCGCTCAACTGGTTCGCGGCGAGGTGCAGCTGTTTCAAGTCGACTAGGTTGCCCAGGTGCGGTGAAATCGGCCCAGCCAGCTGGTTATGGTTGAGCAACAATGCGATCACCCGTCCCGTGTCGTCAGTGACAACAAGGTCCCATTCCTCCAAGGGTGCGTCGCTAAGCCAGTTTGTGTTGTTCTTCCAGTTTGGGCCGTTTGTGGCATGGTAGAGGGCGACCAGGGCTTCCCGGTCTGTTTCGGTGGAGCCAGAAGCGGAAGGCAACGCCATAGCCGGTGCACCGGTGGGAGTGGGCGAGGCCCCTGACCCTGGCGTGGAACGCGTCTGTGCGGGGGAGGCCTGCGTCTCCGAATCACCAATGGGCCGTTCAGAGTCGGGCAGGTCTGTCGGTTCGGCGGTGGCCCGTTCCGAGGATGGCACAGCCGTCGGCTGATCAGGACCGGCGCAGGCCAGCAGCAGCAGTGTCAAGGCAAAGCTTCCCAGGAAAAGTGGTGATGTTCTCATATCGCCGCAGTTCCTGCGTTTGCTTGGCCTTGGTGGTGCGGCGTGTTCGCATTCTAGCACTCGCCGGGGAATTCCCTGCCTCCGCACCCTGCACACCGGAGTCAACGACCCAGACAGTTTACCCGTCTGGCGTCCGTTTCGACTCCGCCGGTGGCAGTGGCTTGCTGTGTCCCATGGGAGCGCCAATGTCAAAAACACCCACCCGGGAGAGAATGCCTGATCCACACTCCAGCGGACGGGGGCAATTTCCCCTCGGAAGTAGCGTCGTTGCAGTCGGTCGTCAACGGTCAGGAGACGAGGCCCGTTCAGTCCACCGGGTTACGTCTGGCAGTCAGGGGACCGGTTGCGCTAACCGCTATTTCAGAGTTTTAAGGGGCCATCTCCCGTGTGCGAGACTATGGTCAGGACTCCCGGGTGCAGGGATTGTTCCACGCGACAACGAAAATGAAAGTTGACGTTGAACACCCCGCGCGCATGCCCGAAACCCCACTGTTTGATTCGTCGTTGTAACATTGGGTAAATGGCCAGAAAAGTGTCGGTCAAATGCGCCATCGCTGATTGCCACTACCATCGGAAGATGACCCTCGCCGAACGCGAGGAACTGAGGCGGGTGGGACGGGAGAACAACGCCGCGGCGGGCCTAGTCTGCCCGGCCCACGTGAAGGCTGCCTTCAACTTCGAATTCAACGATATCGACATCGATGTTCCCCTGGAGGAACTCCTAGTCGAGGCAGCCAAGAACACTCCCCGTTGGCGTGTGATCTTGACCCCGCTGGCGTGGGCGGCGGGTGAGCCAGACAGCTGGTCCACGCCAGGGCAGGGAGACAGGGTTATCTAGCCCATCCACGCCGTCCCGCAACTCCCGGGTGAGGTCAGGCGATCTCAGACTGTAATGACCGGACGGTCTGGCCATATCCGGCGCGAGGGATCCATGTGGCTATAATGCTGGCAGCATTCGGAACAGGAGCCTTCGATTATGGCCACGACCCCAGAATCCGTTGCCATCTACTGCCTGAAGTGCCGGGCCAAGACCGGCTCGAGGGATGTTGAACAGGTGACCATGAAGAATGGACGCCCGGCCCTTCGCGCTGTCTGCACCGTGTGCGGCACAGGCAAGTACCGCATCGGCTTCGCCGGATGAACCTGGCAGAGGTCCAGTTCATCGCGCTGGCTACCGTGTGCGGCACAGGCAAGTACCGCATCGGCTTCGCCGGATGAACCTGGCAGAGGTCCAGTTCATCGCGCTGGCTTGTGCTTGCCTCAAAGGCAGAAATCCCAGCGAGGAGCCGCCATAGAGGAACATCAGCATCTGCGGGACGTAGCACAATGCGACGGCAATCACCGGCAATGGGCGATTCACCGCCGAAGGCGTCAGGACCGAACTCAGCCTTTTGTATCCTGACACTCCAGCCTCGATTCAGTACAAGACTCCTCGCAGGCCAGCAACCGCTTGGGAAACGGTTCTGCCAAGGACGTCGGTTGCATTAAATCTCACCGGAAAGGACGGCAATCATGGAAACTTACATCGGAAAGGCGATTTCCGATTTCACCCTTCAGTCCAGCGATGGACGGACGATATCCCTTTGCAGCCTTCGCGGACAAAAGGTTCTGCTGTACTTCTTCACGAATCCGGGAGGTGGCAATTGAACCCGCATGGCTCTTGGGTACCGAGAGCATGCTGCCAAGTTCACGGGGAAGAACGTCGTGGTGTTCGGAATCCATGACGGGAGCTTGGATACTGCCCGTCAGTGGGTCGAGAGAGAGCAGCTTCCGTTCGCGGTCCTGAACGACCCCGATAGACGAGTAGGAATTGAGTTGGGCATGTCCGCTCCAGGTGGAGAAAGGTACGTCAAAGACCCGTCAGAGGGTAAAAGGCCCGCAGTTGTCATCGACGAACACGGTGTGATCTGTGAGTGGGAACCCGACATGAACCACACCGATCAGATTGCAGCATTGCTGGAGCGTCTGTAGGACGACCACAATAGTGCGGGATTTTGTACTGTTGCCCGCGCTTGTGCAGCCGGCATTTCGGCATTCGGCCTGGACTGTGGCTCAGCAGACCGATGAGGACCATGTAGGATGTGGCGAGACCCTAACGCTAAGCATGGAGTTCCGACCCTCTTCCTGTCCCCCTCTCCGAAAGCCTTTTCCCCAGCATCGTGTTGCGCTCCCCGGGTCGGCCGTTGCGCACCGCCATTGCCAATGCCTTCCGGCTTTCGACAGCCAAGTCTAGCCTCCTCCCCCTGGTGATCGCGGTGTGCAACAGGTTGCGCCGCAGAATCGGGTAGTGTTGCGACAGAAACGGGGCCACCACCGCGGGAAACTCGCTGCCCTGGGTCCGGTGCACCGTCATCGCGAAGGAGGGCTGCAGCCAGTCCAGTTCCGAGAAATCGTAGTCCACGCCGGTTTTCTCGAAAGTGACAGCGATCCGGCCAGCGGCGAGGCCCACCCCGGCCACCCGGCCCAGGTCGCCGTTGAACACATCCTTGTCGTAGTTGTTGACCGTCTGGACCACACGGTCGCCCACCCGAAGGTCCGTCCGAATCGTGTTACCTCGGTCCCCGCCGGGTTGAGGGCCTCCCGGAGCCTGTCGTTGAGCTGATGGACGCCGACGGCCCCCCGGTTCATGGGACACAGCACCTGGACGTCCCTGATGGGGTGCATGCCGAACCGCGCCGCAATCCGTTCCGCGCATAGGCGAACGACGGCGTTGGCCTCGGTCTGTGGGTCATCGGCTTCCACGAAGTAGAAGTCCCCCTGGGAGCCGCTGGATCCGAGAAAAGGCAGGAGTCCCCGTTTGACCCGGTGGGCCGCCTCTACAAATTCGCTCCGGTCCCCGTCGCTCCGTCCCCCCTGACGGAAAATCCGTTCCAGGCGTTTGAAGGGGACAACTCCGGACTCGAGGACGTCCCCAAGGAACTTGCCGGGCCCGACGGGGGGTAGCTGGTCCGCATCTCCCACGAACAGCACCGAGGCCTGGCGGGACACGGCCTGCAGGAGGTGGTGGCACAGCACGATGTCCAGCATCGACGTCTCGTCGATCACCACGGCATCGGCGTCCAGCGGGCGCTCGGCGTCCCGTCCGCACCGGCCCTCCCCGGGCTTGAACTCCAGCAGACGGTGCAGCGTCTGGGCCTCGGGGCCGACAGCCTCGCACAGGCGCTTGGCCGCTCTCCCGGTGGGGGCCGCCAATGCCACCCGCTGGCCGAGGGCCTCGAGGACCGATATCACGGCGCGCAGTATGGTTGTCTTGCCGGTCCCAGGCCCGCCTGTCAGGACGAAGACCTTTTGCGAAACGGTCTTGTGGACCGCCTGCCTCTGTTCCCCGGTCAGCTCCATTCCCATCCGGCGGCTGGCCCAAGACGGACGCTTTGGATGCCCGCGTCCTGGCCCAGTTTGCTGAGGCGGTCCGTCCGCCTTTGCGCCCTCTGCGGGATGCTGACACCCAGAATCTCAACGAGTTAGCCGCACGACGAAACCAGTAGATTACCATGCTGGTCGCGGAGAAAAACCGTCTCGAACGGGGCACCGGATCAGTTCACCCCAGGATAGAGGCCCACATCAACTGGCTGGAGAAAGAGCTGAAAGACCTGGACAAGGAACTCCGTGAGACGCTGCTTCGCAGTCCGGTGTGGCGACAAAAGGACGATCTTCTCCGCTCGGTCCCCGGGGTGGGTGAGCAAGTTTCAGTTTCCCTCCTGGCATATTTGCCGGAACTGGGCGCACTGGACCGCAAGCAGATAGCCGCCCTCGTTGGGGTGGTCCCCATCAACAGGGACAGCGGGATTATGCGAGGCAGACGCACCGTATGGGGTGGCCGGTCGCGGGTGAGGGCGACGCTTTACATGGGAACCCTGCTAGCCACTCGCTACAACACTGTGATCCGGGTCTTCTACCAGAGACTCCTTGTGGCCGGCAAGGCCAAAAAAGTTGCGCTTGTCGCCTGCATGCGCAAGCTGCTGACCATACTCAACAGCAATGGAAGTCAGGTCGACATTGGGATCCTCAAACGATTACACCTTGACTTACAAGACAGTTGCTTTATCTCCGCCGCTTACAAACTGCGGGGCGCCAGGCGTTCGGCGTGACCCTTTGGTACAAAAGACCGTCAATAGGGACCGCTCCAGCACAGGTTTGATCAAAGGGTGGATGCCTGGCGCCAACCGATGTATCTGCAGATACCTATTGGTACCGTTCCTCGAACCCTTCTGCACCATTCACCAGGACTACCTCAAAGCCGCTCACGTCACTTCCTTCAAACATGGTGAAATAGTACAGGTCCATTTCCATAGCCTTTACCTGTAGATCCACTTCGACGGGTTCGTTGTTCTGATCTGTAGCGTCGCCGCTCCAGCGGACGAAGGTCTTGGTGAACACGAACCGGCCGGGGATATCGAGGGAAGTTTGCCATTCAGTAATATCTCTGTTGTCTGCCAGGTATTGAACCTCGGTTGGGTTTCCATCCCAGTCTTCGAAATAGTTCGATCGCATCAGGCCTTCGCAATTCCACATGCCGTTCGAGAACTCGCAACTCTCATAGACGTCAGCCAGGGACGCGTCACTGACCTGCCCGTTATCGTCGTAGTACATCTTGTACAGCAGCTGTTTCAGGTGGATGCTGTAGCCGGTGGTGCCTGAGTGGTCCTCGTCCCATTCGCTCCAGTCAATCGTGTAATCGCCGTTGTGTTCCACCCGGGTTACAGCGAACCTGGTTACGGCGCATGCGGCGATCGTGCCGTCATTTTCATCACTCCGGCACTGGCCGGCCACTCCGTCGTCTGTGGCTGGATTAGGCCGAGGAGGATCCTGCTGAGGCGGGTCTTGCTGGGGTGGATCCTGCTGGGGATCCCCTTTGATTATCCTCGCCACGTATGTGGTGGACCCATCCCCCATGTCGTCGCTGACTTTGATGGTGACAACGTTTTCACCCAACGTGAGGTCTACATGATGACCGTTCTTGCCGGGCCTGCTATCGGGGGGAGAAATATCCACTGACACTCCCGAACTGGCAGTGGGAGTCGCCACGACCTTGATTCGTTTCTTTTGGGCCGGCACACTGAGGTCATATTCGAGAACGCTGCTGTTGAAGGTGTAATCAATGTTTCCAAGCCTCAGATGTGACAGTGTTGTGTCGGCTGGGGGCGATGCGACCGTGTCAGCGGTCATCCCTTCCGAGCTCTTGCCGGTGCCTTCATCATCCGTGTAATCCACCATGGCACGGAGATACATCCCCACATCCGCCGTCTCCGGCATATAGGTGTCCGAAGAGGATCCGCTTATTGTCTCCCAGTTTGTGGACCCGTCCTGGGACCTTTCCCAGTGCCAGCTCTCGTCAGAGACTCCGTCGTCAGGGTCAGTCAACGTCGCTGTAATGGTCATTCCCACTTCCGGCTCCGTAGGCGACAAGGAGACCGTGCCCGGCTCATCAACGTTTACCAGGTTGATGGTTACTGTTATGTCGTCATCATTAGCCGAATCAGACTGGTGTTCAGCACTGAGGTTGTCAGTGACTTGCAACACTAGCTCGATGGATTGGGCTGCCTCGTAATCCAAGACGGCCCCGGAAGCCACTTCCAGCCTGCCGGTGTTGGGGTCAACAAAGAACTTGTCGGAGTCTGTCCCCGTCGCCAGCGAATAAGTCAAAGTATCCATATCCGCGTCCGATGCCGTCACTGCAGCACCAACCCTTGTTTCCGCCGGGGCGTTCTCGATGACCGAACGGGCGGCAGTTTCCCCTTCGTCAAACTCCGGCGCTGCGTTGGCCGGGCGGAACACGGCGTTGTCGGCAGTACCGATGGCCTCCTTGCCCGTGCCTTCTCCATCGCTATAAGAGGCCTTCGTGCGGAGGTACTTGCCAACGTCATTTGCCGAAGGCGTGTAGCTGCCGGAGGTGGCTCCGGTTATGTCAGTCCATGACTCGCTCTCGGTGCTGTCTGCTGTCTGCCACTGCCATGTCAGGTCTCTTACCACTCGATCTGGGTCATCGAGTCGCGCGGACAGTTCCACCCCGAACTCAGGAGTGTCTGAGGATAAGATTACAGTTCCGGGATCATCCGCATTGGAAATATTGATTCTCACAAGGTGCCCGGAGTCCCACTCCGTGTCGGCCGCTCCGTAAGGCCCTTTGCTGTCCCGCACCCACACATAGAGAAAGTATCTCCGTTGGCCTTCATAATCCAGCTCTGCGTCCGTCTTCACGAATGGCTGACCATCAGTTGTTACGTCGAATGCGCTAATAGATCCGGATTTAAATCCGAATGTCAGGCTGTCGCCTTCGGGGTCGGTCGCCGGCAGCGGGGTCCCAACGTTGGTTCCCGGCTCCGTGTCTTCGCTTACGATTAGCAACTCGAGAGCGTCGTCATCAAATGTCGGGGGAAGATTCGTAGGAGGGGCCGCAAGCACCGTGTTGTCGGTTTCCACCTCAATTGTCTTCGTATTTTCGCTGTCGAATCCATCAATGTAAGTGGCCTTGAAACGCAGCGTGTTATCAGCATCATCAGCCACAGGTGTGTATTCGAATGTGGCGCTGCTCGTGTCGGAGTCTGATATTTCGGTCCAGGTCTCGGAGTCCGTGCTCCTCTCCACTACCCAGTTGATCTGATTGTCATCCGTGAGGTCTACACCGTCGGGGTCAGTGAGAGTGGCAACCAGAGCTGTGTCAACCTGGGGATTGGCGCTGCTCAGAGTGAGTTGCCCAATTTCCTCCGCGTTGGTTACCTGGATCTCAAATTCAAACTCGTCGTCCCACGAATTTCTCGTACTTCCATCCCTGCCTTTGCCGTCCCGAACTTGCGCGGTCAGCTCAAACGTATCTTGACCCTCGTAGTCCAGGGACTTCCCGGTAGCCAACGTGACGTTCCCCTCGGTTATCTGGAAAGGATTACCCCTAGCGGGCAACAACCGGTAGGTGAGGTCATCCTGGTCCAGATCTGTGACATTGAGGGAAACCAGGGTGTCCCCCTCTTCAGCGTCTTCAGCTACGGAAACGACCATACCGTCGGCATCGGTGAATTCGGGGTCGGCGTTGTGATTCACGCGAATCGTCACGTTGATGGCATCGTCAATTGCATCGTCAGAGCCGTCCAGTTTGTTCTTGCCGTCACTAACTGAAGCGGTGAAGACAAACTCATCGCCTCCGGAAAAGTCCGTAGTTCCTGCCTTTGTGCGAATCTCGCCAGTTCCTGAATCCACGGTGAAGGAATCGGCGTCATCACCGGAAATGGAGTAGGTCAGTGTGTCTCCGTCGGTGTTTGCCACGTCCGGCAGATCGCCGACATGGCTGTCGCCATCAAGAGTGTAGTGGATCCTGAAGGAAGCGGAAGCTTCGCCGAAGGTGGGTATGGCGTTGAATTTGCCATAGGCATACAGCATCTCGTCATAACCGTCGGACACCCAGAACCTCAGGCCATGACTCGTCAGACCACCCGGTGGGTCGTTGTTGTCCGGCACTAGGCGAAATTCTTTTGGCTTGCTTCGATTTCCGTCGGAGAGCCTGTACGCGTAGACATGCTTGTCATACCGGTCCAGGACCCAGATGGTCTGACCATTCGACCATATTCCCTTTGGATCGCCGTTGTCCGAATGCAGGTCAATATCCCGGTCAGACTTGCGAGACCTGTTCGGGAGGTCGTAAGCATAAAGCTTGTCGTCCCCGGTGTCTGAGACCCACATTACGTCCCCGTTCGACCAGATTCCCCTTGGGTCTGAGTTATCCGAATCCAGAGTGACTGACTTGTACGGCGCGAGCGTCCCTACCTGGTTTGCCTCCGGTTCCATCGCATATGCATACAGAAAATCGTTTCTGTTCGATTGCGTTGCATCCTCAATTGCCCAAACCGTCTCGCCGTCCGACCAGATCGATAGCGGCCGTGTGTTAAAGTCCCCTAGTTGCACATCCTTGCCACTTTTCCGAAGACCGCTGCTGACGTCGTAGGCAATCAGCAGGCCGTGGTCAGACCTTCCAGTATCCGCGACCCACATGGTGTTTCCGTCGGTCCAGATTCCACCGGGCGTATCGACTTCATCGGTGCCAATTTCCTCCGACAGGTGACGGAAGTCCTTGTAGTACATAGCGTAAATTCGATCGTCGTATGTATCGACCACCCACATGGTCTCGCCGTCAGACCAGATACCCCGGGGCTTCCCGTTACCGAGTGGAAGTCTTATTTCCAGACTCTCATGACGTAGGACATCTGAGTAGGAATCAGTCAGAGTTGTATATGCGTAAAGCCTGCGATCTTCGAGGTCGTTCACCCAGACGCTCGAACCCTCGCCCCATATGCCCCAGGGATCGTCATTGCTTCCGGTCAGATTAAACTCCTCCGAACTCTGACGCGCACCGTCGGCAGTGCTGTAGGCATAGACATAGGTGTCGTCCTTGTCGACCACGTAGATGACTCCATCCTTCCCCCAAATGCCCCTGGGTCCATCGTTGCTTCCCGTCAGGTTTATGTCACGATCCCCTTCACGGTTGCCGTTACTGAGCTTGTATGCGTAAAGGTAGGTATCGTCCCAGTCCGCAACCCACATGATGGTGCCGTCTGACCAGATTCCCTGAGGCTTGCTGTTGCCGGCGCCTAGGTCGATATCCTTATTGGGTTTCCGGAATCCATCCGTCAGGTTGTAGGCCATAATCACGTCATGACCGTTGGTAACAACCCACAGCGTCGACCCGTCGGACCAGACCCCCCTCCAATCGTCATACAGGTTGAAGAGTTCGATGTCCCTGTCGGGGTTCTGCACCGCCGCATTCGAGGTTTCCTGGGTAAATACGAAGGAGATAATGGCGATCATTGCTGCTATAAAAACAGACAGTCGCGCAAACCGAACTATGCTCATCTCTTCAGCATCCTTGACTTGAGACTTTGATCTGTTGAATCCAAAGCGAATAGTTGGATTACCATGCGGTTGCTTTCAGTGCCTCCTCATCTCACTTTGGCGCCAGGCGACGGTGCTCGATCTCGAACGCAGAGCCAGGCTTCGATCGACTGGAGCGAGTAGAACGCCTGGTGAACTCCATTCTTTGCGACTGACGCAGAGTCGATTGCGGACGAAAAAAAGCTGACTTAACGAAAGATTCGCCAGCGAAAGGAGGTTTTTCCGCAATCTCTGCTGCTGTAGTCTGTTGAGATTGGCCGGTTCAAAAGCGGAATTTAACGGTGTCAATGCTCTGCCTCTTTCAGATTGCCTACTTCGAAACTAGCCTTTTGTTGTGTTATTGGTGTGTAATTAATCGAAAATTTTGTGTGTATAACGTAAGGTCTTTTACATATTCGTGAGTTATTTGTGGAGTTCAAATAGCGAGCTAGTGGCAGCACTCAGCTCACGATGGACCTGGAAACGACGCTCGCATGCCCGCGATAACTCGGAGGCGAGGGTCTAGTTACCCAAGAGGCGCGGAATCAAAAGAGTCAATTTCCCAAAGAAAAAGCGAGCACATTTGTGCTCGCCTTCAGTTCGCGCGATATGTTGAGAGCTACTCTGCTAGCGCCGCAGAACCTGACTTACATTAAAGTCCGGAAACTGTAGTGGACTGCCCGCGTCGGCAGCAGAGGCCAAGCGAGTTTAACCGGCAGTTTGGCACCGCCACTATTGTCACCCTTCGAATGAAGACGTTCCGTCCCGAAGCGCAACGGGCATTTATCACCTATGTTTTGAAGCCCAGCGCCTAGGGACTCTTTTGTCCTTGCAAGCCCGCTTGCGCCCTGGACTCAGCTTTGTGCCCCGAAATCACACTGACCCCAAAGAAGGCCAAGACGGTACCGGTCAAGCCTTCATTGGACAAACAACATCGGGGCGGCGACCAATCGCAGCGCGCTATCTTGCCCTGACCAGCAACAACTCCTCTTGGCCAGAAGCATCTCCGCCGTCCTCTTCGCTATCGCGGTGCACTCGGAAAACCTGTCCAGATCAGTGGCCCAAGCTCCTTTGGGCCGTGGACCGAAAAATAGCGCAGGAGTGTTGAGATTCCTGCCCATTGCGGGCAACGAATCGAGATTCGCCTCTCACCAACGAAGACTCTCGTTAACGGCTGCCCACCCAGAGGTCATTGGACTTCTTGTCGAATTTTCCGTTACCCGCTAGGTCATCGAGCCACACCCAGGTCTTGTTCAGCCAGCGCCAGCGGAAGTTCCTGATGAAGAAGCTTGGAATGGCATAGAACTTGCTCGGCGGCTTGGTCCAGGCGCAACGGCGGACGCAGGTGCTGCAGGTGTTACCGACACGGTTCTGGAAGGTCATGCACTTCTTCGCATCCACCTTCCACGACAAGACCCCGGTCGAATTGCTTTCGTCCAATGGCTCGAGACTTCGCCCTCCGGTCGTGATGGCCTTGGTGCCACACTTCGGGACGCAATTCAGGCACGCATTGCAGAACTCGGTGATACCCGAGTCCACGGCCCCAGCAAGCTCCTGAGGAAGGTCAGTGAAAATCTTGGAAATACGGCAGCACGCCCCCACCTTGGGATTGATCAAGAGGTCGTGTCTGCCCGCCTGCCCCAGGCCCGCGTCGACAGCCAGTGGGATGCTGAGCGCGGTATCGTTGGCCGCCGGATTCGCGTTGTATCCCAGCCTTCGAATGAACTCCGCCACCATCCACAGCGATGGCGCCATTCCTACCATCTTTTCTGGGGGTTTTGTAAACCGCTGAATGAACTTCACCCTGTTCCGAGGAGGTGACGCAAGGCTGGAGGATGGACCTCCGGGGCGGTCCACTTTGGAAAATCGCACATTAGCGCAATCAGAAGGTGGCGCCTACCAGCACTCACTCATATCCGGCCTTTCAGTCACTTGTCGCAGTTCAGGTTATATTCGTTGTTTTCAACTTGCTCGAGGGAGCGGAATAACACGCAGACTGGAATTCGGGGAGGGACTCTCCCGAGAATATCATTCCCGTTGTAGTAGTAGGCGACCCCGTCCGCTTCGACAGACCCGGCACGGTATTTTGGAGGGCTTTCGGTCTTGAACTGCTCGGCCTTGAGGCCCACTGCCCGTGCCGCCCCGGTGACCGCCGCGCTGGACGATGGGCTGCCCGCCTCGCCGACGTACAGTATCCAGCCCAGTTCGGGTGCGTAGGGAGTGGTTGTATATGGTCTGAACAATTCGACTATCTCATCATTGCCTCCGGTGTCGTGAATTAAGTTCTTGCGCATAAAGTCATAGATCCGCTCCACGGCCTGACGCTCAGAGTCCACGTTGCCCACCATGCTGAAAGCAAGGGTCGGGTAGGACTGGAGCGTCCTGTCCGGCAACCTGATCTGGGACATGAATGAGATGTTTTCGTATGCGAAAGAAGCGACGCCAATCACCGAAGGGATCTTGTCCAGCCTCCTCTTGTAGAGCAGTTCCATGTCCTCGGCGTCGTTGTCCCTGAAACTCCTGACGAGAATCCTCTCTCCGTCGGCCTTGGCGTAGTAGGCAAATGTTTTCAGCAACTCCCGATGGACGTGACCCTGCTCCAGGATGACGCCGTAGTTTTCAGCCAGCCCATCGTAGGTGTCGTATCCCGTTTTCCCGTAGCAGTGGACGCACAGCCCTGGGTAGACGTTCACCCCGTCCAGGACGCGGTCCAAACTGTCCACCTTCCAACTGATGACGTGGTGCCCACTGGAACGCTTCCCAATGTCTATCCCCATCATCATCAGGACCAGGGCCTGTGCTGATGCCACCTGGAGTTCATCTCCCGATAGCGGGTTTTTCGGGGTGAACCCGCTTTCGGGGTAACCCTGGCCAGGGACTGTTACCGGCCAGTTGTCCGGCCCCCACTTGCTGGTCAGGAAGGCCGGGTTGCTGAACAACCGAGTGTCGGCCCAGTCCAGGATGTCCCGCTCCTCAGCGTTCAGGCCGTCGCTGACAAAGTCGTACTCGGACGGAAGGTTCGATGCCGCCTTGGCCAGCAGCGGCGAGTAGCCGGCCAGCTCCGGGTTCACCGAGGGCGTAGGCGTCGGGCTGGGAGCAGGGGTCAACGTAGGCGTTGGCACCGGCGTGACTGTAGCGGTGGGCGCTGGAGTAGGCATAACCATGGGAATTGGCGTCGCGGATGGAGCGGGCGTCGGGTTCGGCATAGCCGTTGGCGGGGTTGTGGTGAGCGTCGGAGGAGCCGTGGGCGAAGGGGCCGGAGTCAGTGTCGCCGCCGGCGTTGGGGTTGCTGACGATTCCGGCGTCGGTGTCGGTTCGACCGTGGGCGACGGAACGGCTGAGGCAGTAGGCGAGGCCACGGCTGACAGTGTCGGCGACGGCGCGGCTGCAGTATTGGGTGTTTCGGTAGGCCCTGAGGTCGCCTCCTGGGCAGCGGTCGACAAAGCGGCCTCGGTTCCCGCCGCAGGCACCGGAGTGTTGTCATCTGCCCCGCAGGCAAGAGAGAACATGATGGCCAGAACGACGATCAGCAGGGGAACCAGTCGCATACATCCCTCCCGAGGTCGTTCCGAATCTAGTCGTCGGCCAAAGGACTGTCAACCTGACGGGACATCAAGCCGTTCCCTTGGCCAATACCCGGCAGCTCCTGGTGGCGACTACAGCTTTGATTTTCCAAAATCGACGATAAGCGCAATCAGGGGTAGCGTCTAATGACCTCGCTATTCTCGTGGGTCATCACTTGTCGCAGTCCAGATCGTATTTTTGGTCCTCTATCCATTCCAGGTTGTCTCTTCCCGACATGTAAACGCAGAGCGGTGCGGTCAGGGAATCAGACCCCAAGAAATCGTTTCCGTCGTAGTAATAGATTGTTCCGTCCGCTTTCACGGAACCGGCATTAAGGTTCTTTCTCTGGCTCTTGAACTGCTCCGCCTTGAGGCCGATAGAACGAAACGCCCCCGTGATAACACCGCTGGACGACGGGCTGCCGGCCTCGCCCACGTACAGTATCCAGCCCAGTTCGGGTGCGTAGGGAGTGGTTGTATATGGTCTGAACAATTTGACTATCTCATCATTGCCTCCGGTGTCGTGAATTAGGTTCTTGCGCATGTAGTCGAAGATCCGCTCCACGGCCTGACGCTCAGAGTCCACGTTGCCGACCATGCTGAAAGCAAGGGTCGGGTAGGACTGGAGCGTCCCGTCCGGCAACCTGATCTGGGACATGAACGATATGTTCTCGTAGTTGAACGAGCCTACCCCTATGGGAGAATTCCAACGTCCTCGTTTGTGAAGCAACTCCATGTCGTCGGCACTGTTGTCCATTAAGCTCCTGACTAGAATCCCCTTTCCGTCGGCCTTGGCGTAGTAGGCAAAGGCCTTCAGCATTTCCCGGTGCCCGTGTCCGACCTCCCAAATGAGCGGGCCGTAGTTGTCCCTCACTCCCTCACGGGTGTCGTACCCCGTTTTCCCGTAGCAGTGGACGCACAGTCCTGGGTAGACGTTCACCCCGTCGAGGACGCGGTCCAAACCGTCCACCTGCCAACTGACGACGTGGCGCCCATTGGAACGCCTATCGATGTCTATTGCCATCATCATCAGGACCGTGGCCTGTACGGAAGCCACCTGGAGTTCCGCTCCCGATAGCGGGTCTTTCGGGGTGAACCTGCTTTCGGGGTAACCCTGGCCAGGAACTGCCACAGGCCAGTTGTCCGGCCCCCACTTGCTGGCCAGGAAGGCCGGGTTGCTTAACAACCGAGTGTCGGCCCAGTCCAGGATGTCCCGCTCCTCGGCGCTCAGGCCGTCGCTGACGAAGTCGTACTCGGGCGGAAGGTTCGATGCTGCCTTGGTCAGCAGCGGCGAGTAGCCGGCCAGCGCCGGGTTCATCGAGGGCGTAGGCTGCGGGCTGGGCGTGGCTGTTGGCGACGGCGTTGCGGTCGGTGCCGGGGTTGCGGTCGGAACAGGAGTGGGCGTCGGTGTCGGAGCGGGTGTCAGGGTAGGTGCGGCGGATGGCCCCGGCGTGGGTGTTGGCGTTGGTGACGGTGCCGGTGCCGGAGTCGCGGTCGGCGTCGGCGTCGGGGTCGGCGTGGGCGTTGCCGCTGGCTCAGGCGTGTTTGTCTCCTGCGGGGATTGCACCTGCGCCGGTGTCGCTTCCAGCGTGGGTGTGCTAGCTGGCGGCGCTGGTGTCGCGGCAATGCTGGCGGGGGTCGGCAGCTCCGTGGGCTCGGACGTCTCAGACGGAATGACGGTGGTCATCGCTGTGGCCGGGACAGCGGTGGCCACTACCGAAGAGGTCCCCTCGCCACCGCAGGCTGCAAAGGATATCATCGCCGCCAAGCACATCAGCGGCGGGACTGCTGCTCTCACCGTTCTGCTCAGCCTGCCCCATAACGCTTCCATTGCACCATTCTCCACGCCCGGACCGGTGGCGTCTATAACCCCGTCCGGTCTGCCAGTCTGGCGTCCGGTTCGTCTCCGACAGCGCCTTCGGCCAGTTGTGCGCCGTCGAAGTGCCAATGGCAAAAACAACCGCACGGAGGAAAGGGCCGAAACCACAATCCAGCGGACGAGGGTAATTGACCTTCAAAGCCAACGCTGTTGCCTCGGCCGTGAACGGCGGGCATTCGTGGTTTCCTCTTTCCCCGGATTACGTCCACCCAACGGAACGGGCATTTAGCGAAGCGCAAAATCAGCGTCTAGGGCTCTCTCCTGTTAGATGGTCAATGCCGTCATAGGGTTGACTGTCTGTCATCTCCCCTGCTAGTGTCACACATGAATTACCCCCCGTCCGCTGGATTGGCTCAAGCCCATCCCCCCGGGCGGGTGTTTTTTTGTCTATGCGCACACTGGTCCAGTTTGACGGCCAAAATCTCTATCGCCTGGCGATGAGGGCATACGGACCCGGGCCACCTTATACCTGGCCCAGTTACGATGTCGTTTCGCTGGCCAAAGCCCTCGTATCCAGGGTTCCAGGCCGAATTCTGACCGAGATGCGATTCTATACTGGCACTGGCGTCCCCAGCCAGTCCTAAGATGCCTTCTGGCACAAGTTCTGGAACACCAAGCTTAGAGCCCTACAGCGTCAAAGTGTCCATACATACAGGGCCGACTAAGCTCAAACGGTCAGAACGTGCAGGAGAAGGGAGTGGATGTCAGTATGGCCATTGATTTGGTGCAGGCTGCCCATCACCAGAGCTATGACCTGGCGATCATTGTGAGTCAGGATTCGGATCTGGCTCCAGCAGTCGCGTTAGCGCGACAGGTGGCTCAAGCCAAAAAACAGAGCTGTTGATTTTGAGTCTGCAATCCCGCAGGTCCCTGGCCGACGTTTATTCGGGATCAGAGGTACTAATTGTCAATATGTTGTCGGTCTACGATCCGGTTACCTGCTAACTGTTCTGCGAATGTGTCATCCCTATGAGGGATGTAAAGTTGAATCAGTAGGAACAGGCCAGAATCCAAGTGCTTAACAGCGTGCTGGAGTACCAGCTTCCCATCGCTCAGGCTGCCGAGATCATGGGAGTGAGCGAACGCCACACCAAGCGCCTCCTAGCCGCCTACCGGAAGCACGGTGCCGCCACGCTGGCCCGCGGGAACAGGGGCCGCCATCCCCACAGCGCCGTCCCAGAGACGACCGTGCCGCCGTGGTGAAGCTGGCCAGCAATGGCTACGCCGGCGCCAACCACAGCCACTTCACCAAGTTGCTGCGCGAGCGGGAGGACATAGACCTGAGCCGTCCCACGGTGCGTCGCATCCTCGTCAGGGCCGGCATCGGCAGTCGCCGGAGCCGCCGCTCCCAGCAGCACCGCTTCGGCCTGCGGCGCATGCTGGTGCAGATCGACGGCAGCCAGCACCTCTGGCTGGAGAGCCGGGGACCGAAGCTGACGATGCTCATCGCCGTGGACGACGCCACCGGCACCGTGTCCCAGGCCGTCTTTCACACCACCGAGCAAACCCGCGGCTACCTGGTGCTACTTGAGGGCCTGATCCAGCAGTGGGGAATCCCCCTGGCCCTCTACAGCGACCGCCACTCGGCCTTCAAGTACAACGCACGTCAGAAGCCGGTGGCTGTCGAGACCACCCAGTTTGCCGGTGTGCTGCGGAGCTGGGCATCCAGCAGATATTCGCCCTCTCGCCCCAGGCCAAGGGACGTGTGGAGCGGATGCTGGAAACCTTCCAGGACCGGCTGGTAACCGAGCTGCGCCTAGCGGGCGCCAGCAACATTGACGAGGCCAGCCTGGTGCTGCGTGAATATCTGCCCCGCTTCAACACTCGCTTCTCCGTGGCGGCGGAGCAGCCGAAGCCGGCCTACCGGCCGGTGCCGGAAGAACTGTCCCTTACCGAGACCATCTGCCTGAAGGACACCCGCAAGGTGGCCCGGGACAACACGGTGAAGTACCAGTGACGGATCCTGCAGCTGCTGCCGGGTGCGGAGAGGCCCAGCTATGCTGGTCTCCGGGTGGACGTCTTGGAGCGGGCCGACGGCGAACTGATGATCCGGTACCAAGGACAGGCCGTCGATTTTCAGGAGGGACCGCCGCCCACATCAGCCCTGTGGGGCGAGGGCACAGGCCACTCCCCCAGCGCGGAGGGAAGGAACACAGGTGGTGAGCAGGCCGCCAGCCACCTGGATGAGGACCAGCGAAAACTCCTGGCCGCTCTGGATCCCCGGTGGAGAAACGGACCAGCGTAAAGAGCGCGGCCGTCAAAGGCCGGACCGGCGAGGCCAAGCCCCTTCGCCACCAGTTGCACCGGAGACCCACAGCGACCCAGAAGGCCCGCTGGGAGGCGGTGCAGAAAGCCAGGAAACAGGGACAGTCCCTCAGGGTCATCTCCCGGACCTTGGGCATCGCCAAAAACACCGTGAAGAAGTACATGTCTGCTGAAAGCCCGCCCACCAAGAAACTCAGCGCCAAAGAGCGTGCCAAGGCCTCGGCCCTGGCCGCATCACCAATGGCCACCGACTAACCCGGGTGACATTTTCGCTTTTCAATTAGGGTGACGGAATCGCTGGACAACAACAACATACCTCTGTCCTAATGACCCTGATTTTCGACACACCAGCTTTCCGGCCAGGACTGGGCCGATGCCCTTGACCAGGCTGGAGGCCAGGTATCGGCGCACAGCATTGGCGTTGGCGGGCAACTGGGAGCTGTAGCTGTCGGCCCGGAACTGATAGCCGTGGACGGGATGATTTATCCACCTGCCTCGCAGTTGCAACCGCTCTCCCGGCTGAATTCCCGGCATGGTCCCGGCGACGGTCACCAGGTCGCGCCTGCCCGGAACCACGAGGCGGCAGATGGTGAAACCGGACTCCTCCGAGCTGTAGACTAGCCTTTCATCCTCACCGCGTAGCTGTTCCAGGTCATTCGTCATGGGATTCATATTACACACGTCCCAACTTCCCAGTAACTACGCTCCTGGAGGCACCGGTTCCGGCGTCGTAGCTAGCGCTAGGGGGATGCCAGTGCAGTCGACGGCAGTCAGCACCCCCTGGCTGGAGTACAGGAGGCCGAAGCTTACGCTGCTCATCGCCGTGGACGACGCCAACGGCACCGTGGCCCATGCCGCCCTTCCATACCGCTGAGGACACCCACAGCCACCCGATGCTCCTGAAGGGCCTGCTGCGACGGTTTGGCGGTGCGATGCGCGATCAGCTCGGGGTGCTCTATAAAGTTGGTAGTCGAGTCCATCACCCCGGTAATCAACACCTTGCCTTCAGGGAGGTCGACGTTCTCCCAGGCTTTCCACTCGTGAGCCTGCCTCGGTCGGTTCCCTCGAACGACATCCCGCTGGCCGGGCCCACCTCACCCTACTCGGCCGCCTGAGAAGTAGAAATCGATGATGTCAAACAAGACAATCAGAGATATCTCACCGCCGAAGTAGTCATCAATGGCGTCAAACAATTCCGGGAGTTCTATGGTGCCGTTCCCGTTCGAGTCGTAGCTCGCTGCAGTCCCGGCGTCGGCCGCGACTGTAACTGTAGAAACCCCACCAATATCCACTGATTCCCCGTCAAGGTTCACGAAGGTACCCGTAAACTCGAAGGGCCCTCCGGCTTCAGAGGGCGCTGTTACCTTGTAGATAACATTCGTTACCCCCGCGCCTGTCAATACAACATTCACCATGTTGCCGCTCGGGCGGGCAAAGCCTCCGCCGCCGATAAAGTCGACGGAATTGGAGACTAAGCTGAAGCCCCCTGGCAGCGTTTCCGTAACCGAGCCGCCCTCTTCATAGTCGCTAAGTGCGATGTTGACCGTTAATTCGCCTCCAGGTGCCACTGTAGTTGCGGAAAAACTTCTGGTAGCGCTGTGTTCGATCGCTTGAGGCATGGATGCCACAATTTCCAGGAATGTGGTGGCAGTAGTCTGGCCCACCCGGACCCAAACGATCAGGTAACCCGGTTCGAGCTGCGGCACCAGAACGGTGCTCTCGAAGTGGCCGTCAATGGAGGTGTGAATATCCGGAGGACAGGACCGGACGTCTTGGCCGCCGATCTCTATCACTGCTACCTTGTTAAAGGCGGGGAAGTTCCTACCGGTGATGGTGATGTATTCGCCGTTCGAAATGGTGTCCGAACTTAAGGTCACCGTCGCATCGGGTCTCTCCTGCGCTGGAGGCACAGGGACAGTTGTGTCAATTTCCAGGGGCGCAGTGGCCGTGGTCTGGCTCACCCTCACCGAGACAGTGTGGATACCCGGTTCGAGCAGCGGCACCAGGACGGTGGACTCGAAATCGCCGTCAATGGAGGTGGCGGGAGGGGAACAGGGCCGCACGTCGATGCCGCCGATCTCCATCATCGCCACAGCGGCGAAGGCAGGCAAGTTCCTACCGGTGATGGTGATGTTCTCGCCTGACGATATGGTGTCCGTGCTCAAGGTCACTAAAGCGTCCGGAACCGTGTGAGTAGCCTTGGCAGTAACGCTCTTGTACCTCCCAATAAGTGAGGTGACCTCTACGTTATGCTTGGAGCCGATGTTGGCGGAGCTGGGAACGACAAAATCAATGCTCACAGCACCAGAGGCGTCGACGGAGCCAGTGGTCAGGGTTCGGAACGTGCCGTTGATGTCGTATTTCACCAGCACCAGATCGCGGGACGGAAACCCGCTGCCGCTGACGTTCACCGTGGTGCCGCGGCGGCTGGTCGCCGGGTCGAGCGTGATGGAGGCCTTGGGAATCTCGATCGAGCCTTCGGCCACGCGGCCGGACCCGACAGCTGCCACCGAGACAGTCTTCTTGCCGAAACCAATACCAGGGCCTCTGGGTGAGCTGGGGACGTTTACGGCGATCACGATGTTACCAGCGGAGTCGGCTGTGGCGTGAACGACTGCGGTCTGGTTTCCAATGCTGACACTGGAAACCCTGTCGCCAGCAACAAAGCCGCTTCCCTCGATGAGGATCTGCTGACCAGGCACGGCCATTGCCGGTTGGATCGTCAGCGCAAGAACGCCTATGTCTTCTTGGCCCTAGTGGTCACCATGATCGCTGTTGCCAGGAAACCGAAATATTTGAGACTCATTTGCATAACTACCCCTTGCGCGAACCGCAAAATCGGCGTCTACGGGTCACTCTGATTAGACGGAGAAGGCGGCCTGACCTTTCCAGTAATACACCCGGCCAACCCAACCGGTATATTCACTGTGGTACGCCTCTTCCCGTTCTTTACAGGAAATCCGATTGAGCCCGTCAGGTATTTCCAATGTGCTTCCTGCTCGCATGAATTTCATTCTGGGTCGTTCGCGCATAGAGAGACCTCCTAACATCGATGTGGCCGACCTTATCGACGTTCCACGACACTTGTGCTACTTTTAGTTCACTCCTCCCCGCGGTCTGTTAGGCAGCAAGCCGCACGCACCAGCGGGGTTTGTCATTGGCCAATGACCAGCACCTCAGGCCTTCTCAGAAGATAATCCACAAGCTGGAATGAAGCGGTCATGGCGCCAGCATGTCGGACATCATTCATATGCGAGTTGTAGAAGTGGCCGTGCAGCTCACCGACGACAGCCAGGCTGTTCTGCAGTGGGGGTTCCCTGGGGTCCGCCTGCTGCAGGTGTTCCATCACAAGGCGCCTGGACACCGGGGCGCCGCTGGCCATCACAAGCCCGTGGTGGTCAACAATGGCAGCGATGATGTGGTTGATAGCTCCCCACGGCGTCTCGCCGGACGCGGTCAGAATGCCCCTGGCCTGGAGTTCTGAGCCCAGGATGACCATGCCCCGGGCCTCAGTAAGCCTTTGGGCAGGGGTCATGCGGCCGCGTAGTATTCCTGCAGGCAGCTTACGAACTCCCTGGCGTTCTTCGGAGACATGAGGGTCTCCTCAATTTCCAGGAAGCGCAGGTGGAAGTTGTCGTACATTGCCCTGGCAGCTTCAAAGCGCACGAAGTGAGACCATTCGGGGCCGTGTTCTTCGTCCAGGGCGATGGCAAGGCGGAGCAGGTCGTCGTGGTCCTCATGGGGGAGATTTCTGCGCTGGGCCAGGCCAATCATCGTAATCTCGATGGCGCTGTACATCATCAGGCCGGCATCCTCGATGTTTCCGGCGCTGATGGCCTTTTCCGCCTGATCAACTTGCCACAGCGGATAATTGGACGTCTCAGTCATCTTGTCCATTAAAGTCCTCTCGGGCATCCCAATTTTATACCAGGTGGACATTGGAGCGTTTCCAGGGGAACGGGCTCCCTTTCAGGCCTTGTCATGGACGTCCAGATACTCTCTCACCATCTTGGCACTGATCACAGTCAGGGCCTCTGACGTAGGCATTCCAACCTTGGAGCCAAGGCTCCACCCCGCCATAGGCGTGCTGCTTGATTGCCCAAAAGCACTCGTGGCAGATGTACACGTATCGACAGTCTGATTCTCCAAAGGGTTTGTGGACCCATACCGTGCTGATCCGAATCCCGGCCGACCCGTCCCTGTCGACGGATATTTGCACTGGCCCTCTTTGCCCGCCGGAATTGCATTGCTCACAGATGGGCAAGGCACCTTCTTCAGTAAGATGCCGTGAGATACCCCTTCGGGTCTCAAAGGGATCCTGTTCACTCATCTGCGGCATACCTTCTCGACGGGTTTTTGCGGCTGCTGGAGAGTCTCCTGCCATGTCTGATAAGTGCATTTATCGGACATGTCAGGGGCAACTCCGGAGGGATGAATTTCGGAGGTGGCAGGGCCCCTCCAGAGGGCTACTGAGGTGCCTGCGCCGCCGTCGGAGGGGATATCTGTCCCTCGAGTTGGGCCATTTCAGCGTCCACGGCAGCCTGGCCTTCCACGAGTTCGGCCCTCACCGCCTCCAGGCTCTTGATGCGCCCCTCTGCGTCCAGTTCATCCCGGTGTTTCATGGCCTTGACGTACTTCACTAAGGGGCGAATGGACTTTGCTTGGTCCTCGAGTTGCTCAAGTGCCGCGTACTTCGGGCCGAAGGGCATGCCCCGGGCGACTATCTCCTCGGGCAGCGGCTGGCAGAAGGCACCGTCCACGCACTGCAGTACCTGGCCAGCCTTCCAGTACTGTCGTCCATCGGAAAGGGTGTAGTTGGCCTTGCGCCTGGTGGGATAGACGTGGTCGTCCCGCCCCATGGAGCGGATGGTCCCGTCCCGGTCGCGGCGGTAAAACCAGACATGATAGTGGGTGTCCATGCGGACAATTGTACGCACACGGCCTTGAATGCCAATGTTGCTGATCAGCGCCCGAGGGGGGCGGGCGGCACGGTTCTATCATGATGAACATCCGGTTCGAGGGGAGCAACGTCACCGTGCCTCTGCTGAACTACGCGACGAAAAACCCGGCAGAGCAGACCGCCGCCGAAACCATGTCCGTCCTCGTCAAGATGGGGGCCACGGACATCCTCACCCACTATGGTCCCGGAGGCATGGCCACCGGCCTGAAATGGCGCATGGAGACGGCAACGGGCCCATGGGCTTCTCTCTGCCCATCAACGCCGATGCGGTCTTCGAGATACTAGGCGTGTGGACATTCATCCACACACCGTCAGCGTTGCCGGGCCTAAAGGCCCGGTGGTGCTGTTCTTCGGTCGTCCGGGCCGGTTCCACCGGCGGTACCGTTTGCTTGTGGGGTGTAGCATAGCCCGCGATACAGCCCTTCGGGACACGCTAACGGTACTCGATAGACAGTCCCGAGGAGGGAGGCCGGCATCTACGCAAGCCGCCGGAAACTCCAATCCTCGCCTTGCAGTGAGTACGCATGGCCACCCCAGTTCGCATCACTGCACTAGCCGCCTCTGGAGCCGGCTTCATCGCCGGCCTGATCATCCTCCCGCAGAGACACTGCTGCTGGGACGTGATCCTGTGGGTCGCGGCGGCCGTCATCATCGGCGCGATGCTTGCGCAGGCACGGCGCTGGCTCTGGCTCGCCCACACCTTGCTCCTCATTGTCGCCGGCTGGGCGTTCTTCGCCGGCCTCGGCCACGAGCTCGCGGGGCCGGGCGACCCGGTCCTGTTCGGGATCACTTGGGGCGGGCTGCTGTGGCTGCTCACCGCTGGACTGCTAGTTGGCAATGCCGGGTGGGCCGTCCTCCGTTTGGTAAGCAGAAACAGAAGGGAGATTCCCAATGGAGCGAGTGGTCGACGACAATACCCGTGACGACTAACCCACTAAACGCGGTGGTTACGTTTGATAGGGCCTGTGGACACTCAGACTGAAAAGATCGTTCTGGAGTCTGCGAAAGGATCATCAGTCATGCTGCTGATGCCAGTGGCAAGGCAAGTTGCGTATTGTATGCTGGGAATTTGTCGCTTGGCTTGTAGACCGTAGCTTTCGCAGTCCTTCGTGTGGACCGGGTCTCGATGATCCAGGAGGCCAGGTTCACCATCGCGCAGTAGCTGTCGGCCAGCTTGTTGTAGCGGGTGGCCACGGCTCGAAACTGCTTGAGGTCTCAGAAGTAATTCTCGACCAGATGGCGGGTCCGGTATTGCAGCGGGCCATACCAGTACTGAACCCGGCGGTTGGCCCGTGGGGGAATGGTTGCCACAGTGCCCTGCGAGGCAAGCGACAGTCGTATGGGGTCGGAATCGTAGGCCTTTTCGGCGATAAGTTCGCCTGTGGAGACGCCGTCTAGAAGAGTGGTCAGCTCAGGTGCCTCGGCGGCGTTCCCCAGTCTTATGGTGAACCGGACAAGCCGTCCGGCCTTGTCCACCACCGCCATGAGCTTGGTGGTAAGCCCGCCTCGACTACGGCCGATAGCCTGCCGCGCAGCCGATTCGTCGAGCGGGCAACCGCTTTTTTTGCGCCAGCGCCGTGCTGGCGGGCCTTGGCAAAGGTTCCGTCGACCATCACGGTCTTCAAGTCCAGGTTCTCTTCGACAACCTGGAAAACCCGCTCGAACACGCCCGATCGCATCCAGCGGCGGAAGCGCCGGTGCACGGTGTTCCAGTTTCCGAACTCCTTGGGCAGGTCTCTCCAGGGAGCGCCGGTACGTGTTATCCAGATCATACCCTCCAATGACATTCGGTTGTTGTTTCCACTTCTCCCTGGATCACCTGTCCGTCCCGGCAGAACCGGCTCAATGAGTGCCCACTGTTTGTCAGTGAGCGTTGTTCGCGCCTCCAACCAATCCCACCCCACACGATTTATGCCTTGGAGGACCCGATTCTAACCTGCAGGATCGCTTGCTGAAACCGGCGATAACCGTACCACGGGACAAGGCGAATCTGATGGAGGACTTGTTGCAGTCTTGCGACCGGTGCGGAGACCCGGAGGGAATGGTCCCGGATACAGGGGGAAATCACCCTCGGAGGATCTGAATGTCCACAGGCCCTAGCGCCGGATCTATGGACCATGCCCGAGTGCTGCGCTGATGCGAACTCTGGCAAGCACGTACGCGTGGTGGCCATCGATCCACCCATGGTCTCTCTTCAAGTGATCAGGCACTGACTGACATCGTCCTTTGCTACTGAAAAGCCGGTGCACTCGTTCTCCATAATTCGGTTGGTGAAGTCCATCCAACTGGCAACCGAAACGCGGTAGATCCAAAGTGTACGACCTCGTGGGGAACTTTTCCCCTTGCGATGTGACGCTCGTCTCCTTGCCGGAACAATGGGTGCAACTAAACTGAGTACAAGCCCCAACGGCCGGTGGAGCTGCTCTGACAAAGCCATCCGTCGAGCACGGCGCGTGGTCAATTGTTGTTTTAGTGGAACTCCTCAACGAGCGAATGCGTTGGGAAATCACACGAGACGCCTCTCATAGCAGGTAGGCGATGGCGCGTGGGACGAATAGGCAGCGTTCGAAAGTCAGGAAGGACTCGTGGACCGTCCAGGTCTACACCGGTGTGGACCCCAACACTGAGAGGAAGCGCTATTACTTAAGAAGCTGTCAAGGGGACCAAGACCTTGGCCCAGCACCGACTGACCGAGTTGCTGCGCGAAGTGGACACAGGTACGTTCGTGGAGCCCTCTCGCCAGACGGTGGCTGCATATCTCGAGCAATGGCTCCGGGATTCAGCGGCGCCCCGTGTCTCCAGCCGTACGCTGGAGAGCTACAAGGGTAATGTTGATCGCTACCTCGTGACCAAGCTGGGTGAAGTTCCTCTGGAAAAACTTGCCCCTCGTCACGTGCAGGAAATGGAAGCTCAACTCCTAAAGAAAGGCGGTAGAAATGGAGGGCCACTTTCACCCCGGACCGTGGTCCAAGTCCACAGAGTCTTATCCAAGGCAATGAACGACGCAGTCAAGCTCGGAATCGTGTTCAGGAACGCGGTCGATGCTGTTGGGCCTCTCCGTACGACCAAGTACGAGGCGCTGTTTCCGGGCTGGGAAGAGGTGCACGCTTTCCTGGACCAAATAACGGACCCGCTGCATCAGACCCTGGCCTTGCTGGCCATTCAGACGGGGCTGCGGAGGTCCGAGTTAAGGGGACTCCATTGGAGAGACATTGATTTTTGTGCCAGCACGCTGTCCGTGCGAAGGGCGCTAATCAAGCTGGCATCCAGCGCGACGGAATTGGAGGTGCCCAAGAATGGCCACGGACGAGTAGTTGACTTGCCTTCAGAGTCGATCGAGGCTTTGAAGGCTCACCGGGAACGAAATCGGGATACCTCGGGGATTGGCAATTTCGTTTTTTGCCATTCTGATGGGTCTCCCCTCGATCCTGACCTTGTAAATCAAGCGTTTGAGCGCCTGGCGAAAAGAGGTGGCCTGCCAGGGTTGAGGCTCCACGATCTGCGCCACACTCACGCCTCCTTGATGATGTCTCAAGGTATACACACCAAGATAGTCTCCAAACGGTTGGGTATAGTTCCATCGGAATAACGATTGATTTATACTCGAATGTGTTGCCAGCGGTACAAGGAGAGGAATTAAGCCATTTGGGGGCTCAGTGGAAGAAAAGGAATGGCAAAAGAATGGCAAATTCAGACCAAGACGGATAAAATTCTTTCCGTCCTGAACACGGGAGTGGATGGGGCCCGGTGGCCCTTGCGGTCTTCAAAACCGTTATGCCTCGTTAGAAGCGGGGTAGGTGGGTTCGACTCCCTCGCACTCCCGCCAAATTTAGCCTAATACCGGGCGATCCAAAGCTAAAGCGGCTGCGGACCGCCTGTTTTGTTGCCCGTCCGCAGGGTGCGGGACGCTTCTTCGATTGGCCATGAATTCAAGACTCCTGTGCTGGCACGGCAACGAGCCTGGCTCGGGGCACAGGTGCCCTTATTTCTGCCTGATACCCGGGACACTGGGGCCGTGCAACCTATCCCACGCAGAAACACAGGCGGCTCAAGTACCCAACGCCCAAGGGGCGTACAGTCTGGCAATTGGAGACTGAGAACCACTGATTAGAGGGATCACTCCTCCTCTGGCGACCCGTGGCGTCCGAATACAAGCGCCAGCGTGCCGCACAGGATGGTCACTCCCAAGCACATATAGCCAATGGCCGCGAATCCTGAGCTGGCCAGCAGACCGCCCGCCAGCGCCGCGCCGAACACGCCTCCTCCTTGGTTGCTCAGTCCCATGAGCCCAACGCCCGTGGCCGTTGATCTGCCGGAAAACCTCGTGCTGACGCTCACCAGTGTAGGAAAGGTTACGGCCAGGAGTCCCGTACCCACCGTGGCGATGGCCACGGAAGCCCATAGCCCAAGGTCGACCGCGAAAAACAGCAGGCCGCAGACGCCTCCCGCCACGGACGTCGAGGCGACCACTACGGCATAAGTCCTGGTGTTGGATATCAGAGGCGCCACGTAGCTACCCGCAGTCTGTGCCAGGGCAGTAATTACCAGAGGCAACGCCAGAAAGCCCACGCTGACTCCGTGGGTCTGAATGAGGAATGCAGAGAAAAAGCTGACAAAGGCCCAGAATGCCATCCGCTGGATTGTGTTCACGGTCACGGCGACCTGGAAAAACCGAAGGGACAGCAGTGCCCGAAATCGCGAAAAGAACTCCAGGTTACGGGTTCGGTCCCTGCTCCCGCGCGGGAACCAGAACCAGGTGGACAGCAAGCTGGCCGCCAATAGCATGCCCGAAACAAGAAAGGCAATCCGCCAGCCCTGCCAATCGGCAAGGACGGCCATCAACGGCACTGTCAAGCCAGCGCTGATTACGTTGCTCGCCATCACGGTACCGATGGCCCTGGCGCGTCTCTCGGGGGCGAACGTGTCGGCTATCACTCCCATGGCATTGGGAGGAAGCATGCCACCACCAAATCCGCTTGCCGCCCGCAATACCATTAGAACCTCGAGATTGGGGGCAAAGGCCGAGGCAGTCACCGAGACCAACAGGATCAGTAATCCCGCAAGGGCCAACCACCTCCGCTCGAAGGAATCGGACAACGGGCCCCCGCAGACCACGGACACGGCCCACGCCGCAAAGGTCGCCGTGGCCAGCTGACCGGCCACCGGGACCGATACATCCATATCGAACGCGATGTCCACCAAAAGGGGCGGGACAATCAGGTTGGCATTCTGCGCCACCAGGACCGAGAACGAGAGTACCCCGATTATCCTGGCCTCTCCCATTACTCCCAATGGTGCCTGCGTCTCAGAAGTAGCTATGCCGCCTATTCCTCTTCCAGCATTCTGGCGACAATCGTATCCAGTTGCTGCCGGTCGATTGCGCCGGTCCAGGATTGGAACACCACCCCTTCGGAATCGATGAATATGGTGGTCGGCATTGCCCGAATACGGTATTTAGAAGTGATCGTCGCGTCATCCGTGTACCCGGCAGGGTAGGTGACGCCCAGAGAATCCAGCAATCTGCCGGCGTCCTTGGGAGAGCCCAGGCCGGTGAATTGCCCGATGTCGATGCCCAGCAGTCTCAACTCATCTCCCCTCTCCTCGTAGAAATCCTGCAACTCCGGCATCTCTTTCCAGCAGGGCCCGCAGAGCCGCGCCCAGAAGTTGAGCACTATGGGTTGGCCAGTTATGTCGGACAAACTCAACTCGGTGTCTCCCAGGGTTTCCTGTCCCTGAAAGAGCTTTAGCGGAAAATCTGGAGCGGTTGCACCGACCAGATTGCTGGTCCCCACGGGATCCGGGGCCAGGCTAGGCGCGGGAGTGGGCCGAATCGTCGTAGCCGGCTCAGACGTGGAATGTCCGGAGGAGGTTACGGTAGATTCCGGGGATTGGGAGGAACTGCAGCCGATTGCCAGAACGGAGAGCAGGGCACCGGACACCAAGAACACACCGAGCACGCGCCCGGTTTTGGCCAAACGCAAAGAAAGCGCGGAGAGTTTCATCCCGGTGATTCCCTCCGCGCTCCTCTTTCTGTCCGGTAGTCGAGTTTATTGCCCCGGGTCGTTATTGCTTGTTTATTGTACCGTCCGCGTTGATGGTTATGCCAACGATCGGAGCGATGGCGTCATTGAATACCCCAACGAACGGCGCATCGGGGCCGCCGACGCGGTCGACCCAGTTGGGGACTACATTGTTAATCACGGCGTCGTCACTGAGCGCCCTCATCTCCGGCCCGAACTCGATGTATTCCAGGCCGGCGTCGATGTTCTTCTGCAGCCCCAGCTCGTTCTGGATTGAGCCAAGCCTCAGGGCCTCGAGCTCCAACTTGACCGACTCTTCCTTCCAAATCTCTTGCAGATCGGTGGGGATTGCTTCCCAGATCTCCTTGTTGACCACGTTGTGGCTGGAGGGCCAGGAGGTGAGCGGACCGTTGATGTAGCTGATCACCTCGTACCAACGCTGGCTATGGCCCGCGTCGCCGCCGGTCACACCGGCCTCCAGGATGCCGCGTTCCAGGGCCGTGTATACCTCGGCGAAGGCCAGGAACTGCGGCTCGCCTCCCATGCCCGCAATCCAGTCGGAAATGGAGGTGCCGAAGGCACGGGTCTTCATACCCACAACGTCCTCGGGCGTGTGCAGGGGCTCCTTGGTAAACAAGAAAATGTCGTCGCCGTTATGCCAGTTGACGTTGATTGGATAGCCGCCCGTATCAGCGATCAACAGGTCTTCGATGGCCTCCAGCATTAATACTGTGGCGTCGAATTGCTGGGACCGCTCGGTGTACAGGCCGAACAGGTACTGGATTTCCAGCTGCGGCAAGTCCCCTGCCACGTACGGCCCGAGAACGTTGACCATGTCCAGAGTCCCGTCCCTTACCAGGTTGAGCGTGTCGGGACCGGCCACTCCCAGCTCCGGGAACGAAGTGGACTCGATGAGCAGCTTGCCGTTGGTCCGCTCGGTAAGTCTTGGTTGCAGGAATGTTTCCACGATCTTGCAGAACACAATGGCCCGGTTCACGCAGGCGTTCTGAATGACAATGGGTTCACCGTCATAGACCAGCGGAGTGGGGTCAGTGTACTTGGCTCTGTCGATCAGGTTCCGGTAATAGTCTGACTCGTATACGTACAGGTGCTTCTCCAGAGCATCCAGCGGAACGTTGCCGTCGGCGTCCCCTTCATCCACGGTCGGCGCCGGGCCGACCAGCATGTTCAGGTCTCCCACAAAAATTGCCCCAGGTCCGTTGGCCAGTTCATCCGCGATGGCCAGGAGCTCCGAGCTGTATTCGCCCTCCTCCATCATCGCATCATCCTCGGTAGGAGCCGCTGTAGGAGCTACCGTTGGAGCCTGGGTCGGAACTGCTGTAGGCACCGAGGTTGCCGTTGGCTCAGAGGTGGCTGCTTCTCCGCAAGCCAGCAGCAATAGCCCTATTGTTCCCAGGATAACCATCAGGATCAGTTTTCGCATTTCGTCGCTCCTTGAACCTCAAATTCATTCCCACTTGCAAGCTGCTGGCGAGGGAAACGGCCGCATGCCACAAATGAAAGCGCAATTATAGTAATGTATGCGAATATGGTCAAAGCATTTATAAATGTATAGTTATTGTTCTTTGGTAAGTTATCATCTCTTTTTCATAATAATTTTGCTATTTTCTACGATATTAGTAACCTGCTTTCATTCCATAAATTCGTGGCCCGGCAGGCTGCAACCCGACAAAACAAAACCCCCGGGCCTTGTGAGGCCCGGGGGTGGGGGTCGCCAGAAATTGATTTGGGTCTATTGTGTCCTGGTTATGGTGCCGTCGGTCTCGATGCGTATTCCGACAACAGAGCCAATGGCCTCGTTGAAGACTTCCTGAACGAAGAATTCCTCGGGGCCGCCGACGCGATCAACCCACTTGGGGAGCACGCTCTCGTTCACGGACTGGTCGCTGAGGGCCCGCATCTCGGGGCCGAACTCGATGTACTCCAGCCCGGCGTCGATGTTCTTCTGAAGACCCAGCTCGTTCTGGATCGAACCGAGGCGCAGGGCTTCCAGTTCCATCCGGGCCGACTCTTCCTCGAAGATAGCCTGGAGATCGTCGGGAATGGACTCCCAGATCTCCTTGTTGATCACATTGTGGCTGGTGGGCCAGCTGGTCAGGGGGCCGTTGATGTAGTTGACCACCTCGTACCAGCGCTGGCCGTGACCCGCGTCGCCGCCGGTTACACCGGCCTCCAGGATGCCGCGCTCCAGGGCGGTGTACACCTCGGCAAAGGCCAGGAACTGCGCCTCACCACCCATACCAAAGATCCAGTCGGAAATGGAGGTGCCGAAGGCACGCGTCTTCATGCCGTCGAAGTCTTCCGGCAGATTCAGGGGTTCCTTGGTGAACAAGAAGATGTCATCGCCGTTGTGCCAGTTGATACTGATGACGTGCCCGCCACCGCTGTTCTCCACCAAGATTTCCTGCAGGTAGGGGTCGAGATTGACCGTGGCCCCGAACTGCTGCTCGCGCTCGGTATAAATGCCGAACAGGGACTGGATTTCCAGTTCGGGCAGCTCGCCGGCCACGTAGACGCCCAGCACGCTTACCATGTCCAGGGTGCCGTCTCGGACCAGCGCGAGGGTGTCTGGGCCAGCAATGCCCAATTCAGGGAAGGACGAGGACTCCACGGTGAGCTGGCCATTGGTGCGCTCTTCCAGACTGGGGGAGAGGTAGCTCTCCACGATCTTGCAGAACACCAGCGCCCGGTTCACACAGGCGTGCTGGATCTTGATGCTCACGCCAGTGCTGGTAAGCTCCGTGGGATCATCAAAATTCGCCCGTCCGACGACGTCCTTGTAGTAGTCGGACTCGTATGCGTACTGATGATTCTCCAGCGCCGACAGGGGTACGTTACCGTCTGCGTCACCCTGATCTGCCGTGGGCGCAGGGCCAACCAGATCGTTGAGGTCGCCGACATAGAAAGCACCCGGGCCGTTGGCCCGTTCAGCGGCCGCGGCCAGCACTGCCTCGCTGTACTCGCTTTCCATGGCTTCTGGTTCTTCGGTAGCCGCTTCAGCCTCGGTCGGCTCAGCCGTGGGCGCTACGGTGGGAGGTGGTTCCGTGGGAGCGGTGGTGGCTGTGGGGACCGGCGTCGCGGCCTCACCGCAAGCCAATAGCATGACGCTTACGATTCCAAGGATGAGGATTGCCAAAAGTTTTCGCATAGACGCGCTCCTATAAATGTTATTCGCTACTGATTGCCGAAATCTGACAGAGGAAGCAGATTTCAACGGCAATCAGGGCGCGATTATAGGAACGTCGCGAAAAGGCGTCAACCAGATAAATATTGCGAACTGAAAACGTAAATGAACTGCGAGCAGTGTTTAAATCGCAACTATTTTGTCCAGATTACGGAAAACTCCATTCAAAGGGAGCATAATGGCCGTTCCTGCCGGTATTGTCCCAGGTCATGCCTTCGTCGGTGTACTCGCCACGCACGCCGCGGGCCAGGTATAGATCGCGATTGACACCGTGCCCGGTGTTGGACAGGAGCATGGCATCGTCACGGCCAGGGATCTGAATAGGCTCGACGCAGAAGTCCATAACGCCGGGAACCGTCACGGAGTGAGTCTTACCATCAACTTGGAAGTCGATGGCGACGTAGTGCACTCCCCGGAAATCGGTGGTCATGGCCCTCCATCGCTCGGCGGGGCCGCCCATGTCTCCCGACAGTATCTGCTCCATCGCCGCGCGCTGGGCGTCGTCAGCGCCTTCGTCCACGTAAAACGATGACGTCCATCCTCCGGCTGCCATGGGCCCGGGGGTGTAGTTCACGGCAATGAAGTTCAGGCCATTCAACTCGACGCCGTCTAATTCGCCTTCTACGATATGAAAGGCCAGGGCAACGTCGCAGTGTCCCTCCGTAGGATCTATGTTGGTCCCCCTCACGATGCAGGGGCACAGGACTTCGCAGTTGCAGCTCTCGAAATATTCGCCTTTGAGGCTCCACTTCTTGCCGTTGACCATTTCTACCCTCCCACTGCAAGGTGCAGGCGCAGATTTTATGACAAGTGCAGCTTTGACCACCGTTACACTGCCGTATTCCGATCAGAGCGCATTCCCGGAGTGCGGGAGACCTGTCTGCTGCAATATACTGTGCGAACTGCCGCAGCGCCAGTGCCGAAACACTTCGCGCAACCGCCAGCGGCAGCTGGGTGGGCGCAGTTCGGCCGGACCACCCGATCATTGTCGAAATGCAGTAGCTCTATGGTAGCGGAGAGGAAGCCATGAGACTGGAAGGCAAGGTTGCACTGATCAGCGGGGGAGCCAGGGGCATGGGCGCGACGGAGGCCCGCATGTTCGTCTCGGAAGGGGCCAGGGTTGTTATCGGCGACATCCTGGACGAAGAGGGCCGTCAGACGGAGGCGGCCATCAACGAGAGCGGCGGCGAATGCGTGTACGTTCGCCTGGACGTAACCGACGAGTCGGCCTGGCAATCCGCTGTCGCCACCGCGGTGGACCGATTCGGGAAGCTGGACATCCTGGTCAACAACGCCGGCGTTGGCATCGTCAACAACGTGGAGGACACCAGCGGCGAGGAATGGGACCTGGTGATGGACATCAACGCCAAGGGCGTGTTCCTCGGCACCAAGGCTGCCATTCCCGCGATGCAGGATGCGGGCGGCGGCTCCATCGTCAACATATCGTCCATCGCAGGCATCGTGGGCGGGCGCACCTCGTCCTACGCCGCCAGCAAGGGCGCGGTGCGGCTCCTGACCAAGTCGACGGCCATCCAGTACTCCCGCGACGGGATCAGGTGCAACTCGGTGCACCCGGGGGTCATCGACACCCCCATGACGCAGCCCATCATGCTCAACAGCGACGAAGGCCGACGGGAAAACGCGGCCCGGCACCCCATGAACCGTATCGGCCAGCCGGAGGATATCGCCTACGGCGTCCTTTTCCTCGCGTCCGACGAGGCCTCGTTCATGACCGGCAGCGAGCTGGTGATCGACGGCGGCCTCACCGCGCAGTAGCCTCCACAAATCCACTCTCCCTTTGGTAGAGGGTCAGGGTGAGGGGGCACATTGCCTGCGATACGAATCCACATCCGAAAAAACGGCTCGTAAGGAGAGTTCGCCATGACTACAGCCAGTCCCATTGATCCCAACCGTTTGCTTCTCACCGGTGAGAACCCCTACATTCGTCTGAGCGCGACGGACGACGGCCCGGTCACCAGCGACGCCAGCTTCTGGCGCATCCTGTTCTCTCCGGGCGGACCGGGGCACGTGCTGTTCCTGCAGGGCGAGCTCACCGGCGGAGAGCCGCGCATTTACACCGACAACATACAGATGACCCGCTGGCTCCAGGGCGAAATTCAGGGCAGGATAAACGCCACATTCGGCAACCTGGAGATACCGGCCACCGAGGCGTCCTTCGGGAGCTCAGGCGACCTGCGCTCGTTCTGGACGGAGTCATGCAGCGCCCACGGCGAGGAGATCGCGCTGACCTGGTACGACCTGGGCGAGCCGTTCATGACGCACAGCCTCCCCGGCGCCAACCCGGAGCGCCCTCACGGGGTCTGCACGGTGTTGATCCCGGCCAACGGCGCGCGCATCACGCTGAACGGCCGCCAGGCCTCGGGCCAGCCCTGGCCCCGCCAGCGCGACGCACGCACCCACAGCACCTGCGCACTGGCGTTTTCGGAGTCGTGGACCCTGCCCTACGAATAATCTGGCTGATCATTCTCCCTCTCCCTTGAGGGAGAGGGTTGGGGTGAGGGGAAACTGCAGGCCTAGAGAACTTTGCCTGATCAAAAGGCACGCCCCCACCCTAACCCTCCTCAGGAGGGAGAGGGAACCACCCAAGTTTCTTCTTGGTTTTGGTTTCGTCGCTGGGGAGATTGCATCACCCCAGCAGCTTGCGGGAGAGGTTCTCGTACATGTCATCGACCATGGCCTCGACGCCGTAGTCGGGGCGCCAGTCCCACTCCTGCCGGGCCGCCGTGTCATCGAGGGAGTTCGGCCACGAATCGGCGATGTACTGGCGCAGCGGGTCCACGTCGTAGTCCATGGCGAATCCCGGCACCCGCCTGCGAATGGCCGCCGCCAGCTCCTCAGGCTCGAAGCTCATGGAGTTGACGTTGTAGTCGGCGTGGTGCTTCAGCCTGCCGACGTCCGCCTCCGCCACCTCGATCAGGGCCTTGATGGCATCCGGCACATACATCATGGGAAGGTAGGTACCGGGGCGCAGATAGCAGGTGTACCGTCCCTCGCGGATGGCCCCGTAGAATGCGTCGACGGCATAGTCCGTGGTGCCGCCTCCGGGCTCCACCTTCCAGCTGACCACGCCGGGAAGGCGCACTCCCCGGACATCAAGGCCAACCCTTTCAAAGAAATAGTTGCCCATCAACTCGCCGAACACCTTGGAAATACCGTACAGCGAGGTAGGCCGCTGCAGCGTCTCGTTGGGAGTGTTGTCATGGGGCGTATCATTGCCGAAAGCGGCGATGGAACTGGGAATGATCACTCGTTTCAGTCCCGCGTCGCAGGCCGCTTCCAGGACGTTCAACAGGCCGATTATATTCACCCGGTGGCCCAAGGGCCGGTTGGCTTCGGCGGCGACGGACAGCAGTGAACCCAGGTGGTAGAGGGAATCGATGCCGTAGTCGCGGATGGCGCGTTCCACTGACGACTGCTCCGTAACGTCGACCTGCGTGGACGGGCCGGATTCCGCGACCTCCTCGGTCAGTGGGCTGCGGTGCCTTGCTGCGACCACGTTGTCGTTCCCGTACCGTTCCCGGAGGGCGGGAATCAACTCGGAGCCAAGCTGTCCGGCTGCGCCGGTGACCAGTATCCTCTTCATTGGATTAGAATAGCCGCATCACCTGAGGAGGGGCAACTATGGCCAGCCAGGAGATCGCGCCAGGGTTTGAACGAGAGGCATGGGTTTCCATCCCCACGGAGGCGGAGCATCGGGCCAACCTCCCTCCCGGCGCCCGGGGAGGCAACTACGACTTTGGCTACCTGCCCGCCATGGGCCGGTTGCAGGCCAGGCATAGGGAAATCGGCCCACTGTTCGGAGCGCTGTATCGACAGGTGATGTTCGGGCCCGGTGAGTTGGACCGGCAGGAGCGGGAGATGGTGGCGGCCGTGGCGGCTGCTGCCCAGGACTGCAGGTATTGAACCGTGTCCCACGCAGAGTTTCTGCGTGCCGAGGACGGGGACCCAGCCATCGTGGAGGCGGTAACCCACCGACGTTGGCGGGACCTGCCATCGCTGACGCCCAGACATCTGGCGCTGTGCACCGTGGCGGAGAAGCTGAGCGCCACGCCTACACGGATGGTGGAGGCCGACTGGCAGTCCCTGCGCGACCTGGGCTTCGACGACGTCGCGCTGCTGGAGGTGGGCCACATCGTCGGAATATTCAACTACCTGACCCGCCTGGCCGACGGCTTCGGGCTGCAGCTCGACCGGCGCACCATCGAGGCCTCGGAGACCGGGGTGTCGCTGCGACAAATGGCCGAACAGGCAGCGGACGACTAGGAGGGAGACAGTGATACAACTCACCGACGAAATGAAACGCCTGGTGAACAACGCCCGGGAGGACGGGTTTCCCAGCATCGTGGCGACCGCCTCCGCTGACGGCACGCCCAACGCCGGCTACATCGGCACCGTGCTGGCGGTGGACGACTCCACGTTCGTCTACAGGGACCGCACCCGCCGTCAGCCGCTGGAACACATCGAAGAAAACGCCAAGGTCATCTTGCTGTTTCGGAACGCCACCGTTGACGCGGGGTGGAAGTTCCGATGCACCGCCAGCGTTGAGCGACAGGGAGCTGTGTATTACGAGATGACGCAACGCCTTGCCGACGCCGGGCTGATCAACGACCCCGAGATGGTGGGTGCCGCTATCGTGGTGCTGCGCATCGATCAGGTGCTGACGCTGTTCGGAGAGGTGCTGCAGGAACGAGAACCGGGAATGCGGTGGTAAGCCGAAATTAACCACAGACGGCACAGAGACCACGCAGAACAATTGAGTTTAATCTCTGCGCGCTCCGTGTTCTGTTTGGTTAATTCCCAGCTAGGCGGCTATTTTGACCCTGTCGAACTGGTCTGGGTTGAGGTTGAAGGACCGACCCAGGCGCTCCCAGCGGATCACCAGCCAGTGCAGTCCCGCGCCGGTGCGCCGGACGGTTGTGACCTCACCGATGTCGCCGACCTGGATAGTGTGGCCGGCTCCCTCCACGGGAGCGCCCATGCTCACCCTGACCGAGAACTCCTGGACCGCCTCAACCTTGGTCCCAGCCTCAAACGCTTCGCAACTCATCTCGCTTGCACCCTGCCCTGCCTGTTGCGGGGCAGGAATCTCCTCGTAAAATGACCGGTTTCCAGAGACAGCCGGGCCGGCTCAGGCCAGGTTGGGCGCCACCTCTTCCATCATCAGCCGCAGGCTGTTGGCCTGGTTCTCCAGGGGAATGAGGTTACCCAAGTTGATCTCAAACATTACCTGATCGAGGCCCAACTCCGCTCCCAGCGAGTTGAGCTTGTCCGTAACCGCTTCGGGGGTGCCGTAGGCCACCTTGTCGCGCAGCCAGTCGTCGTAGGTCATATTGCGCACGCGATCAGCCTGGGCTCCCCAGTCCCCTAGAGTTCCAAGACGTCCAGCGTAGCTTCCCACCCGGTCGGACAGGCGGCCCATAGAGAAGAGCGCGCTGTCCATCGGCTCGTCATGGGCCTTTTGGGCGTCGTGCGACAGGTAGATGGGTATCCGCAAGCCCACCTTGGCCTCGCCCTCGTGGCCAGCGGCCTTCCAGGCGGCGCGGTATTCGTCAATGGAGGACTTCAGCTCGGGCAGCGCAAACACCCGCGAGGGATTGATCAGGATGTCGAATCCCATTCGCCCCAGAATCGGGAAACTTTCGGCGGAGGTAACGCCCACCCGGATGGGCGGATGCGGCTGCTGGTAGGGCTTGGGGCTCACCGACATCTCGGGGAGGGTGAAGTGCTCGCCCTCGAAGGAGAAGCTGTCGGTGGTCCAGGCCTTGAGGATGATCTCAATACTCTCCTCGAAACGGCCCCGGCTTTCCTCGAACGGCACCCCGAATCCCTCGTGAACATTGGGGAAAGTGCCCCGCCCGATACCGAACTCCACGCGGCCGTCGCTGATCTGGTCCAGCGTCGCGATCTCCTCGGCGACACGGACCGGGTTGGCCAGCGGCAGCAGCAGCACGGCCGTTCCGACGCGGATGTTCTTTGTCCTGGCGGCAATGGCGGTCAGGATGGCCACGGGGCTGGCAAGTACCCTTGCGGGATTGAAATGATACTCGGCCATCCAAACGGAGGGCACTCCCAGGTCCTCGGCCTGATCGACGAGAGCGAAGGACTCCTTGAAGGCTTCGTTTTCGTTGGAACCCTCCCGTACAGGGAACTCCAGGAACAGTCCGAGTTCCATGACAACCTCCGCTGCCAAGCCCGCAGTGCATTTGCCACACGGGCGGGTGGATAGTGCGGTTGATTGTACAGGGTGAGCAACGGCCGTCAAGCTGCAGCGGTCAGCCCTTGGTTCAGGTTTTGATGCACCGGCTGGCAAGGCTCGACTGCGACAAACTCACGACCCGTCCTGCATCACCATGGCCTCCCAGTACCTGGATCCCATGGATCATCTGGCGACCTGACCATCCCCCCGGAGAGGTGGCCTCGTCTGCCGGAGTTGCATATGCGGCTGGACCACCACCTTGAGCGACTCGGAGGCATCCGCGGTGAGCTGGAAGCCAACGCCTGTCTCCTCCAGCGGCAGGCGATGGGAGATCATGTCGCCAACCTGAACGCGACCCGAGGCGATGAGGTCCAGAGCGGTGGTGAGATCGCCGGGTGCTGCAGCATAGGTGGTGGCGAGGGTGGCCCCGTTTCGGAAGAAAACATCGTTAATCGAAATCGGCAATTCGACGCCCGGCTCGGTGGGCGCGTAGAAAAGCACCGTCCCATCGCGGTCCACCGAATCCAGGGCCTGGTGCAGGGCGGGACGGGCCCCGGTTGCCACTATCACCACGTCGGCCAGGCGCCCGTCATTGACCTCGCGCAGCTTGTCCGGCGTGAACTGATCGGCCCGCAGTGTCTCGTCGGCGCCGAAGCGTCGGGCGGCCTCCAGGCGGAAGTCCGACAGATCGGTGGACACGATTCTTCCTGCCCCCACGGCGCGGGCAAGGTTAATGTGAAGCAGCCCGGCAAGACCGCTGCCCAGCACCAGCACAGACTGGCCCGGCAGAAGGTTGGCGCGGCGCTGGCCTCGGTAGACGCAGGCCAAGGGCTCGGCAACGGAGGCCTCGGGTAGGGTTACTCCGGGAGGAATAGGGATGGCGCCCCGGTCCACGTTGATTGCCGGGAGCCGGACATACTCGCAGAAACCGCCGGGGTCGAAGTTGGTGGCGCGCAGCGTATCGCAAACGGTGTGGCTTCCGTTTAGGCAATAGCGGCAGGAGTTGCAGGGCACGTGGTGGGTCACGACAAGCCTGTCGCTCTCGCGGAACCGGGTCACGCCGTCCCCGACCTCGACCACCGTGCCCGCAACCTCGTGGCCCAGCACCAGGGGAGCACGTTGGATCCGATACCACTCCATCACGTCGCTGCCGCAGATGCCGCTGGCGTCGATCCGGAGCAACAGCTCACCGGGGCCGATTTCGGGCCTCGGCACCTCTTCGATGCGGACGTCACTATTGCTGTAGTACATGGCTGCGCGCATGGTATCTGGCCTCCCTGCAGGGACTCCCCGTCTTTCCACGAAAAATGTCTTTAATTCCCCAGTTTTCCTTCAAAGCCGCCGTGGTGTGTTTTATAATAATTCAACTTGTCGTGTAGGAGGTGTCTAATGCCGGAAATGATAACAATCGGGCCGATCAGATGAACCCGAACAACGATGCCTATTGGGAGTCTCGCGGGTTTGACGAACGTCCTGATGATTGGGAAGACCGCATTGAGAATGATGAGGGTGGTGACGACGATAACCGGGCCAATCAGATGAACCCGAACAACGATGCTTATCATTCTTCCCGGGGTGGTTCCTCCCAGTCTTAGGTCCGTGTACGGCCTGATATTGAGGACCCGGCCTTCGCCTTCCTGGGTACGAAGTGGGAGGTAGAGGGGGCCCGACGTAAGTCGGGCCTTTTTGTTTCATGTCCATATTCGCGGATGTGTCCATTTTATGTGCAGGATTACTCTTATTCCCTCACAGATTCGATTTCTCGTGCAAAGCTGGGACTCCCCTGGGTTTTGAAAGCGTGCGATTCACCCCCACCTAAGCCTCCCCCATCAAGAGGGAGGGGACTATCCGGTGGCGAGTGGGGCTTATGGGGCGGCTGGATTACCCGCTAGTCGGAGACGCCCACCAGTTCGGCGGACTCGGCGCGGACGGAGTCGAAGATCTCCACGGCCTCGTCGACTGTCCCGTTTCCGTGAACGATATGGCGGAGAGACCGGATCATGGGCACTGGGTGGGGGCTCTGCCAGATATTGCGGCCCAGGTTGATACCGATTGCTCCGTTCTGCATGCCGTCGTGGACGAATTCCAGGACCTCGCGCTCTGTGTCGGCCCTGGGACCGCCGGCCATCACCACCGGCACCGGGCAGCCATTGACCACGCGGACGAAGCCGTCGTCGCACCAGTAGGTCTTAACGACCTTGGCGCCCATCTCGGCGCAGATGCGGCAGGCCATGGCCAGGTAGCGGGAGTCGCGCTGGTCCAACTCGCGCCCAACGGCGGTTACGGCCATCACCGGGATGCCGTACTTCTCCCCTTCGTCCACCAGTTTGCCCAAGTTGAGGATGGACTGTTTCTGGTATTCGGACCCCACGAATACAGATATGCCGACGGCGGAGACGTTAAGCCGGACAGCATCTTCCATGGAAGTGGTTACACCTTCGTCGGCCAGGTCTCCCGTAACCATGCTGGTGCCCCCGGAGACGCGGAGGATCAGCGGCTTGGTGTCTGCCGGGTCAACGACGGACCGGACCACGCCACGGGTGGCAAACAGAGCGTCGGCGTAGGGCATGAGCGGTGCGATGGTTTCACCGGGACGCTCCAGATTGCGGGTGGGACCCTGGAAATACCCATGGTCCACGGGAAGGAACATGCATTTCCCGTCGGATTGAATCAGCTGCGCCAACCGGTTGGCCATTCCCCAGTCCATCTGCTGCCTCCTGCGGTGCGAGTCAAGACCGCTTGAATTTTGCAAGTCATTATCGCCGGAAAGGACGAAGGCGGGCAAGGCAGAAAGTAGGGAGCTTCTATCGACGCGACCACTGCTGATAAAACCCATCTGTTTAGCCTCCCATGTATCGGCCGGGCCTTGATGCGGTCGCTCATGTGGGGCTAATTGAAAAAGGGGCCGTTTAGAACAGCTCCCTTTTCGTTGCGCTTCAAATTGGAATTACCTTGTGGCCTGATTCTTCGGCATGCTTTCTCGATTTAGATTTCCGCCACCACCACTTAGGATCACTGTTTTTGAAATTGCAGCCGATCTGCAAGCACACATATTTCGCTCCTCTTTTCTTGGTCGCCCGGACCCTGTCATTCTCGGCTTGTATTTTCCCTGCCTTAATCGCCTTTACATCCTCGTAACGGATCATATTCCATCTCCTCCAATAAAATTGCCACCTGCAATGAAGCAGGTGGCACTAACTCCATCACATAATAGCATTTTAAGCAAAAATTATCAATTATACGCAGTTAATTAGCATATTTTTACGAAATACGTGCACACACGCGTACGTGAGGCGACATCACACTTAACTGCGCTCGCGCACACTCGCGCGTACGCGAGGGAATTCAAACGGTGGATTTTGGAGGGATTCCGGCACCTCTGGGTGAGCCTGTCGGCGCCTCCACGTGCGCATCCTTCGACCGGCAGGCGGATGAAGAGGCAATGCAAAGTGCTTGAATGCGATGCTCTGGAGAACCGTTAGCCACCCAACCCACTCTGGTCCAAGTGCTGTCGCCGCCTACACCCCAGTGCTATTGAAAACCCACTAGAATGCCCGGGACTAGACCATTCTAGGGAATGCCAACCAAATGGAACCAGTCGTTCTGAAGCTGCTCTTGGTCTTGGTTGGCTCACTGGTCCCTTTCATCACTGTCTGGGCTGCCGTGGCAATTGAGTTTCCTTAACTGGACACATTCCATTGGAATGACAAGACTCCAATCGAATTCAACCGTCTACCTGAAAAGTCGTGACGCGCTATAATCCCGCCAACAACAATCACCGCTAAGCCAGCCAACAGGAGGCGCTGCATGGCAGAGATATTGGGCCTTGGCGTTACGCATTCTCCGTCACTGATCAATCCGGATGAGCTGAAGAATTACTCGCTCACCCGCGCATTGCGGAACGACCGCATTCCTGCCGACCTGAAGAACCCGGAGAATTGGCCCGACGCTATGCGCCAGGAGTGGGGTGACGACGAGGGATACACCTCGGCCCTTTTCCAGCGAGAGAAACTGGTGGCCGGCTTCCGCAAGGTGCGGGCGGAACTGGACGCCTTCAACCCGGACGTAGTACTTGTCTGGGGCGATGACCAGTACGAGAATTTCAAGGAGGACATCATCCCCGCATTCTGCGTCATGGCACACGAGGAGTACGAATCCCGTCCGTTCGCGATGAACAGCGGGGCGACACGTCCGAATGTGTGGGGCGAGCCCGCTGACAAGTCCTTCAGCTACAAAGGGCACCCCTCGGCGCGTTACCTGGCGGGCGCGCTGATCGAAGACGGGTTCGACGTGGCCTACGCCTACAAGCCGCTGCACGAGCACGGACTGGGCCATGCGTTCCTGAACACGCTGCTCTACCTGGACTATGACCGCGTCGGATTCGACTACCCCGTTATCCCCTTCGCCATCAACTGCTACGGCAGCCGGGTCATCCGCAACCGCGGGGGCGCCACGCCGCAGACGGTCAATGGCGTCGAGGTGCCGCCGGACCCGCCCGGCCCTTCGCCGAGGCGCTGCATGGAACTGGGGGCCGCCACGGCCCGGGCGATGTTGGCCAGCCCTTGGAAGGTGGCGCTTATCGCATCGTCTAGCTGGTCCCATGCTTTCCTCACCGAGAAAAACTGGTGGCTGTACTGTGACGTGGAGTCCGACAAGGCGCGGTTCGAGGAGCTCAAAGCTGGCAACTACGAGGCGTGGCGAGGACTGACCACCGCGCAGGTTGAAGACGCTGGGCAGCAGGAGATGCTGAACTGGATGTGCCTCGCCGGCGCACTGTCGGAACTGAATCGCAAGCCGGAGATCGTGGAGTTCCAGCAGACCTACGTCCACAACTCCAGCAAGTGCCTGGCAGTGGCGCGTCCGTAGGCCCACCGGCCTCGACGTCGATTGTTCGGCGCAGCACGACCGGATGTATCTGAACCCCAACGTCGCACTTGACGGCGCGGTGAAAATTCGCCGCGCCGTATTGTATACTTGGCCTGACTACAGATTTGCTAGGGTTTGCCCTGATCCTGTTGACTGGAGCGTGTCCCGATGGCGACTACGACAAGCCGAACGCTGGGTAGCATTGTCGATCTTGACGGCGGCCAGATCAGTCGCGAGATATTCATCAACGAGGACATTTACGCTCAGGAACAGGAGCAGGTGTTCTCCAGGGCGTGGCTGTTCGTGGGCCACGAGACCCAGGTCCCCAAGCCCGGCGATTACTTCGTGTCCAGCATGGGCGAGGAATCGGTAATCCTGTGCCGGGACCGGGAGGGTGAGGTCCACGTCTTCCTGAACTCGTGCACCCACCGGGGCATGAAGGTCTGCCGCTACGACGAGGGCAACACGCCGGTGTTCAGTTGCCCCTATCACGGCTGGAGCTTCGCCACCGACGGCAAGCTTGTCGGCGTGCCTTACTTCAAGGACGCCTACAAGGGTGCGTTGGACAAGTCGCAGTGGGGCCTCATCGAGGTTCCGCAGATGTACAACTACAAGGGCGGCATCTGGGCGTGCTGGGACAAAAGCGGGCCGTCGTTCCAGGAGTATGTCGGCGACTTCACCATGTACCTCGACCTTCTGATGGACGGCAGGGACGGCAGCGAGGGCGGGTCGGAAATCCTTGGCGGGGTCCAGAAGTGGACCATGCCCAACAACTGGAAGTTCGCCGCCGAGAATTTCGCAGGGGACGGCTACCACAACATCAGCCACCGCTCGGTCGACATGGTGGGCATCGGCCCCAGCGGCCTGGGCCGCCGCGACGACGCGGAGTACAAGGCGGGACGCCGCATCAACGTCTCCATGCCGCAGCGGGGCCACGCCGCAGTGGTGGAGTTGTTTGGGCCCGAGACACCGCAGGTCGCCACCTTTCAGAATGGGGCTGACGCGGGTGAGTACTTCAGATATATGGAGTCGGAACGCCGCCGGCGCCTTGACGGCAAGACCAACCTGCTGGGCGTGGTCGGGACAGTTTTCCCCAACATGTCCTACCTGGCCCGCCAGCCCCGCTCCATCGCCGTCTGGCATCCGCGCGGGCCGAACCTGACAGAGGCCTGGCGCTGGTTCCTGGTCGACAAGGACACTCCGGAGGAGGTCAAGGATGTCCTGCGCCACTACTACATCCGCTACTCCGGCCCGGGCGGAATGACCGAGCAGGATGACATGGAAAACTGGAACTACGCCCACAAGGCCAGCCGGGGAGCCATAGCGCGCCGCAAGCCGTACAATTATCAGATGGGTATCGGTCACTTCGCCGACGACGTGGACCTTCCCGGCGTGCTGACCGAGGGTATCTGCGAGGAAAACGCGAGGGGTTTCTATTCCGGTTGGGTCGGTATGATGGACGCCAAGTAATTCCCTCTCCCAGCGGGGGAGGGTTAGGGCGGGGAGAATCCTCATCAAGTCCGAGTCGCAAAAAAACACAGCATCAGGAGAGGGATCATGGCCAATGTTACCCAATTGGGCTATATCGGTATCAGCGCAAGCAACATTGAAGAGTGGGAGCATTTCGGTACCGAGGTACTGGGGCTGCAGTCCAACGGCGTCGACGCCAATGGCGTGCTGTCCATGCGAATGGACGAGTACAGCCACCGGTTCATCGTCAGCCCGACGGGCAAGGACGACGTTGAGTTCGTCGGATTTCAGGTCACTGACCGCGAGGCCCTCGCCGAGATGGCGGAGCAACTGCGCGAGGCAGGCATCGAGGTATCCGCGGGCACGCCCGACGAGGCCATGGAGCGCAAGGTCGAGGGGCTGATCAAATTCGAGGACCCCGACGGCACGCCCACCGAGGTCTACTATGGCCCTCCGGTGAGCTTCGACAACCCGTTCAACTCGCCACGCCCGATCTCCGGCTTCGTCACCGGCGAGCAGGGTCTGGGCCACGTGGTTTACCACGTCGACGACCTCGACCGGGCGGTGGCCTTCTACCGCGACGTGCTGGGCATGAAGATCAGCGACTACATCCGCAACCTGGTCTTCTTCCACTGCAACCCCCGCCATCACACCCTGGCGCTCATCGAGGCCAAGGGCCGCGCCACCAAGAAGCTCAACCACTTCATGGTACAGACCCAGGGCATGAACGATGTCGGCTCCACCTACGACAAGGTGCTGGACGCCCATGACATCAGCATCACTCGCGGACTGGGACGCCACACCAACGACCACATGACGTCCTTCTACATGAAGACTCCGTCGGGGTTCGACGTGGAGTACGGCTGGGGCGCCCGCACGGTGGACGATGCTACCTGGCAGGTGGTGCGCCACGAGAAGGGCAGCATCTGGGGCCACCGGCCCGTGCCGCAGCCCGCTGCCGCGGACTAAAGAGGAGCAGGATTCCTGTGGCCGACCTACCCGAATTGCCTGATCCGGGCTTTCAAAGCCCCGATGACCGCCGGACTATTGGACGGCGGTTCATCCTTCAGGCACGCAAACACCTGGACGAGGGCGATCGTCTGCAGGCCGGTGAGAAGGCCTGGGGTGCGATCGCCCAGAATCTCAAGGCCATTGGCGACTTGCGTGGATGGCAGCACGGCAGCCATCAGCAAATCGAAAACCTCGGCCGTCAAATCGTCGCCGAGTTTGATAATGGAGAACTTGGAAACGCTATCGCAGAAACATTTCAGAACGGCCATCATAACTTCTACGAGAATTACCGCACCCTTGAGGAAATGGGCATTACGATAGAGGCGGCCACCGAGATTTTGCCTGTGTTGGAGGCTCTGCAACAGGAGCCTCCTCAACCGTTCACCATCGCCTCTAACACGCAGCTCAGGCGGCTACGGGCGTTCACAGGCCGTGATGAACTGCAGATTGGCGACACTTCCTCGGTGGGGTTCTCGCTAAAACACGCGGCTGGCGACAACGGATTCGAACCCATTGACGACGGCAATTCGGAGCATTAGATGGACGTTGGATACATCGGCACGGGAACGATGGGGAACCCAATGGCCCAGTGCCTGCTGGACGCCGGGCACAACGTGACGGTGTACGACGTGCGCCGCGAGGCCACCACAAACCTGTGCGAGCAGGGGGCCCACTGGGCCGACAGTCCGCGGGCTGTGGCCGAGGCGGCGCCAGTGGTGTTCACTTCGTTGCCCGGGCCGACGGAGGCAGAGCGCGTGGTGCTGGACCCTGACACCGGCATTCTCGCTGGACTGCCCAGGGGCGGAGCCTGGATCGACACCACCACCAATTCCCCGTCACTAATTCGGCGACTGGCCGAGGAGTGCCAACGGCGTGGCGTCGAGATGCTGGACTCGCCCGTAAGCGGCCGACCACCGGCAATGACGATGATGGTCGGAGGCGACCCGGCTGTATTTGAAAAACATAGGCCGGTATTGGAGTGCATGGGCCGCGATGTGTTCTACGTCGGGGACACGGCCTCGGGGTGCATTGCCAAGCTGGTCACCCAGTACCTGGGTTACTGCGCCTTCATCGCCGGCGTCGAGGGCATGCTCATAGGGGCCAAGGCAGGAATAGACCTGGACGTCCTGGCGAAGATAATCCCGGTCAGCGCCGGTTCCAGTGGTGTGCTTAACCGCTCGACCGATGTGATCCTGGACCGCAGCTTCGCATCCAACGGCACGCTGGACATCGTTGCCAAGGACATACACCTGGCATGCGAGCTGGCGCGCGAGGTGCAGGCGCCCGCTGCCATCGGCGCCATCGCCGACGACATGTTCCAGAGGGCGCAGACCCAGGGAATGGGGCAGGACGGCTACCCGGCCGTGGCCCGCATTCTGGAGCAGCTGGCCAGCACCCAGCTGAACCCGAACGGCTAACTGACACAGCAACATTAGGAATCCAGGGGGAGGAGACGATGCAGAACGGCCATAGCAACGGGTACGGTTCGCTGGCAGGCATGGTGGACATGGCCGCCGGAACCGTCAGCCGCGAAATATTCGTCAACGAGGAAATCTACGCCCAGGAGCAGGAGTACCTGTTTGCCCGGGCGTGGCTGTTCGTTGGGCACGTTTCGCAGATTCCCAAGCCCGGCGACTACTTCGTCTCCTGCATGGGCGAGGAGTCGGTGATCCTATGCCGGGACAGGGAGGGCGGAGTGCATGTCTTCCTCAACTCCTGCACTCACCGCGGCATGAAGGTCTGCCGCTACGACGAGGGCAACACCCCAGTTTTCAGCTGCCCCTACCACGGCTGGAGCTTCGCCACCGACGGCAAGCTGGTCGGCGTGCCCTACTTCAAGGATGCCTACAAGGGTGCTCTCGACAAGTCGCAGTGGGGTCTCATCGAAGTGCCTCGCCTCCAGGTCTACAAGGGCACCGTGTGGGCCAACTGGGACGAGCACGCTCCGTCCTTCGAGGAGTACCTGGGAGGCTACAAGACCTATCTCGACTTCCTGCTCGACACTTGGGACGGCGCCGGCGGTGAAACCGAGGTGTTCGGCGGCATTGAGAAGTGGGTGATCCCCTGCAACTGGAAATTCCCGTCGGAAAATTTCATCGGGGACAGGTACCACAATATCAGCCACCGCTCCGTCGATCTGGTCGGCGCGGGACCCAGTGGCAGTGGGCGGCGGGACACTCAAGAACGGGTCGGGGCCACCGCGCTGGACTTCTCCTTCCCCGAGCGTGGCCACGGTACCATCAGCTTCCTGCGGCCTGACGACGCGCCGATATCAGCTTACCAGCACTCCAAGATCGTCTCCGACTATTTCGCGCACTGCGAGAATGAGCGGCGCAAGAACTACGGCAAGTGGGCCCGGTTCATTCCGGGCCCCGGTACCGTGTTCCCCAACTTCTCATACCTGCCCCGCCAGCCCCGCACCATCGCCGTGTGGCACCCTCGTTCGCCGGAGAGCCACGAGGCATGGCGCTGGTTCCTGGTGGACAAGAACGCGCCCGCCGAGGTCAAGGAGTTCCTCCGCAAGTATTACATCAGCTACTCCGGTCCTGCCGGCCTGACCGAGCAGGACGACATGGAAAACTGGAACTACGCGCACAACGCCAGCCGGGGCTCCATCGCCCGCCGCTATCCCTACAATTACCAGATGGGTATGGGCCACGAGGCGCCGCCCTTCGACACCGATGGGCTGGAACTGCCTGGCCAGATCCGCAACGTCACCCTCGCCAAGGCGGCCGAGCAGAACCAGCGCGGCTTCTACTCCCGCTGGGCCGAGTTCCTGACGGCTCCCAGCTGGGATGAGCTGGCATCCTGGCGGAACGGGAATGGACACGCCAATGGCGCCTCCCTGGATAAGGCAGGGATCAGCGGTAACGGCGCTGCCATCGCGGCGGGAGATTAGCCATGACGACTGTCGGGGCGAGTGTCGCCCAGATGCTCCTGAAGCACGAGGTGGAGGAGTTCCTGTACCACGAAGCGGAGCTGCTGGACGACCGGCGATTCGCCGAGTGGCTGGAACTCCTATCCGACGACATCCGGTACTGGATGCCTATGCGTCGCAACGTCAAGTTCGGGGAGCTGGACCGGGAGTTCACCCGCGAGGGTCACGACATCAACTGGTTCGACGAGGGCAAGGAGACGCTGGAACGTCGGGTGAACCAGATCCTGACCGGCGTGCACTGGGCGGAGGAACCGCTGTCGCGCATCTGCCACATGGTCTCCAACGTCCAGCTCCTAAACGCGTCGCCATCTGCCGATGACGCTAGTGAGGTGTCGCTGAAGTGCCGTTTCCTGATCTACCGAAACCGCGTGGAGACGGAGACGGACTTTCTCATTGGCAAGCGGGAGGACGTGCTTCGCAGGGAGGGAGGCGTCTGGAAAATCGCACAGCGCAAGGTGATCCTTGACCAGAACGTGCTGCTGGCCAAGAACCTGACCTTTTTCTTCTGATTGTCTGAACTGTGATTCATTTGATTTTGGGATTACCCTGATTTTCCGTGCCATCGGTTTCGCATTTCCTCACTAGGCGCACGATTGTGGGTCCCTACACTGCACATACAGGATTCAGGGCAGCTGACGCCGGGAGTTTCGCCCCAACTCCTCCCTCCCGATGGGAAGGGGGAGTTATAGGGAAAGACACCGGTCGGAGATTGAAAGATGGCGGAAGTGATCAACCTGATAACCATCGTGGAAGGCGCCACGATCTCGACGATCCACGGGGCTACCGCAGAGGTGGTGAGCAACCCAAAGGATGGCGTGTGGGTGTTCGCCAAGTACCTCACCTCGCCTGATGACCCCGACCTAGTGGGAACCGAGGACATGATTTTCGCCCAGGACATCGCCGAGGTGCTGGGGTAGCAAATGGTAACCTCGGTTGCTGACATAGGGTCTCAGGCAGCCGTTCAGGCCATTGGGACAGCCGTGGGACAGGCACTGTGCGCCCAGTGCGTTGTGCTGTTCGGGTCGAGGGCGCGGGGCGACTACAAGGTGCACAGCGATGTGGACCTGGCCGTTATCCTCCCGGACCCGGAGCCACCCCTCGCGCCGCAGCAGCGCATTGACCTTGAGGCACGGGGCTTCGCCGTCGCCCAATCGGTTGGCGGCAACCTGTTCCGACATGTGGACGTCAGGGTCTGGACGGAGTCGAACTACCGGACAGAGAAACGCTCCATCAACCACGTGGCAGGCCGGTCATGGCGTGAAGGCAAGGTGTTGTTCGGCTCCCATGAAACCCTGCCTGGGGAAGAAACAGTGGCAGAACTGCCCCACGTTCGCGAATTGATCGAAATGGCCACTGGCCAGTCAAGGACCCTCGCTGCGATGCGAGACGAAGAGGTTTTCAGGGAAGAGGACTTCGGGTTCCATGCCGAGAGGGCGACGGAACTGACGCTCAAGGCTTGGATCGCGCTTACCGGACATCAATACCAGTTGACCCACTTCCTTCGCGTACTGTTTGAACAGTTGGAAGACGCCGGCGTAACGGATGCCAACCGGTTCAGGGAACTGTCGAGCCTGACGAATTACGCTGTGGTTTACCAGTACCGGAGGATCATATCGCCGGTGATGGACCGGGAGCGCGTGATTGAAGATGTCCAAGGCCTCGTGGATTATGTAACCTCATTGCTTGAACATGCCGAGGCGGAATGATATGACCGTTAATCAACCTACACACGAGGAGTTGCGGGAGGCCTTTCAGGCTGGATTCGACTCCATCGACGAAGGTGAGGGATTCTATCCCGGCTTTCACGCGTTCCTGGAGTACCACGGATTCAAACTGCGCGAGGACGTACCCTGCACGTGTGTCGACCGGGGCGCTCACGGTCATCAGCCCGAGTGCCGCTGGGTAAAAGACCGGGGCTAGAGGAATTTGGAGAGTCGGAATGACGGAACCTTCGACACGCACCAGACTGGATGGCGGCGATGCCATATTAGAGGCGCTGCGGAACCTGGACGTTGACTACATCATCTCGTCGCCGGGATCGGAGTGGCCCTCGGTCTGGGAGGCCCTGGCCAGGCAGAAAGTCAACGAGCAGCCGGGCCCTGCGTACATCAACTGCTGGCACGAGACCCTGGCTGTGGCGATGGCCTCGGGCTACACACGGATGACGGGCAGGATGCAGGCTGTGCTGCTGCACGCCGGCGTGGGGGTGCTGCAGGGGTCGATGGGCATACACGGCGCCTACCAGGGAGAGGTGCCGATGCTGGTCTGCTCCGGCGAATCGTCGACTTACGGCGAGGTGGCGGAGATGGACCCCGGGCCGCAGTGGCTGCGAAACCTCAGCATCGTCGGTGGGCCCAACCACCTGGTGGAGCCATTCACCAAATGGAGCAGCCGGATCACCAGCGCGGCCACCCTATACGAAACAGTGGCGCGCGCCGGCGAACTGGCGCAGCGGACGCCCAAGGGGCCAGCGTTTCTGAACGTGCCCATCGAGACGATGCTGGAGGAGTGGACGCCAAGCCAAACACTCAAGCATCGCCACGGCTCGCCGGTGAGTCCTCCAGATCCCGACGCCGTTGCCCGGGTCGCAGAGATGCTGTGCAGTGCCGAGAACCCGGTGATCGTGGCCGACTCTGCGGGCAGTACTCCCGCGGGGTTCAGCGCGCTGGTGTCGCTGGCCGAATCGCGAGGCATCCCGGTGTTCGAGGGAGAGGGACCAGCGTACAACAATTTCCCCAAGAGTCACCCTCTCCACCACGGTTATGACCTCAAGCGCGAAATGGACCGCTTCGACCTGTTCCTGGTGATCGGCAACCGGGCGCCCTGGTACCCGCCCAGCGCCGGGCCGTCGGCCACAGTGGTGGTCATTGACGAATACCCAATCAAGGAATACATGGCGCACCAGGACCTGCAGGCCGACGTCTACCTCGAGGGCACCCTTCCCGTAACCCTGTCGGCGCTGGATGCAGCCGTAAGAGAGCGCAGCGGACAGCCCCCCGCCCTGCCGCCACATCCCAATCCCGTGTGGGAGCGCTACGGCGCCCTGGGCCCGGATGCGTATAGCGCATCACCCTTAGATCCAGGATTTCTGTGCAACACCATCAGCGAGACGCTGCCGTCGAACACTGTTTTCGTCGACGAGACTATCCTGCACCGGGCACAGATTCTGCGGCGGATCGGCTGGGACAACCCCCATTCTTACTTGAGGCCATACGGCGGGCTGGGCCAGGGACTCGGGATTGCCCTCGGAGCGAAACTGGCAGCCCCTGAACGCCCTGTGACGGCGCTGATCGGAGATGGCTCTTTCCTGTACAACCCCATCACACAGAGCCTGGGCGTGGCGCGGGAGAGCAACCTGCCCATAATGATCGTGGTATTCAACAACGCCAGCTATGCGGCGATGAAGAGCCTGCACCACTCCTTCTATCCCAACGGCACGGCGGTTGAGACCGGTATCTACCACGGCGTGGACATACCGGGTCCGGACTACTCGGAGTTGGCCAAACCCTTTGGTGGCCACGGCGAACGGGTGGAGGACCCGGCCCGGCTAAAGGGCGCGCTACAAGAGGCACAGGCGGCTGTGGACTCCGGCTCCGTGGCCATCGTCGACGTTGTGCTGTCAGCCTGAGGCGTTACTAACTGTGCTTACATAGAAACCCCGGTCGTCCTTGGACTAGCTCAGGATGACCGGGGTTTCTCTATTGCTGGATTCACGAACAGACTTCGCTATTCGCCCAATTAGCCGGCGGAGGCAAACCGGTCGGCGCGGAACGATTCCAGCGGTTCAGCGGCCCTGTCCAACAGCCAGTTTACGACCAGCTCTGCGGTGCCTGGGCTGAGTATGATACCTACGGCGTCGTGGCCGGTGGCGACTGTGAGGCCTTTGACCCCTGGTACGGGACCGATTATGGGGCGGCCATCGGGCGTTGCGGGACGCACACCGGCCCGCCCTCCAACGAAGGCCGCGTCAGCCAGCATGGGAAAGGACATCACGGCCCCGGAAATCAGAGTGGCGACTCCCTCGGCAGTGACGGTCTCGTCCGTGCGCCCCTCCTCGCGTGTTGAGGCGACCAGAATGTTGCCGTCGAGGCGCGGAACAACGTAGACGCTCGAATTCCGCACCGGCGTACTGGGCATGAATCCGGGGCGCCGAAGCAGTATGCGTTGACCCTTGACTCCTCGGACGGGCAGGTCCAGCGGCCCGTCGGGTGCGGCCCAGCGGCCGCCGATACCGCTGCCCGGGCCCGCCGCCAGGACCACCTGCCCTGCCGCGATATGCCCCGCCGTGGTCTCAATCCCCGTAACCCGGTCGCCGTCGTGAGTCAGAGATGTGACCTCCGTGCGTTCGTACAGCCTTGCCCCGAGGCGCCCGGCGGCATGGGCCAGGGCGTCGCAGAAGCGTTGCCCGCGAATGCACCCCTCCTCCGGGGAGAAGATGGCAGCCAGAGCCTGGGTGCTGCAGCGGGGCTCACGTTCCAGAATTTCAGCCCTGTTCAGCCACTGCACCTCCATTCGGAGTTCCGACTGCCACCGGTGGAAACCACGGAGTTCCTCCACCTCGTCTTCGGAAAACGCCAGTCGCAATACTCCGTTCTGCTGGAACTCCGGGTTGACTCCCATCTCCGTCAGCGAAGACGCCCACTGTGGAAATAGCTCCAGGCTGCGCATCCCCAGCCGGAACAGGTCCCGGTCCTCAGGATCAAGGTGCCACAGCGGTCCCACCACCCCTGCCGTTGCCCCGGAGGCCCCGCGGCCGAACTCTCCCTTCTCGACCAGCGCGCAGGACACACCCCGCTCGGCCAGCTGCCATGCGATGGCGCAACCCATCACACCTCCGCCAATGATTGCCACATCAACCGAGTCATCCATATCCAGCGCCCTCCGGAATGCATGCGGAAGTGTAATTCCCGTATCAGAGTACTCTCAACGAACGGGAAAGGAAATGAAACGACTGCAATGTACGGTGCCACTAGTGTTGCCTGAATCAGAGTTTACAGGATCCGGGATTTTCAGAATGTTCCCCAATCCTGCTCATCCTTTAATTCTGTAAATCCAGATTCGAACAAATTGTCGAAAGAAACTGGCGAAATCGACAGTAGCGGCAGCCCCAATCGTTGCCAGTGCATCATCCGTCTGTTAGGCTTTCGAATCGGGGGTACCGTATTGACACAGGAACCGGAACCGAAAGCCGACCTGTTCGTGACGTGCATCGTGGACCAGCTGTTTCCCGAGGTGGGAGTGAGCGCGGTGCGGGTGCTGCGGCGCCTGGGAGTGCGTGTCGGATTCCCCGAAGGGCAGACGTGCTGCGGGCAGGCGCTGTACAACTCGGGGTACGTCCGCGAAGCTCGGGAGCTGGCGCTGAAAACGCTGGAGGAGTTCCGCTCCAGCGACTACGTGGTGGTGCCCTCGGGGTCGTGCTCGGCCATGATGAAGGTGTTCTACCTGGACATGTTCGAAGACGAGCCGGAATTGCTGCGGAAAGCGGTCTCGCTGTCGCACCGGGTGTATGAATTCTCCGAGTTCCTCGTCAAGGTATTAAAGGTGGAGGACGCGGGGATTGAAGGGACCGGAACTGCGGTGTTTCACCAAGGCTGTCACCTGCTGCGGGAGATGGAGGTGCGGGAGGAGCCCAAGGCGCTGCTGGAGTCGGTGGCCGGGCTGGAGCTTCGCGAGCTTCCAAACGCCGAGACCTGCTGCGGATTCGGGGGGAGCTTTTCGGTCAAGCTGCCACACATCTCCGAGGGGATGCTGGCGGACAAGGTGGCCAGCGTCAGGGAATCGGGGGCGGACATGCTGGTGTCGTGCGACATGAGCTGCCTGATGCACATTGAGGGAGCGCTGCGGCGACAGGCACCGGAAATCAGCGTGCGACACATAGCGCAGGTGCTGGACGGGGGATGAGAAATTGGGAATGGCTAATTGGGAATGTGGAATTGCGAGTTTCCGAAAAGCAGTTCGCATTCAAAGCCATTCTCCTTCGGGTTCAGAGTGAACGGGTAAGTAATGCCGGAAATTAAGACCAGTCAATTCACCAGGGCTTCAGCGTCGGCCATGCAGAACCCGCAGTTGCGGCGTGCGCTGGACCGGGTGGGCTCTGGATTCGACGTGGCGCGTCGAAACGCCATCGAGGAGGTCTCGGAAGAGGCCTGGGAGGAGTGGCGCGACGAGGCCCGGAGCATCAAGATCCACACCCTGGACCACCTCGACTACTACCTGGAACTGCTGTACGACAACGTAACCGCCGCCGGAGGGCAGGTCCACTTCGCCGCCGATGCTGCGGAGGCCAACGCCATCGTCTCGCACCTTGCCCAGACTCGTGGCGTCAAGGTGGCGACCAAGAGCAAGAGCATGGTGTCGGAGGAGCTGGAGCTCAACCCCGTGCTGGAGTCCGTGGGCGTCGACGTTTACGAGACCGACCTGGGCGAATACATCATTCAGCTGGCAGGGGAAACCCCGTCCCATCTGGTGGCTCCGGCATTGCACAAGTCCAAGGAAGACGTGGCCGAACTGTTCACCAGCAAGCTGGGCGTGCCGTACGACGAGGACATCGTACGGATGGCGGGTACGGCCCGCGAGGTTTTGCGCGACAAATTCATGCAGGCCGACCTGGGGGTGAGCGGCGCCAATTTCGTGGTGGCTGAGACCGGAACGCTGGTAATCGTGACCAACGAGGGCAACGGGCGTCTCTGCACCTCGGCCCCGCGCATCCACATTGGCATTACCGGGATGGAAAAGGTGATCCCGTCTATGCAGGACCTCGCCATTTTCCTGCGTCTGCTACCTCGCTCGGCCACAGGGCAGCGCATTACCAGCTACGTCAGCATGATTACTGGGCCGCGCCGAGAGGACGACGAAGACGGACCCGAGGAATTCCACCTGGTACTGGTGGACAATGGCCGGTCGAGGATGCTGCGGGACCCCAAGCTGCGGGAGGCGCTGTACTGCATCCGCTGCGGGGCCTGCCTCAACATCTGCCCGGTGTACCAGCGGGTTGGTGGCCACGCCTACGGGTGGGTCTATCCCGGCCCCATCGGTGCGGTGGTGTCGCCAATGCTGACGGGCCTGAAGGGGTCGAAGATGCTGCCGCAGGCCTCGAGCCTGTGCGGAGCGTGCCGCGAGGCATGCCCTGTCAAGATCAACATCCCCCGAATGCTGCTGGAACTGCGGCACCGTACGGCAGAGAGTGATGATCCCGAGGAACGGGCTCCCTCCCGGTCGGAGCGGTTTTTTGTGCGAGCGTACGCGCGGCTGATGAGCAGCCCGCAGCGCCTGTCGTTCGCCACCCGTATGGGGAGGATAGCCCAGAGGCTCATCCCGGGCCGCGGAGGCTGGATCAGGCGCGCTCCTCTGCCGCTGTTCTCCCGCTGGACCCGCGCCCGCGATCTGCCCAAGCTTCCTTCAAAGTCCTTCAGGGATATTTGGCGCGACGAACTGGGCAACAGCGGCGATAACGGTGAGGCAAGTGGCCGCAGGTAGCCACGAAGGCATCCCCGGGCGCAGCAAAGCCGAGTTCCTGGAATCGGTGCGCGATGCCCTGGGACGGTCCGAGGGTCCGCCCGTCCAGCGATACCACCGACTGGAGGAGGACCTTCCCACACTGGAGGCACGGGCCTCGGAATTGGAGACACGCCTGCGGACCCTCCGTCCGCAGCTGCTTGACCGCCTCGCCGACATGGCAGGGAAAGGTGGCTGGAACGTGCACCGGGTCTCCGGCGCGGAGTCCGCCCTGGGGCAGATCGACTCGATTATCGGAGAGGTCGGCGCAACCCGGGTGGTGCGCTCCGGACAGCCCGTGTTCGAGGACGTGCCCGTGGACACCGCCCTGCAGTGGGGGGGCATCGAAATTGTTCCGGTCGTACGCGGAGCATCGGCAACCCGCGAACAGCTGCGGGAGACGATGCGGCATGCGGACATCGGCATGACCGGCACCGATTACGCCCTCGCGGAAACGGGATCGCTGGTCATACTCCCACGCCAGGGCCTGTCCAGGCTGGTGTCTCTGGTGCCGCCGGTGCATATCGCGCTGGTACGCCCCGAAGAGGTGCTGGAGAGCCTGCACGACCTGTTTCTGCTCCGCCGCCTCGAGTTCAAGCAGCGTGGCGGGGAAATGGGCAGCTATCTGAACTTCATCACGGGCCCCAGCCGGACCGCCGATATCGAGATGACGATCGTGCAGGGAGTGCACGGGCCGCGGTCCGTTCACATGATTATTGTCGAATAGCCGTCCGGTTCCTGCACATTCGATAAACCGCGGAAAGAGGTCTTCGAACATGCCAATGAGAGTGGGCTTTGCCCAATTCCGCAAGCAGATGCTGGAGCGGGAACTGGAGAATATCCAGGAAGTCCTCCCCATGCTGGGGGTGGAAAAAGTCATCCTGACTGGCGAGGTAGCCGCCGGCGAGTTCACCCCTGAGAGCCGGATCGAGTTGGTCGTGGTACACGACACTGACCGGCCGTTCGGACGCAGATCCGACTTCTTCTCCTACCACCTTGGGAGCTCGGTGGAAATCGACACACAGGTGTATACCCCGGAGGAGTTCGAGACCCTGAAGGACACACTGCCGGCGCTGCACAGAGCCGTTGCCGAGGGAAGGGAGATATTCAATGCCTGATTACCTGTCCGAGGGAGCGCGCTGGCTGCGGCAAGCCGAAAGGGACCTGGAGGACGCCCGCTTCCTGCGGGACAATGGCCGGCACAACCTCGCCTGTTTCCAGGGGCAGCAGGCGGCCGAGAAAGCGGTCAAGGCCTACCTCTACCACAAGCGGGTGGAGGATGTCTGGGGACACTCGCTGCTGGACCTGTGCGAGGACGCCAAGCTCTTCGACATGATGTTCGATACGGTCAAGAGCGAGGCCCGGCAGCTGGACAAGTACCACTACATCACGCGCTACCCCGAGTTCCTGCCCAGCGGCGCCAGTTTCGAAGCGTTCGACGAGATTGACGCAGACCGCTCCATAGACCTCTCGAACCTGGTGGTGGAGTTCGTCAAAGAGAGGATAGTGTAGGTTGCTACGCCGCGCCCCCGGCACCCATGGCCCTGCCGGTCAGCAGCAGGCGCATGGTGCGCTCCGCGGCGGATTCCAGCAGCTCGGCAGTTCGAGAGAGCGATACATCGAAGCTCATGGGCCGGTCGGAAATGCACACCAGGGCCGCCAGGTTATGGTCGTACAACTCCTCGTATCCTGGCCCCAGACCTCCCGCCAGCAGCACCGTGGGAACTCCATGCGACTGGGCGTATCGGGCCACCCCTACCGGTGCTTTGTTGAAGATTGTCGAGTGGTCTGCGCGCCCCTCGCCCGTTATGACCAGATCGGCTCCCTCCAGCAGCGCATTGAACTCCAGTACGTCGCACACCATGTCTATGCCCGACTGCAAGGTCGCCCCTGTGAAGGCCATCAGGCCGGCCCCCAGCCCTCCGGCAGCCCCCGCGCCCGGATGCTCCGAGACGTCGCGTCCCATATCCCGCGCAATGACTCTGGCATAGTTGGCTAGGGCAGCGTCCAACTCCTGGACCATCTCCGGGCTCGCCCCCTTTTGTGGGCCAAAGATGGCCGAAGCCCCTTCGGGGCCGCACAGCGGGTTAGTGACATCAGTGGCCGCGATTATGGTTGCGCTGCCAAGGCCCGGATGCAGTCCATCCGATTCCACCCGGTCAAGCCTCGCCAGGGCGCTGCCGCCCGCCGGGAGAGAGTTCCCGGCTGAATCCAGGAACCTTACCCCCAGGGCAGAGGCCATACCGGCGCCCCCGTCGTTCGTGGCGCTGCCGCCCAGACCCACGATGATGCGGTCGTATCCGCGATCAAGCGCCTCTCTAAGAATCTCACCGGTCCCTGCCGTCGTCGTTACACGGGGATTGCGGCGCCTCTGGGGCACCAGGGCAATCCCGGAGGCCAGCGCCATCTCTATGACCGCCGTTCGCCCGTCGCCCATGACTCCCCACTGGGCTTCCACCGGCTGGCCCAGCGGGCCGGTGACCGTGCTGGTGAAGACCTCTCCTCCGGTGCCATCCACCAGGGCGTTCAACGTGCCGTCGCCTCCATCGGCCACCGGGGCCAGCACCGTTTCCGCATCAGGCGCGGCGGCTGACACTCCGCGGGCGATGGCGCGGGCTGCCTCCAGCCCGGTAATGGTGGCTTTGAATCCCTGGGGCGCGATTATGATCTTCATTGGATACTCTCGGAACAAAGAGGGTGAGTTGCGCGTTCAGTGGTGCTGCCTAACCAGTCCCATCCATGGGGCACGTTTCCGGTACTGGCCGGAATGCGTTGCGCGATTATACATCGCCGGAAGGCAGCGCATATTGTGATATAGTGCTACAGGCAAAGCTGCCAAAACACTGACTATTCGGCGTTTTGGGCAGGTCCGGCCATTACCTCGATTCCTGATGGGCAACCGGACCATGATTACGCAACACCACGGGTCCAAACTGATCCCGGAGTCCGATTTATGTCATCTGGCGGAGCCCATACCCCTTCCAGAGATGAGTTGAAGCGGCGAGCGGCAGAGGCCATAGATTCACGTTCCGACGAACTGGTGTCCCTGGCAAAGGATATCCTGGCCAACCCGGAGCCCGGTTTCAGAGAGACCCGTACTGCTCGGGCTGTTGCGGGAAAGTTCGCCGACCTGGGTATGCCCGCCAGGGTCGGACTGGCGCTCACAGGGGTGCGTGCAGACCTCGTCGGTGGCAGCCCCGGACCGGCTCTCGCCATACTGGGTGAACTGGACTCGCTGATAGTCAACGAGCACCCGCACGCCAATGGCGACACCGGTGCGGCCCACGCCTGCGGCCACCATTGCCAGATTGGCATGCTGATGGGAGCCGCCATCGGTCTGATGCAGCCCGACGTGCTGCCGTCCCTCAGCGGTCGCCTTGCCTTCATCGCAGTTCCCGCCGAAGAATACATCGAGATCGAATACCGCGACTCGCTGCGCCGTCTGGGCAAGCTGGAATTCCTCGGAGGAAAGCCGGAGTTGGTCAAGCTCGGCGAGTTCGACGATATCGACCTGGCCATGATGTGCCATACCACCTCCAACCCCGATGAGAAAATGCTCTGCGTCAGCGGCGAAAACAACGGCACCATCGCCAAGAAGATCCAGTTCGTTGGGAAAGGTTCGCACGCGGGTGGGGCTCCCCACCTCGGCATCAACGCTCTCAATGCAGCAACCCTCGCTCTTTCCGCCATAAACTACAACCGGGAAACCTTCCGGGACGACGACAGCATCCGGGTCCACCCCATCATTACCAAGGGCGGCGAGGCGGTCAGTGCCGTGCCAGCCGATGTACGCATGGAGACGTTCGTCCGGGGACGCACGCTGGACGCCATCATGGATGCCAATACCAAGGTAGACCGGGCGCTGAAGGCCGGAGCGATGGCAGTGGGTGGAGACGTGGTGATCCAGACCATCCCTGGCTATCTGCCGCTGCGCCAGAATTCGGCCATGAACGAGGTATTCCGGGCCAACGCTCACCACCTGGTCGGCGAGGAAAACACCGGACAGATTCACCGCCGGAACGGCTCGACGGACATGGGCGACATCAGCCACCTGATGCCAGCGATTCATCCCTACGTGGGCGGGGCCACGGGCATCGGCCACGGCGCGGACTACGTGGTGCAGGACTATTCGCTGGCCGTCATCACTGCCGCCAAGGCCCTGGCCAGCACCGCCATCGACCTGCTGGCCGACGGAGCACAGACCGGTGGGAACATCGTTTCCAACCACCGGGCTGATATGACCCGGGGCGAGTATTTGAGGTACATGCGGAGTCTGGCCAAGGAAGAAACCTTCAAGGGCGCTTAATTATGTTGACTTTGGACGAGCTGAAGCGACTGGCCTGTGAGACCATTGACAAGCGCAAGAAAGAGATCATAGGGGTCGCCCAGCAGGCTCTTTCGCATCCCGAGGCCGGGTTCCGGGAGCAACGTACCTCCGGGCTTGTTGCGCAGAAATTCAACGAGCTGAACATTCCCCATCAGAACGGCCTGGCTCTCACTGGACTGAAGGGCAGGATTCCGGGTGGCGCCGGCTCAGGGCCCAAGGTTGCACTCATCGGCGAACTGGACTCGCTGGTTGTAACCGAACACCCCCACGCCGACCCCGAAACCGGAGCGGCACATGCCTGCGGTCACCACTGCCAGCTGGGGATGATGCTGGGAGCCACCATGGGGTTGCAGACCCCCGAGGTCCTGGCGCAACTCTCGGGAGAGATTGTGCCCTTTGCCGTCCCTGCCGAGGAGTTCATCGAGGTTGAGCAGAGGCTGGAGCTGAGGGCGCAGAAGAAGCTTGAGTTCCTGGGCGGGAAGCAGGAACTGATCCGCCTGGGCCACTTCGACGACGTGGACATCGCCATGATGTGCCACACGGCCAGCGACATGGGCGAGCGCAAGTTTGCCATCGGCGGCACCAGCAACGGCCATGTGGTCAAGTACGTCAGATTCCTCGGCCGCGGCGCCCACGCCGGCAGCATGCCGCACATGGGCATCAATGCCCTCAGCGCAGCGTCCTTCGCCCTGCAGGCCATCAACTCTACCAGGGAAACCCACCGGGCCGAGGACACGGTAAGAATACACGGCATCATGACCAAGGGCGGGGAGGCCGTAAACGCCGTCCCAGCCGAGGTCAAGCTGGAATGGCGGGTGCGGTCATCAACGCCCCAGGTCGTGGTCAAAAACTCGCAGGTTGTGGACCGCTGCTTCAAGTCGGGGGCCTTGGCCGTCGGCGCGCAGGTGGAAATCACCACCATCCCAGGCTACATGCCCATGCGCAACGACGCCCGCCTGCAGGACGTGTTCCGCCGCAATGCCGGATCGGTGGTGGGCGAAAACGGGACGCTGGTGATGCCGGCCGGGCGCAACCGCGGCGGGTCCACTGACATGGGAGACCTGTCCCAGCTGATTCCAGCCATTCATCCGTACACTGGCGGAGCTGTGGGACCGGGCCACAGCAAGTCCTACATCGTCACGGACTACGAGGTGGCCGTCGTCAACCCGGCAAAGATCATGGCCATGTCTGTGATTGATCTGCTCTACGACGGGGCCAAGCAGGCCAAAGAGGTCAAGTCGGCCCACAAGGCGGCCATGTCCCGAAGTGCCTACCTGCGTTTCCAGAGGGAGCAGGCCAAGTCGGTGCGGTTCGACGGGGCGGCGGCGTAGCGGCACCCACTAGCCAATGCAGCCATTTCCGGAGCGGACTGCTGACCAGAAGCCGTAAACGATACGGGGGAGCATTGACAGAGGCTCCCCTGTTTTTCCTTGCCAGAATCGTCCCGGGATATGTCAGCCCCGATTCATACTCCCATTGCCCACATCGCGGCTCCGGCTATCAGAGGTATGGTCAGATTGTCGTCCGGAGGGATTCCCGCCAGCTCCACAACGGCCGCGATTCCGGCGCCCGCCCACAGGCCCCAGTGGTAGTCGATGGCCCCGGAGAGAACCAGCACGGCTGCCACAGCAGAACCGGTGACGGCAAAAGCCACTGTGCCACCAGGAGACTTGCCCGCAAGCCGGGGTCCCGGCATGCGCCTGCCCACCACGGCAGCCACGGGATCCCCAAGGGACAGGTAGAACATCACTGGCACGGCTGCCTCTTTCCCGAAGAGCCAGAATACGAGGCACGAGGCCATCAGCATGTGGGTCGCGCCCGTCATCCGGGAGACCTCTTCTCCCTTGAGCAGGGGCGCCATCCAGCGCATGTAAACCCGGTTCAGTGGCCCGACTCCGAACCGGGAGAGGTCCAATACCACCGCTCCGACAGCCAGAACAGCGAGGGCCACCAGGAACTCCCTTTCGGGAGCGAAAATGCCGGCAAACGGGATAGAAGACCCGGCTATTAGGTGAAACAGGCGTCGCCACACTCGTGGAGGAGACTGCGGCCCCCTCTGACGGCGCCCGGCGAAGATCACCAGCTCAGCGAGTCTCTGCATGCACCGCTCTCGTAGATAGCCGGTTAACGTAT
>CAXXOI010000014.1:0-11625 GCA_963664175.2 Dehalococcoidia bacterium
GGTGGGGACGTGATGTCGAAGAGGGCGGTGTGGCCGCTGGCGATACTGGCGGCGATGTTGATGCTGGGGATCGCGGCCGCCGTACCGGGCCAGGAGCAGGACAAGCGTCCGCTGCAGCCGCTGTTGCAGGACTACTACTCCGGCACCGCGACGATCTTGGACATCCCCGTACCGGCGGGCATACAGATCGTGGCCTGCGTCGACAGCTGCGCCACCTACCAGACCGCCGCCGCCAGCGTGGGGGAGGCCGGCGCCTATACCGGCCTGATCATCGAGCCCACCGACCGCCGGATGATCGGCCGCGACGTCACCTTCCACATCGTCAACGAGCACGGCAGCATCCAGGCCTCGGAGACCAGGGAGTTCTACGGCGTCTACGACCTGTATACCCAGGACCTGACGTTCAACGAGCCGCTGCCCCGGGCGGCGACGCCGACGCCCGAGCCCACGGCCACCCCGGAGCCGTCCGCGACGCCCGAACCCACACCCACGCTGGAGCCGACGTCTGCCCTGCCGACGGCCACTCCCGCGCCGACGCCCACTGCCATCCTGCCGGTGACCGGCGACACCACCGTAACTCGTATACCGCCGCTGGCGATCGTGGGAGGCATCGTGCTGTTGCTGGCCGGCGGAGTGTTGCTCTACGTGGCGGCCCGCCAGGCCCGCCAGCGCATGAAGGCCGAAGAGGAAGCGGCCTAGCCCGGTAGCTCGATTCTCGCACCGTTGTTAGGGGCGGGCCTTGTGCCCGCCCTGTTTGTTTCCTGAGGGGACGCCGAACCACAAACCGCCGACCATTCGACAGGCTCAGGGCCAACGGGACTGGAAACACTGATGGTGCTGCTACCGCAGGGTCCTAGTGGTGCGAATTCTTTGAAATGATGGGTTGCCTTGGCTGAAGCGATCAGGGCACCCACAAGGGGGCGCCCCTACGAGACTGCCTCTGACTGGTAGGGGCAACCCTTGTGGGTGCCCTCGTTGTGCCCGTCATTTCAAAGCAGCGGCCTAGCCCCTGGGAGGGGTCAGGAGGTTGATGCGGAGGTCCGAGGGCAGGTTGCTGGGGGTGATCACCAGGCGGGGCTGAGGCTGCGTCTCGTCCTCCAGGCCCATGCGCCGCAGGAAGGGCTCCACGCCGTCGAGGGCCAGGCCCTCCTGGCCGTGGGCGTAGTGCATGGGCACCACCACCTTCGGGTCCAGGTCCTGGATCGTCTGCAACGCCTGGTCCAGGCTGAGGGTGCACTGCCCGCCGGCGGGTACCAGCGCCACGTCCACGGGCTTGAGTTCCTCCACCTGGCGCGTGGTCAGCGGACGTGTCAGGTCGCCCAGGTGGCAGACGCTGATGCCGTCCATCTCGATGGTGTAGGCCACGTTGCGCTGCTCGTGGGGCGCGCCCTCGGGCAGAGGCGTCATCACGCCGCGCACGACGACGTGATTGAACTCGTACTCGCCGGGCGCCCGGAACAGCCGTGGCTCGCCGCCCACCGTGTCCGCGGCCGAGTGGTTGGGATGCGTGTTGCTGACGGTGACGACGTCGGCGGGGCGCCCGTCGATCCGCAGCCCCAGCGACTCGGGGAACGGATCGGTCACCACCACCATTCCCTGCGAGTGCAGGCGGAATGAAGCGTGTCCCAACCAGACCAGGTCCATGTTTCGCCTCCCTGTTTCCGCCTTAAGGCCAGGTTCCTCAGCTAGAGCCAGCGGTCGTTGCCGGAACTGCGGCGGCCGTAATCATCCTCGCCGCCCCGGAACCAGTTGGCCAGCCCCCAGGCCGCGGGCACCAGGACCGCCGCCAGGAACAGCTTGATCAGGTCGCCGGCGATGAAGGGGTACAGGCCCCACTCCAGCGTCTTGCCCTCTGGCGCGAACAGCGAGAGTTGGATCAGGCCTGGTACGTACACCAGCACGTTGCCGGCCAGCAGCACGGGCAGGGCCCATGCGTTGCTGCCGAAACCGCGCTCGGACAGGTACCCGACCAGCCAGGCCGCAGCCACGAACCCGATGATGTAGCCGCCGGAGGCCATCTGCCAGATGAACCCCGAGCTTCCGGAACTGAAGCCGAACACGTACTCGCCGACGCCCGACTGCCAGAGATAGCCGTCGGCGGAACCCGCGTAGACCGGCAGGAACATGCCAAGCACAAGGTACAGGCCCAGGGACGAGGCGCCGCGCCAGCTGCCCAGGGCCGCGCCGGTGACCAGCATGGCAAAGGTTTGCCCCGTTACCGGTACCGGCGTAAATGGCAGGTGGACGGAGAGCCGGGCAAAGAGGACCACAAAGAGGGTGAACCCGACGATGAGGAGCGCGTCCCTGGCCACCCGCGCCCTGAATTCCTCCACCGGCAGAACCAAATCCGCCAGGGCCGCAACGTTGGACTGATAATACACAGCACACACCCGCCCGAAAATCTGACGACCGTACAACGAAAAAGGCCGCGATACGAGTATAGAACCACCCGGAATTTCGGTCAACGAATATCGCCGGATGCGGACGAATTTCGCAGTCTGGTCGGTGCATAACAGGTTTGACACTCCACCGGCGCTGTGCTAGCTTCGGCTTATAGCGATTCGGGCGGAAGCCCCGCCGGCCTGGGCCCGGTAATGCCCGCACCGGGGGCACAGCCGATGCTGAATGACCGCGCATCAACTATCCTCAATCTAGTCGTCGACGAATACGTTCAGACCGCCACACCCGTGGCGTCGGATGGTATCGCTCGCAGCCCTGCCCTCAGGGTAAGCTCGGCCACGGTACGAAGCACCATGTCTCAGCTTACCGAGGAGGGCTACATTTCGAGGCCCCACGTGTCGGCTGGAGGCGTCCCCTCCGACCTTGGCTACCGCCACTACGTGGAGTCGCTGGACAAGTGGCCGGAACTCCCCGGCCGCCTGCGCCGCCGGGTGGATCTGACCCTGGGAGGCGTCGAGCCCGATGCCGCCGGGTGGGCCCGCCGGTGCGCCGCAGTGCTGTCTCAGATGACGGCCAACTTGGCCATCGTGACCGAACCCCGCTCAATCTCCCCACGGCTGAAGCGTCTGCACTTGGTTTTCCTGCAGGAAACCGTTGCGTTGCTGGTGATCGTGCTCGACGAAATGCGGGTGCTGAAGCGCATGCTCACTCTCGCTGAACCCGTCACCCAGCAGCACCTGGACCAGATTGCCGAGCGGCTCAACTGCTCCCTGACCGGACTCGACCGGGACCAGATCAAGTCACTTACTCTGGAGCTCGACCATTCGGAGCAAAAGGTAGTCGGCACCACTATGGAAGTCATGAAGGAGTCCGAGGAGGCCGACCTCCCGGGGCACTACGTTGAGGGGCTTAGCCGCCTGCTGAACCAACCGGAGTTCGCTGCCGGAGAACGCGCCCGACTACTGGTGCAGATGATCGAGGAACGGGTGATGCTGGAACGCATCATCGCCGCTACCAACGAGAGCGATCCCCGGGTGACCATTGGTGCGGAGAACTCCGAGGAATCGCTGCGTCCCTTTGGCGTCATTGTCTGCCGCTATGGCCGCCCAGGTGGAGTGGGAGGCGCCATTTGCGTGGTTGGCCCGACGCGAATGAGCTATCAGGTCGGGATCGCAGGCATCCGCCATCTGGCTGCCTTCATGAACCGGATGGTCCAATCGCTTGAGGCCAGCGAGGAAGGCAGCTGCTAGTTTCTCCACGTTTGCTAGTCCTCGTATTCGATCCGGTTCCCTCTTTATGAGCCGTCGACTGGTCGTCCGCTGGGGGCCGCACCGGTCTATGGCGTTGTAGCGAGACATATCGGTCCTCGCTTCTCTTGCCGTCTTTCCGGAAGTTGGGCCACCAAAAAGTGTCAATGGGCAACAGTCCTGGGCCACTCCCAGTTGAAGTGGCGGCAGGAGGTCCCTGCAATTGCTTACAGTCGTTGCTGCTCGTATAATTACGAATCAGTTCTCAGACGATTAACAGTTAGTGGGTCGGTCGCGCCGGCTCGCATTCGGGAATAGAACCGGGCTGTCCTGCGGTTATGACGCGGCGCAGCCGGAGGATTGTTGGAAATGGCTGTAGACATTTTGACCGGAACCTTCACCGTCAAGTCGGGACACGCCCAGATGCTCAAGGGCGGCGTCATCATGGACGTGGTCACCCCGGAGCAGGCCCAGATCGCCGCGGAGGCGGGAGCCGTGGCCGTTATGGCCCTCGAGCGTGTTCCTGCCGACATTCGCGCCGATGGTGGCGTGGCCCGGATGACCGACCCGGCTATTATTCAGCGCATTATGGACGCCGTAACCATTCCGGTCATGGCCAAGGTGCGAATTGGTCATTTCGTCGAGGCCCAGATTCTCGAGGCCATGGGCGTCGACTACATCGACGAGTCGGAGGTGCTCACCCCGGCCGACGAGACCCACCACGTCTGGAAGCACGATTTCAAAGTCCCCTTTGTCTGCGGTTGCCGCGACTTGGGCGAGGCCCTGCGCCGGATATCCGAGGGCGCGGCCATGATACGCACCAAGGGCGAGGCCGGCACGGGTGACGTGGTTGAGGCCGTGCGGCACATGCGCGCAGTGCAGGACAACATTCGCAAGCTGCAGACCATGCCCGACGACGAGATGGTGGTCGAGGCACGGGACCTGCAGGTATCGCTGGAACTGCTCCAGGAAACTCGGCAGCAGGGACGCCTCCCGGTGGTGAACTTCGCGGCCGGCGGCGTGGCGACCCCCGCCGATGCTGCCCTGATGATGCAGCTTGGCGCCGACGGCGTGTTTGTCGGCTCCGGCATTTTCAAGTCCGGCGACCCGGCAAGCCGCGCTCACGCCATCGTGCAGGCCGTGACCCACTACCAGGACCCGAAGATTCTGGCCGATGTCTCCAAGGATCTGGGCGAGCCCATGGTGGGACGCAACGTCCGCGACATCCCCACGGGCGACCTCTTGGCGCCTCGGAGCGTTTAGAGTACTCCAGCAAAGAGGGTCGGCGATGGGGCTATTCGAGGTGCAAGTGGGCGTGGGCAGGATCGGTGCTGCCGAACTCATTCCCGTTGCTGCATTGGTGGACACCGGAGCAGCCCATTCAGTGATGCCGGACTCGCTCCTTGCGAAACACGGCGTCTCCCCCTTGGAATACAGATTCTTTACCATTGCAGGCGGAAGTGAGGTTGAATACGGTTACGGAATGGCCCTGTTCGGCATTGATGGACGCGAGTTTCCCTGTCCGGTGATTTTCGGTGTCGAGGGCGAATTCCTGCTAGGGGCCACCACCCTGCAAATATTCAACCTGATGGTGGATCCCGCGGAAGAACGCTTGGTAACCAAGCCGCTCCGGGCCAGGTCCATCTAGTGGCAGGACCCACCTTCATTCATCAGTGCAGCGGGGCTAACGGCATAACGAATTGAACATCGGCGTATTAGCGGTACAGGGCGACTTTGCGGAACACATCGCGATCCTCCGCAGCATTGATGTGGAGGCCAGCGAGGTCAGGTTGCCGGAGCAGCTGGAAGCTCTGGACGGATTGATCATTCCCGGCGGTGAGAGCACCACCCTCAGCCGCCTGATGTCCCTGTACAACCTTCGCGAGCCCATAGCCCGCATGGCAGCGGACGGCCACCCCGTGTGGGGCACCTGCGCCGGCATGATCATGCTGGCCAACGAAATCACCGAGCAGGACCCTGTGCCCCTGGGAATCATGGACATTGGCGTGCGCCGCAACGCATTCGGTCGCCAAGTGGACAGCTTCGAGCAGGAACTGCAGATCTCGCCCCTGTCCGAGGAACCCTACAACTGCATTTTCATCCGCGCTCCCGTGGTCATTCGAATTGGCGACTCCGTCGACGTGCTGGCCAGTCTCGATGACGGACGTCCCGTCGCAGTACGGCAGGGCAACCTGCTGGCAACATCCTTTCATCCCGAGCTCACCCGGGATACACGCGTTCACCAGTATTTCTGTGGACTTGTCCAATGAATTTCTGAAACCTCACCCGTACAATAGGGATACGGGTATCTCCTCTGAGGGCATCCTGACCATTACAGGACAAAGACTTTCTGGGTGGAGGAGCGATATTGGCGACAGTGCAAGAGGCTGTGCGGGAAGAGTTGGAGCTGGTGCTGAATGTGCTGCCTTACCGGGTTTCGTCGGCCCTCAGGCAGCGGGAGGACCTGGGGGAACTGCTGGAGGTCGTTCTCGACCTTGGACGCGAACCCGAGGCGCGTTTCGTCTCCGGAGACGCGTCGCTCAGCGACCAGGAGGTCGACGCGGACGACCTGCAGGGAGTGATCGACCGCCTGGGCGAGTTCGGCGATGACAACAGGGCGGGAATCGAGCGCACGCTGCATCGAATCTCCGCCATCCGCAACCGCCGCGGTCGAATCATCGGGCTGACCTGCCGCGTGGGCCGAGCAGTCTTCGGAACCATAAAGATGATCGAAGACCTCGCCTTTTCAGGCAAGAACATCCTGCTGCTGGGAAGGCCGGGAGTCGGCAAGACGACCATGCTGCGGGAAATGGCGCGCGTTCTCTCCGTCTCGGCCAACAAGCGCGTGGTGATCGTTGATACGTCGAACGAAATTGCCGGCGACGGCGATGTGCCTCATCCGGCCATTGGACGGGCCCGGCGGATGCAGGTCCGGACCCCGCTGCAGCAGCACGGCGTTATGATTGAGGCGGTGGAGAACCACATGCCCGAGGCCGTTGTCATCGACGAAATGGGGGCCGAGCAGGAGGCCGCCGCCGCCCGTACCATCGCCGAGCGGGGCGTTCAGCTCATCGCCACCGCCCACGGCAACACGCTGGATAACCTGATAATGAACCCCACACTTTCGGACCTCGTGGGAGGCATCCAGACGGTCACCCTGGGCGACCAGGAAGCGCGCTACCGAGGCACTCAGAAGACGGTGCTGGAGCGCAAGGCGCCGCCCACTTTCGACGTGGTCTGCGAGATACAGAGCTGGGAACGGCTGGCCGTCCACAGCGACGTTGCCCACGTTGTCGACCAGTGGCTGCGCGGTTACCCCATAGTCCCGGAGCTTCGCTGGATTGACGAGAACGGCGAGGTGCAACGGGCCGAGGAGGAGTACCGGACCAACGAGGACGCGCCCGCGCCCTGGCAACCCGAGGGTCGGCGCAATGGACGCGAACCGGGACAGGAGCGTCGCCGGGGAGGCAACCGGGAGCACGAACGCGGCTCCCCCACTCCGCGCTTACCCAGGCCCATGGGCGAAATGTCCGAGGAAGAGGCGGCCATGGTATCCGAGGTGCGCGTCTTCCTGTTCGGGGTGGGGCGGGACAAACTGGAGGGAGCCATGGTCGAGTCCGGCGTGCCGGCCCAGATCGTGAACGAGTTGCGCCGCGCCGACCTGGTGCTAACCACCAAGACACACTACCGCCGTGGATCACAGCTCGTGCGGATCGCGGAGGCCAATGGTAAGCCCGTGTTCGTGCTGCGAAAAAACTCGCTGCCGCAGCTGCAGGACTTCTTGCGCACGGTCGTGGGTCAGTGGAGCCGACACGGCGGACGGGCGGCTCCGGAGCCGGAGGAGAGGCCGCAGGGGCCAAATATCGAGCGGGCCATGGAAGAGGCCGAGGAGGCTGCCAACCGGGTACTGGGCGGGGAGATGACGGTCAAGCTGGCGCCGCAGCGGTCCCACATCCGCCGGCTGCAGCACATGCTGGGCCAGAGGTACAACGTGGCGTCGGTCAGCCAGGGGCGTGAGCCCGAACGGGCGGTGATGTTCTACCGGGTGTGAGCTTGGCCTGGAGACAGGTGTATTCGTGCTGAGGCCGATGCGCGCGGCATTGTGCAAAAAATCACTTGCACGCTTCACCGAGGAAAGGTACACTAGCGTCATCCTGAATCCTTCGGAGGAAACCGATGGAAGGCAAAGTACAGATCGAGATTACCTACTGCGTCAGTTGACAGCATCTCGGGACCGCCACGTGGATGGCGAACGAGTTTTTCCGGCATTTCGGACCCGACGCAGCGGTGGCCATCTCTCCCCGCGGCCAGAGCATCATGGAAGTGTTCTTGGACGGCGAGCGGATCTTTGACAAGAAGGGCGAAGGCAACGTCTTCCCCGATCTCGGCCGCGTCCGCAAGATGTTGGCGCAAGTCCGCGAGAAGATTGAGCAGGCCGACCTGGTAGCCGCAGACGACTAGCAAGCCCCATCCGTCGCTCAGTTAGTCGAGTAAGGCAAGAAAGCTGAAGCCCCTCCTGATCAGGAGGGGCTTATTCTTTGGACGGAGATAGGGCGGTGACTGTACCGGGTGAATCAATGGTCGATGACCTGGGCAGGATCTGCGCCACTGCGTCCCATACTTGGTGCGACAGTTCCTCAATGGGGAGTCGGGCGTCAACTGTCTGCCAGCCTGGCGCGGTCCTGGCCAGCTCCAGGTAGCCACGGCGCACGCGGTTGTGGAAGCCCACGGCCTGGTCCTCGAAGCGGCGCTGTTCCGCCAGGTCGGCGCGGCCAACTTCAACGCTGTCTTCCGGCATCAGGGCCATCTGCATCTGAGGGGAGCCGACGCGTTCCAGACCCTCAGTGGGTTCGGTGTCCAGCAGGAAGGTGATGTCGGGAACCAAGCCGCCTGTGACATAGTCGTTGAGGTAATCGATCACATCGCGCCTCATGCCTCGGCCGAATCCCTGGTAGGCAACGGTGGAGCCGGTATAGCGGTCGGCGACTACGGTGATGTCTCTCTCCAGGGCGGGCCGAATTTCCTCGGCCACGAGCTGGGCTCTCGCCGCCGCAAAGAGCAGCAACTCCGATTCGAGGGTCAGAGGGCGTTTGCTCTTCAGGTATTCGCGCAGATAGAGGCCGAGGGTGGTGGTGCCGGGTTCTCTCACCAGGACGGCACGGTGTCCCGTATCCGAGAGTCGCTGGAGGAGTCGATCGGCCTGGGTGCTCTTGCCGGAGCCCTCGCCTCCCTCGAAAGCTATGAATAGCGCGTTGGACACATCCGCCTCGGTTGCGACTGGTAATATTTTGGCCTATTTCCAGACTGCTGTCGGTCTCTTGTTTCGGCAGCACCAGGAACGTAGCAGGGCCAATGATAGCATGCGACACTGGCCACGGGTGATGTGGAACGAGAATGCTCCGAGCACACTCGCGGAGCAGCCTGGACCAAGATTTCCGGGTTCCCGTGCAGGTAAGAATGACGACTGATGGGGCCTGTGGACCCTGAGGAGCGGTAGTCCGTAAGGCCTAACGTGATCAATTACGTTTTGGAACCGATGGACTGTCTGTCCATCTGCCATGCGTCATGCCTGCCAGTAAGGCGACGCGCCACCCTGATCCTCTCCCGCTGAGAGAGGAAATTCCTCTGCAAATGAGAAGGCTCCGGAAGGCGAGAGCCGTCAGCTATTCCCGCCTTGGCATATCTGCTAAAATCCCTTGGCAACCGGCCTGGGAAACAGCGGCGGTAACCCAATGAGACCGTGGCCCCCGCCTTTGCGGTCGCAAGCATTTGGTTGAGCCCAACCCCCGATTCACAGGCCTTGATTTACGGACAGTGAACAGGAGGAGTTCAATGCCATCATTCTGGGAGAACATCAGATTCGCCGGCGAGCGTGAGATGGATGCCCTGAGCGGAGCTCAAGGCCAGGATATGGCCACTTACGTAAGCCATCCCGCCCCGTCGGAAGGTAACAGCTTCCCGGCCATCATCGTCGTGATGGAGGCCTTTGGCGTAACCCGGCACATCGAGCAGGTGTGCGATCAATACGCACAGCAGGGATATGTCGCCGTCGCGCCGTCGCTCTACCATCGCCAGCACCCCAACGCCAAGCTGGGCTATGACCAGATGCCCCAGGTGCAGCAGTACATGGGCGCGTTGAACGATGAAGAGCTCATTGAGGACATCAACGTAACCGTCGACTACCTGCAGAACCGCTACCAGCGCACCCGCGGCAACAAAATCGGCATAGTCGGCTACTGCGTCGGCGGGCGGATCACTTACCTGGCCGCCACCAGTTGCTCCGGTCTGAGCGCCGCCTCCGTGTACTATGGTGGCCGCATCCTGGTGCCGTTCGGAGACGGCCCCGCTCCCATCGAGCGGACTTCCGCCAACACCGTTCCGGTGATGGGCAACTTCGGGGAGGACGATGCCAACCCCACCCCGGCGGACGTGGCCCAGATCGAGGAGGCCCTGAAGGCCGCTGGGGTCACCCACGATTTCAAGATGTACTCCGGCGCCGGGCACGGGTTCAACTGCAACGAGCGCCCCGACTACCGCGAGGACGCAGCCGCCGACGCCTTCCAGCGCACGCTCGGTTGGTTCAACCAGTACGTCAAGAGCTAGACCAGGTCTGATCGGGAGACGATTCGAAGGGCGGGAATAACTCCCGCCCTTCGTGTTTCTCCTTGCCAGCTTCCCGCTCCGACCGGTTCGAGAGTGCCGGGACTATGGGAGTTACTGGCTTTCCGATTCCAGTGCCCGCAACTTCTCGCGCAAGTCGCGATTCTCGGCCTCAGCCATTTGGAGGGCCGCCTCTGTGGCTTGACGGGCCGCTGCATCTTCCCGGTGATTGCGGAGCCGCAGGCCGGTGGCTGGGTCATAGAGCCGGAACTCCAGACTGGGCAGCACACAAATATCCAGTCCCAGGACTTCGCTGTGGCAGCTGATGACGCCCTCGCTGTCCTCGGTCAGCGACATTAAGGTGTACTCCCCCTCGACCGGTCGCTCGGCAGCCAGCGCCGGGGTGAAGCACTCGCGGTGGGGTCGAAGCGCCAGTATTCGGCAACGCCCATGTCAGCGTAAATCGAGCGCCTTTCGGTAACGTCTCTCCGCCACGTGCTGGGCGATGCGATTTCCAGGACGAAATCCGGTGCCTTCCCCTCACGCCCGACAATCCAGGAATCCCGAGGGTGATTGCCCGAGACCCCGAACACTGCGTAGACATCCGGCGCCACTCTCGTCAGGTTGTCGTTCATCCGGTAGTAGACCAGCATGTCGCCGGCAACATAGACGTCGCTACGGTCCTGGAACCATACGCGCAAAGTGGAGACGGTCTCGGTCAGGGGTACATACTGCCAGTCGCTTTCGGCCATTGGTTCGCCGTCCGAAGAGGGATATACGATGCTCAGGTCGTCGATTTCGTCTACATCGGACGGAACTCGAGTGTGGCCGGTGGTGGGTTGAGAGGTCATGATGCACTCCGTAGGTGCCAAAAGCGACTTGATCCCATTTTAACCCAAAGTGGGAGACCATTTTCGAATTGAAAATAGCTAATTGACGTCAGGTTTCATGAAGAAAGCCTCCCAGAAATACTGAGAGGCCGTTCGACGGGAAGATCTCTTTTTGACGTTTCTCTCTACCCGGCAAACAGCTTGACCAAGACGGTAACCACTCCTCCGATCATCGTGGCGCCTATTCCGATTACCGTCAGGAACAAGCGATCCAGGCGTCCGTCAATTCGGTCTAGCCGGGCCTCCAAACGGTCCATACGGCCGTCAGACCGGTCCATCCGGGCGTCGCTTTGCTCGGCGTGACTTTCCAAGCGTCCCAGGCTGCGCGCGATGTCCCAAAGGGTTATGCCGGGAAGGCCTTCTGTTTCCTGTGTTGCCATATCAACCTCTGCCTAATGGTAGCACACCCGGCACCCCACCCTTAACGCGGCGGCTGAGGCTGCTGGCCTTCGACGAAGGTGTTGCGGAAACGGTAGAGGGTGAATTCG
>CAXXOI010000015.1:0-125930 GCA_963664175.2 Dehalococcoidia bacterium
CGGAGCTTATTGACTACCGGATATAATGGTTCAGACCAACTCCTTAGAGTTGGCGACGACGTTGCCGAACTTTCAAATGATCTTTATGAGGAGATGTACAAAAAGAACAGCCCCCGCCGAGACCGCCGGGCGATTAGGAGAGGCTAATGTTTCGTTGGCCAGGGGTTCCGTCTCCTCGTGCTGATACCCATGAACTCGGTGATTTCGTCGAGTTACTTTCCTGGAGGCAGGGCTCAGTGTCAGCGACCACCGTAATACAAGACCTAGGCAGGTTGGCAGAAAATGAATATTCAGAAGGAGTGCCGGAAGAGGAGGAGATTCCAATCGAAGTTGAGGACGCGTTCCGAGAGATTGAGCGACGCATCGAGGCTAGCAACGGAGGCTACCCGTTTGAATTCAACGCAAATGGGACCGTGCTTTATCCCATAAGAGGTTCTGACGAGGCTAGAAACGTAGTCTACAAGTACATGCTGCTGTCTACACGGCTTGATATGAACAAGAGCAGGATTCACGCGGGCCTTGACGGGACTGAACTGTTGGAACGACTTGCAGCTGTAGTGGCACGACAATATCTCGGCGGGCGCGCGGAAAGCATGATTTTTGGAACCTCTGAAGACTCCTCTGATTTTCCTGCCAAGATCGATATTCTTTGCCAAATGCTGGAGGAAGGTGGCGGATTTGTGGAACGAGGGGCAGGCGCCCGCCGCATGAAGGACGATAAATTAGATGTTGTTGCGTGGACACCCTTTGCTGACCGGAGGGAGGGGAAGCTTATTGCTTTTGGGCAATGCAAGACAGGTACCAATTGGAAATCCCAAGTTACACAGCTTCAGCCTGATAATTTCTGCAGCAAATGGTTTCGAGATCAGCCTACTTTAATTCCTGTTCGAATGTTTTTCATTTCAGAAGCTCTTTCCAGTGTTGACTGGAGGAACGAATCCGTGGATGCCGGGTTGCTATTTGACCGCTGCAGGATTGTAGACTTCTGCAGTGGTTTAGACAGTGATCTATTGCTGAGTCTGCGACACTGGACGACCGCTGCTGCGATAGCTAGTGGACTTCCCTGTGAATTGTAAGAACTGATTTTATGGCAACCCCTTTCACCCCCTTGGTCGCCCCGTCCTCCGACTCTATTTCCTCGCCCATCCCCGAGATTCCTCTCTACATAAGTCCCCTGTCGACCAGTGTAAGCTCACATTCAGAGCTGCTCCGCTGGACTATCGCATATTCTTGCGGTTGCCCTTGTCTCTAGCCGCAGACAACCCCCTCCGCCACCCCAATGGTATGCTGTGGCATCCCTGCATCCACCTGAGACAGGAGGACGGCCATGGCTGAGATCTACACGCTGGGCGCCGGCACGCCCACTCCAACGCCCACCCGATTCGGCAGCTCCCACGTGTTCAAGCTGGGCGACCAGCTCCTGATGTTCGACTGCGGCCCGGCCACCACCCACAAGCTGGTCAAGGCGGGACTGTGGCCCACCCAGGTCGACTACCTGTTCTTCACCCACCACCACTTCGACCACGACATCGACTACCCCTGCTTCCTCCTCTGCCGCTGGGACCAGAGCATCGGACGTGAGAACGAACTCCAAGTCTTCGGCCCCGACCTGACGGAGAAGATCACCGAGGGCATCCTCGGCGAGAACGGCGTGTTCTCCCACGACTGGAAGGCCCGCGTCAACCACCCGCTGAGCCAGCAGGTGTTCGTCAACCGCGGCGGCACCCTGCCCCGGCCCGCCCCGTCGGTGTTGGCCAAGGACGTCGGGCCTGGCAAGGTGTTCAGCGGCTCCGACTGGGAGGTCACCGCCGCCCCCGCCGAGCACGTCGAGCCGTACCTCGACTCCCTGGCCTACCGCGTCGACTCCTCCGAGGGCAGCGTGATCTTCACCGGCGACACCCAGCCCTGCGACTCAGTGGCTGAGCTGGCCCGCGACGCCGACATGATGCTGTGCATGTGCTGGGACGACCAGGAGGTGATGGACGCCAACGGAGAGGCCGGCGGGCAGTGCGGCACCACCGGGGCGGCCCGCCTGGCCCAGGCCGCCGGGGTCAAGAAGCTGGTGCTGGTCCACATCGGCCCCCACCTCTCCGGCCACGGCCCCTGGGAGAAGGGCATCGGCGACGTGAGCAAGATCTACGATGGCGAGATCGTCTTCTCCGAGGAGCTAATGCGCCTAACCGTGTGAGTCCGTCCAAGTCGGCCCTGATTCGAACACGAGGCCCAAGGTCCGTCATGGTGAGCCCGTCGTACTACGAACGGACGGCCCTCCAACTAGTTCCCTCTCCCTCTGGGAGAGGGTTAGGGTGAGGGCGTAACCCTAACTCGAAAAGCCGTAACGACCCCACGGCGCGGCCAATCCCCTCCCCTTCTATGGGAGAAAGCGCAACCGTTAGTAGCAGCAATCAATCCCCTCCCCCTCAGGGGGAGGGATAGGGTGGGGGTGAACGCGCAGAGTAGTGCGACCCCCGTCCAGTGCCTACTGCCCCGCCAGCTCCTCGAACGATGGCTCCGGCATCCCCTCCGTCCAGGAGGGATCACGCAACTCCAGCCGGTTGCCGCTGGGATCGAAGAAGTACAGCTCCCGCCCGGTGAAGAACCCGCGCGCCCGGTAGGTCAGGTGGTCGATCCTTATCTCACGCTGGGCGAACTCCCGGCACGCCGCCTCGAAGGTCGAAGGCGACACCGTGAACGAGTGGTGCGCCCCTCCGTCGTCCCGCGAGCTGCCGTCGGCAGCGTCGGAGCGCTCGCACAGCAGGATGTTGTGGTCGCCAACGTTGAAGCAGGACATGGTGTTGTTGCCGAGCCTCCCCTTGGGCGTGAGGCCCAGCAGTTCGCCATAGAACGCCTCGGACTCGTAGAGATCGTTGACGGGAATCGACCAGTGGGTGACCCCCTCGATGTTCAGGACTGCCATAACGCCTCCTGTGTTGGGTGGTGATTGTGGTCACCGTGCCGGTACTGTCAGGCCGAGGCAGTCTCTCCCAGGCTCTCGAACCATGGCATGACCAGCTGCTCGTTGACGAAGGAACAGTAGGAGTGCCCCCAGTCCGGCAACTCCTCGTACCGCGAGTTGTAGCCCAGCCGCTTCAGCAACTCGTGCCCGCTGCGAATGGTCTCCACCGGGAAGATGTGGTCGTGCGCGCCGTGCACGATGTGGATGGGCAGCTCGATGCCCTGCTTCCGACGCAGCATGCCGTCCATCATCCCGTGGAGGTCGCCGGCGACCGGCGCGATCCCGGCGAACAGGTCCGGGCGACCCAGGCCCAGCAGGTATGTGAACGTCCCGCCGTCCGACAGGCCCGTCAGGTATACCCTGTTCGGGTCAACCGAGTACGCGGCGCAGACCTCCTCCAGCATGCCAGTCACCGACCCGATGTCTATGTCAGGTTGCAGAATGGACCAGGTGACATCCACGGACTTGGGCGCCAGCACCATGTAGCCACGGCTCTTGGCCGGTCTCAGCCACGACCAGACGTGATGGTCGCCGCGACCGTAGGCACCGTGCAAGCAGACGATGAGCGGCCACTGGCGCTCAGGCGTGTAGTCCTCCGGCACGTACAGCGAGTAGTCGGCCAGAGGAGCCCCGCGACGCCGGTGCAGCACCCCGATTGGAGTGTCGGCGTCCGCCGATGGCGACTCCGGCACCCGCTGATTCTCGACTGCGTCGGGGAGCACCCAGTACTCCGCCAGCGTTGGGGTCTGCGATCGGATGCCGTACAGCACGTGCAGCCCGCGGCACAGCGACCGGCGAGTGTCCATGGCCGTCAGGGAATAGGTCCGCTGGTCGGCCCCAAGTAACGACTCTCCCGCGTTGCTGACGTGTCGGATGCCGGCCAGGAACGCATCGTGGAACTGCTGCCTTTTATCGGGTGGGTCGACCTGCGACAACCTGCTGGTCGATTCTGCGAAGCCGCCCTGCATCACCTCGCGCAGGTGATGCTGAAACGCATGCAACCCCTCGACGCGCATCTCGTTCTGGATCGCCTCGAACGCCCGAAGGAACCACAGCACGCTCTGTTCAGCTTCCTGGACCAGGGCGTCATATTCAGGGGAAGCCATGGTTCCATCCTTTCCGGTTGTCTGTTCCGGGAATCGTAGTCGTGCCAGCTATGCCGGTCAACCTTTGCCGACAATCCCGCTCGAACCTATAATCCCCAACAATCAGACCGAGGCAAAGGCAGGCAGGAGGCCAGACCATGGCGACAGCCAAAGTGAACGGAGCCGAACTGTACTACGAGGAATCCGGCAGTGGACCGCCGATCATCCTTTCGCCCGGCGGCCTGCAGGGTGTGGCCAGCAGCTACGGGAACGTGGTGGAGGCCCTGTCCCAGGAGCACCGCGTCATCGTGTATGACCGGCGCTTTGGGGGACAGTCCCGCAGTCCCATGGTGGTGCAGACGTGGGATATGGTCTGCGACGACGTGTTTGGCCTGATGGACGCTCTGGGCATCGAACAGAGCATCCTGGGCGGCGGGTCTTTCGGCGCCGCCATATCGTTCGGGTGCGCCTACCGCCGGCCTGAGCGGGTGCGCGCCATCTTCCCGTCAAACATCGCCGGTGGCGTCATCTGCGACGGTTACCTGACTTCCAAGGTGTTCAAAAGCATGGAGATTGCCGCGGCCGATGGTATCGGCGCGGTAATCGACGCCTTTGACGCCGACGATCGCTTCGCCCCCTATAGCCCGGAGATCGCCCAGACCGACGCCGAATACCGCAAGAACCTGGAGGCCATGGACACCGAGGAGTTCATACAGGTGATGCGGGACACGGCCCAGGCCCTGTTCGGCGGGCCGTTCCCGACTCTGGGCAGCACCAAGGAGATGCTCCGGAGCATCCGCGTCCCGACCATGATCATGCCGGGCTACAATGACGTGCACCCGCGTACTGTTGCGGAGATGGCCCACCGCCTGGTGCCCAACAGCCAGTGGGGCGAGTGTAAGCCCCACGCCGACGAACCGGAAAAGTACGCCAAACGAGTCCTGCGGTTCCTGTCCCAGGTGGAGGCGGGCGGCGGCTGAGAAACAGTCTCAAAAACTCCCTCCCCCTTGAGGGAATTGTCGGGGGGGTAAAATTGTAGTCGTCAGCCCCGCAGCTATAACCTTGGACTGTTTTGAGCCAGTCTCTTAGTTGAGGGCCCTGCCACATTCCTCCCATCGTTGAGCCGGTGAGAATCCGCTTGCGGTGGTCCAACGGATGTCAGTGGTTTGGAGGTTGACGGCTATGAACGAAAGGAAAAAATTCCACGGAAAATATATTGGCATTGGTATAGCCATTGGCTGTGGTATTGGAGCGGCGCTGGGCGTTGCCTTCGATAACGTTGGGACGCTCATTGCTGTTGGTGCAGGAGCCGGGGTCGCGGTTGGCGCGGGACTCTCTGCATGTATCCGGCCAAACACCAATGATAAGCAGGATTAGCTTCTCTGACCTGTCCACAAGCGTCAGGTTTTTGTGCAGGTCGTGATTTAGTAAGGCGCCACCCCCTACACCGTAACCCCCGTGAAGCTGAAACTGGCCAGCTTGAGGGCCGGGACGCGGGTGGCGAAGCCGACTTCGTTCAGCACCAGCTTGGCCTCGCGGCCCACTCCCTCCACGCCGTTGAGGGCGTCGACGTAGGACTGGGTGAAGCGCAGGTCCTTGACGGGATGGCGCAGTTCTCCGTTTTCGATCAGGACCGTCCCGTCGCGGGTCATGCCGGTCATCACGCAGCCTCGGTTGTGGGAGAGGCGAGTGTAGAAGAATCGTGTGATGTACAGACCCCGCTCTGTCGACGCGATCAGATCGTCTACCGATTTATCGCCGGGAGCCATGAACAGGTTGGACGCGATGGGCGGGCCGGTGAAGTACTGCTGATGACCCGTAGAGGCAACGCCGTCCTGAGCCGCTGTGTAGGTGTTGTGCACCGGCGTGTTTACCACACCGTTTTCCACCAGCTCCACCCGCCGGCGCGGCACGCCCTCGACGTCGAAAGGCATGGGCCATCCGTCGAGGGCCCGGCCATCGTCCCAGATGGATACCGACTCGCTCATAGCTCGGGTTCCCTGCAGGTCGCACATCCAGCTGCGACCCTCCTGCACCGCCTGCGCCCCCAGGCCGTACAGCGACAGTGCCTCCAGTATGTCGTCGACGGCGTAGTGGTCCAGCACCACGGTGTACTCGCCGGGACTGACGGGCTGCGGGTCGCGGCCCCGGACCGCCTTGTCCACCGCCTCGCTGGCCAAGGCGGGGTAATCGATGTCGTCGAGGCGCCATGAGCCGCCCTTGGCCCAGCCCGCTGAGGTGTCGCTGCGGGTGGTGATAATCAGGCCCGCGAACGTGCCGGCGTGGTAGTTGCGAACGCCCCGGCTGCTGACCACCGCAATTTCATGGACACCGGTGCGGCAGGCCCCGGCGGTGTCCATGCCCTCGGCGGCCCCCTGACGGCAGACCTCGCCCACCATCCGCGCCCGTGTCAGCGGCGAGCAGGCGGCGGCGGACTCGTCCCAGCTGGCTACCCTGTCCATCGGTGCCGGGTCAGGCAGGCCCGGAAAGGCCGGGTCCTCGGGCATCAGGAGGGCGTTGCGCCTGGCCGCGTCCAAGGCACGTCGTATGCCTTCGTCCGAGGTGTCGTTGGTGGTGGCCCTTCCCACCCGCTTTCCTTCAACGGCGCGGATATTCAAGGTGACATTGCTGTGGGAAACGTTCTGGTGGATGGCATTGCCTGCGAACCGGGTCAGGGCCAGGTCCTGGCTGCTCAGGTATATGGCGGTTTCCTGTGCAGTTGACAGGGTCAGCGCCCGCTCCAGCAGCCGCAGGGCAGCATCTTCGCCGATCATCGCATCACCCCCACGCGCACGTTGCGGAACCGGGCGGGTGCGGCGCCGTGCCCCGTGTGGCCCAGTTGGCCCGGCTGGCCCTTGCCGCAGTTGGGGGTTCCCCACATGGTCCAGTGGTTCTCGTTGCACACCGCGTCGCAGGAGTTCCAGAACTCCGGCGTGATGCCGGTGTAGGTGCAGTTGGCAGCAGTCGTCCCAGCTTGCCGTTCTTGATTTCGTAGCCAACCTCGGTACCGAACTGGAAGTTGTAGCGGCGGTCATCGATGGACCAGGACCGGTTCATGTCGATGTAGATGCCGTCGTCGGTGTCGGCGATCAGGTCGTCCAGTTCCCACTCGCCCGGCTCCAGGGACACGTTGGTCATGCGGATCAGCGGCAGGCGGTTCCACGACGATGCTCGCATGGTGCCGTTGGACTGCAGGCCCAGGGTGGCGGCGGTCTCGCGGGACATCAGGTATCCGACGAACCGGCCAGCCTCGACGATGGGCGTTGACTGCGCTGGCACTCCTTCGTCGTCCCACCCGAACGAACCCAGCCCCGGCAACCTGATGCTGTCGGCGGTGATGTTCACCTGCTCCGACCCGTAGCGAAAATCGTGCAGCTTCTCGGTGGTCAGGAACGACGTGCCGGCATAGGCTGCCTCGGAACCCAGCACCCGGTCAAGCTCGATAGCGTGGCCGCACGACTCGTGGATCTGCAGCCCCACCTGCGAGCCGCCGATGATCAGCGTGGTGGTGATGTCCGACGGGCAACGTTCGGCAGTGAGCAGGGCGACGGCCTCGCTGGCCACCCGCTCGGCATTGCCGGCCAGGTCAAAGGCCTGCACGTACTCCCAGCCGCTGCATCCCTGCTGACGCCCCATGGACTGCGGATAGGAGCGCCGCTGTACCTCGCCGTTGCCAACGGCTGTGGCCTGGATGCCCCCACCGGCCTCGTAGATGGTCTGCTCCACGTCGGCGCCCTCGGTGTTGGCGAATGACTTGCGCTCCCGAATGAAGATGAGGTTGCCGGTGCGGGCGGAGATGCCCTCCACGCGGCCCATTCGCTCGTCGACGTCCAGCAGCAGCGCCAGTTTGTCCTCGGGCGCGATGGTGAACGGGTCAACCTCAACGGGTGTGGTGTATACCCCGCGACTGGTTACGGGCGATCCCAGGTCCACCTGCGGGCCTCCGGACGTCGCCGACGCCCTGGCGATTTCCACGGCGAGCGCAGCGGCCTGGTCGACGGATTCTGTGGTCATGGTGTTGGTGGAGGCGAAGCCCCAGGCCCCTTCCACCACCACCCGCACACCGATGCCCACGGATTCGTCGTTGCTGATCACGTCCACAACGCCAGTTCGCACCGAGTAGCGTTCCTGCGCCGTCTCCACCATTCGCGCGTCGGCGTACGACGCTCCCCGCGCCGCTGCGGTATCCAGCGCGCGGGCAATCAGGCTGTCCATAAGCGTCGGCTCCCCCAGGTAGTCTGCCGTCCCGATTCCAAGCGGGATTGTGGGCCATGGTATGCGGTGGCGCAAGGGGCGCGGGCTGCCTTGCGGCTATGTGAGCCAGTGGCTATCCTTTAGTTGCACAGGAGAGGTGAAATGGAAGACGCGATCAACAGCGAGCTGCTCAAACGTATTCAATGGAAGGTGGACGCAGGCATATATCTGTCGGCAGACGAGGTGGTTGAACGTGCGTTGGATCTGTTGGACCAACGAGATGTAGCCCTAGCGATGGTCAAGGACTTGGTACAGGAAAGCATTGAAGATTTCGAAGCTGGTCGCTTTAAAACTTACTCGTCAGAAAGGCCTGATGAATTAATGGAAGACATCAAGCGGCGCGCTCGTGAGCTCGATGATGAACGCAAGGATAAACGTGCGGTCTGATGGCCAACTATGCTCTTTCGGCATCAGCATCTACGGACCTTGCACAGATTCGCAACTATTTTCGGCGAAGGGGAGCGGAGCAGATTGCCAGTCGATTAATTGCTCGGTTTCAGGAAATTTTTGTGCTCTTGTCTGAACATCCCTACGTGGGGGTCGAGCGTCAGTTCCTCCCAGGAATACGCAGCTTTCCAGTCACCAGCACCCCTTATATCATCCTCTACTTTCCGGACAGCACGCCTGTCGAAATTCATCGCGTCCTGCATGCCAGCCAGGACATCGATCAGGTATTTGAGTAGCGCCCTAATCCCCCAGCGGCGGGCGGCGCCGGTGCCAGTCGGTTGCCTGCTGGTAGGCGTGGGCGACCCGCATCAGCAGCCCGTCGGTCATCGGCTTTCCCACAAGCTGCAACGACAGCGGCAGATTGTCCTCCGTGAATCCGCAGGGGATGGACAGCGCCGGAAGGTTCGCCACGTTGAACGCCCCCGTAAAGTTGCGAACTCCCGAGATGCGGCTCCGGGCGTCCTCCTGGCTCTTTATACCGGCCTCTGTCGGCAGCAGGGGGGCGCCCGTAGGCGACGTGGGCAGCACGATGACGTCCACCTCGTCCAGGGCCTCCAGCACTGCCGCTCGGATCAGCGTGCGCACCTTCTGCGCCTTCTGCAATGCCTGTGCCGGGGTGAGGATGGCCGTCAGAAGACGCACCCGTGTGTTGTGGTCATACTCGTCGATGCGTGTCTTCAGGCGCTCGTAATGGACCATGGCGCCGTCCATATCGGTGATGCACTTTGAGACAGCCCCGGCATTCTCGACGATGGGGATCGAGACTTCTTGCGACGTTGCGCCAAGCTCCCCCAGCTGGGCAACTGCCGATTCGATGACCTGCCGCACCTGCGGCGACAGTCCTCCCTCCGCCACCTTTTCCCGCAGCATACCCACGCGCAGTCCGTCGATGTCGTGCTGGATCTCGTGGGCGTAGTCGGGGACCGGGCCACTCCACGAATACGGGTCCTCGGGGTCGTGACCGGCGATGGCCTGAAACGTCAGAGCGCAGTCCTCAGCAGAACGGGAGATGGGACCGACGGTGTCCATCGACCACGATACTCCCGCCACTCCGCGCCGGCTGACCAGACCCCAGGTAGGGCGCAGACCGGTCAGGCCACTCCAAGCCGCTGGGATTCGCGTCGAGCCGCCGGTGTCCTCGGCCAGAGCGCTGGCGCACAGGAATGCCGCAGTCGCCGCCGCGGAGCCGCTGCTGGAGATGCCAGGATTGCGCGACAGGTCCCACGGATTGCGCGGCTGCCCTCCCGGATGATGGAAGCTCTCTCCCAGCGCGAACTCCGAAAGGTTCAGCTTGCCCAGCAGAATGGCCCCCGCCTCCTTCAGCCTGGTCACCACCACTGCGTCCTGGGTTGGTACGTTGTCCCACTCCAGTGCCGAGCCGTAGGTGGTGCGGATGCCGGCGGTGTCGAACTGGTCCTTGACCGCCACAGGCACGCCGTGCAGCGGTCCGCGGTATCGGCCGGCGGAGATCTCCTGCTCCGCCGCCCGCGCCGCCTGCCTGGCCTCCTCGTGGCACACGGTGATGTAGGAATTCACACTGCCGTCGATGCGGTCGATCCGCTCCAGGTAGGACTCGGTGGCCTCAACGGGTGAGACCTCCCCGCTCCGGATCATCCGCCCCAACTCGGCCACGGTGAGGAAGGGTAGCTCGCTGCGCTGAACGCTGGACATACTGAGCACTCCCGCTGGGAAAATTTACGAAAGAGGCGCTGGGAACCTACCCAGCGCCTCCGCATCTGGCCTGTGCTGGCGCCTAGTCCGCAGGCGCGGCTTCCAACTCGTATGGATCGAGCACCGCACCGGTCTGACGCATGAACTCGCGGGCCTCCTCGTCGTGCAGCTGCTGGAAGAATATCTCGATGCGGTTGCCGCTGGGATCGAAGCAGTAGAAGCTCTTGGTCAGGCCGTGGTCGGCGGTAAAGTCGATAGGGTGGCCGGCATCCTTGACCCGTCCGAACATTTCCTGCAGCTCCGGCTCGCCGCCCTCGAGCTGCAGCGCGGTGTGCGACAGCCCCGGGCTGCCCGTCTCGACGCCCTCGGGCGCTTTGATCAGTGCGATGTCGTGGTCGGATACGCCGAAGGACAGGAACGCCATATCCATGCCCTGATCGTGGTTCATGAGCTCCATGCCCAGGGCGTTTGTGTACCAGTCGATGGCCTCTACGGTGTCCTTGACGTTCAGGACCACGTGGCCAACCCGCGCGATTCTAGCCATCTTGCACTCCTCGCCTAGTTCTGATTTCCGCCAGCATAGCTTCATCAGCACACGGGCGCAAATCCAGAGGGAGGTCAGCGGACACCAATCATTAGTGTGCTATGATTCGGGCCACGCAAATCGTAATTACCGCTTGATTATGGAGGCCTTTTATGCCGTTCGGAGGCAATGACTGGCTCGCACTTACTCCCGAGGAGGCGCTGGAGCCTGACATCCCCATCTGCGATCCCCATCACCACTTCTGGGACTTCCGGATGGAGCGGATTCCCTTCCAACGCTATCTGCTGCATGAGTTGGCCGACGATGTGAACGGGGGGCACAACGTACGCTCCACGGTGTTCGTGGAGGCGCGCTCAATGTATCGCTCCGGAGGCTCCGAGGAACTGCGGCCCGTGGGCGAGGTGGAATTCGTGCAAGGTCTGGCCGCTGCCAGCGACAACGGCCTCTATGGCCCCACCAAGGCCGCTGCCTCCATCGTCGGGCATGCCAACCTGAACCTGGGCGAGAACGTGCGACCCGTCCTGGAGGCCCTGCAGGCGGCCAGCCCCAACCGGTTCCGCGGCATCCGGCACTCGGTGACCTGGGACCCGCACCCCGAGGTGGAGAACACCGCGGCCCACAAGGCCGAGGGGCAGATGAGCAGCGACAACTTCCGCGCCGGCGCCCGCGTGCTGGCCGACATGGGCATGACTCTGGAGGGATGGATGTATTTCCCCCAGATGCTCGAGCTGGCCGAGTTCGCCAAGGCCGTACCCAACCTGACCATCATCCTCAACCACATCGGCGGCCTGCTGCGTGAGGGACCCTACGCCGGGCGCGACGAGGAGGTCCTCGACCAGTGGCGAAAGGGCATCACCGCCGCGGCGTCCGCTCCCAACGTGGTCATTAAGCTGGGCGGCATCGGTATGCCCCGCACCGGCTTTGACTGGCACGCCCGCACCACGCCCATCGGCTCCGAGGAACTGGCTGCGGACATGAAGCCTCTGATCGATTACTGCATCGACCAGTTCGGCCCCGGCCGCTGCATGTTCGAAAGCAACTTCCCGGTCGACAAGGTGTCGTACTCCTACACCGTCATGTACAACGCCTTCAAGAGGCTGACGACCCAGTACTCGGCCTCCGAGCGCGCTGACATGTTCCACGATGTCGCCGCGAGGGTCTACCGCGTCGAATACTGAACTCCCCGACTGTCGTATGGCACCCTGAGCCCCTCTCCCTGAGGGAGAGGGCCAGGCCGATGGCGTATCCAGGCGTTTTGCTCACTGCCCTTTTCAAGAGGGCCGGTTAGTGATAAGTTAGCCCGGTAATTCACGAGCAATTCAGGCTGAGGGCGCTACCGATTACGGTCCCCGCCAGTTGCCGAATGGCACCCGGAGGCGGGGGCCGTTATTTGTGAATGCAGGCATCCCCCCGTAGGGGCAACCATTGTGGTTGCCGGGCCCAATGGAACCCGGCCCAATGGCACCCGGAATCACCGCAATCATTTAATCAAACGAATCACAGTTCAGACATCTACCGAAGGATACCCCTTTGCTTATTGCCGTAGCATTCATACTGATGACCGTCTTTTTCATGGCGGGCCTCTACGTCGCCGGTGCGCTGGGAACTCTGGCCCTGCTGCTGTCCGAGATCTACTCCGACGCGCCGCTGTGGAACATAATGTCCAACCGCGTCTGGGAGACGTATAACAGGTTCCTGCTGGTCGCCATCCCCCTGTTCATCCTAATGGGCGAACTGGTCCTCCGCAGCGGCATCGCCGATCGTATGTACCGGGCCCTCGACCGCTGGGTCGCGCCCATTCCCGGCGGATTGCTCCACACGAACATCGTTTCCTGCGCCATTTTCGCGGCCTGCTCCGGGTCCAGCATCTCCACCGCCGCCACCATCAGCCGTGTGGCTCTCCCCACGTTCCACACCCGTGGCTACAACGAGAGGCTGGTCGTCGGCTCCCTGGCCGCCGGCGGAACGCTGGGCATCCTGATACCCCCGAGCGTTCTGCTGCTGATCTATGGCCTGAGCACCGGAACGTCCATTGGCCGTCTTTTCTTGGCGGGATTCATCCCCGGCGCGATTATGGCCATTGTGTTCATGCTTTTCATCGCCGCCGCCGCAATTATCTGGCCCAGGGTGGCCCCCAGAGTGGAGGGAGAAACCTTCCTGTCCTGGCGAGGCTGGATTGACCGTATATCCGGTTCCATCGCCGTGGGGCCCGTCATAGTACTGGTGCTGGCCGTCCTGGGCTCCATTTACGGCGGGATAGCCACGCCCAGCGAGGCCGCTGCCATCGGCGTTTACGGCGCTTTCGTCCTGGCCTTCCTTTACAACTCCAAGAACCTGTGGCTGCCGGTATTCGCCCTCGCTTTGCGCGCTACCGGGTTGAGTGGTTCGTACCACGCCGTTCGGCTGGTCTTTGGCGCTATCGTCGGTGTGGTGGTGGTTCACCTGGCGGCCCAGACGATCTACTTGGTGTTTTTCCCCAACCAGTCCCTTTTCGTGTCCCCCGAGCTTGCGGAAACCGTTTTCCTGCTGGAGGTGCTGCTACTTCCCCTTGCCGGCTGGGTGTTCATTCTCTCCGAGGTCTCCAGGGAGGAGCTGGCCGACGCGAGGATGCCCTCCTCTGCCCAGGTCAAAGCCATCATGCAGTCCAACGCCTCGGTGCTTACCGAGGTGTTTATGTCCACCATGCGCACCACCTGCATGATCATGTTCATCCTCCTGGCCGCTTTCACCCTCCAGTTCGCCTTTGCCTACCTGCGTATCTCCCACGCCCTGGCCGACCTGGTGGTCAGCCTGGAGCTGACGCAGATGGAGCTGGTCGGTATTCTGATTGTTTTCTACCTGCTCCTGGGCACCTTTATGGAGAGTTACTCCATGCTGGCCACCACTCTCCCTATTCTCATCGAAACGCTGTTCCGTTCGGGTATAGACCTGCTGTGGTTCGGCATCATTATGATCATCCTGCTCGAGGCCGCCCAGATCAGCCCGCCCCAGGGCCTGTCCCTCTATGTCCTCCACGGCGCGCGCCGCGAGACCGCCCAGGTCAGGGGCGTGACGGAGGCCGAGACGATCAACGACGTCTATATAGGTGTGCTGCCGTTCATGGTCTGTATGGCCATCGTCATGGGTATCCTCATGCTCTTCCCCGAACTGGTGACCTGGCTCCCCGACCAGGCCAAGGGCGCCCGCTGAGTCTTGCAGACGGCAGATACGCTGCGCGCGATTGCATCGAGCACTTACGCTGGGCGCCCATTCATTCATTCGTTCCTTCTCCCTCTGGGAAAGGGCGGGGTCGAGGGCGTACCCCCCAAGTCCCCTCTCCCTCTGGGAGAGGGTTAGGGTGAGGACGTAACCCCAACCGTGATTGTCCAAGAAAAGGCAGTACATATTGTGAACAGCATCAAGGCAAACTGGTATTTTTGACTCTACTCATTAACCGACATTAAAATGCTGCGTTGGACGCTGTTCAAAAATAGTTCAACGTGGAGCATTAAATTGGGATTCAAGAATTTGACAGGGAATAGTCTTGCAGTAATCTGGCGACTTACAGTAGTTGTTGCCGCTCTTGCAATGTTGGCTGGACTCGCTGCCTGTGGTGGCGACGCCGACGAGGACACCGATGTGACGGTGCAGCCCGCTCCCACGGCCACCACGGCGCCGACCGCGCAAGCGCCGGCCCCCGAGCCCACTGCGCCCCCGGCGGCGACACCGGAACCTGCCGAGCCGACGGAGATTCCGGAACCGACTGCGGAACCTGAACCCACTGCAGTTCCCCCGACAGTGGCTGCCCCGGAGCCAACGGCCGAGGAGGCGCTGGCCGCCTACGCTGCCGAAAACGCCAACGGCCCCGGAGCGATCTTTGTCGGCGACCCCACCCAGCTGGTCGGCCCGCCGCCTCACGACGGCCTGATGTTCCAGTTCCCTCCCGAACTGTACACTCAGATGTCTGGCCTGGCGTTGGCCGGGTCTGAGCAACTCGGCGTCCCGGGCCACATGTTCATCTACTCCAGCGACTACTATCAGGAACTGATATCCAAGGCCAACCTCACCAATCCGACGGAGCTGGTCTCCTCGGGTGAAACGATCGAAATCCAGCACGTCTGCCTTGACCGGCAATTGCCGCCCTGTGTCCTGATGCAGACCTACCTGATCCCCAATTTGGCCGAACGCACCAACGGGCAGGTGAAAATATCGGTAACCTCCCTCGCCGAATTGTCAATCCAGGGGCCGGACACCCTGACCCAGGTCAGAGACGGTACCCTGGATATGGTCAACATCTTTACCGGCTATGTGGCCGGAGAGGTGCCAAGCCTGGAGGTGCAGTCGCTCTGGGGATCCGCGCCCGATTGGGAGACCTCCTACCTGTCCCTGACAGACCTGTCGGAGGACGTTGACAACTTAATCGAGGATGCGACGGGCGGGAGTATGGTGTTCAACCGCAACTGGTTCGCCGGGTCCGACCAGTGGATGTACAGCAGCGCGCCGCTGCAGACCGTGGAGGATTACGACGGACTGGATATTCGGACCAATTCATCATCTATGTCGGACTTCATCAGCGGCATGGGAGGCAACCCGGTCTTTTACTCCATCGGCGAGCTCTACACCTCGCTTCAGCAGGGTATTGTTGATGCAGCGGCTTATGGCGCCCTGCTGGCAGTATCCGCCCGGCTGAGTGAGGTAACGGATCACATGTCAGGCCCGATCATAGGATTCGGATACACCAACAACGTAATTAACAAGGATGTGTGGGAGGGGATCCCCGCAGACCTGCAGCAGATCATGCTGGAGGAGGGCGCGAAGGCAGAGCTAGAAGGTCTACGCCTGGCTCCGTTCCAGAATGTGGCGGCCGTGCAGATTAATATGCAACAGGGCATGAATGTGATCCCATTCTCCGATGAGATCTACGGGCATATCCAGACCGTGGTCCTGCCACAGCACGTCATTCCGGGCTGGCTGAGTCGGTTGGGTTTCCCGGAGGAGAACGCCGAAATCGTTGATATCTACAACGACAAGTCGAGCCCTTACACCGGCATCTGGATCAACGAGGATGGTACTATTAGCCAGGTCGAGATCACGAAGGGGCCCAGGGTCGGCCAATAGGGCGACTCCGCCTTTTTGCGTGATTCCCCGGGAGACCCGGCTTGTCAGAACCAGGTTCAATTAAATGAACCCCAACGAGGGTTTGAACAGGAGGTACTGCTCAGGATGATCCAAACCAGGTTGACTATAGGTGCCCTTTTGATCCTCTCCCTGCTACTGGTCGGCGCGCTCGCCGCCTGCGGAGAGGCCGCAACCCCTGTGCCCACCCAGGCGCCCACCGCCACCACCGCCCCCGAGCCAACCCCCGTCCCCACCGAGGCGGAAGCAATGGAGGAGGAACCCACCGAGGTGATGATGTCCGGGGATGATGCCCTGCTGCAATATGCTGCCGACAACGCGGGCGGCCCCGGGGCCATCTATGTCGGCGATATCAATCAGCTCGTCGGCCCCGCTCCCCTCACCCTCGGCGGCGACCCCGACACCGACCTGGGCGATCTGGAAGGCAATGTCCCTCTCACCGCCCTCCAGGACCACACCTGGCTATACGAAAGCGATTACTACCAGTCGCTGGTCGAGCGGGACAATCTCACCAACCCCACCGAACTGACCTCCACCGGCGAGAGCATCACGGTGCAGCACGCCTGCATCAACCGCGCTCTGCTCCCGTGCAAGATCATTGAGCAGTACTGGGCGCCCAACCTGGAAGCCCGTACCAATGGCCAGCTCATCCTGGAAGTCAGCTCGTTCCCCGAGCTGGGCCTCGCCGGGCCCGATACCCTGCAGCTGGTTTCCGATGGCACCCTCGGGATGGCCAATATCTACACCGGTTATGTCGCCGGTGCCCTGCCCGCCATCGAGGTCCAGTCCCTCTGGGGTATCTACCCCGACTGGGAGACGATGTACTACTCCCTGACCGATATGCACCCTCTCCTTGAGGCAATGGTGGCCTCCGAGACCGCAGGTGGCATCGTCGTTAACCACAACTGGTATTCCGGCAACGACCAGTTCTTCTTCAGCAAGACTCCCCTGCGCACCCTCGAGGACTTCGAAGGCCTGAAGACTCGCAGCCACGCGGCCGCGCTGTCCGACTGGATCAACGGTATGGGCGCCGAGGCCCAGTTCCTCGCTTTCGCCGAGGTCTACACCGCCCTCGAGCGCGGCATCCTCGATGCCGGCGTCACCGGCTCAACCCCCGGCCACGGCCAGCGCTGGTACGAGGTAACCGACTACCTCAACGGCCCCCTCAAGTCCCTCCTTTCCACCAATAACATCGTGAACGCCGATGTGTGGGACAGCATCCCCGAGGATATGCAGCAGATATTCATAGAGGAAGGAGCCGAGTCGGAGCTCGAACAGCTGCGCCTCACCTCCATCCAGAACGTAACCGGTGTCAAGAAAAACGTAGACGCCGGTATGGAACTGGTCGAATTCACCCCCGAGCTGGCGGACTACAGCCTTAACGTCGCAGTAAAGGAGCACGTCATCCCCGGCTGGCTCCGCCGCCTCAAGTTCCCCGGCGATGGCGACGAAGCCGTCCAGATGTTCAATGACCACGTCGGCCCTTACGTCGGCATGGTGATCGAAGCCGACGGCAGTGTCTCCGACATTCCCGTAACCAAGGGCCCCCACGCCCAGTAAGCTCCTGAATCCCGGTTTCTTTTGCGCCCACCCCCAGCCTTGGCGGGGTGGGCGCTTTGTTTCCCAGGACCTCGCCCTTGCCCAGCGACAACCCGCGGAATATCCCTGCGAAACTGTCCAAATTCGTAACGTTACGCGCCGTGCCCTGCGGTAATCCACTCAACCTACCCAAAGCCCCCAACGGACACAGGCCCGCCCAATCCGGTTTCCCCCCAATTCACCCCAAAAGGGATTGCGCCGGGCGAAAATTGGTGTATTATTGCCAAACGTAAATATGGGGCTGCACCCTAGTATGGGGCGCAGTATAGGCATCTCAAACTCAGCAAAGCGGCAGGATCGCGATTATGGCAGTATCGATTCCAAGATTGATGTGGGCTCTGGTCATCGGGTGGATAGGGTACCTCGTGGCGCTATTGCTCCTCTTGGACATTGTCCCCATTCGGGAAGACGGGCTGGGCGTGCCCATTGAGATGACAGTGATATTCTCGCTGTTATTCATCTTGTTCTTCATATGGCTGCCCCTGTCGGCGTGGACGCTGGGCGCGAGGGATGCGCTACTCTTCTCGAGGACCATCTGCTCGATATTCGACAAGCTGTATTTCACGTTGGGATATGTCTGCGGTCTGGAACTTCTGTTGCTGGGGTTTTTCATCACCTACCAGGTGGTGGCGCGCAAACTGGACTGGGTCCAGGCCCCGGGCACCGATGTGATGAGCGGATACGTCCTGGCGATGGCCGCGACCTGGGCCTTCTCCTACTCGCTGAGGTCCGGTGCCCACGTGAGAATTGATGTGCTCCTCCCGTACATGGGGCAAAAGACCAGGTCCACTGCCGACTGGATTGCCATGGCAGCGGTGCTGTTCCTGGGCTGGGTCACCATGTGGAAGATGTGGGAAACCGTGGTGAACAACTACGAACGGGGTGTCGTCACAAATGACTACCCGCTCACGCCCCTCTTCATACCCAAGATCGTAGTGTCCATCGGATTTACGCTGCTGTGCGTGACTGCCTTGCAGATGATGTACATGATGGTCGCGGAGTCGCTACTTTCCACCGTGAACCGCTTGCAGGGTGGCGAGGAAATCGAGGCCCTGGAGCTTATGCAGCAAGAGGCCGCGGGTGCTGCCGACTAAGTGAGCAGGCATCGCGTCTGCTCCATCCCACCCGGCCTTCCGGGTCACCAAGAACCGGGGGCGTGAGAGGTTAAGCTGTGGCAATTGGCGTAGCATTCGGACTGATGGGGGCCTTCTTCCTGGCGGGCATGTACGTGGCCGCCGCGCTGGGAGCGCTGTCCCTGATCATGATGCACTTCTTCTCCGATGCTCCCCTGTGGAACATCATGGCGAACAAGTCCTGGGAGGGGAACACCAGCTTCATCCTGGTTGCCGTGCCGCTGTTCATCCTGATGGGTGAGCTTATGAACCGGAGCGGCATGGGTGAGAGGATGTACGCGGGGATCACCCGCTGGATCTGGTGGCTCCCCGGTGGGCTGATCCACACCAACATCGTCTCCTGCGCCATTTTTGCAGCGTGTTCCGGCTCCAGCGTGGCAACCTCTGCCACCATCAGCCGCGTCTCGCTGCCCAGCTTCCGGGCGCGCGGCTACTCGGAACGGATGGTGATTGGGTCGCTGGCCGCAGGCGGCACTCTTGGAATCCTGATCCCGCCGAGCATCAGCCTGATCATTTACGGCGTGCTGGTGGAGGAGTCAATCGGCCGCCTCTACATGGCCGGCTTTGTGCCCGGGATGGTGCTGACCGCCACTTTCATGATAATGATCCTCAGCTTGGCGCTTGTCTGGCGCGGGCTGGCCCCTCGGGAATCGGGCGACAGCTTCTTTACCATCCAAGGCTGGGTTAATCGACTCATAGGCTCCATTGCCCTGATACCTATCGTTGCGCTAATCATCGTGGTGATCGGTTCCATCTACGGAGGTATCGCCACACCGTCAGAGGCAGCGGCGTTCGGCGTGTACGGCGCCTTTGTGCTCGCCGGAATTCTGAATACCGAAGAAATCCTGATGCCGATGTTCGGCGGCCTGATGCGGTCTCTGGGTCTCACCAATGCGGCGGGCGTGGTTAAGTGGGCATTGGGCTTACTGGTGGCGGTTCTCCTGTTGCACTTGGTGCTGCAGATCGCCTGGGCCCTGAGGGGATTTGATCTGGGCGATCCCACCATCCCCCTGGCAGGCATAATCGGGGAAAATATCTTCCTGATCGAGGTTGTGATCGTCCCCTGGACCGGCTGGGTTCCCTTCCTCGTCAATGCGTCTCAGGAAGACCTCCAGAACGCACGGTTCCCTGACACAGCGGTGCAGCGGCAGATAATCAGGCGTAACTTCCTGATAGTGCAGGATGCCTTTGTATCGACAGTCCGCACTACCGGGATGATATTCCTCATAGTGCTGGCCGCGTTCACCATGTCCTTCGCCTTTGCCCGGTTGGGCATCTCGCAGCAGATCGCCGAGGCGATTTCAGGGCTGGGCTTGAATGACTGGCAGCTGGTGCTGGTGCTTGTCGTGTTCTACCTGGTGCTGGGCACCTTCATGGAGAGCTTCGCCATGATGGTGACCACGGTGCCGATTCTGCTCCCCACACTGGAGGGCGCCGGTGTAGACTTGGTCTGGTTCGGTGTGATTATGGTGCTGCTGGTTGAGGCAGCTCTGATCAGCCCGCCCGAGGGCATCAATCTCTATGTGCTCCACGGTGTGCGATTGGACGTGGACAGGGAGCAGGCCGAAGCCGCCAACGAGGTGTTGGAGCAAAGCACCATTGCGGATGTTTGGATAGGCGTCATGCCCTTTATGGGATGCATGGCGATCACCACAGCCCTGGTGCTCTTCGTACCCGGCATCGCGTTGTGGCTGCCAGATGCAATCTACGGCGCGAGGGTCTGAGCGAAAGCGTGCTCAACGGAGACCATGAACAAGGGCGGGTAGCGATTACCCGCCCTATTCTTTTTCCGGTTGACTGCCCAACCACCCTGAACGCGGATAGGTGGCTACGGTTAAGCCATTGTTTAGTGAAGGCCAGCCCATCTCTGCGGAACTGGGCGGTTCTACTCAAGAGGCAAAACGATGGGGGCGGGAATTACTCCCGCCCCCATCGTTTCTGTCGCCTGGCTTAGCTGTATGGAGAGACGTTACTGGTTGGTATCAGTTACCTCGAAGTGCTTAACCCAGAACTCACCCCGGTATAGGTTCTCAACCTCCTGGGCCATGTTGCGCCGGAGTTCACTGCGTTCGTACCGCAGCAGCGCCTCCTCGCTGTCCCATACGCTGACGCTTACACCTTCGTCTGGGTCCTCGGTACTCCGGAGCAGCATTCGCTTTCGCAGCCCGTCGACCGAGTCGGTGGAATCCATGACTTGGTCCCGGAAGTACTGCTCGTACTGGTCCCAGGACCCAAGGCGCAGTTTGCCCCATGCCGTCATCAGGTAAGCTCCATCGGTCGTGCCCTCCCCGGCGGAGGCAACTATCTCGAAATGCTTGATCCAGGTCTCTCCCCTGGGGTAGGCCATCGGGAAGAAAAACTCTTCAGCCTCGTTGGCCAGCTGTCGCCGGGCGTCGCTGGTCTCGTAGTTGCGGAGTTCCTGCAGCGAGGACCACACGCTCCAGAAACCCATCTCGTCCGGATCGGAGGCGCCTCGCCAGAGCTGACGCTCCTGGAGGCCGGGCATGCCGATGGTGAAGGGGATGACCTTGTCCGCATAGAAGTCTCTAAGGGTGTTCCAGGCCCCCGGCCGAGTTCTGCCCCATGCCAGTTGTACGTACATCGCTCACGCCTTACAGAATTTAGCCGGTTTCCGGCCCTCTCCCTTTTCGTCAGCGAAAAGGTACTTCAGAGAATTGCGATTCTATAGCAGAATCACCCGTTCGTCGATAAGTTGCGCTGCCAGCGGCGCCGGCACAGGCTCTGCCGGTTTCACGTATTCCGCTGTGGCCTCGCGGCTGGGCCGGAAGGAGTAGTATCTGACTCCGGCAAATGGCATTGCGTACCGCATCTCCAGGTATCCAGCCCTCGGCGGCACATCCTCGGGCACTGGAACCGGTTCCACCTCCAGCTGTAATTTGGTCTCTGTGTCTACCCTGGGCTCCAGGATGGTAACCATTACACACCTCCAAACTGTTGCGCAGAGATGTCAGCCAGCCTGCGAGTGCTTCGGGGCCCCGCTGGCTCGACGGTCAATAACAGTTCCTGTCCGGGCCTGTCTTGCCACTATTCCGATTACTCCTCACCGGAGTCCTCCTCCCCGCTCTCCATCTCCATTTCCCTGCTCACGCTGACGCCGAGCTCGTTCAGAGTACGGCTGTACCGGTTGGCGAACAGTTGTGCCGTGGCTGCATAAATTCCCCTGCCGATGGCCGAGTCCTGGGTACACAGGTCGAGGAGCGTGGCTCGGGGTATCTGCAGCAGAGTCATGTCGCTCAATGCGGATCCGGCGGTGATCAGGGTTCCCTCCCCGAGCAGAACCGCCTGCGGGAAGGACTCTCCAACGCCCGCGATTCTGACGGCAATCTGACCTATATCGGCTTGGGCGGTCAACTGGGCCTCGCCTGCCTGGATAACGAAGAGGTTCTGGCCTGCCTCTCCGCCGGCGCCCAGGGTTTCGCCTTCCTTTACCGACACGGTGCGTCCCAGGGCAACCACAGCCGAGATCTGCTCGCGAGACAGGCGGGAGAACATATCCACGGTGCTGTAGTCGAACTCGTGGCCAGGGTCCGGCGCGACATTGTCGGCGGCAGTTGCCACGTCCTCCGGCCTGAAAACCCGCACCGGCATCACGGCCCGGCGCTCCACTTCGCGAGCCACGCTTCCCTTGACCAGCCTGGCCAGGCCGCGGCGGTCGTGGGTAAACATGGAGATCAAGTCGACCGAGTTGCGGTTGGCAAAGGCCACGATGGCCGCGGGGACGGAATCGTTGACGACAACGGCGGTGGTGGCTTCCACCGACGACTCTCTCAGCCGGTTGGCGACTCGATTGAGGTAGGCCAGGGCCCGGCTGCGGTCCTCCTCCTCCTGCTGCGATCCCAGGATCACCAACTCGCCCATGGAACGGGTGCGTCCCGGCGGAATAATTGTCAACAGCGTGGCCTTTCCATCTGCGTTCACTAGCGTCGGAACTGTGTCAAGAATTCCCTCCGATTCGGCCGACCGGTCCAGTGGTACCAGAACATGTTGATACATCGGATGTCTCCAGAAACGAATACTGCACTTTTGCTCTCATGACTTGGAATTGATTCCATCCAATAATGAGATAACTATCATTCTAGTGAGGGGATTTGCGGGCGGTCAACAATGTGCCAACAATCACAAACTTGTGGGGGCAACCCTGACCGGAATCAGCGGCCCCTGGCCGGCGCGCGCCCTACCCAGAGGCGATGGACTTGGGGATAGGCGGGAGGTTTAGACTTTCCCGACCATGTTCTGCAGTAACGCCCTTGTACGAGTTTGGGACGTCTGCGAACCGTCTACGGGAAAGATAGTGGCCAGCAGGTCCGTGGCGCCAAGCTCCGCTAGTTTATGCAACTGGTCCTCGACCGAGGCCTCATTGCCGACGATGGCAATGTCACCCGGGCTTTCCGCTCCTTCGCGCTCCAGCATCGCGCGGTAGCTGGGGAGAATGGCGTAGTGCTGTAAGAGCCGGTCGGCACGGGCGCGGGCCCTGTCGGCGTTGTCGGTTACGGCTATCGGCATACCGACGCAAACGCGGGGCGGCGGGTTGTCGGCTGCTGCTGCGGCCTGGTTTATCAGAGGAACAACGTGCTCCCTCAGAGTGTTGGGCCCGGTCATCCAGGTAACCGTGCCATCGGCGAGGCGGCCGGCGATCTCCAGCATTCGCGGTCCCAGGGCAGCGATCACCACGGGGCAGCTCACCATGTCGGCGTCAGGAATCTGCAGCTCTCCCGCGACCTGGAATTCCTGTCCGTGGAAATCCACTCCGCTCTCATTGAGCAGAGGACGGAGGACGGACATGTACTCCTCCATGTGCCTTGCGGGGCGGGTGTAGGGCAGTCCCAGCCAGCCCTCGATGGTGGAGCGGTGAGACACGCCGATTCCCAGGGTGAGGCGGCCTCCCGTCGCCACCTGGGCGGTCAGGGCCTGCTGCGCCATGGCTACCGGGTGGCGCGGATAGGTGGGTACCACCGCAGTGCCCAGCTCGATGCGATGGGTCTGCATCCCGGCCATGGCGATCACCGTCAACATGTCGGCGCCGAAATGCTGGGGCAGCCAATAGCTGTCGAACCCGTCTGCCTCGGCGTCGGAAATGCGTTGAAGCCTTTCCGCCACGTTACGCATGAGCTCCAGCGCTCCCACAAACAGCCCTATACGCATGTTCCCGGCTCCTCTGCCCAAGTGTGTTTTTTCGCCTGATACTCCAATTCCTCAATGGCCGATTTCAGTCTAGCATACCCGCTTTCCCAACGCGGATTGACGGGAGTTTGCCCCGATAGTAGGCTACGGCTGGAAACAACCGCCGTTCACATTTTCCGGGGTCGGTTTCGACTCCGGGACCAATGATAGAAACCAATTATTTCGGGAGGCTGCAACGCAATGAGTTATCAAGGAATGATGGCTGAGACGGTCCTGATTAAGGGGCACGAAGGCGACATGATCGACGCCTACCTGGCCCGGCCGCTGGGAGGAGGGCCCCACGGCAGCGTGGTGCTGATCCACCACATGCCCGGCTGGGACGACGCCTCGAAAGAGATGGCGCGCAAGTTGGCCTACAACGGCTTCGTTACCATCTCCCCGAATCTGCATTTCCGGGAGGGCCAGGCCACGCCGCAGGAGAACAGCACCAGCATCCGCGAGAAGGGTGGCATGCCGGATGTGCGCACCATGGGCGACGTGGAGGGCGCCATGGCCTACCTGCGGACCTTGCCCTACGTTAACGGCAAGATCGGGCTGATCGGGTTCTGCTCCGGTGGCCGTCAGACCTACCTGGGTGCCTGCACCCTTGAGGGCGTGAGCGCCGCAGTGAACTGCTGGGGCGGCGGCGTGACCCAGGGCAACGACCAGCTCACCCCCGCCATGCCCGCATGGCCCGTTGACTTCACCGCCGGGCTCAACTGCCCGATGCTGGGACTCTTCGGCAACGATGACCCGAGGCCCTCTCCGGCCGATGTTGACGAACTGGAGGAGGCCCTCAAGAAGCACGGAAAGAGCTACGAGTTCCACCGCTACGACGACGCGGGCCACGGTTTCTTCGCTGTCGACCGCCCCAGCTACCGAGTGGAGGCGGCCAACGATGGATGGGAGAAGGTGCTGAGCTTCTTCGGCGCTAACCTGGGTTAATTCCTGAATGATGGGGCGCACCACCCCGTGCGCCCCATCCCGAATATGGCCTGTCGGGGCGTCCCGAATGACCGCCACTGACCCTCTCCCTGAGGGAGAGGGGATTTTTTTGACCTGAATTCCTGGATATGGACCATTGCTAGCATCCCGCCTACAACGCCTCCTGCCCTTCTACTACGGCTGGGTCGTGGTGGGCGCCTCCGGTACGGCCGTTTTCGCGAGGATGGCCCCGGCCATCACCACGTTGACGGTGTTCATATATCCCATGTCGCAGGAACTCGGGTGGTCGCGGACCCTGATCGCCGGGGCAGTGAGCGCGGGAGCCCTGGCGTCCATGGTGCTCTCCCCTGTCGTTGGTTGGGCCATCGACCGGTTCGGAGCGCGTCCTGTACTGGTGGCCGGCGTGCTGACGGTTGGGGCGTCCATGATCTCGCTGGCATGGGCCACGATTCCAGTAACTTTCTACCTTGCCTACGCCGCGGGCCGCGTGGTGTTCCACACGGCTTCGCCCAACGGGGCCGGCACGGTTACTGCCCGATGGTTCATCCGGATGCGGGGGCGCGCCATCGGCGTGGTCTACCTGTTCGGTGCCATCGGCGGGGTCGTCTTCACCATGTCTGCCGCCGTGATCATTGACGAGTTCAGTGTTGCTGCCGCCTGGATAACGGTGGGAGTGATTGTCCTGGCCGTGGCCCTCCTCCCGAACCTGCTTCTCATTGCGGAACGGCCCGAGCATCTCGGCCTTCGTCCTGACGGCGACGACGAGGTTCGCCTCCTCCACGGTCATCCCGCGAACGGCGAGAGGAAATTGTCGCTCGGAGCCGAGAACGATTCGTGGTCGCTGGGAGAGGCGGCCCGCTCCGTGGCCTTCTGGGTCCTGGTGGTCATGGGTTTCGCGACCTTCTTCGTTCACGCGGGAATCAACGTTCACATTGCCGCATATCTGAGGGACCAGGGCCTCTCCCTGACCAATGCTGCCGCGGTGGTCACTGCCAGCTGGGTCGTGTCGGCGGCTGGCAGTGTGGGGTGGGGATGGCTGATGGAGAGGGTGTCGGCCAGGGTTATGTATTCGGTTATGCTGGCCCTCCTGAGCTGTTCAGTGCTCCTGTTGTTCCTCGTGACCAACATTGTCGGAGCGTTTGCTGCAGCAGTCTTGATTGGAATGGTGGCGGCCGGAGGCAACATAATACCCACCGTGGTATACGCCGATTACTTCGGCCGGGAGTCTTTGGGTAAAATCCGTGGAGTGGCGGAACTCGGCGTGCTGGTCGGTCAATCCACAGGGCCGCTGCTGGCGGGAATGGTGTTCGATCTCAGGGGCAGCTACGCCCTCATTTTCATTGTCTACGCCTCGATAGCTGCGGCCTCCAGCGCCATCGTGCTGTACGCGCGCCGCCCAGTGAGAGGGACAGGATCATCGACCGTCAATTTCCCGGCGTAGAGACTTATTTCCCAAGCATCATCAGGCCAGACAGCGGTGAACTGAAATGACACAACCAGCCAAACGGGAAATGCTGATGGTCGCCTTCATGCAGGCGTCCAACTGCTCCAACTACACCGGCTCCTGGCGGCACCCGGAAACTGCGCCCAATTTCCTCGACCTGCAGTACTACCAGGACATTGCCAGGACGCTGGAGGCGGGCAGGTTCCACATGGCGTTCATCGACGACCGCCTGGCCATGCCCAGCCGTTACGGCGACTCGTACGCCGAGGCCGTGGAGCACGGTGTGCGTGCGGTCAAGCTGGACCTGGTGCCGATCATCACCGCCATGGGCCTGGCCACGTCGCACCTGGGGCTGGGAGCCACATACTCGACCACCTACTACGCCCCCTTCCACGTGGCGCGCCTGTTTGCATCCCTCGACCACTTCACCGCCGGTAGGGCGGCCTGGAACGTTGTCACCTCTCTCAACGACTCCGAAGCCCACAACTTCGGCGTTTCCGAGCACCTGGAGCACGACGACCGGTATGACGTCGCCGACGAGTTCATGGAGGCGGCCATCGCGCTATGGGACTCGTGGAAGGACGGCGCAGTTATCGCCGACCGAGATTCAGGCCAATTCGCCGACTCGCAGGGGGTCCGTCGGGCCGACTACCAGGGACAGTACCTGAGCTCACGGGGTCCGCTGACGGTGCCCCGTTCGCCGCAGGGGCACCCGGTGATCATACAGGCCGGGCAGAGCGAGCGGGGCAGGCAGTTTGCCGCCCGCTGGGGGGAGTTGCTGTTCGTCATCTTCCCCACCCCCGATGGCTGCAGGGCCTACCGGGACGACCTACGCTCCAGGGCAGCGGCGGCAGGGCGCGATCCTGATGCGGTCAGGGTGGCCCCGGCGGTCTACGTGGTAGCCGGCGAGACGGAGCAGGAGGCGGCCGACAAGCTGGAATTCATAGACGGGCTGGCCCGTACCGTCGATTCGCTGTCCCTGCTCTCCGAGGTGTTCAACTACGATTTCGCCCAGCACCCACCGGACCAGCCGCTGTCGGACGAAACGATGGCGTCCATGACGGGGCTGAGGGGATTCCTGGACCGGGTCATCCGACTGAGCGGGAAGTCCAATCCGTCCCTGGACGATTTCATAGAGTGGTCAGGCCGGGGAACGCTGCGCGAGTTCCCGGTGTTCACCGGCACGCCGGCCCAGGTGGCAGACCAGATGGAGGAGTGGTTCGTGTCCGAGTCTTGCGACGGATTCGTGCTTGCCGCCACCCACATGCCGGGCGCCTACGAGGACTTCGTCCGGCTGGTGGTGCCGGAGCTGCAGCGCCGGGGCCTGTTCCGCCGCGAGTACGCGTCGGGAACCCTCCGCGACAACCTGGGCCTAGCTAGGCCCGCCAGGGGGTAGACTCGGCGTTCCAGAGGTTGTCCGTTGTAAGAATGGCCGCAGAACCTGGTTCGTTGGCAGAGTTTGGGCTGGGGGCTATAATTGCGGCAGCGTAAGTAGGGATTGCAGGAGAGTAAAGCGTTATGCCTTTGCCAGAACGTATGAAATTCGGAATTTTCATGGGCCCGTTCCACCGGGTTGGGGAAAACCCCACCCTGGCCATTGACCGGGACCTGGAACTGGTCCAGTGGTTGGACCACCTTGGATTCGACGAAGCCTGGATCGGTGAACACCACAGCGCCGGATGGGAGACCATCTCGTCCCCCGAGATATTCATCGGAGTGGCCGCCGACCGCACCAAGCACATCAAGCTGGGCACCGGCGTCATCAGCATCCCCTATCACCACCCATTCAACGTGGCCAACCGCATGGTGCAGCTGGACCACATGACCCACGGGCGCGTGATGCTGGGTGTGGGGCCCGGTGCGCTGCCCGGCGACGCCTACATGATGGGCATCGATCCAACGGTGCAGCGGCTGCGAATGGACGAGGGTTTCGGCATGGTGCTGCGGCTCATGACCGAGAACGAGCCCATCACCTACGAAAGCGACTGGTTCAGCCTCCGGGAGGCAATGCTGCAGCTCCGGCCCTACACCAAGCCGCACATGCCCATCGCCGTGGCATCTGTGCAGTCGCCATCCGGCGTGGCGCTGGCGGGCAAGTACGGCGCCGCGGTCCTGACCATCACCGTGCCGCGGGACCCGGGCGCTCCCGACTCCGATCTGAGCGCGCTGTGGGACATCTGCGAGACATCGGCTGCGGAGCACAACCAGACCGTCAACCGCGACGACTGGCGGCTGGTGCTGCCGGTTCACCTGGCCGAGACCAAGGAGGAGGCCATGGAGCAGGCCCGCGTCGGTGCGGGTCGCTACCAGCGCGAGTACTTCGAGCACACCATGGGCCGCGACGCCGTGGTCGACGGGCCGCTGGAAGACATCATCGAGGTGATGGACGAGCGGGGCGCCTGGATCATCGGCACGCCCGACGACTGCATCAAGGGGATCAAGAAATTGGAGCAGCGCAGTGGCGGTTTCGGCGGTTTCATGGTGCAGGCCATCGACTGGGCCAAGCGGGAGCACGTCCTGCACAGCTACGAGCTGATGGCCCGCTACGTAATGCCCGTATTCCAGGGCTCCACGGCCAGCACGGCCAGCTCCAACCAGTGGGCCTACGAGCGTCGCGACACGCTCAATACCGGTCGTGCTGCCGCTATCGAGCGCGCCAAGACCGACTACGTCAATCGCGCTGTGTAGTTTGGCCGGTTTTCATTCGATTCGGCATATTTGTAGGGGCGCACTGCTGTGCGCCCCTACGTGCGGACGGAGTTTAGTATGAAAGCAGTCTGGTACGAAGAGAATGGCCCCGCGGAGATTATGCAGTACGGCGAAATGCCCGATCCTCAGCCGGGGCCCGGCGAGGTGAGGGTTCGGGTCGTTTCGTCCGGCGTCAACCCGTCCGACTGGAAGCGCCGGGCAGGAACGACGGCACGCATCGGATTCCCGCGTGTGATCCCGAACCAGGACGGCTCGGGCGTAATCGACCGCGTGGGGGCAGGCGTGCCAGAGTCCCGCGTCGGCGAACGGGTGTGGCTGTTCGAGTCCCAGTTTGGCCGTCCCTTCGGCTCGGCCGCGGAGTACACGGTGCAGCCGTCGGGGCACGTCGTCCGAATGCCCGACTCCATCGCCTTTGACCAGGGAGCCTGCCTGGGCGTCCCGGCCATGACGGCGCACCGCTGCCTGTTCGCCGACGGGCCGTTGGATGGCAAAGTGGTGCTGGTGCCCGGCGGCGCCGGAGCCGTTGGCCACTACGCGGTGCAGCAGGCCAAGCTGGCCGGCGCCACGGTCATCAGCACCATCAGCTCTGACCACAAGGCCGGAATCGCCACTGCGGCGGGAGCGGACCACACCATCAACTACCGCACGGAGGATGTCATCGAGCGGGTCATGGACATCACGGGCGGGGAGGGCGTCGACCACATCGTGGAGGTGGACTTCGCCGCCAATTTCCCGGTGACCAGCGAGGTGCTGAAGTCGTCGGGCGTGGTGGCCATCTACGCAGCCGGTACGGGCCAGCAGCCAGCGGTGCCGTTGCAGTTCCGCCGCAGCAATACCGTGGTGAGGAACGTGCTGGTCTACGACATGCCCGAGCCGGCCAAGGATGCCGCCATCGCCGACATCACGTCGTGGCTGGAGTCGGGTGCGCTGACGCACCTGGTCGGCCCGCACTTCCCGCTGGAGCAAACGGTCCAGGCCCACCGCGCCGTGGAGGGCGGCGCAATCGGAAACGTGATCATCGACGTGAGCCAGGCGTAGCTCGCTCCACTGGGATATCGAATAGTACCCTCACAGGAGACGCAGCCAATGGCGAAGAACGGATTCAGGGTCATGGACTCGGACATGCATATCGTGGAGCCTGCCGATCTGTGGCAGCGCTACATGGACCCTGCGTTCCGGGACCGTGCGCCCGTGGGCACCAACCGCCACCCGAGGGACCTGGGCGTGCAGGTGGGGGACAACGTGTTCCCGCTGCCCAACCGCAGCTACGCCAATGCCATCCAGCCCCTGATGACCAGCCAGCAGGACGTATACGCGGACTCTGAGCGGCAGGGTTGGGACAGCGCGTCGCAGGTGGCGGCCATGGACCACGAGGGCATCGACGTTGCCGTCCTGTTTCCCAGCCGCGGGCTGTTCACCCTGGGCGACAGTGATCTCGATCCGGCATTGGCCACCGCTATCTCGCGGGCCTACAACGACTGGCTGGCCGACTTCTGCAGCGGCGGCCCCGGACGCCTTTTCGGTGCGGGGATGATACCGCCCCAGGACATCGAGGGCGCCGTGGCCGAGGCTCGCCGCGCGGTGAACGAGCTGGGGTTCAGGACGGTGTTCGTCCGCCCGAACCCCGTGGCCGGACGCAATTGGCACGACCCCTACTACGATCCGCTGTGGGCCGAAATCCAGAGCCTCGGGGTGCCGCTCAGCTTCCACGAGGGCGGGCGGGTCAACCTGCCGCAGCCGGGCGATAATTTCAGCACCCACATGCTGTACCACACCTGCACCCACCCAATAGGGATGATGCTGGCGGCGGTGGACATCGTGGGCGGTGGCGTGCTGGAGCGCTTCCCCGAGCTGACCGTCGCGTTCCTGGAGGGCAACTGCTCCTGGGCACCGTGGCTGCTCTGGCGGCTGGACGAGCACTACGAAATGTCGGCCAGCTACGACCACCCCGACCTGCGGATGGAGCCCAGCGAGTATTTTCGGCGCCAGTGCTACCTGTCGGTGGAGTGCGACGAAGAGCCAGCGGAGATCGTGACGCGGTATGGCCTTGAGGACAACATCGTCTTCTCCACCGACTACCCCCACGCCGACTCCAAGTACCCAAAGTCGGTGGACAGGTTCCTGGAACTGCCCTTGTCGGAGGACGCAAAGCGCAAGTTCCTGTGGGACAACTGCGCCCGCCTCTACGGGTTCGGTTAAACGCCGAGAACGCAGAGGACGACGAGTTTCCATTTATCCTTTGCGTTCTCGGCGCCCTATGCGTTTAGCTCCCCGCCTGGATGAAGTCCGCCACGCGCTCGGCGATCATCATGGTGGTTACGTTGGTGTTGGCGCGCACGACGTCGGGCATGATCGAGGCGTCGGCGATGCGCAGGTTGGAGACCCCGCGCACCCTGAGTCGCTGGTCGACGACGGCCATGGGGTCGTCGGTCGTGCCCATCTTGCATGTGCCGGAGATGTGGTACGAGGTGCTGACGTTGCGCTTCAGCCACAGGTTCAGGGCCTCATCGGACTCCAGGTCGGCGGGGGTCGGCGACAGTACACCCTCGATGTAGGGAGCGTAGGCCGGTCCCTCCAGCAGGCTCATGCACAGCCGCACCGCTTCGCGCAGCCGCTCCAAGTCCCAAGGGTCCTCCAGGTAGTGATAGTCCATTTCCGGCGCGGCGTTGGGATCGGCGGAGGTCAGCCACAGCTCGCCCTTTCCGGCAGCGAGGTATAGGCCGCAGTTGACGGTGTGGGCCGGGTTATTGTCGCGGACCACAGTGTTCAGCGAGGCTGGCGACAGGATCATGTCGTTGGGCGTGTCAGACCCGGTGGCGGTGTAGCGCAGCCGCAGGGCCCGCATGGCTATGGGGTCTTCGAGAACGTCGTCCTTGACCTGGAAACGCACCGTCACGTTGGGGTGGTCGCGCATGTTCTGCCCGACGCCTGGCAGATCGGCAGCAACGGGGATGCCCAGCCGCTCCAGCTGTTCTCGCGGGCCCAGGCCGGACAGCATCAGCAACTGGGGCGAGGCCACCGCCCCGGCACAGAGGATGATGTCTCCTCCCTCGACGACGAAGGTGTCGCCGCCGCTTTCCACCTCGATGCCGACCGCTCTCCTCCCGCTCGGCCCGTCCTCCAGCACCACCCGGTTAGCCTGCACGTTGGCGCGGATGGTGAGGTTCAGGCGGTGGCGCACGGAGTCGATGTAGGCCAGAGCCATGCTCATGCGCACGCCGTCGATGTTGTTCTCGGCGCGTAGGCTTACACCGGTGGCCTCGGGGTGATTCACGTCGGGATGAAAGGGATATCCGACACCGGTGGCGGCCTGGAAAAAAGCCTCCTGCAAAGGCGGCCAGGTCTCGCGGTGGTGATGGCGCACGGGTACCGGGCCGTCGGTGCCGTGAAAATCGTCGCGAAAGTCGGCGTCGTTTTCCAGCCTGCGGAAATGGGGCAGGCAGTCGATGTAGGACCAGCCCTCATTGCCCCACGAAGCCCAGGTGTCGAAGTCCTCGGGCGCGCCCCGAATGAAGGTCTGGCCGTTGATGGCGCTGGAACCGCCCAGCACCTTGCCGCGCGGCACAGGCATCGGGTCGGCCTGCTCAGGGGTCGCGGTACCGGTGAATGACCAGTTGTATGGAGAACCGGCAGCACGGGCCTCCAGGTTGACCTGCCCCCAGCCCAGCTTCAACATATCGGGCAAATTGGAGAAATCAGGGAAATCGGGGCCGGCCTCCAGCAGCAGAACCGAACGCTCCGGGTCCTCAGACAGCCGGGCGGCGACGATGCAGCCCGCCGTGCCGCCGCCGACTACGACGTGGTCGTATTTCATATGGTATCTCCAGTCAATGGATTGAGTCATTTTACACGGAGCCTGTTGGAATCAGGATTGTCTGAACTGTGATTCGTGTGATTGATGGATGGGCCTGATTTTCCAATCATGGTAATCGCGGAATCAGAAAAATCACAGTTCAGACAATAGTCGAGAGGCCCCGGCGGCCGTCCGTTGCTGTTGACCGTGCCATGGGCCACTGCTAGAATGCTGCCACCTTGTCCGGGTTGGCCGGACGGTGCCCCGTTCACTACTGCAAGGCTGCTACTCAGCCGAATCCCGCAATTCTGGGGGAGGATATGGCCAGGAAGTTAAGCGTATCGGTCGACCACAACCTGTGCGTTGGCAACCAGATGTGCATCTCCATCGCCACCAAGGCGCTCACGCTCAATGACGACCGGCAGGCGATCCCGGCGGACGTGGACGCCGACACCGAGGAGGTTATCCTCGAGGCCGCTGAGCAGTGCCCCATGGCTGCCATCAGCGTTATGGACGCTGACACAGGGGAGCAGCTCTTCCCGTAGCGATTCCGAGCATCTACGAAAAAGCCCTCCTTCACAGGCGCGAAGGGGGGCTTTTTTCATGCAGCGGTTATACTGTCTGTCGTCCGAAATGTGTACTTGTGGGGATGCCGGGATGGAGCATCTGTTTTACCGCGGCGACAACCTGGAGGGACTGGCCCTCATCGCAGAAAAAGGGATCAGCGTTGACCTGGTCTACATCGACCCGCCTTTCGCAACCAACAACGAGTTCCTGATCGATACCGACCGGGCCAATTCGATCAGCGCATCGGGAGAACTGGCCTACTCCGACACGGTGAGGGGCGAGGATTACCTCGATCAGCTGAGGCTTCGGCTGGAGGCCATCCGGCGCGTGATGGCCGATGATGGTTCTGTCTACGTCCATATCGACGTCAAGATGGAGCACCATGTCCGCCTGCTGATGGACGAAGTGTTCGGCTCTCGAAACTTCCGCAACTCCATCACGCGGATCAAGTGCAATCCCAAGAATTTCGCCCGGTTCTCCTACGGCAACATCAAGGACACCATCCTGTTCTACTCAGTGTCCCCGCACCGGATAAAGTGGCGCCCGCAAGAGGAGCCGCTCACCGACGAGGACGCAGTGTCGCGCTACCCGCTGGTCGACGAGGAGGGCCGTCGCTACGCCACCACGCCCCTCCACGCACCTGGCGTCACCCGCAACGGACCTACTGGGAGTACCTGGCGGGGGATGCCTCCTCCTGCAGGACGGCACTGGCGGTATCCACCGAAGCGGCTGGAGGAATTGGACGCGCAGGGTCTGATAGTGTGGAGCAGCACCGGCAACCCGCGCAAGAAGATCTACGCTGACCAGTCTGCAGGGAAGCTGCCGCAGGACGTGTGGGTGTACAAGGACCCGCAACGCCCCAGCTACCCGACGCAGAAGAACGCGGCCATGCTGGAACGCATCATCCGCACATCGTCGGAGCCTGGAGACACGGTGCTGGACTGCTACGCCGGCAGCGGCAGCACGCTGCTGGAGGCGGCGCGCCTGGGCCGCCGGTTCATCGGCATGGACGACTCGCAGGCGGCGTGGGAGGTTACGGGGGAGCGGATGTGGTCCGAGGGTGTGGAGTTGCGGGAGTTGACACGTGCAAGCTCAAAGGTCTGAACCGGCATTTATTTGATTACCTGGATTGTCCTTGAACTTGGGCAGGCGTCCGTATTCCCGCAATGGTAGTGACAATGGCTGATGGATTAGTTTTTCTCGATAATTCGGGGAGGGAATGATGATTAACGTTGGCATGTGCCTGCTGATGACGCAGCACGACTTTGACATCGTTGGGGTGGCGCGAAAGGTGGAGGAGCTGGGATTCGGCTCCCTGTGGGCACCTGAGCACGGAGTGGTGCCTGCTGACTTCAGCGTCGGCTCGTCTGGTGCTGCGTCGGGGGCTCCCAGCGTATACGCCGATGGGCGGATCAACCAGATTATCGACCCGCTGGTGTTCCTGGCGGCGGCAGCGGCGGCCACCAAGTCGGTCCGGCTGGGCACGGGCGTCTGCCTGGTGCCGGAACGCAACCCCATCCGTCTGGCCAAGGAGGTCGCGACTCTGGACCTGGTGTCAGGAGGGCGTTTCGTGTTCGGCATCGGCGCCGGATGGCTGCAGGGAGAGGCCGAGGTTCTGGGAGCCGACTTCCCCCGCCGCTGGAGGCAGACGAAAGAATACGTCAACGCCATGAAAGAGCTGTGGACCAATCCGGTGTCGGAATACCACGGCAGGTGGGTGGACTTTCCGCCCATCATCTGCGACCCAAAGCCGGTGCAGAAGCCGCATCCGCCGGTGATGGTTGGCGGCGAGCTGACCCGGGCGGCGCAGAGGGTGGCGGACTACGGCGACGGCTGGCTGCCCCGGGCCCGTACCACCTCGGCGTACCACGACCCGTCGCGGCTGCCGGAGGCGCGTCGGCATATCGAGGACCTGTTCCGAGCCAAGGGACGCGACCCGTCGCAGCTTAACATCACCATGTGGGACGCACCGCCCGACCGGGAGCAGAACCGCCGTTTCTTCGACGCCGGCGCTGATCACATCGTCCACATGTTGACCACCCGCGACGAGCGCTCGACGCTGGAGGAACTGGAGCAGGTGGCCGAAGCGGTGCTGTAGGAGACCTCTGAATAACCGTTATTCCGGCGAAAGCGGGAATCCGGAAAGCCTGTGAAAGGTCAACTGGAAAGTACAAGGGAGGCCCTGGATTCCGGCTTTCGCCGGAATGACGAGGTTGACTGTCGCTGGCCGATGCCAATTCAGAGGTTCCCTATTTCAGGCTGGCCCCGTCCCGTTCGCTCCGCTCCAGGTTCAAGGCCAGCAGGCGCTCCAGGATTGCCGCGTCGTCCAGGTCAGGGGGCCAGCCGTAGGCGGCGGCCACAGCGGCGTCGAGGGTGGCATGGGCATTGACCAGCCAGGTGGGGCGCTGGTTGTAGAGGTTGGTCAGGGTACGCCCTTTCAGGTCGGCGGCTATCGCCCCAGGAGGGTTGAGCCAACCTTCGCGGAGTTCGGTCAGCCGCGCGGCGGCCTCGGCGATAGCGGCCCGCTGCGACTCATCCGGCTCCGGGAAAGGGAAGGTCTCAAAGCAGGTCGTGGGTGTGTAGCGCGGGCGGCTCTCCAACTGCGTTCCCATCGCCAACGCCCATACTTCGTGAATGTGGGAATGCAACACGCCGAAGGTGTAGAAATCGTTTCGAGCAAACACTACTAGATTGCCATCCGGCAGGATGTTTTCATTGAGGAATACAAACAGACGATGTTTGGCAACTCGAACAGTTGCAATGTATCTCCCCATGCCGGCTACTGCTTGCCTCAAGTCCGGAGCGGTGCGGCCATGAACCCACCAACGTTGACGTTCTAATGGATTCCTAACCTTGTCGCGGATTGGCTTGACCTCTCTTTTGATGTGTTCAAATGGCATTTCATATTGAGCCGCCTCGTCCTCGGTCATACTAATATCGAAATCGATTATCCACATATCCCGCCAGCGTCTGGTAATGTCCAAACCGTTTGCCCAAGAACAGACTACATTCGAATTTGGTTTGCCATTAGGATTGCCAACTTCGTTCAGCATGCGATAAGCGATTTCGGCGGAGATTTCAAATTTGCCTTTTTTCATATCGCCGATGAACGATATACCGAGATTACTGTCGAGTCTCTTGGCTCTGGTTAGGTCGACGCCTGTCATCAGGTTAGCATTGATTGACCCAACCGATTTGCCGTCCAGTGTGCGGTCTAGTTCCGAACCGTCATCGAACCCAACTATGGAAACGTGAACCGCCGCACCTTCCAGTACCCAAGGGTGGTCGGCCCAAGCCAGAAAGATGTCGCCGGTCTCTTTAATGCGCTCCAATACCCGGCGGCTAGTCTGGCCCCTTATACTTTGTGTGGCTAGAAGCCCTGCTCGCTTGGATTTACCGTTGGCGATCTGAGCATTGGCCTTCTCAAACCAGTAGCAACAATAGTCGCTGATATTGGGTACTCGTTCACTGTAAATTGAATATAGGGCTTTGACATAATCATCGCCCAACTGGTAACGCGAAGGGGAATAACCCAGGAACGGCGGGTTGCCGATGATGAACTCGGCGGCGGGCCATTCCGTTTCGATGGGGGTGTGGGCGTCGCCGTCGGCTAGGATGGCGTCGGTCTGGTGGATGGTTTCCATGGGCGTGAGAATGGGAATCCGGCGGTAGTGGATGCCGTTGGCCTGGTGCCACTGGATGTAGCCGATCCAGAGGGCGGTGCGGGCCAGTTCGGCAGCGTAGGGGTTGATTTCCAGGCCCAGCATCTGATTGGGCCTGACCCGCGGATACATCTCGTCCCAGCCCATTGAGAAACTGAGGGCGTCGTTGAAGTCGATGACCTGCTTTTCCAGGTCCAGCAGGGAGCGAAGGGCGATGTAGAGAAAGTTCCCGCTGCCGCAGGCCGGGTCGAGAACGGTGACCGAGGCCAGGCGGGACTGGAAGGCCTCGAGGCGCTGGCGAGCTGCGGTATCGTTCCCTGCATCAATCAGAGCGTCGACCTCCTGCCGGACTGCCTCCCACTCGCGGCGCAGCGGGTCCATGACCACCGGCTCCACCACCAGCTCGATGTCGGCGGCGCTGGTGTAGTGGGCACCGAGTTGGGAGCGCTTGGAGGCGTCCAGGGCCCGCTCGAAGAGGGTGCCGACGATTGATGGCTCGATGTTACGCCAGTCCTTGAGAGTGGCTTGGTGGAGTTGAAACATGGCGGCTGGGCTGAAGACCACGCTGTCCACCACGTTGAACAGATCGCCATTGAAGTAATTGATCCTGTCGGCGCCGAACAAACCGCCCCCGGACATCTGTTGAAAGAGATTGCGCACGGCGTCGTCAAATGTCTGCGCGTCGTGGTTGTACTCGCGAACGATCCTGGTAAAGAGGCCGCTGGGTAGCAACTCGGCATCCTCTGCGTACAGGCAGAAGACGATCTGGTTGAGGTAGCGGGCCAGTTTCTCGGGGTCAACGTCCCGCTGTTCCATATCGCGGACTATGGAGTAAAAGAGATCGGCGGTTTCCCTGGTGACCGCATCCACCGTCCGGTTGGGGCGAAACCTGACGGGTGCGTGGAAGGCCCATCGCAGCTTGTCGAGGTGCTGCTTCTGGTCGAGGGCGGCCACCGGAATCTCGTGCCGTTCCGTCGCCATGCCCGGAAAATTCGTCTGAATGCGAATGGTCTCGAACGAGGAGACGATGAGCAGGGGCGGGGTCTTGAGGTGGACCTGGTACCTGAGGAGCTGGTTCAGGGCGACGTCAAGCTCTGAATCGCTGCCCTTGAACTCCCACCCGAAGTGCTCTTCGAGGAAGGCATCGGCAAACCCGCCCGGCACCCATTTCTCGAAGGTGAATACGTCAGGATTGCCGATGGAACCGGGCGTAGGGTGGTCAACGAGGGCGCAGATGTCGAGGAACATCTCCTGTGACGCCTGCTTTTCCCCGAAGCCGACGTTGCGCCACTTGGAGACGAATTCCTGGGGCTTCACTTCAGTTCAACTTTCGAGCAAACACAGGATGAGGCGGTGCTCTAGCTCAGGCCGCGCAGGTGGCGGGCGAACTCGAAGCGGTTCTCCAGCAGGCCGATGTCCATGGCGAACGAGGTGGGGCCCACGGCCGCGACTTTGGAGTGGATGACCGACAGGCCCTGGCGTTCCGTAGCGGCGGCGTAGGCCTCTTCCAAGGCCTCTACGGTGTCGGCCCGGTCGACGTGCTGCACGCCGGCCTCGCGGGCCACGCCAGCCAGGTCCGTGCCGGTGGTGGTGGCCGAGGGGAATCCACCCACCGACAGCAGGCTCTCGTTGTCGAACACGATATGGGTCAGGTTGGGCGGGCTGTAGCGGGCCATGGTGCTCAACGTGCCCAGGTTCATCAGCAGCGAGGCGTCGCCGTCCAGCACGGTCACCTGCTGGTCGGGAAGAGACAGGGCGATTCCCAGTCCCATGGACGACGCCAGCCCCATGCCGTGTTCGAGGTAGAAGAAGTTGGGCTGGTGCCCGCAGTTGTACAGCTCAACGGCCACCGCTCCCATGATCGTGACGACAACCTGGTCCTTGAGCTTGGGATAAATGGCCGCGAGAGCGTCTTCCCGTAACATCATTGTTACTTTCCTGCTGTGACGAAAGCTACGCCGTGTTCCAACTCCCGGAGATCTGCCCGCAGAATCATCACTCCTCCCACATCAGTTCGCGGGTCAGCAGCAGGGCCACGGGGCGCAGCGAGCTCTCCGCCAGCGTCTGGGCCTGCCGGATGTCGCGGGCCACCAGCGCCGGGTCGGCCATCTTGCGGTACATGATGCCCAGAGCGTCCAGCACCCGCTCGGTAACCAGTCCGCCCTCTGTCTGCCAGGGGTCGCGCTCGCCCATCTCGCCCCGGTAGCTGATCAGCATCAGGAGCGGAATGCGGTACAACTGGGCCAGCGACACGATGCCGTTGATGGATGTCAGCAGGCCGTGGTTCTGCATCAGCATGGCCGACTTCTTGCCGGCCAGGTGGGCACCGGCCGAGATGCCCACACCCTCCTCCTCCTTGTTCAGCCGCACCAGAGTGACCTCGGGATCGTCATCGGCCATGCCGACGAGATGCACCAGCCAGGTCTCCGGCAGAGCGGAAATGAGGCTTACGCCAGCGTCTTTGAGGGCGTCGTATATGACTTTCGAATTCGTGGAAGATACGGGCAAGGCAACTCTCCGGAGATGGAATTGGAATCAAAGGCAATTACGGGATCCGGTGTTGGTGCCGTCAAACGGACGTTTCTGCATCGCTCCCGTGGGTGGCCGGAGGCATGAACTCCTCCACGGCCAGGACAACATCGGGGAAAGCACCGGGACTGATGCTGTCTCCGGGCCGGTAGGTGGCGGCGTTCTCATATCCCGTTTCGGACGGGTTGGTGTATACGGTAACCTCGCGCACCTGAAGGTTGGCGATCCACACCTCGGGGATGCCTGCAGCGGCGTAGCGAGCCAATTTGGCGCCACTATCGTACCGAAGGGAGCTGTCGGCGACCTCGATGACGAAGTATATGTCGTCGGGGTAGTAGGGGCGTATGTCGTCAAAGGAGCGCATCCGCAGCACGGCAACATCCGGTTCAGGGGCGCTGAAGTTGTGCAGGCGTATGTATCCCTGTATGCGAACCATAGCAAGGCCGAACAAGGCCGATGCCAGCAACATGTTAATCCAGTCGGTGGCAAACTCGTGGTAATCTCCAATGGGAGACATGATGATTATCTTCCCGTCCAGCAGTTCTATTCGGTCATCCTCGTGTAGTACGTCCGCCCTTTCCATGGCCAGGTATTCGTCCACGTTGAACAGGCGTTTGCCGGTCAGCACAGTAGCTTGCTCGCCATCGGCGATGATGCCGGCGGCGACCAGGGCTTCGCACTCCTCCGGAGTGAAAGGGCGCAGGGGTGGAAGTTCGGTTTTCGTAGTCGTCATGGCCGCCTCCGGGACGTTGCCGTTGCCGGCAAGGTTCTCAATCTCTCTGAGCAAGGCAATTTCATTCTAGCTTACATTGATGCAGTATACTGGCCTGACCTCTGAGTGGAGAAGGGCATTGAATTCCCCGTTCCGGGATCCCGTGGAAGCAATACCCTGCGACGAGATGGCAGCACTGCAGACGGAGCGGCTGCGGAACTGTGTGGCCCACGTGTCCGTGAACGTGCCGCACTACCGGGAACGGCTGGCTTCCGCCGGCGTTGGGCCCGGAGACATCCACTCGCTGGATGACCTGAGTCGTCTGCCTTTCACCGCAAAGCAGGACCTGCGCGACAGCTATCCCTACGGAATGTTCGCCGTGCCCATGAGCGAGGTGGTGCGGCTGCACGCCTCCAGCGGCACCACGGGCAAGATGACGGTGGTGGGCTACACCGCCAACGACATCGCCACCTGGGCCGACTTGGCGGCGCGAGCCCTGAGCATCGCCGGTGCCGACCGGAACGACGTACTCCACGTTGCCTACAGCTACGGGCTGTTCACCGGCGGGCTGGGTCTGCACTACGGCGGTGAGCGACTCGGCGCGACGGTGGTTCCAGTGTCGGCGGGCAACACTCGGCGTCAGGTGGAGCTACTGCAGGACTTTGGCGCTACCGTTCTGTGCTGCACTCCGTCGTACTCGCTGCTCCTCGCCGAACAGGCGGCGGAGGTCGGGGCGGACCTGAGCCGGCTGCGGCTGGGAGTCCTCGGCGCCGAACCGTGGTCCGAGGAGATGCGGTCCGAGATCGAGGCTCGGCTCGGCATCACCGCGCTGGACATCTATGGCCTGTCGGAGGTGATGGGGCCGGCCGTATCAATGGAGTGTCCTGCGAGGCAGGGTCTGCACCTGGCCGAGGACCATTTCATTCCCGAGATTGTTGACCCTGGCAGCGGTGCACCGTTGGCGGATGGGGAGACTGGCGAACTGGTGCTGACATGCGTGACCAAGGAGGCCCTGCCGCTGCTGCGTTACCGTACCGGCGACCTGACACGGCTGCATCAGGGCGAGTGCGCCTGCGGGCGGACCACAACGCGTATGGGCAAGCCGGTGGGTCGCACAGACGATATGCTCATCATCCGGGGCGTCAACGTGTTCCCGTCGCAGATCGAGGCGGCCCTGCTGCAGGTCGAGGGGCTGGAACCGCACTACGAGCTGCACCTGGAACGGGGTGAGTCCAGAATGGACGATCTGACCGTCCGAGTGGAGGCATCGGACGGGCTGCTTGGGGACGAGGACGTATATTCCATCGTTGGCCGGACACTGTCGGCCACGTTGCAAAGCACGCTGGGCTTGGGGTGCCGGGTGGAGGTTGTCGCGCCCCGGCAACTGCAGCGAAGCGAGGGGAAGGCCGTAAGAATTGTAGACAACCGCCGTCTTTAATTCCCTCTCCCACCGGAGAGGGCCGGGGTGAGGGCGTACCTCCAACAACGTAGCCGGGTTAACCCAGTTGGGGAAAGCACGAAATGAAATTTGAAACCATGCTGTACGAGAGCGACGGTGACCTGATTCGCCTGACGCTGAACCGTCCGCAGGCGTTGAATGCCGTAGACTACCGCGGGACAGTGGAGTTGCACGAGGCGGCCCAGGCCATCCACGATGATCCGACGGCACGGGCAGTGGTCATTCGCGGTGCTGGGAGGGCTTTTTGCGCCGGCATTGATCTGAAGGAGCTGGCCACTGGGGAAACGCCCCACGCCTATTTCTACCACTGGGACCGGGCGCTGCGGCTGCTGGAGCTTTCGGACAAGCTGGTGCTTTGCGCCATTCAGGGCTACGCGCTGGGAGGCGGGCTGCAGTTGCCGCTGGCCTGCGACATCCGCATCGCCACTCCCGATGCCCAGCTGGGACTGCCCGCAGCAAAGGAGGGGTTTATCCCCGGCTTGGGCACCTACCGACTGCCCCGCTACATAGGACTGGGCCGGGCCAAACGCATGGCGCTGTCGGGCGAGAACGTGGACGGCAACGAGGCCCTGCGCATCGGGCTGGTGGACTACGTCGTAGATCCGGCGAACTTTGACGCCGAGGTGGAGTCGCTGGTGCAGCGTTACCTCACCATCAGCTCCGAGGGAGCGCGGCAGACCAAGCTGATGCTGTCGGCCTTCCAGGAATACACGCACGGCCAGTTTTTCGAGGAATACCTGCGCCGCCAAGCCATCGCCATGGCTTCGCCGGACCACGCCGAGGCGTTGGCCGCCGTTCGCGAGGGCCGTGAGCCGGACTACCGGCGGGTGTAGCGCGGTTAACCATCCGACCCTCGCTTGAGCTCGTTCGTCTATTTGGGTTTCTCACGATACAGATTCGCGTGCGTGCGGTTATCGCGGAATCGGGCTAGACCTGCGGACAGACCTGCTGTGAAAGCTGCTCCAGAGTCTCGATGACCTGGTTGGCGCTGGATACACGGGAACTGGCCACGCCTCCGACGTCGAACACCAGGTTTGACACGCCGATCTGCTGGTATGCCCGGATGTCCTCGGCGATCTGTTCGGGGTTCCCCGCGAACCGGGGGCGTTCGCGGTCCGGGCCGCTGTGAGCAAAGTTCAGCCCAGCAACCCGAAAGCCGATTTCTATGTCTGCCGGATCGCGATCTGCCTGCTCGGCCTGGACGGCCAGACGGTCCATGGCCCCGCGCAGTTGTTCAGGCGTGTCCATGGGGGACAGGCGGTTGACGCCCAGCGGATGCCAGCCGTTGCCGATCTGGGCGGCGCGTCGGATGGCAGGGCGGCTCTCGCCGCCGATCCAGATGGGCGGATGCGGCTTCTGCACGGGCTTGGGAAGGAAACTGATGCCATCGAAGTTGACGTATTTGCCCCGGAAGGTCGGATTGTCGCTGGTCCACAGCTCGATGTAGGCGCGTAGGTACTCGTCGGTAACGGCGCCGCGTTCATCGAAGGACGGGAGGTCAAGCACCTCGAACTCCTCCCGGAGCCAGCCGACGCCCACACCGAGGATGACGCGCCCGCCGGAGAGGACATCTAGAGTGGCGATTGCCTTGGCAGCCACCAGCGGATTCCGGTGGGGGACGATCATGACGCTGGTCCCCAACCTGATCCGGCTGGTCTGGCCGGCCAGAAAGGCCAGCATGGTCAACTGGTCAAGACATTCTCCCGGGCCGGTTCCCGGATGCACCCCCTCCTGGTTGTATGGGTAGAGCGAGTCGACTTGGCGCGGGAATATGATGTGGTCCGGGCAAACGAGGAAGTCGAACCCGAGTTCTTCCCCTCGCCTGGCGATTTGTCCCATCGCCTCGGGAGCGGTCAATGGACCACTGCCCGGTATCGTGAAACCGTATTTCATTGCTGCTCCTTGTTACCCCGGACAATCGCCGGTGACGCCCAGGGCTTCGGTGAACGATGCTACTGATGCACGCCGGGCGAGTTTAGGTAACGAGCCACCCTTGGGTCAATCGCAGCGCGGCATCAACCGGGAAGTTGGGTTTGTTACAATGATATTGAGAATTACATCTGTGTTTGGGTGGTAATGACATTGGCTGATACGGGCGTGATTGAATCAAAGGCAACAACGCAGCAGATTGACTTCGCCACCTCGCCGGAGCAATACAGGCACTGGCGGCTGGAGGTAGCCGGTCCCGTGGCTCGGTTGACCATGCAAGTGCAGGAAGACGCGCCGCTCTATGAGGGGTACGAGCTCAAGCTGAACTCCTACGACCTCGGCGTGGATATCGAGCTCTACGATGCTATACAGCGTCTCCGATTCGAACATCTAGAGGTGGGAGCGGTGGTGATCACCTCTGGGCATGACCGCGTGTTCTGCGCCGGCGCAAACATACGAATGCTGGCCCAGGCCGACCACGGGCTGAAGGTCAACTTCTGCAAGTTTACCAACGAGACGCGCAACGCCATTGAGGATGCCAGCGAACACTCGGGGCAACGCTACATCTGCGCCGTCAATGGTCCGGCGGCGGGCGGCGGCTACGAACTGGCCCTGGCCTGCGATCACATCGTCCTCATCGACGATGGCTCCACAACCGTGGCCCTGCCCGAGTTGCCGCTGCTGGCGGTCCTGCCGGGCACCGGCGGCCTGACACGGCTGGTCGACAAGCGCCGGGTGCGCCGCGACCATGCCGACTTCCTCTGCACGACATCAGAGGGACTGCGAGGACAGCGTGCTCTGGACTGGCGGATGGTAGATGAATTGGCGCCCCGTTCACGGTTCCACGAGGCGGTGACCGAGCGGGCCACGGAGTTCGCGACCGAGCGCGAACGCCCTTCCGCCGGCGAGGGAATCGAGCTGACTCCGCTTGCCCGGGAATTTGGCGAGGATGGCGTTTCCTATAAGTACGTTAAAGTCAAAATTGACCGGGAACTGAGCGCCGCTCTTTTCGAAATAATTGGCCCGGGAAAGGCAGCGCCTCAGGTCGCAGACGGGATCAGCAACGCGGGCGCCGACTTCTGGCCGCTGGCCTTGGCGCGCGAACTGGACGATGTCATCCTGCACCTGCGTACCAACGAGGGCGAGATTGGGACCTGGGTGTTCCGCACCAAGGGCGATTCGGAGATGGTGCAGGGTTACGATGACCTGCTGTTGTCCAACGCCGACAACTGGCTCGCCAGGGAGATTACGCTCTACCTGAAACGGACCCTCAAGCGACTGGACGTCAGCTCTCGATCGCTGGTTACCCTTGTCGAGCCTGGGAGTTGCTTCACCGGAATACTACTGGAGCTGGTCCTGGCCGCTGACCGCTGCTATATGCTGGACGGCACGCTGGAAGATGATGAAGATGCTCCGACGGTGCGGCTGACCGGCATGAACCTCGGCCCACTGCCCATGGTCAACGGTCTGACCCGTGCAGAGGGTCGGTTCCTGGAGTTGGCAGAGCTGAAGGAACACATCGGACGCGACCTGTTCGCCTCGGACGCTCACGACCTGGGACTGGTGACGTTCATTCCGGATGACATCGACTGGGAGGATGAGGTGCGGCTAGCCCTGGAGGAGCGGGCCAGCTTTTCGCCGGACGCTCTGACGGGCATGGAGGCCAATCTCCGTTTCGGAGGGCCGGAGACTATGGAAAGCAAGATATTCGGCCGCCTCAGCGCATGGCAGAACTGGATCTTCCAGCGGCCCAACGCCTCGGGCAGCCAGGGCGCACTGCAGGCCTACGGCACTGGCGCAAGGGCGGAGTTCGATCGGCGGCGGGCGTGATTCACGGATGAGGCCAGCACAGACGGAAGGGAGACGTATTCGATGACTGAAGAAGCAGGCGCCACTCCGGAAGAAGCGGGCGTTACCCTGACGGAACACTGCTACATCATCAGGAAAAAGGGGATACTAAGCGAGGAGCCTATCATAAAGGGTACCCGTACACCCGTGCGCGCCATAGTGGAGCTTTGGCGCCTGGGATATAGGCCGGAGGAGATTCCCTCCGGGCTGCCCCACTTGAGCCTGGCTGCCGTTTTTGACGCCCTCAGCTACTTTTGCGACCATTCCGAAGAGATAATGGAGCACATCGAGAGAAACAGAGTGCCGCCGGAACTCATCCATCCCAGTGTGAGACACCTCTGAACGGCGAATTGTTCATAGCAATTTACCTGGATGAGGATGTGGGAGTTGTTATAGCAAATCTGCTCTCCGCTTTGCGATTCCGAGCGGTCACGGCCCGAGACGCAGGTCGGTTGGGCCATTCTGACCCAGAACAGCTTGCCTATGCTGCGACACAAGGCTTCTGCGTATTAACGCACAACCGCGATGATTTTGAGGAACTGCATCGCCAATACTTGGCAACCGGACGCAATCACTCTGGGATCATCATTGCTGTTCGCAAGCCTCCGTACGAGATCTCAGACCGCCTCTTAAGGCTTATCGACAGATTTACCGCTGACGAAATGCGAAATCAATTGCTCTACATCTGAACGGCGTTGGCACACCTGCCATCCAACCTCCAGCAAGAGGCATACCATGAGCATCAATTACACTGACCGGATTCCTAACAACGTGGGGCTGGCGGACAACCGACGGCTGCAACGGGCGTTGGAGTCGTGGCAGCCCAACTACATGAACTGGTGGCACGAAATGGGGCCCGACGGCTCCACCGACTTCGACGTGTACCTGCGCACTGCCATCAGCGTGGAGACCGACGGCTGGGCCAACTTCGGTTTCGTCAAAATGCCCGAGTACCGCTGGGGCATATTCCTGGCCAAACCAGACCCGGACCGCGTCATATCCTTCGGCGACCACCGGGGCGAGCCGGCCTGGCAGGATGTTCCTGGTGAGTACCGGTCGCCACTGCGTCGTCTCATCGTGACACAGGGCGACACGGAGCCTGCGTCAGTGGAGCAGCAGCGGCGCTTGGGGCTGACCTGTCCGTCGCTGTACGACCTGCGTAACCTGTTCCAGATCAACGTGGAGGAGGGCCGACACCTCTGGGCCATGGTCTACCTGCTCCAGGCTTACTTCGGCCGGGATGGTCGCGAGGAAGCCGAAGCCATGCTGGAGCGCCACTCCGGCGACCCTGACCGGCCACGTATCCTGGGGGCTTTCAACGAGGCCACGCCAAACTGGCTGTCGTACTTGATGTTCACCTACTTCACCGACCGGGACGGCAAGTACCAGCTGGCGGCGCTGGCAGAATCGGGCTTCGACCCGCTCTCCCGAACATGCCGGTTCATGCTCACCGAGGAGGCCCACCACATGTTCGTTGGCGAGACCGGCGTCATGCGCGTGGTGCAGCGCACCGGAGAAGTCATGAACGAGCTGGGCACCGACGACCCAGAGCGGCTGCGCACGGCTGGTGTTATCGACTTGCCGACGGTGCAGAAGTACATCAATTTCCACTACAGCGTATCGGTGGACCTGTTCGGGCAGGAGTTATCCACCAACGCGGCCAACTATTTTACTGGCGGGCTCAAGGGCCGCTACCTCGAATCGAGGATCGACGATGACCACCGGCTGGCCGAGGGACTGTGGCCTGTGCACACCATTCGCGACGGACGCATCGCAGTGGAGCAAATGAACGCCCTGGGCGCTGTAAACGAACGGCTGCGTGACGATTACATCAAGGACTGCCAGCGGGGGCTGGACCGGTGGAACCGGGCGCTGGAATCCATCGGTGTGGACTTCCGCCTCGATTTGCCGCATCGGTTTTTCAACCGCCAGATCGGCAACGCGGCTGGCATTCGGGTATCGCCCGATGGCCGGGTCATCAGCGAGGAGGAGTGGCAGGCCAACGTCTCCCGGTGGCTGCCCACTGACGATGACAGGGCATACGTGGACTCGCTGATGCGGCGGGTCATCGATCCGGGAAAGATCGCAGGATGGATCGCCCCTCCGGTACGAGGAATCGATGGCAGGCCGTGGGACTTCGAATACGTGCGCTTTAACTGATTCGGGCAGGCTGTCCACGGAGAATCGCAATGCAGCAGCATACAGTCGCAGTTGACCCCAGCGTCAGCCCAACCAGCATCAGCTATCCGGATGTATTCAATGCGGCGGTAACATTCATCGACTGGCACCTGGACGAAGACCGAGCAGGCAAGACTGCCATCGTATTTGACGACACCGGCGATGCGGTCACCTACGAGCAGCTTGCGGAGCGCGTCAACCGCTGCGGCAACCTGCTGTGGTCGCTGGCCGGCGAGCCCGAGGGCCGCGTGTTGATGGTGGTCAAAGACTGTCCCGAATTCTTCTACGTGTTCTGGGGCGCCATTAAAGCGGGGCTGATTCCAGTCCCGATTAACACGCTGCTGAGGGCCGACGATTACAGGTACATCATCGAGGACTCAGGCTGTGCCGGTCTCGTTTACTCGCCGGAATACCGGGATGAGATCACAAGGGCGCTGGCAGGGGCTGATCACCAGCCCACGTTCATCATCTGCACCGAGGGGCCAAGCTCGGTTGCCGACATGCTCGAAGAGGCGTCAGCGTTGCTGGAACCCGCGGCGACATCGGCAGACTCCGAGTGCTTCTGGCTGTACTCGTCCGGCTCCACGGGGCGGCCAAAGGGCGCGGTGCACCGCCACCGGGACATAGTCACCACCTGCGTCCACTATGCCGAGAGAACGCTGGGCGTAAAGGAGGATGACGTCTGTTTCTCGGCCGCCAAGCTGTTCTTCGCCTACGGGCTGGGAAATGCCATGACCTTCCCCCTGTGGGCCGGGGCGACGGCGGTGCTCAGCGGGCAACGCCCGACCCCGGAAATGACATTCGACATCATCGAGGAACACCGGCCGACGCTGTACTTCGGGGTGCCGACACTGTACGCGGCGCAGTTGCGCGCGCTGGACGAGTTACCCCGCGACCTGTCATCTCTTCGTGCTTGCGTGTCGGCGGGAGAGGCGCTCCCGGCCGACATTTTCCGCCGGTGGCAGGAGCGTACCGGCACGTTGATCCTGGACGGCATTGGCTCCACCGAGGCGCTGCACATCTTCATTTCCAACACATCTGAGGATTACCGCCCGGGTACCAGCGGGCGGGTGGTGCCGGGCTACGAGGCCCGCATTGTGGACGAGGCCGGAGATCCGGGGCCGGTTGGCGAGGTTGGGCGGCTGTTCATCCGGGGCGACTCCACGGCCACTCACTACTGGAACAACCCGGAGCGAACGGCGGAAACCATGGTGGGTGACGGCTGGCTGAACACCGGGGACACCTACCTGCAGGATGCTGACGGCTACTACGTCTACTGTGGCCGTAGCGATGACATGCTCAAGGTCGGCGGTATCTGGTGCTCACCGGTGGAGATCGAAGGCCGCCTGATTGAGCACCCGCGCGTGCTGGAGGCGGCAGTGGTGGGCCGCGCTGATGCCGACAAGCTGATCAAGCCCGAGGCATTCGTGGTGCTAAACGATGCAGGAGATGCCTCGGATGCGCTGGCTGCAGAACTGCTGGAGCACTGCCGCAACGGGCTGGCGCGCTACAAGTACCCGCGGTGGGTCAACTTCGTCGAGGACCTGCCCAAGACGGCGACCGGAAAAGTGCAGAGGTATCGCCTGAGGAGCTAGGAGCGGCCCGTGTTTCAGCCTGCGGGAGCAGGTGGAGGCAGTTACTGAGTGGTCGGGGTGAGTGGATTCGAACCACCGGCCTCTACGTCCCGAACGTAGCGCGCTAGCCACTGCGCTACACCCCGATAGATTCATTTTAGCACAGGGCATGCCGCGCCAACAGTGGGATTTATTGATAACCGGGGATCTTAATAGTTCCCTCTCCGTCCGGGAGAAGATCAGGGTGAGGGCGTTCTCTTATCGATTGCAAAGCCGCTGATGCACAGAGTTTCACCCCCACCCCAGCCCTCCCCTCTGGGGAGGAAACGGCTGAGTGAGCTTGCCACCAGCTAACTGCCCAGCATTTCCTCTGCCTTGTCGATGAGGGTCTGCTTGTTCAGGGCCCCGGTCCACTTGTCGTGAATCGAGCCGTCGGCGTTGATGAATATCGTGGTGGGAAGTCCCAGGACACTGTATTTGGGCAGAATCTCTTGGTCCTCCGTGTAGCCGGCAGGTATGTGAACATTGAGCTCGGCCAGCAGTTCCCGGCCCTGCTCGGGCGTGCCCTGGCCGGTGAACTGACCCAAGTCGATGCCCATCACCAGCAGACGGTCCTCGTATTCCTCATGGAACTCCTGGAACTCGGGCAGTTCTGCCCGGCAGGGCGGGCATTCCGCTGCCCAGAAGTTTAGGACCACCGGCTGCTCTCCGAACAGGGAGGCCATAGCCACATTGTCGCCGCCCAGGATGTCCTGCCCTTGCGACACGATGATGGGGAAGTCTGCAGCCATCTCAGCGTCGCCGCCGTCGCTGCTGTCTCCTCCGCAGGCCATAAGCAATGGCAATGCCAACAGCAGTCCCAGTGCAAGCAAGAGTGCCGTCAAGGGTGGCTTTGAGTTTCTATTCTCAATTTTCACTACAGGGCTTCCTTCAAGTTCGTCTACGGATCTCGAGTACCCGCCGTCCGATGTGCCGCCTCAGTTTGCCGATGCTGCGTCCACGGCCAGCTGTCGCATGTTGTCGATGAACACCTGCAGCCGCTCCAGGGTGCGAGTCAGGCGAGACAGCCACTGATCGCCCAGTGGGCGCAGAGGCATCTGGATTTGCGCATTGCCCACCTGGGCCGACGGACCCAGTGCCCTCTGCAGCGGAGCCTTGGCTCCGCCCACCGGGTTCCTCAATGTTATTACGATGGACTCGCTGTTGCGGATTACCGACTCCGCTCCCCCCGCCCCGGCGATGGCCCGGACCTCGGACACCTTGAGCAGGTTTTCGACCTCATCGGGCACGGGGCCGAAGCGGTCTCGCAGTTCCTCGCGAATGTCGGGCAGCTCCCTGCGCTCGGTCAGCCGGGCCAGCCGCTGGTACACCGACAACCTCGTGGGTAGATGTGCGATGTAGTCCTCCGGGATGCCTGCGTTCAGGGGCAGCTCGATCCTTGTCGGTTCCTCGCCGATGGGGTCGCCGCCGGCCGTGATGGAGTGTCCTCCCTCCCGCTCCAGCTCGCGGATGGCCTCCTGCAGCAACTGGGTGTACAGGTCCAGTCCCACCTCCTGGATGTGGCCGCTCTGGTCGGCGCCCAGGATGTTGCCTGCGCCGCGAATTTCCAGGTCGCGCATGGCGATGCGGAACCCCGCGCCGAGGTCTGACGCCTCCAGGATGGCCTGCAAACGCATCTCGGCGGCCTCCGTGATGCGCCTCCCCCTGGGAGCCAGCAGGTAGGCGTAGGCCCTGTGTTGTCCCCGGCCCACGCGGCCCCGCAGCTGGTACAGTTGGGCCAGACCGAAACGGTCGGCCCGCTCCACAATCAGCGTGTTGACGTTGGGCATATCCAGCCCGGACTCGATGATAGTGGTGCAGACCAGCACGTCGGCCTCGCCGTTGGCGAAGTCCACCATCACATCCTCCAGATCTGACTCTGCCATTTGTCCGTGGCCGATGATGACGCGGGCGTGCGGTACCAGCTTGCGGATGTCGTCAGCGGCCTGGTGGATGGTCCGGACGCGATTGTGCAGGTAGAAGACCTGGCCGCCGCGCTCCATCTCTCGGAGTACGGCCTCCTTGACCACGTCCTCCGAGTACTCCGAGACGAAGGTCTTGACCGGCAGGCGCGCCTCGGGCGCAGACTGGATGGACGACAGGTCTCTCAGTCCGGAGAGGGCCATGTTGAGCGTGCGCGGGATGGGCGTGGCGCTCAGGGTGAGTACGTCCACCTGCCGCCGGAGTTGCTTAAGACGCTCTTTGTGGCTCACACCAAAGCGTTGCTCCTCGTCGACCACTGCCAGGCCGAGGTTCTTGAATCGCACGTCCTTCTGCAGCAGCCTGTGGGTGCCGATGACGATGTCGACTTCGCCCTTCTGCAGGCCTTCCACCACCTGCTGCTGCTCCTTGGGGGTGCGGAAGCGGCTCAGCACCTCCACGCGCACGGGGAACGGGCTGAGCCTCTCGGTGAACGTGGCGTAGTGCTGTTGGGCCAGCACGGTGGTGGGCACCAGAATCCCGACCTGCATCCCGTCGCTCACCGTCTTGAACGCAGCCCGCAGCGCCACCTCGGTCTTGCCGTAACCCACATCGCCGCAGATGAGTCGGTCCATGGGACGGGAGCGCTCCATGTCTGTCTTGACGTCCACGATGGCCTGGGCCTGATCGGCAGTCTCTATGAATGGGAATGAGTCCTCCAGTTCCCGCTGCCAGGAGTTGTCGGGAGCAAACTCGTGTCCCTCGGCCAGCTCCCGCGTGGCATTGATGCGAATCAGTTCCTGGGCCATCTCCCGCGCCGCGCCTTTCACCCGCTGCTTGATTCGCGCCCAGTCAGCAGCACCGAGACGGGTCAGCGAGGGGGCGTGTTCCTGGGCCCCCACGTAGGCGCTGACCCGGTTGAGGTGGTCGGTAGGGACGTACAGCTTGTCGCTGTCCGCGTACTCCAGGACCAGGTATTCCCGCTCGTCGGCGCCCTCGCCCATCTGGGTCGTCCCGGCGAACCGGGCCACCCCGTGATCGATATGCACCACGAATACGCCCGGCTCCAGGTCGGCGAGGGTGATGTCCGGTCCCCGCTCGGCCCGGCGAGGACGGCGCTGGCGTCGCTCTTTGACAGTACCGAAGAGTTCCGCGTCGGTCAGCAGGTCCAGGTGAGTCACGCCGAGGCGGGGCGCTCCGCGTTTCCTTCCCCGCCCTGCCTTTGCGGTGGTCGACTGTTTCACGGGCAGTTCTATGGCCCAGCCGTTGCGCAGTGATCCGGTCAGGATGCTGACATCCCCCGGGGCCGGTGTGTCGTTCAGCGCGTCGGCTATGGTGGCAGAGACATCGTGCTGCTCCAGGATTTCCGCGAGCCTCCCTGCGTGCTGGGTTACCGCCACCGTGGCCACTGTCTCACCCTGGCGCCGCCGGATGTCGGCGGCGAGCTGCTCCAGGCGCCCATAGTAGGGAGTGGCAGGGAGGAAGATACCGTCTTCCTCGTCGCCGACCCAGGTCTGCAGTTCCACCACGCGATGATTCTCCAGCAGCGCTGTGAATTCATCCCAGGACATGCAGGGGGACGGGAAGTTGACTGGGAGTTCGCCCCGTTCCTCCCGTGCCGCCCTCATACGCTGGAATCGTTCCTCCAGCTCAGAGGCCTCGGCCTCCACGCGGCCGCCTCGTTCCAGGACGACGGTGCAGTCCGGTCCCAGGTAGTCCAGCAGAGGAGTGCGATTTATGAGACCACTGTAGAGGGACAGGCTCTCGGGATTGAATTCAGGTCCGCCCAGCCCGGTGAGCGACTGCAACTCCTCCTCGATTCTCTCCCGCACTACCTCGTTGCAGTTGGACAGGTCCATGGTGGCAGCGCGAGCCGACAGGACCTCCGCGCCGGCCAGCTCCGGTAGCTGTTCCCGGGCCGGGATCGGCCGAACCTCGCTGGCGGACCCCACCGACCGCTGCGTCAGTGGATCAAATCGGCGAATCGTATCGATCTCGTCGTCGAAAAATTCGATGCGAAGAGGCAGTTTACAGTCCGGGGGATAGATGTCCAGTATGCCTCCGCGATGGCTGAAAGAGCCTGGGGCATCGACCACCGGCTCATTGCGGTAACCGAGTTGCACCCACTGGGCGAGGACCGAGTCCAGCCTCACCCGGTCGCCGACCCGCCAGGCACCGGACTCGCCGTGCGCGGTTAACCGGCCGGCCATCAGGTCCGGAGGGGCGGTGTAGAGCAACGCCGAACCAATGGAGCAGACAATTACCGGCCCGTGGCAGTGGTCTCGCTCGTCGGTTTCCTGGTCCTCTCCGCACCGTGCCGTGGCCAACGCGGCCAAGGTCGCGAGGCGCTGATTGCTGGTGTTGCCGTCCACGGCCAGCCGCTCGAATGGCAGGACCTCCGGCTCGGGTAGCAGGTGGACCGGCGAATCCTCACCCAGCCAGCTCAACAGCTGGTCGTGCAGGCGGCGGGCGTCCTCGGGACGAGGGGTGATCACAAGGGTCGGCGCCGTCGCCCGCCGGGCCAGCGACGCGACGAACGTCGCCCTGGCACCCTGCCGGACCGTGACCTCGGGTGCCCGGCCTGACACCGCATCATCGAGGCTGCTACAGAATTCCGGATGCCTTTCCAGGAGTTGCAGGATTCCGTTCAGAGACATGTACCGTTCCAACGCGATAGTTGAGGTTGTCCAGGAGATGGCTTGCGTATTCCTGGCGGTGAGACTTCGCCTAAGAAACAGGGAAACGCCCAATGGGGCGTTGGCAACCGGGCCAACCCCCTGTGAGGTGCGTCTGTAGTCGGGATCACTTTGATTGGACTAATGCTTCCACGGGCAGTGCAGGGATTCTTCAGGCTACGTGGTACCCAAGGGTATTTTAACCGCTGGCCAGCAGGTCAAGGAAGTTGCCGAGCTGCGAAGAGTCGCCCTTGAAAATCTCCGTGTATCCACACTGCGTGCATGATACGGCGGTGAATTTCTTGTTCTGCATGTCGAAAAAACGCGAATACTTGCCGGTGGTCCGAATCTCTTCGGTTTCGTACTGGGTGTTATGGCACTTGGAGCAGGAAAAACTCGTTCCAGCGGTGGACAAGACTCAACCTCCTCGGAGACTCAAACCAGGAAACTCGAGCCTTCCGACCGTGGCTCCCCACGATTCAGGGTAATCCAGTGAGGTCGCCGATTCAAGCTTTAACGGAGCAGTGATTTCGGCTTTGGCCACCATAGTGGCAATAACAGCGATGCAGCCTGTTGAAGGCCTCCAAGACATCAGACTCCGTGCACAAGCCCGGATAGGCCGACAGCGAACAATCCGAATAATGACGGAGTGAGTTTCCCTGTGTGCGCAGGCGTGGTGAAGAGCGGTGTATAATTAAATACTGGAATTGCGAGTAATTTACTTGTCTATCCGGTAACGAAACCTCAACCCGGTGTGTTTACTGAATGTCCCTCATCGGTCATACTTCCGCTGCGCCCTCCTCGAATGTCGAGGGACATGTCGTTTCCTCCTCCCCAGTCCTGTACCGGCGAATTGTGATCAAGGCCGGGACCGCCATCCTCTCCGGGGGTGGCTCGGACACCGCCGGGGTGAATCTCCACGTTCTGGGCAGCATCGTCCGCCAGATTTGCCAGCTGCGCGAGGAAGGGGCGGAGGTGCTGCTGGTGACCTCGGGGGCCATCGCCGCCGGACGGGAGGCCCTTGGCCGACAGGGCCCCGTTTCCCGGGACATTCGCTCGCGGCAGGTGGCAGCCGCCGTGGGACAGGGCAGGCTGATGCAGATCTACCACGAACAGTTTGCCAAGCACGGCGTGACTGTGGCCCAGGCGCTGCTCACCATCGGCGATCTGTCCAACCGCCAGTCCTACCTGAACGTCCGCAACACGTTGCAGGGACTTCTGGAGCTGGGAGTGGTGCCGCTGCTCAACGAGAACGACGTGGTGGCAGTGGACGAGATAGGCGCGGTCTTCGGCGACAATGACCGCCTGTCGGCCCTGGTGGCTAACCTGGTTGATGCAGACCTGCTGTTGATCCTGACCGATATCGACGGGCTGTACACGGCTGATCCGCGAATCGATCCCTCCGCAAAGCTCATACCCTGGGTCGAGCGCATCGACACGGAAGTCGAGGCCATGGCAGGCCAGCACCGGCAGCCCTGGGCCCGTGGCGGGATGCCCACGAAGCTGGAGGCGGCCCGCCTAGTGACCACGTCGGGCATTCCCATGGTGATGGCGCATGGTCGCGAGGATGGCGTGGCACTGCGGGCTGCGTCCGGGGAGGCTGTCGGCACATTCTTCCAACCGGCGGAGGAGAAGCTGGAGGCCCGGAAGCGGTGGATGCTCAGTGGAATCTCGCAGAGGGGCCAGGTGATTGTAGACGACGGCGCCGCTGCAGCGGTTCGAGACCGGCATCGCAGCCTCCTGCCAGCCGGAGTGCGTCGTACCGACGGCGACTTTGCCAGGGGCGACACCGTTTATATCGCCGATGGCTCCGGCAGTCCCTTCGCCTGTGGAATCACCAACTACAGCGCGGCTGACATTAAGCGCATTCGCGGCCTGCGTTCCGAGAAAATCGAGGAGACCCTCGGCTACCACTACGGCGAGGAGGTCGTCCACCGCAACAACCTGGTGCTGCTCTAGACTGGCGGGACCCAAAGGATACACTGGCGGGACCCAAAGGATACAAAGGAGAGGCGTGATGGGGGTAATTCTGCCTTCAGTACCGCCGGATGATGTGCTGGCCGAATATATTGAACTGGCCATGCGGGACGCGGATTTCGTGATTTTTGTGGAAGATGGAACCTACTTTGGTGAAATTTATGGGTTCCAGGGTGTATGGGCCAACGCAGATACACTCGAAGAGTGTCGCAAAGAACTGGCAGAAGTATTGGAAGGCTGGATAATCCTTGGAATAGAGCGCGGACATGAGATTCCGGTGCTTCCCTCGATGAATCTCGCAGATAAAGTGAAGACCGGCTAGTGCCTGTATTTGGACCAATCGGCAGGAGGAATTTGGTGAATTATCTCAGAAGGATGAGGTTCGATGGTCCGAATCCAGGGGCAGACACGAGTACATGGAAAAAGGTTCAGTAAAGGTAAGCATCCCCAATCCTCATCGATCTGATATTAGCCGAACGTTGCTCGCCCAAATCTTGCGTCAAGCTCAAATAAGCAGGGAGGAATGGGAAGAACTCTAAGTAGACAAGTCAGTGCCCAATTCCTAACCCAGCGGATAGGTCGCCATGACTACCAGAACTGTTGAAGATCTCCTGGGCATAGGCCAGGCTGCCCGCACTGCCTCACGGCAGGTTGCCAAGCTCCCCTCCGGCGTCAAGAACCAGACGCTGAACAACTTGGCGAGGCTGCTGGAATCGGACAATGAGGCGCTCCTGCAGGCTAACGCCGAAGACTGCGCCGAGGCGCGCTCCAATGGCCTCGACGAGGCCATGATCGACCGGCTGCTGCTGACGCCGGACCGTCTGCGGGGGACGGCTGAGGAGCAGCGCAAGGTAGCCTCGCTGCCCGACCCCGTGGGGGAGACCATCGAGATGACCACCCTGCCCAACGGCATGGTGACGGGTCGCCGTCGCGTTCCGTTGGGGGTCATCGCCAGCATCTACGAGAGCCGCCCCAACGTCACCGTGGACATCTTCGGACTGTGCTTCAAGTCGGGCAATGCCTGCATCCTGCGAGGAGGCAAAGAGGCGCTGCGTTCCAACTCGGAACTGGTCCGGCTCATCCGGCGCGCCCTGTCCGATGCCAGGGCGCCGGAGAGCGCCGTGCAGTTCGTAGATAACCCCGACCGTGTTCTCGTGGACGCCCTGCTGAAAATGGACCAGTACATCGACCTTATCGTGCCACGAGGTGGCGAGGGCCTGGTCCGTTTCGTTGGAGAGAACGCGACAATGCCAGCGGTCACCGGTGGTGTGGGCGTCTGCCATACCTACGTTGACCGCGCCGCAGACCTGGATATGGCCGCCAACGTGACTCTGAACGCCAAGGTACGGCGGCCCACCATCTGCAACGCCCTGGACACGCTGCTGGTGCATTCGGCGGTGGCCGGCGACGGGCTGCCTCGCATCGCTGCCGGGCTGGCAGCATCGGGAGTGGAGCTCCACTGCGACAGCCGCGCTTTGAGCATTCTGGGTCCTGGGACCGGCGTCAATGCGCAGCCGGCGCAGGAGGACGACTGGGGCCGCGAGTTCCTGTCGCTGACTGCCGCCGTCAAGGTGGTCGACTCAATGGACGAGGCGCTGCAGCACATCGAGACCTACGGCTCCGGCCACTCCGAGGCTATCATCACGGAGGACTACTCGGCGGCAATGCGGTTCCTGGACGAGGTTGATGCGGCGGCAGTCTACGTGAACGCCAGCACCCAGTTTACCGATGGCGCACAGTTCGGCCTGGGAGCCGAGGTGGGCATCAGCACACAGAAGATGCACGCCCGAGGGCCCATGGGACTGCGGGAGCTAACCTCGTACAAATGGGTAATTATGGGAAGCGGCCAAGTGAGGCCCTGACAAAATCCGTCAACGTGAGCCAGTCTTAATTATGGCCGATTTCACATTTGAACGCGAAGTACGCACTCCGTATTCGGAGGCCTACAACATTGTCGAGTTTGACCGCACCGTCGGGCGGGTTGACATACATTTCACCATCGAGATGGTGCATGTCTCGCTGGCCGTTGACGAGAGCCTGACCCAGCAGGCCATCCAGGAGATCATGGACGCCGTGGATGAGGATATAGCCGACGCCGTAGGTATAATCCGCAATAACTTCGTAGTCCATGTGTTCCAGGGACGGGAGACTGCTGTCTACAGTGACAACGAGTTCAGCGACAACGGCCGCGACCACTAGGGATAGAATTAGGAATGTGGAATCAGGAACAGGGAACTAGATAGAGATCCTCATCAATCATTCCGAACTCGCCAGTAAGCGATGATCGTAGACGCCCACTGCCACATCCTGCCACCTACCTTTGCTACTCGCCGCGATGAGTTGGCGGCCCGCGACGCGACCTTCGCTGAAATCCTGGCCAGTCCTTCTGCCCGCATTACCGGGGCTCCGGAATTGCTGGAAGCAATGGAGCGTGACGGCGTGGACCACTCGGTGGTCATGGGAATGGGCTGGAGCGACTACAATGTGGCGGTTGAGGCCAACGACTACATCATTGAGGCAGTTCGCAAAGATCCGGATCGGTTGACAGGGTTTGCGTCGGTCAACCCGGCCTGGGGTGACGCGGCCGTTGCGGAAGCATGGCGTTGCGCCGACGCCGGGCTGCGAGGTATCGGCGAGTTACACCCCGACACGCAGGACTTTGATATCACCGACTCGGCAACGATGGAACCGGCGATGGACCTCGCTCGCGAACTGTCTCTGCCGGTTCTGGTCCACTGCTCCGAGCCCGCTGGGCACCGCTACCCCGGCAAGGGCGCGACCACGCCCGACAAGGTCTGGCAGTTCATTCAAAACTTTCCGGAGAACACTATCATCTGCGCCCACTGGGGAGGCGGGCTGCCGTTCTACTCGCTGATGCCCGAAGTGGGCGCCGCGCTGTCCAATGTCTACTTCGATTCGGCGGCCTCGCCGTTTCTCTACCGCCCGGAGATTTACCCCACCGTGGCATCACTGGTGGGGTCGGAACGCATCCTGTTTGCGTCGGACTACCCGCTGATGCGACCGTCGCGACCTCTGGCAGAAGTTGCTGCACAGCCCCTGGCGGAGAGTGACCGCCGGCGGATCCTGGGCGAAAACGCCGTACGCCTGCTCGGTCTGCGGGAAGTGTGATGGCAGCATGACCGAACCTGACGACTACCCGGAACTACACACGCTGCCCGACCTCCTGGCGCCGGGGCTGGCCCTGGTGTTCGTTGGGCTGAATCCCTCGGAGTACTCTGCGCGTGAGGGGCACTATTTCGCCAACCCCCGCAACCGGTTCTGGCCGGCCTTCAACCGATCTTCGCTGCTGCCCGCCGCGCTGGGCCGGGAATGTACTCCGTCTGACGATGCGCTGCTTCTGGAGCACGGCATCGGTTTCACCGATGTGGTGAAGCGCCCGACGCCGCAGGGCAACGCGTTGAAGGTCGCCGACTACCGACTTTGGGCGCCGCGCCTGCGGGAAAGACTGCTGGACTGCGCGCCTAGGCTGGTCTGCTTCCACGGGCTGATGGCATACAAGGCCTACCTGCAATATGGCGAGGGTGAAAGGGCGTCTCCTGATCTGGGCTTGCAGTCTCGCACCATAGGTCCCAGCAGCGTGTTTGTTGTGCCGAACCCCAGCCCGGCCAATGCCAGGTACTCCGTCGGTGACCTTACGGTGTGGTATGACAAGACTGCAGCGATCCTTCTGGAGCTGCAGTAGCATCGGTTTGACTCCTTTGACATAATGTAGAACCCTATCGCACATTCAGGAGCGATCGATGCCCGAGCGGACAATACCGCTGGCCATAATCTACGACTTCGACGGAACGCTGGCCCCAGGCAACATGCAGGAACGTCAATTTATACCCGATATTGGGATGACCGCATCGGATTTCTGGACGGAGGTTGACGCCCTGGCCAGAGAGCATCACGCCGACGGCATTCTCACCTACATGTTTGTGATGCTGGAGAAGGCCAGGGCAGCAGGCAGGCCGGTGAGACGGGATGACCTTGTTGCCAAGAGCCACGAGATCGAGTTCTTTCCTGGCGTCGAAGATTGGTTTGATCGCATCGATGGGTATGGACGGAAGAGCGGCGTGAGTGTGGAGCACTACGTGATTTCGTCGGGCAACTCGGAGATCATCGAGGGCACATCCATTGCTGACAGGTTTGCCCATATCTATGCTTCCAAGTTCCTTTACGATCAGAAAGGATTTGCCGTCTGGCCTGCTGTGGCCATCAATTTCACCACCAAGACCCAGTACTTGTTCCGTGTTAACAAGGGGGCCCACGACCTTGAGGACAGTTCGGTAATCAACAAGTTCGTGCCGCCGGAGCAACGGCCTGTGCCATTCCAAAACATGATCTACATCGGGGACGGCGAGACCGACGTTCCCTGCTTCCGGCTGGTAAAGGACCTGGGTGGACTGTCCATCGCCGTCTATGACAACGGCGCGCACCAGCAAGCCGAGCAATACCGCAGGGAAGGCCGGGTAAACAGTGTTGCCCTCGCCGTTTACACCGAAGGCAGCGATCTCGACTGCTCGGTCAAGTCATACATTGACCTGGTGGCGGCCCGCTCCACGTTGAGACGCGCGCTGCATCCCGGGGATAGCGACTAGTGGCGTCGCCGTCGGATTCCGTTCGGGTATTCGTCTCCGTTGGCTTGTCGACAGAGGCGCGGGAGGCCCTCATCGATGCCGTGGAGCGCATCAGGCAGGAAGTGCCCGAGGGCATTCAATGGGCAAGGCCCGATGGAATGCACCTGACACTGAAGTTCCTGGGCAACATACCGTCCATCAACGTTCCGTCGCTGCTGGAGTGCATACGGGAGGTTGCCTGCGCACATCCGGCGTTTGGGCTGAAACTCACAGGGCTGGGCATGTTTCCCAACCGGCGCAAGCCCCGCGTACTGTGGGCCGGTGTCGGCGGAGACATGGACGCCCTCTCGTCGCTGCAGCAGGCTGCCGAGGACGCGATAAACGCGCTGGGCTACGCTCCGGAGCAGCGGCCATTCCGCCCGCACATCACCCTGGGCCGGCCCCGGCGCAGTGTCTCGGACAGCCAGCTCGCTCGCATTGGCGCGGTGGTGTCTGGACTCGCTCCGCCTGCCTCCCTGGCGTGGCAGGTCGAGCACGTGGATGTGATGCGGAGCGAACTGCACCCCTCGGGCGCCCGGTACACCGTCCTGGGCTCCGGCCCCCTGGGAGATGGGTGAGCATGGCGGCCGAGTCACTGGACATCCGACTGCATCCCGTACCTCCATTCGATTTCGAGCTGACGGCGGGATACCACACCTACTTTCAGGCTCGCAGCGGCGCCGACAGCATGGATGGCGAGGTCTATCGCAGGTTGCTGGACCTTGACGGCAAGCTGGCTCTGGCCTCAGTCCGCTCCACCGGCAGCGTGGACGCACCGGAGGTCGCGGTGGAACTTCGAGGCGAGTCGCTGGGTGATTCGGATGCGGAGCTGGCTGCCTCCCAGCTGCGGTGGATGCTGGGTACGGACCAGGACCTTGGATCGTTCTACGCTCTGGCCGCGTCCGACCCTCCCATGGCTGAGCTGGCGGAGAGGTTCAACGGACTGCACCTGCCACGCACCGCGACGCTCTTCGAGTCGCTTGTGCTGGCTATCCTGGGTCAGCAGATCTCAGCCAGCGTTGCCAGGGCCATGCGTGTGCTGATGATCGAGCGCTTCGGCAGTACGGCAGAGTTCGACGGAGTCACCTACTTCGCTTTCCCTCGTCCCGAGGTGATCGCGGCGTCCACTCCCGGCGAGTTGCGGACGCTGAAGTTGACGCAGCGCAAGTCGGAGTACGTGCATGGCATATCCCAGGTCGCTCTTGAGCCGGAATGGCCGGAGCTTGAGCGCCTGCCCGATGATGAATTCGTTAGCCGCCTGATTCAACTGCGCGGCATCGGCAGATGGACGGCGCAATGGGCGCTGGTACGTGGCCTGGCCCGGCCCGACGCGCTGCCGCTGGGTGACCTGGCGCTGCGGCGCGGCATTTCGAGCCTGCTCCGGGATGGTGAGCCGGTTACCGATGCGGAGGTGGAGCAGCTGGCGGAGCGCTGGCGCCCCTGGCGTAGCTACGCCACCGCTTACCTGTTCGCCGCCATGCGTTCCGGGATGGTGTAGCGGCGGGGTTAGCGGCTGAACATTTTCATTAGGTTGGAGGGGTTGCGGGAGCGGGACATCTGGCGGACCAGTTTCTGGGTCTGCTTGAACTGGTTCAGCAGCTGGTTGATGTCCTGCGGAGTGGTGCCGCTGCCCTTCGAAATGCGGCGCCGTCGGCTGCCGTTGATGATGTCGGGGCGCTGGCGCTCATCGGGCGTCATGGACTGGATGATGGCCTCTATTCGCTTGAGCCTGCCCTCGTCCAGGTCGCCCGCCATCATTTTCTTGGTCGAACTGCCCATCCCCGGGATCATCTCCAGCAACTGGTCCATTGATCCCATCTTCTTGACGTTCTGGAGCTGGTCGAGGAAGTCGTTGAGGTCGAAGCTGGCCTGGCGGATCTTCCGCTCCATTTCCTTTGCGGTCTTTTCGTCGACGGCTTCCTGGGCACGTTCGATCAGCGTCAGCACGTCGCCCATGGCCAGGATGCGGGAGGCCAGCCGGTCCGGGTGAAAGACCTCCAGCCCGTCGGGTCGCTCTCCAACGCCCATGTACTTGATGGGCACACCGGTCACGCGGGTGATGGACAGCGCAGCGCCGCCGCGGGCGTCGCCGTCCATCTTGCTCATGATCAGCCCTGTGAGGCCCACTCGCTGGTGGAAGCCCTCGGCGGTATTGACCGCGTCCTGGCCGGTCATGGCGTCGACCACCAGCAGTGTCTCGTGGGGACTCACGGCGTCCCGGATTTCCTCCAGCTCCTCCATCAGTTCGTCGTCGATCTGCAGGCGGCCCCCGGTGTCGACGATGGCCCAGTTCACTCCCAGCTCGGCGGCCCGGGCCAGCCCGTTGCGCGCCACTTTGACGGCGTTGGAGGACTTGGGATCCTCGGAGTAGACAGGAATGTCCAGCTGGTTCCCCAGCGTCTCCAGCTGCTGGATGGCGGCGGGACGGCGCAGGTCGGCGGCGATTAGCAGCGAACGGTGTCCCTGCTTGCGCTGCTCGAGGGCCAGCTTGGCGGCAGTGGTCGTCTTGCCGGAGCCCTGCAGTCCGACCAGCATCAGGGGGGATACGGCCTGGCTGGAAAGGGTTATGCCGGAGCGGACCGTACCCGTGGTCCCGCCGCCGAGGAGTTCCGTCAACTCCTCGTGTACGATCTTGACGACCTGCTGTCCCGGAGTGAGGCTCTCCAGCACCTCGGAGCCCTGGGCGCGCTCCTTGACGCGGGCCACGAAATCGCGGGCCACACGGAAGTTGACGTCGGCCTCCAGCAGCGACCGGCGCACCAGCGACAGCGCTTCGTCGATGTCCTTGTCGGTCAGCCGTCCCTTGCTGGACAGCCGGTTAAAAATGCCGGTGAGCCGTTCCGTCAGGTTCTCAAACATCGGTTACACGCCCCTGCCTACAAACACTCTTCAGCCCCCTCCAATTATACTCTCTCCACCAACGAGGCTGCCTCCAAACCGGACTCCGAACAACAAAAGCCACCCCTCTCATCTACCGGCACTCTGCTAAACTACGCTCATGGTTGAAGACATTCAAATTCGCCGGGCCGAGACTACCGACGCTGGTTTCATCGCGGAGTCCAACATCGCGATGGCTCATGAGACTGAGGGCATGGCGCTTGCCCCGGAGATCGTGGGTCCCGGAGTGGCGGCGGTGCTGGCCGACGACTCCCTGGGGTTCTACCTGGTCGCCGAAATCGGCGGTCAGCTGGCAGGGCAGTTGATGGTGACCTACGAGTGGAGCGACTGGCGGAACGGGCTGTGGTGGTGGATCCAGAGCGTCCATGTCCACCCGGATTTCCGTCGGCGAGGCGTTTACACTGCGCTGCACCGCAGGGTGGAGGAGATGGCGCGGGCCGCCGGGGGCGCCTGCGGGCTGCGCCTGTACGTGGAGCAGGAGAACACCAGGGCCCAGAGGGTGTACCAGTCGCTGGAAATGTATAACACCAGGTACCACATGTACGAGGTTGAATTCTGAGGGGTGGGTGGCAAATACTCAGTCCTAAGGAAAACAGGTCGTACTGACCGTAATCGCTTACGCGGAATTACGGGGGAACGCCCTCACCCTAGACCTCTCACGAAGGGGGAGGGGATTTCCGGGATAGGTCCCAACCGCCCTTCGGTAATCAGTCGGTTCTACGACAAGCGCAGGACCAACGGGTCTCGACTTTGAAATTCAAGAGGGGACACAATGCTGCCAGACAATGTTCGCGAGTTTTGCACCAACAATCACCAGGGAGTGCTGACCGCATTTCGGCGCAATGGCGCAGCGCAGATGAGCATCATCACCTGCGGCGCCTACCAGGACGGGGTCGCGTTTTCCGTCACAGAGACGCGCGCCAAGCTGCACCTGCTGCGTCGCAACCCCAACTGCACGCTGCTGGTCTCGGCGGAGGAGTGGCGGCCCTTCGTGGTGCTGGAGGGACAGGCCCGCATCGTCTCGGCCAACAACACAGACGCCGACGAACTGCGCCTGACCCTGCGCGACGTCTACCGTGTCGCCGCCGGGGAGGAGCACTCCAACTGGGACGAGTACGACGCCGCCATGGTTGCCGACCGCCGCTCAGCCATCATAGTCGTGCCGACGCACATTTACGGCACGGCGCTGTAGATAATTCAACACAGAGGGCACAGAGAACACGGAGGAAATTCGGAGGTGTCCAAGGGCTGAAGGGGCGATAGTTCGCCTCCGTATCGAACCGGATCTAAGAAAGAGAGCTGAGGCCCGCTTTTCGGAATGGGGAATGACGGTGGATGAGGCAATCACGATGTTTTACGAGCGGGTTACCGGCATTTGCAGCGACCCGTTCTCTCCGCACATCCCCAACGCCGAAACCATTGAGGCGATGGAAGAGGGAAGGAACCGAGAAGGGCATGGAAAGTACGACAGTTTGGAAGCACTCAAGGCGGTACTTGGCTGACCAAGGAACTATTTCAATTGCAGTGCCTGGTATCTCGGCGCTTTTCTTTACACAACCTTTTCACCCCCACCCTAACCCTCCCCCTCAGGGGGAGGGGATTGGTTACACTCCATACTTTGCCCGCGCTAGGCTTGGCAGTTGGGGCAGAACCAGGTGCCGCGGGCGCGGATGCGGGTTGATTGCATCTCGCCGCCGCAGTTGGGGCAGGGCGTGGCGGCATCTCGGGGGTGGCTCCAGGTGCCCATGGGCTCGGGCGGTTCGGGCCAGCGCTGCTCCCTGACCCTGTCGTACACGGCAAAGCCGGCGTTGATGCAGTCGATGATGCCCTGCCGCAGCCGCACCACCTCGTCCGCCGACAGCTCCGACGCCGGACGGTTGGGGCGGATGCCGGAAAGGAACAGTGCCTCGTCGGCGTAGATGTTGCCCACGCCGGCGGCGATTGATTGCTCCAGCAGCAGCGCCTTGACCGGGGCGCTGCGTTTCCTGAAGGCGTCCGACAGCCACTCGGTCGTGAACTCGTCGCCCAGGGGTTCGGGACTGAGGGGCGGCAGTATCTTGCCGAGGTCTTCAGCCAGCCACAGCTTGCCGAACTTGCGGCCGTCGATGAACCGCAGCTCTCGTCCGTCGTCGAGCGCGAATGCGTGGCGGGTCATGGCGTGCGGGTCCAGATCGCCCGGCTGCACCACCAGGTTGCCGGTCATTCCCAGGTGAGCAACGAGTGTTGCCGTTGGTTCGCCTGCCAGGGGGAAGAGCAGGTACTTGGCGCGGCGCCCCACGTCCTCGATGGTCCGGCCCACCACGGAGTTTGCCAGTTCCTCCGCTGTCGGGTGCTTGACGGTTTTTGCCCAGCTGATGTCGGCGCGGGTTATTGTTCGACCGGCCAGTTCTGAGCGCAGCAGGCTGCGCCGTACGCTTTCGACTTCGGGCAGTTCCGGCAAGGGGACGCCCTCACCCTAACCCTCTCCCGGAGGGAGAGGGGACTATGATGGGAGGCAGAGGCGCAGAAAGTCTAAGCACGACGCACGGCCAAGGTCATTTCCTGGCCCTCTATCTTGGCCGTTTCGGACTTGGAATCCTCGGGGGGCGAGCCAGCCTCCACTGCGTTGCTGAGTGTTTCCTCGCGGATGTAGGCGGCGAAGTTGCCTCGCATCACCGCAGACAGTTCCTCGGGGCCGTCGTACCAGGTCTCGATGTGGTCGGTGACCTCGAAATTGGCGGAGCGGCGGAGGCCCTGGATGCGGTGTACCAGTTCACGGGCCAGGCCCTCCTCGGCCAGCTCGGGCGTGATCTCGCCATTGACGGCCACCAAGTAGCCCGCCTCCAGGGATGCGGTGTAGTGGCCGACGGACACCACAGCCTCCGGTTCGCCGCCAGCCAGCTCCTGGGCCTGGCGCAGCAGGCTGGAGTCGTCGTCGAGAAGTTCGATGTCCTTGATGTTCAGCTCGTCGATGATTTGTGGGCGTACCTGGGCGACGAAGGCTCGCTCCGACGGGGTGCGAGTGCGGATGGCGGCGGAGGCCAGGGGCTGCCGCACCTTGAGGCCGGACTTGGAACGGGCGGAGCGGCCCATGCTGGAAATGCGCATGGCCAGGCGGGTGGCCTCCATCAGGTCGTTGTCCACCAGCGACGCGTCGGCTACGGGGTAGTTGGCCAGGTGTACGCTGTCGGGGGCGTCGGGGTCTACGGTGCAGACCAGGTTCTGATAGAGCTCCTCGGCCACAAATGGGGCCAGCGGCGCCATCAGCTTGGCCACGGTGACCAGGCAGGTGTGCAGGGTGATGTAGCCGGACAGCTTGTCGGCGTCGCCCTCATCGCTGCGCCAGAAGCGGCGGCGGCTGCGGCGGACGTACCAATTGGACAGGCGGTCGACGAACTCCTGGATGCGCCGGCCGGCGTTGGTCGGGTCGTAGTTCTCCATGCAGCGGTCGACTTCGGCGACCAGTTCGTTCAGCTCGGAGAGCACCCAGCGGTCCAGCTCGTTTTCGGGCTTCCAGCCGTCGGGCTTCTGCGTTGGGTCGAACTTGTCGATGGCCGCGTAGCCGGTGAAGAACGAGTAAATGTTCCAGAGGGTCAGCAGCACCTGGCGCAGTGTCTGGTTGACCAGCCGGGAGGAGAACCGCCGTGCCTCACCGGGCTGGGATGCGGTGAACAGGTACCAGCGCAGTGCGTCTGCGCCATGCTCGTCCAGCAGGGGCAGCGGCTCGACGACGTTTCCGACGCGCTTGCTCATCTTGCGGCCGTGTTCGTCGAGGATCAGGCCGAGGCAGATGACGTTCTTGTAGGACGGCTCGCCCTTCAGCAGGGTGGAGAGGGCGTGGAGGCTGTAGAACCATCCACGGGTTTGATCGACGGCCTCGCAGATATAGTCGGCGGGAAACAACCCGTCCTGCTCCATGTCGGGGTTCTCGAATGGATAGTGAGACTGGGCGAAGGGCATTGCGCCCGAGTCGAACCAGCAGTCCATGACCTCCGGGATGCGCGACATGGTCCCGTCGCACTGGTCGCAGGGGAAGGTGATCTCGTCGACGTAGGGGCGGTGCAGGTCGAGGCCGTCCACGGACTCGCCGCTGGCGCCGAGTCGGTCCCTGAGTTCGTCGCGCCCGCCGACGCAGACCTGGTTGCTGCAGCTGTCACAATGCCAGATGGGGATGGGTGTACCCCAGTAGCGCTCGCGGGAGATTGCCCAGTCGACGTTGTTGCGCAGCCACTCGCCGAACCGGCCCTCCTTGATGTGGTCGGGATACCAGTTGATGCGGCTGTTGATTTCGACCAGGTCGTCTTTTTGCGCTGAGGTGCGGATGTACCAGGAGCTTTTGGCGTAGTAGAGCAAGGGCGTATCGCAGCGCCAACAGAACGGGTAGGTGTGGTGGTAGATGTCCCTGTGGTGCAGGAGGCCCCGCTCCTTGAGATCCGCCATGATCTCGGGATCGGCGTCCTTGACGAACTTGCCGGCAAAGGGGTAGTCGCCGGTGATGATTCCCTGCAGGTCGACTGGCTGCACGAAGTTCAGGCCCTTCTCACGGCCAAGGCCAAGGTCTTCGTCGCCGAAGGCTGGCGCGATATGGACGATGCCAGTGCCGTCTTCCATGGAGACGAAATCGGCGGCGACGACCCGTGTGGAGTAGCCGCTCTCCTCCACGGTTGCAAGGATGCCTGACTCGAAACGGCTGATTCTGGAGCCGTATTTGGCCGGAGCATACAGCGGTGAGTATGCCAGCCCAACGAGCTGGCTACCTGGCAGCGTCCCGACGACGGTGTGCTCCTGCCGAATGTTGTCCTCAACCAATGCCGTGGCCAGCGCGAGGCGCTCGGTGCCGCTGTCTCCCTCCAGCTCAACCACTGAATAGTCGGAGTCCGGGTCGACGGCCAGGGCGGTGTTGCCGGGTAGAGTCCAGGGCGTGGTGGTCCATGCCAGCAGGTAGGCCGGTGTCCCACTTCCGTTGAGCGCTTCCGGAATGGATGAACGCGACCCCGCGGATTCGACGCGGAACTTTACGAACACCGACGGGTCGGGGGTGTCCTCTTGGTAGCCGAGGGCGAGCTCGTGGGAGCTCAGGCTGGTGACGCAGCGTGGGCAGTGGGGAGTGCCGCGCATGCCCTGGTACAGCAGGCCACGGTCCCACAGGGTCTTGAGGATCCACCAGCCGGACTCAATGTAGTCGTTCTCGAGGGTGACGTAGGGGTCGTCCATGTCCACCCAGAAGCCGATGCGGTCGGTCATCTCTTCCCACTCGCGGACGTAGCGGAAGACGCTCTCGCGGCACTTCTGGTTGAACTCCTCGATGCCATATTCCTCGATGTCGCGCTTGCTGGTCAGCCCCAGTTCCTGCTCCACGCCCAGCTCCACCGGGAGACCGTGGGTGTCCCAGCCGCCCTTGCGCAGCACCTGATAGCCCTTCATGGTCTTGTAGCGGCACATGACGTCCTTGAATATGCGCGCCAGGACGTGGTGGATGCCGGGGCTTCCGTTGGCTGTTGGCGGCCCGTCGTAGAGCATGAATCGAGGGGATCCCTCGCGCTCGGTGCCGGCGCGACGGAAGACGTCGCGTTCCTTCCAATGCTCCAGGATGCGGGCGTCCAACTCGGGGAAACTTACACGGCTGGAAACAGGGCTGAACATAGGCTACGACCACCAAGGCTAGGGTTGGGAACGAGGAACTGGCCCAAGGCGCAACTGAGACCAATGAGACCAACGTTCATTATAGCGCAGGCGCACAAAAGAAAAACTCGCCCAATGGAGCGAGTCTAGCTGGCGCGTAAAGGTCTCGATCACACCGTTTTCGGCAGCCGCAGGCGGTTACTCGAACACCTCTCGGACCAGCAGGGTGAATCCCGGGAGCACGGGGTCGCCGTCGAGCGTGTCATCCTCGCTGAGCGTAACAACTGTGCCGTCCTGGCGGTACACATCCACAGTCCGTGAGTCCGGGTCGGCCACCCATACGATGATTACACCGTTACGCAGCCACATGTGTGCCTTGTCATACAGCGCTCTGACGGAATCGCCGGGAGACATAACCTCAACAATCAAATCAGGGGGCACTTCCGAATAACCGCGTATGCGAGTGTCCAGCGGCATTTTCTCGGCGGAAGTGAATGCAACGTCAGGCTCTCGAACTACGTCTGGATTACTTCCGACCAGCACCCCTGAATCCGACGTTACAATGGTTCCCAGCTTCTTCGGTTCTACAAAGATACCTATCTTTATGGTGAACTTCGCGGTGATCTTGCCGTGTTCTACTCCAGTTGACACTGTCTCCGCCAATACCCCCCTGATGAGTTCGCCCTTTATTCCCTTGCTGTGCAGTTCAAGCAGGTCTTCTGCGGTCAACAGCTTTCTCTTCGTTGTCGTCATAGCGGCGGTTCACCTTCGGGCTGACTTGGGCCGTCACCGGCCGGCGGGCGCTTCGATAGTATCAATGAATTCTTCAAGCTCTTCGAATCGTTCCGGCATCTCGTCAAATTCAACGATGCCCTCGTAGTAGCCGTCAACGTGAAATGTTTTCCACAGGTCGTTGTAGCTCCTACGGAGTTCCCGGCTCATATATCGACTTACGAAAAATCTCATTCCGCGTTCTTTGTCTGGTAGTTCCGACTCCGGGACTCCCTGATTCAAGAAGTGGGCACTTATCGCTTCGACCACGGCCAACCAGCCCTTCCCGCAGGAATTGCGCAGGCCGATTACGGCAGCTCCACCCTGTGCTTCCTCGGCGCGGGAGAATTCATCACGAGCGGCTTGCAATAGTTCCCGAGCGGCGTTCAGCCTGGGGCCGTTCACGTCAAGCATTGTCATGACCCCCGTTGCTGCCGCCGCCGATGCCCAACTCCACGGATGTGCGGTCGGGCGTCTCGCCGGACGGGTCGTTGTCGGCCAGGAAGCCTACAGCCACTGCGGACAGCGTTTCAAAGTGGAGACCGGTGCGTGCGCCGAACTCAGCCGACAGCCGGGCCACTGCCTCGTTCTCGTCGGCCAGCACCATAGTGATGAAATCGTAGTGTCCGAGGACAGCGTATTGTCCCAGAATTTTGGCGCCTTCGACCTCGAGGGTTGCCGCGGTGTCGGAGACGAGGTCGGGATTGGAATGCAGCATGCGTTGGCCCTCGCCGCTCAGCCTGCCCAGCAGAAAATAGATGGCCATCGATAAATCCTCCGTCATTGGTCCATTCTTATCATCAACAAAAAGGGGGCGATTTGCAAATCGCCCCCGTCAATGCCATTTGATTGGGTTCAGGCGCCGCTAGGCCTTTTGGTAGATGCGGCCTCCGGCCTCGCGGAACTCCTGGGACTTTTCCTCCATCCCTGTATCGAAGGCGGTTTCGACCGACACCCCGCGGTCCCTGGCGAACTCCCGAACGTCCTGGGTGATTTTCATGGCACAGAACTTGGGGCCGCACATAGAGCAGAAGTGGGCCACCTTGGCGCCCGTGGCGGGCAGCGTCTCGTCGTGGTAGTCGCGGGCCGTGTCTGGGTCGAGGGCCAGGTTGAACTGGTCCTCCCAACGGAACTCGAACCGGGCCTTGGAGAGAGCGTCGTCCCACTGCTGAGCCATGGGGTGTCCCTTGGCGACGTCGGCGGCGTGGGCAGCGATCTTGTAGGTGATGACACCGGTCTTCACGTCCTCGCGGTGCGGTAGGCCGAGGTGCTCCTTGGGAGTGACGTAGCACAGCATCGCGGTACCGAACATACCGATCATGGCCGCGCCGATGCCGGAGGTGATGTGGTCGTAGGCCGGAGCGATGTCCGTTACCAACGGGCCGAGGGTGTAGAAGGGCGCCTCGTGGCACACCTCCAGCTGCTTGTCCATGTTCTCCTTGATCTTGTGCATGGGGACATGGCCCGGGCCCTCGATCATTACCTGGACGTCGTGCTCCCAGGCGATCTTGGTCAGTTCACCCAGCGTCTCCAACTCGCCGAACTGGGCCTCGTCGTTGGCGTCGGCGATGCAGCCGGGGCGCAGTCCGTCGCCGAGAGAGAACGAGACGTCGTATGCCCGCAATATCTCGCAGATTTCCTCGAAGTGGGTGTAGAGGAAGTTTTCCTGGTGGTGGGCCAGGCACCAGCCGGCCATGATGGAGCCGCCCCGGGACACGATGCCGGTGATTCGGTTGGCGGTCAGCGGCACGTACTGGAGCCGCACGCCGGCGTGGATGGTGAAATAGTCCACGCCCTGCTCGGCCTGCTCGATCAGGGTCTCGCGGTACAACTCCCAAGTCAGCTCGGCAGGGTCGTCGCCCACCTTTTCCAGAGCCTGGTAGATGGGCACGGTGCCGATGGGGACGGGGGAGTTGCGCAGGATCCACTCGCGGGTGGTGTGGATGTCCCGTCCGGTTGAGAGGTCCATCACGGTGTCTGCGCCCCACTTGGTGGCCCAGAGCATCTTTTCCACCTCTTCTTCAATGGAGGAAGTGACGGCCGAGTTGCCGATATTGGCGTTGACCTTGACCAGGAAATTGCGGCCAATGATCATCGGCTCGGACTCTGGGTGGTTGATGTTGGACGGAATGATGGCGCGGCCGCGGGCGATTTCGTCGCGGACGTATTCGGGGTCGATGCCCTCGCGAATGCCGATGAACTCCATTTCCTGGGTCACGACACCCTCGCGGGCGTAGCGCATCTGCGTCGGGGCCATACCCGGCTTGGCCCGCAGCGGCTTACGGGTCAGCCCCGGAAAGGGCTGGGCCACGTTCTTGCCGCGGAGAGGAACGCCATAGCCGTCGTATTCCTCGACATCGCCGCGGGACATGATCCACTCGCGACGTAGAGCTGGGAGGCCCTGCTGCAGGTCGAGGTGCACGGTGGGATCTGAGTAGGGGCCACTGGTGTCGTAGATGTTCAGGGGCGGATTGTCTTCCTGGCCGAAGCGTCCCGTGGTCGGGGTGAGGGCCACCTGTCGGAAAGGCACCTGAATGGAGGGCTTGGAACCCTCTTTATAGACTTTATTGCTGGCCGGGAAACTTGACTTGCCCTGGAACTGGCTGGTGTACTCAGTCTGTACCATTGCGCTCCTCCTAGCTTTATATCGAAGGGTATGAGAAATCATTGGGAGATATTTCGTCAAAAAGAAAAGGCCGCCAGCGAAGATGGCTGGCGGCTCTCGATGGATACAGTACCAAAGCCGATTCCCTACGCTGGCATTACCCAGATCAGGTTCGCAAGGGTCGGTGGCATGCGGCCACCCTCTCAGCCCGGCTCAACCGAGCTCCCCTACGTGCCCGGAACATTCTTTTTTTAAGGCCCTGGAAGACCGCATCGCCAACCGGCTCTTGCGGACTGGACTCAGGCGGGATTATAGGAGCGGCACTTCAAGAGTGTCAACATCTACCGCTCTGAAACGGTCAGCAGCCAGCGTTACCATGGCCGTACGGGAAGCGCAATTGTGGAAAAATTGTGAAAAAGCTTTCACGAATAATCCATATATTTCTGTGTAATTCGGCATACGCCAACGCTAGGATTCCCCAGAGTCTTTATGTTCACAACGTAGTGCGGAATAAGAGTACACCCATGAAATTGCTTCTGGCTGTGACCCTCCTGAGTATGGGCATCGTAATGGCAATGGCTGCCTGTACCGGATCTGAGGAAGGCAAGTTGCCCGAGACCACCGAGGCTTCGATGCTGGCATACCTCGAGGAGGAGGACTACCAAGCGAATTGGTCTCTCTGGCCGGACTCCACCGAAAAGTACCCGGGTGAGGATCCACACGGCGCCCTGCTGACCATCCGTATGAACGATGCCGCCTTCAACGCCGTAGGCGGTACCATGCCCGAGGGAGCCATCATCGTCAAGGAAAACCACACCCCCGCCGGTGACCTGGCTGCCATCACCGTCATGTACAAGCAGGAAGGCTACGACCCGGACAACGGGGACTGGTTCTGGCTCAAGAATACGACCGATGGAAGCGACGACAGGGCGGGCATGCTGGGGGGATGCCAGGACTGCCACGTTGACGGCGTGGACTACGTATTCGGCCCTCAGAACTGATCCACTGCCCGCGGAAGGGACTGTTCCAGTGAGCAAGCGGGCGCGGTTATTCGAGACCGCGCCCTTTTCGTTGCCGAAAAATGACGCAGTTCCTTGCGATTGACAGCCAGCAAGGCGCAACCCTACAATCGCTGCAAATCGGCGGCTTGCGCGCCGCCTGTTTACATTGCTGGAAATATCCATACCCGCCCTTTCAGGAGGCCCAAATGCCCAGCTATCCGAAGGTAGTGTACAAAGAGGAAGGCATGCGCGAAGGCATGCAGATTGAGGACGCCAACATATCCGTCGATGACAAGGTTGAGCTCCTTGACCAGCTTTCCGGCACCGGACTGAAGAACATCGTGGTCGGATCCTTTGTCAGCCCAAAGTGGACACCCCAGATGGAGCGCATTGACGAGATCGTCACCCGGTTCACGCCCAAGCCCGGAGTCACCTACACCGCTCTGGCCCTGAACTCCCGCGGCGTGGAGCGCGCACGGCAGTACTCGCCGCCGCTGACCATCGAGCGCGACCCTTACCCGCGTCTCTCTGCCCACATGTGCGATGTTTTCACCCGCCGGAACACCAACCGCTCGCAGATGCAGGAAATGGAGACGTGGCCACAGCGCGTGGCGCAGGCCCAGGAACTGAACGTCAAGGAGGCAGGTATCGGCTGCAACGCCAGCTGGGGTTCCAACTTCCTGGGCGAGTTCCCGGTGGACAACCTGATGACCCTGCTGGAAAAGGAACACGCGATGTGGGACGAGGTGGGTATCGATGTCCGCAGCGTTTCCATGGGTGACCCGATGAGCCACTGCACGCCGGCCAAGGTCGAGGAGAGCCTGTACCGGGTCAAGGAGCGCTGGCCGGAGATCGACCACATCCGGCTGCACTTGCACAACGGGCGCAACATGGCCATCGCGTCGGCCTACGCCGCCATGCGGACCCTGGGCCCCGACGACACGCTGGAGCTTGACGGCACGATCGGCGGGTTCGGCGGCTGCCCCTACTGCGGAAACGGACGGGCCACCGGCATGGCTCCCACCGAGGACCTGCTCCACATGATGGAGGACATGGGCATCGAGACCGGCGTCGACATCGACAAGCTGATTGACAGTGTCTGGACCGCCGAGCGCATCATCGGGCGCGAACTGTATGGCCACGTCTCCAAGGCCGGCCCGCGTCCCAAGACCGTGGACCAGCTGTACGACATGAACGCTCCGTTCATCGAGACACTGGACGAGGCCAAGCACTTCAAGAAGGGCCCCGAGGTCTACGAGGGTGGCATCTACCCGTACCGCGAGCCCATCACCAGCCCCTACCGGGAACGGGTCGACGCGGGTCTGCCGGCCTACGACTCCGCCGATGGGAACTTCCCCTGGAAGCAGGACTGGTTCCCCTCCAAAGAGGACTAGCCCAATCCCTTGGTACTGAGAGGCAACGCCGCCGCGCAACCCAGCGGCGGCGTTGTCATTTGTACCCTGCCGGTTAAAATAGGCAAAGGGAAATCAGACATATTCCTTCCTGGATGTGATGCCCGGCAATGCACCTCATATTCAGCACTCGCGCCACGCCAACCACGGCTTTCTTCGAGGGCCTGGTCCGAGTTTTCGATTGGTGGTCCCTGTTCCTGGCGGTAAGGCACAAAGAGAAGCGCGTCTTCTTTGAAAACGAATTTGAGAGCAGTGACTCGGACAGGAGCCGCCAGGTAATCGACAGGTACGTGCGCGACTCCATAGCAACATTCGAAACTGAGGAGGCCAACAGGCTCTCCGAGGTCGAGTTCATTCCCCGCCGGGTTTCAGTGGTCGCGGATACCCAGCTGGGAACGCTGCCGTCCGATGATGTGATCATTCACTACGAAAGCATCGTTCCGGGGGCGGTGGACCGGATTATGGGGCTGGCTTCCGAGCGGTTGAAGGTAGACTCGGAAACCGAGCTCAAGTACTTCAGCAGGCTGTGCCGGCAGGGCTACCGGGGGATGGTCGCAGGCTTCGTTCTGACGCTGCTGCTCGGCGGCGCGGCCCTCTTCCTGATGTTCACAAATGTGCTGTGGGCCGGCATTCTGCTGGTGGGGATTAATTTCGGCCTCGGCGGCTGTGCCACGGCCTACGTATCCCTGGCGGGGATGCGCGCGAGATGGTTTACGGGTGAATTCTTCCCCAGGATCTTCTACACCGAGGACAGATATGGTCTCGGCAGAACTGATAGAAACAGGAGGCCCGCATTATGACGACGGCAAACCCGATCGATCCCAACCACATCTTGCTAACCGGTGAAAATTCGTTCATCAGGCTCGTGGAGGGGGAGGAGCAGACGACCAGGTCCAGCCATTGGCGTGTGCTGTATTCTCCCAGCGGCGCGGGACATGTGCTCTTCCTGAAGAGCGAACTGGTCGACGGCGTGCGGATTTACGCCGACAACATCGCCCTGGCGCGTTGGCTGCAGGAGGAGATCGAGAGCCTGCTGTTCCCCGAGTTCGCCGACCAATCGATACCGGTGATCGACGCCGAGTTCAGCAGGAAGGGCGACACCTTCACCTTCTGGACGGAGACGGTGGAAAACGACGATGAGCAGATAACGCTGACCTGGTACAACTTCCTGGAGCCGTTCATGCTCACGGTCCCGGCCGGCAGTGCCCCCGGTCGTCCCCACGGGGTTTACAGCTGCTTCATTCCCGCGCGGTCTGGCCGCATCACCATCAACGGCGAGGAGGCTGACGGCGATGTGGCGCTGGAGATGCGGGGCGAAAAGCAGAGCAGCACCGCCTGCCTGGCCTGGTCGGAGACGTGGGTGCGGCCGTAGGGGGCTGTTATACTTCACCTAATGAGGCACTTGAAAAGAGAGATGATGGGATGGACGCCCCGACAATAGCCGCCTTGGCCTCTTTGGCTGTAGCCTTGGTTGCCTTCGTAGGTCTGGCAGCACCCGTGTATCTGCGCTTGGGCCGACTGGAAGGCGAAGTGAAGGCCGGGAGGGAACGCGCCGACTATCAGCATTCGCAGGCGCGGGAACATACCGATGCCCTGTTCGCCCAGGCGCGGGAACATACCGATGCCCTGTTCGCCCAGGCGCGAGAACAAACAGATGCCCTGTTCGCTCAGGCGCGGGAACGTGCCGACACTCAACATGCAGAGACCTTGGGGGAAATCAGGCGGTTAACTGATGCATTCCTGTCTCATTCTCACGCGCCGGATGGCGGAATAATTTTCAGGATCCCGCCGCCCGCTGGAAGTAACTCAGCAGAATAACGCGGCCACCAGGCCAGGCAGGGAGTGATCCCGCCTAGTTCCCCCTCACCAGCCGGGGGCGCCAGGGGGCAGGCCGAGGGCTGCGCGGCCGCCCTGCTCGAAGTTGGCTGTGAGGCCTCCGGCGTGCATCATGGCGGCGTTTACGTCTCGGAGGTAGCGCTCGAGGAGGTGGCGGCTTCTCAGGGCGTTGGTGCCGGAGGCGTGGTACAGCATGTGTATGGCGCGCTCCGACTCGTGGACGGCGTGGGTTACGGCCAGCCGGGTCTGGAGCACTTCTGGTCCGAGATCTTCCTTTCCCGACTGCATTGCCTCCCACATGGTGCCGGCTGAGTCGAGCACGTAGGCCCTGGCGCCGCTGATAATCGCCTCGGCGCGGCCAACGACCTCCTGGACTTGCGGGCGATCGCGGAGCAGGGACATGTTCATGGTTGTGCCGCTTGCTCCCGCCAACTCCTGAAATGCGTTCATGGCTCCGCGGGCCATGCCCAGCGTGTGGCCTGACAACGGGGTGAAAGTGACCGCCATGGCCGAGCGGAACTTGCACAGCGGAGCGGGGTCGAAGGGAGGATCGACGAGGGCGAATGTGTGGTTCTCGGGAACGAACAGCCCGGTGACAGCCACGTCGTTGCTGCCGGTGCCGTGGAGGCCGATGACCGACCAGTTGTCAACCACCCTTGCGGCCTCCGTGGGCACCGACATCATTCTGAGCTCGGGTAGCCCATCCAGCGGGCCACCGACGTTGAGGCGGGGGCCGTTCTCGTCGGCCACCACGCAGTTCAGCGCGAGCCAGTTGGAGTGCAGGCAGCCGCTGGCAAAGTCCCACTGTCCGGTAACCGTGTAGCCTCCTTCGGTGATTGTCGCGGTCCCGAGCGGCCGGAAGGAACCTGCGCCCCGCAGGGTGGGCGGGGTACCGAACATCTCGCGGGCCACGCTGGTTTCCAGCCAGCCTGTGAACAGGCTGAGGGAACCGGCGATGAAAGCGCACCAGCCCACGGACCCATCCGTCTTGGCCAGTTCCTCGACTATATGGAAGGCGGTGACGGGGTCAAGTTCATGGCCGCCCAGGGACCTGGGCATATAGGTGCGGAACAGGCCGGCCTCGTCCATGGCGGTTACCAGGGATTCAGGCAAGCGGCGGTGCCGGTCCATCTCATCGCGCGCCGCGATTATCTGTGGCCGCAAGGCCCCGGCTGCTGCCATCAAGTCGTGCCCGATTGTCGTCGCCACTTCTGAGCCCCCTCTAAACTTCGACTGCGCCGAGAGTATCGACGCAGTCGGATGGGTTACACCGTGGGTAGAGCGGCCGGTAGGGTCAGACGGTGGTGCAGGCGATGGCCTTGACGCCGCCGGCCATGGCGGGGAGGTCGTGGCCCTGCCAGGTCGAGCCGCCGTCGTGGGTGCCGAACACCTCGCCCTTGCGGGTGCAGAAGTACACCTGCTGCGGGTCGCGGTCGTTTACGGCGATGCCAAAGGTGGTGCTGGCGGGCCGGACTCCCTGGTCGAACCGGCTCCAGGTCTCGCCGGCGTCGGTGGAGCGCAGCACGCCGCCCTCTTCGCTGCCGAAGTTCAGGCCGACGCAGGCGTAGAGGGTGCTGGGATCGTTGGGCGCGACTTCCACGCCGCGAGAGTAACGGATGTTGGAGAAGCTCTCGAACTGGAGGTCGTCCCAGGTCTGGCCCCGGTCGCGGGTGCGCCAAACGCCGGTGCGGTTGGAGATGAAGACTTGCTCGTTGGTCCCCACCGTAACGCCGTGGAGGTCCAGAAGGTCGACATCACCTTCGAAGACACTGTTGACGATGGTCCAGGTCCTGCCGCCGTCGGAGCTGTGAGCCGCGCCGCCGACCTCAAGAGCCGCGTACATCTGGCTGGTGTCGCCGCTCTCGATGCCGATGCCCAGGATGCGGGTGGCGAAGGCCATCTGCACTGCGTCGGGGTTGGCTACGGTGGACCAGTATACCCAGTTCTGGCCGCCGTCAGTGCTCTTGAACACCTCGGAGCCCTCGGTTCCCAGGAACATGGTGTTGGGGTCGTGGGGATCGAACTTGATGGACCAGACGATGCGGCCCTCGGTCATGTTCATGCGCTCGAAGCTGTCGCCGCCGTCGGTGGAACGGTAGATGCCACGCTGGGTGCCAACGAAGATGGTCTTCGAGTCGTTGGGATGCACCACGATTTCACGCACCTGGGGAGAGGGGGGCATTCCCTTGGCCAGCTTTTCCCAGCGGGTGTCCCCGGCCTCCTTGCGGTACAGGCCATTGTCCTCGGCGCCGACGTAGATCATTGTACTGCCTGCCATAACGCTCTCCTCCGTATCTGTCATATTTGTCATTGCTCTGGGTGATAGCCCAATTTCAGCAGACGCGCCGAACCTTGTCAATCGTAGCGGGGATAAGCGCAGGGAAGGCATCTCGCGCCGGGGTCAGGTCGTTGCCGTTCCCTTTGGCAGACGGAAAGGCGTCTGTCAGCGAGTTTTCATCCCCACCCTAACCCTCCCCCTCGACGTGGGAAGGGATTCTCCGGGGGCGACCGCGAGTTCCTGTGATTCCCGATTTGTCTGAATCAGGATTTACTGGATTGGAAGATTAGCAGGATTGGGACTCCCGCAGAGAAATCCCAATAACATGCGAATCGCAGTTCAGACAAGACTTGGCAATCGTCTTTGTCATTCCCGGGGGCGCCCTCTCCCTGACTTTCTGCCAGAGGGAGAAGGAACTGAGGAGGGAGGATGTGTAGTGGGATGGGGCTACGCGTCGCGGGCGAGGGTGAGAGCGTGGACGGTGGATGCGCCAACGTTCTTGAGGGCATAGGCGCACTCGGACAGGGTGCTGCCGGTGGTGGCGACGTCGTCGATCAGAAGGATGATAAGGCCGCTGGCATCGCGCGGGCAATCGAAATTGTCGGCGATGTTGCGGCGGCGCTCCTCGCGGGACGTCACCTCCACCTGCGGTCGGGAGTTGCGGGTGCGCACGAGATGGCCGTCCAGCACAGGCAGGGATGTGCGCGCGGATATGGCGCGGGACAGCAGCGCGGACTGATTGTAACCACGGTTGCGCAGGCGACGTGGATGGAGCGGCACCGGTACCAGGACATCGGCGTTGATCGTTGAGGTTTGCAGATACTCGGCCATCAGTACGCCCAGCGAATCGGCCGCTGCTCTGACACCTCTGTACTTGAGGGCGTGGACCGCATCCCGAATCGGCCCCTCGAACCGGAAGGGACTCTGCAGCGACTCGAAGCCTCTGGGGTATTGCAGACACCAGTGGCAAACGCCATCGGCTCCCGGTGCAAAACAGACTTGGCAGTAGGGAGGAGCAACCCGCTCCAAGTCGTCGGCGCACTGGGCGCAGATGATGCCGCCCTCACGCCCGCATCCGGTGCAGTGGATGGGGAACACCAGGTCCAGGGCGGAACGAGCGAACTTTAACAGCAAGGGGTTACGCCCTCACCCTAACCCTCTCCCTCCGGGAGAGGGGACTTGTTCTGCGGATCTAGAGGGCGCGACGACATCGCTTGCCACCGAGCCAGGATTTCGGTGTCGCGGCTGAATGCCAGCTCAGGGAGGGAATCGAGGGAGAAGAAGCCGGTTTCCAGCGCCTCGGGGCCCGGCGCCAGTTTCCCCCCGGTCTCGTGGGCGGTGTAGGCGACGACAATCACTGGGTCTCCGGGAAGGGAGAACAGGTCGATGAGGGCGTCAACGGTCACCTCCAGCCCGGTTTCCTCCCAGGCCTCCCGCGCGGCGGCGGCCTCCACCACCTCTCCGCGGTCGACGAACCCGCCGGGCAGGCTCCACAGCCCGTAACCGAGGTCGGTTGCACGACGGATCATCAGCACCCTGCCATCCTGTTCTACCAGGCAGACGGCGGCCACCTTTGGGTCGTAGAACACCACCCTGCCGCACTGGGGACAGGCGGGCCGTTCCTGGCCGAAAATGTCGCGCCTTTCCAGTGGAGTGGCGCAGGACGCGCAAAAATTGTCGCCCGATTTGGTCAAGATGCTCCCACGTCCCTGTCGTGGCGCGACTATAATTTCCTCTATGAGGAAACGACCTGGAACAATCAACGAAATCGATTGCCGGAATGGGGCGTGAGACTGCCTGAGTGGACGGGCCGGCCCCAGATTTACGCAGCCGGATGCTTCCTGTCGGTGCTGGCGGCTATCGCCGTTGTGGCGTTTGCCATCGGCACGCTGGAGTATACCAAGACCCGTGGCAAGCTGCTCCTGACGGCGCTGCTGGTGGCAGGGTTTTTCGTGACGCTGGTGGGCGCCACCGCCATGCCGCGTTCGGGCCCGGGGCCGTGGTTTCGCCCGGCGGCGATTGGCGTGGCGGTCTCCGCGCTGCTTCTGATGGTGATCGGCCTGTGGGGGACGCCGGACTCCAACGCATTCTGGAAAGCCACGGCAGGAGTGACGGTGCTGGCCATGGGGCTGGTGGCTGCAGGGCAGGCACTGTCGCGGGCCGGCGGCAGCAGGGCCGTTCGTGTTGCCGGGGTCCTCTCAGCGTCACTGGCGGCTCTGCTGACGGTTATGGCTGTTATGGGGATCGCGCTGGTAATTGGCGCCGCTGCCTACTGGTGGGCTTTCGGATTGGCCGCGGTTGGCTGGGTCATAGCGTCTTGCGCCGGCCTGTTCCTGGGTCGACTGCTGCGGCGGTCTGTGGAACAGCCGTGAAATGCCTCCTGTAATCTCGTTCCGCCCTGTTCATCCTGAGCTTGCCGAAGGATGAACAGGGCGGAACTGCGTAATCGTGCGATAGGGTAAAGCCGAAGGGCCTAACCAGACACGGTTTCCTTGAAGCGGCGAATGGCCTCTATGTGTTGGTCTGGACCCTTCAGGCCGGCGCGCATGGTGTTGACCGAGAGATGAGTGGCGCCGACGTTGGCCCAGTCCTCGGCCAGCTTGCCCCAGTCGTCCTGGGCGTCGGTGGCGATGCCGATGCGCCCCTCGATGCCGATGTCATCCGGATTGCGTCCGGCGCTTACGGCGATCTGCCGCATCTCGGCGATGCGCTCTGCGCCCTCGCCGTCGGGTGCGAACTGCGGGAACCAGCCGTCGCCCATGCGACCGATGCGCCGCACCACCTGCGGAGCGCCGCCGCCGAACCAGACGGGGATGGATTTCGCTGGCCTGGGGTTGATGCCGGCGTGGGTGATGTTGTGGTAGCGCCCGTGGAAATCGACCACGTCCTGGGTCCAGAGCATGCGCATGACCTCGATCTGCTCGGCGGAGCGGCGTCCCCGGTTGCTGAAGTCCTCGCTCAGGCCCTCGTATTCGACCTCGTTCCAGCCCACGCCGATGCCCAGGCGCAGGCGCCCGCCGGTGAGCACGTCGACCTCGGCGGCCTGCTTGGCCACCAGAGCGGTCTGGCGTTGACCGAGGATGAGTACGCCGGTCACGAACTCCAGCTTCTGCGTGATGGCGCCGAGGTAACCGAAGAGCACGAAGGGCTCGTGGAACATGTCCACGGAGCTGTAGGGCCGCTCCCAGGATTCTCGCTTGCTGGCGTCGGCGCCCAGCACGTGGTCAAACACCAGCAGGTGCTCGTAGCCCAGGTCCTCGGCGGCTTGCGCGAAGTCCCGCACCCCCGCGGGGTCGGCACCGATCTCGGTCTGCGGAAAGATGGCTCCCAGTTGCATTGCTGCCTCCTGAATCGCTCGTATAAATCTACAGGCGCATTATAAGGGATACTCTGAACAAGGCCCACCTTGGCCTGAATTGCAGGTGACCGATGGGTAAGGGGCCGAATTCACCGTCGCTGACTGGTCTGGTTTTGTTCAAATCTCAGCATTTCTCCCCCTTCTGAGGGTAGTTGTAAGTTAGTCTTGGGATAGATGGTCGGTGGATATTGCCGCGGGGCCCACTACCCCCTCGGTTGACCCTCTGCAATCAACAGGTTGCCCAGCCCGAACAGCAAGGCCAGTCGCTCCGTGTTCTTCGTCAGCCCCCGGTAGCGCACTTTCCAATACCCGAACTGGCGCTTCAACCTCTGGAAGGGGTGCTCAACCTTCGCTCGCACCGATGCCTTCGCCTTCTCCGTCCGTGCCTCTTCGCTCTCGGGCTCCAGCATCCGCCGTTTCCCAGGCCGCATGGCCACCTGCCATTCCACCTCCAGTTCCAGGTTCTCCTCCCGCTTGTGAACTCCCTGATAACCCGCATCTCCCCACACCACCGTCTCGTCCCCGTGCAGCAGATTGTGGGCCTCCGTGACATCGTGAGCGTTGGCCGACGTCGTGCTCATGCTGTGGACTATCCCCGTCTCTGAGTCCACTCCGATGTGGGCCTTCATTCCGAAATGCCACTGATTCCCCTTCTTGGTCTGGTGCATCTCTGGGTCCCGCTCCCTGTTCCGGTTCTTGGTGGAGGACGGCGCCTCTATTATGGTGGCGTCCACGATGGTCCCCTCCTTGAGTTTCAGTCCCTGGCTTTCCAGGTGAGCGTTGATCTCCTCCAAGAGGCCCTGCCCCAGATGGTGCTTCTCCAAGAGATGACGGAAATTGAGAATGGTGGTCTCGTCGGGCAGCGGGCCGGTCAGCTTCAGACCCACGAACCGCCGCACCGGGTCGGACTCGTAGAGCAAGTCCTCCATGCCCGGGTCGCTCAGGTTGTAGAACAGTTGGACGCAGTGAATGCGCAGCATGACCGTCAATGGGTAGGGATGACGGCCCTTGCCGGCCTTGGGATAGCAAGGCCGTATCCGATCTTCCAGTCTCTGCCAGGGAATCAGGCCGGCCATCCGCTCTAGGAACAACTCCCGGCGGGTCTTGCGCTTCTTGCCCTGGTATTCCAGGTCGGAAAATGTCGGCTGGTCCATCGAATCCCCTCTCTACAGGTCTTTCCTCCGTTCCTTCTGCTATGCCACAATGACGCCTACTTGTTCAGAGCATCCTAAGTTCCCGACAGCCCTTTTCAACGCGCGCTCCTGGTTGCCACCGGGAGGATTGAAGAGTCGGTCCATTCTTAAATCTTGTCTGAATCAGGATTCACGGGATTTAAGTATGAACAGGATTAGGTTCCATCTGCAAAATCCCGAAATCATGCGAATCATAGTTCAGACAACTACTTTGCAATCGTCATCGCGGCTGCCACAGGCGGGAACATTAAACATGAAAGTCGGTTATCGCATTATTAATAGTTTGTACTGCAAACTAGTTTGTAATATCATAATCCCAGTCAGGATAGTCAAGGAGGTCAAACGTGCAACGAACCGAGTTAACCCCCGAGGAAGGATGGCGCAACATTCACGCGACCCTGGCGCAGGCGCAAAGCTCCCTCTATCTCGCGGGTACAGAGTACATACTGCTGCTATGGGGCGCACTCGTGTCGGTTTCCCTTTTCACCATTTTTGCCATAGCGGAGTTGGCGCCGGGATTCGCCTCAGACTATCCGTGGTACCCGGGTCCGCTGTGGGGCGTTTTCGCCGCATCAGGAATGGTGGGCAGCGCTCTTATCGGACGCCACGCCGGCAGCCGGAATGCGGACCATGCGACGGCTCGCAAAGCGGGGCTCAGGGTATTCGCATTCTGGATGGCTGTGACTGCGGCTGCCTTTCTAATCCCTGGAGCCGCCGGTTTGTGGTCTGCGGGCGGGGCGGAGAAAATACCCCTTGTGGCCATAGGGATAGTGTGCCTCGGTTATGTGCTGTTCGGCATCATGCATCGTCCGGCGCTGGCCGTGGTTGGCGTGGGCATGGCGGCGGCGTTTTACATCCCGGCCTACTGGGGAGGTGATATCGCGGCTTTGGCCACGGGAGTGGGTATGCTGGCCGTCACAGTCCTCGGCGCTGCCTGGATCCACAGGAGTGGCCAGCCGTGACCAGCGAGGACATATTCCTCGACGAGACCATCCACCAACCAGCCCGCCTCCGGGTGATGACAATGCTGGTTGCGCAGCCGGAAGGCGGACGGCTGACCTACGGCTTCATCCAGAGGACCCTCGGTCTCACCGGCGGCAACCTGACGACGCATTTGCGCAAGCTGGAGGATGCCGGATTTCTCGCGACCAGCAAGGAATTTGTCGACTCCAAGCCGCGAACCTGGGTGGAAGCGACCTCAATCGGGCGCATTGCTTTTACGGAGTACCTCGCCAACCTGGAAAGAGCGCTCAATTGGCCCGTCCCTGGTGCAGAATAACCTCCTTGTACGAAATCCGTAACCGGCGTATGCTCGTATTAGTCACATCCCGGGAGCTGCCATGAACGACACGGTTATTCGAACCGACGGGCTGACCAAGCGGTACGGCCATGTGCTGGCAGTGGATGGTCTTTCCCTGGACGTGCCGCGCGGCCGGATATACGGATTGCTGGGCCCCAACGGGTCGGGCAAGACAACGCTGATGAGCATGCTGTTGGGGCTGGTCCGTCCCACGGCGGGCAGCTTCACCCTCTTCGGCAACTCACCGGAACAGGGTGGCCTCGACAAAGAGCTGCACCGCATCGGAGCTCTCATAGAGACACCCACCTTCTACCCCTACCTCTCGGGGCGCAACAACTTGGCCTACTTCCAGGGCATTTCGGGCCGAGGCGACGCCGCCGAGCTGGACTCGCTACTGGAGCAGGTGGGACTGGGCGGACGCGGCAGCGACAAATTTCAGACCTATTCCCTGGGCATGAAACAGCGCCTGGGCCTGGCCTATACCCTGCTGGGTGACCCGGAGTTGCTGGTGCTCGACGAGCCGACCAATGGCATGGACCCTGCGGGCATGGCGGAGGTGCGAGACCTGATTCGCGGGTTGGCCAGAGATGACCGCACCGTCATCCTGTCCAGCCACCTGCTGAACGAGGTGGAGCAGGTCTGCGACAGTGTGGCCATCCTGTCCCACGGAAGGCTCATCGCCGAGGGCGACGTGGCCGAGCTCCTGCAGGAACGCGGCAGTCCACAGGTCCGGCTGCGCACCACCGACGACCGAAAGGCCTGGGAGATTCTGAACGCCCTGGCCTGGGTGGACGGCGTAAGCGCCGACAACGGCTTCCTGGTGGCAAGTGTCGAGGCGGACCGGTCCTGGGAAATAACCGCCGCCCTCAGCCGCAACGAGGTCTACGTTGCCGAGATGACACCGGCGCAGATCTCGCTGGAGCAGTATTTCCTCGACGTTACCGACGAGGCTGAGGCCCGTGGGGAGTTGGCCCGATGACCATGGCAATGCAGGTCGCCCAACTCACCCGGTGGGAGTGGTTCAAGCTGCGCCGGCGATGGGTGCCGTGGATCGTGCTGGGCTTCGTGATGGTGCTTCAGCAGCTGATATTCTGGCTGGTGGCAGTGTTCAGCGATGATCTGTCCTACCAGTCCACATCGGAGAACATCGCCAACGGGCTGGGGTTCGCGTCGTTTTTCGGCCCCTTCGTCGCGGTGATCCTGGCCTCGGTGGTGGTCGGCGGGGAATACGGCTGGGGCACACTGCGGCCCGTGTTGAGCAAGGGTGCGGGGCGCTGGCAGTTCCTGATGTCCAAGGTGGCGGTGGTGGTACTGTTCACCGCGGCGCTGATGATCGTAATGTGCGTCGGCGTAACGATCAGCGGATTCATAGCCGAGGCAGCGCTCACTCCCTCCGAGGGCGTCGAACCCTACAGCGACATTTCAGCGGTCGACCTACTCGCCCTGTACGGCAGGATGCTGTATGCCTTCCTGCCCTATATCACACTGGCGCTGTTCCTGGTGGTGCTCACTGGCTCCAACGGCGTCGGCATCGGGCTATCAATGGGCTACTATATCGGAGAGGGGATCATCCTTGCCCCCATCCTGTCGATCTTCAGCTGGTCTGACAAAGTCCACGCTTTCCTGTTGAGCCCGAACGTCAGTGCCTGGCAAGATGTTTTGCCCGACGATGACGGAGGCATCGCAACCATCGGCGGAATATCCGACATGGCCCATGGCTTCATCGTCATCACCATATATATCGCGGTACTCTCCACCGCAGCCTTCGCCCTATTCATGAGGCGGGACATCGCGGGGGCCAAGGGCGGCTAGGAGTAAAGGCATCGTTTCGATTCAGGTGAATTGCAGCAAGTAGGGGCGGAATTCAATCCCGCCCCTACTTGCATTACCCAAATATGGAACGTTATCTTACCCCTTGCGGGCCCAAAATATGCAGTGGCGCATGGGCTTGTTGTCGTCGAAATAGATCAGCCCGCCCATCTTGCCATCGGTGTCATCCTCAATCAGCTGCAGGCCGAGTGTCCCGATGGCCTCCAGCAGTTCCTGCTCGTAATACAGCTGGTAGCTGCGTAGAACGCCATTTGCCCCGTATGCGCCGTCGACCACTGTCTCTTCACCGCGACCGGGCTTGAACATCAGTTGCAGCACTCCATCGGGTCGGAGCACCCGTGAGAACTCGGGCAATACCCTGCCGAATACGACATCGGGCGGGATGTGCTGAATCACAGCATTACATACCAGGACCTCGAAACAGGCGTCATCGAAGGGCAAGGCATCGTGTAGGTCGGCGACCCTGATCCGGTCGGCCAACTCGGGGCGCAGTTCGCGGGCGATCCGTACGTTCTCCGTCACTGCGTCCATGCCGAACATATCGAAACCCAATTCGGACAGGTAAGACATCTCAAGCGCACCTGCCCCGCAGCCCGCGTCCAGACCCGGCCCGGGGGTCGCCAGTTCCGCCAGCCGTCGGTACAGATCGCGGTCCTCCCGAAACGCAGGGTGGGAACGGTTGGCGAACACCTGTCGCAGCGCGGCGTACTCGGATGCCCGCTCCCGGTAGAAATCCAGGGAGAAATGGTCGTAATGAGGAATTGACTCGCTCATGAAAAAGACAGGGGCGCACATCAGTGCGCCCCTACTCCTGTCCTGCTAAAACGGCAGTATTACTTGCCGTTGCCGCCGTTGCGGAAGGCCGGGATGACCTCTTTCCCGTACAGCTCGATGGATTCCATCACCTTGTCGTGTGGGATGGTCTCGGTCTGCATGATCAACATGACCTGGTCGACACCGATGTCCTCGTAGGTCTTGATGGTCTTGATGCAGCTCTCAGGATCGCCCGCAATGATGACGCCCCGATCGGCCAGGGTGTTGGCGTCGAGCTGGGCCACGGCGGCGCGCGCCGCGCCTGGGCCACTGTCCAGGGAGATGCCGGCCTCGGCGGCCTGGGTCTGGTGCGCCTCGTCGGACTGGCGCAGCCAGCGCCCGAAGTCGGCCTGCAGGTGATCCGGCACGCCGCCCCAGGCCTCCAGTAGTTCCTCGTAGGCGTTGATGCGACCCGCGATGTAGGGCTTGTCCGGGCCGAAGAAGGTCTTCATCGACTCGGCGCACAGCTCCTTGGCTGCCTGGTCGTCCTTGGCGCAGAAAGAGTGAACGTTGTTGCCCCAGAAGTCGTTGATCTCGGCGCCCACGGGGTCGGCATCCTTGATGGCGTCGCGGTAGACCTTGACGTGGTTGGCCAGCACGTCGACGGCGTAGGAAGCCGACGAAAGCACGCCGATGCCCTTCTGGGCAGCCAGGCGGAAGCTCTCGGTCTGGGTACAGGCCAGGTACATCCTGGGATGCGGCTTCTGGAAGGGCTGCGGCAGCACGCGCCGGGGCGGCACGTTCCAGAAACCGCCCTCCCACTCGAACTCCCCCGACGTCTGCCAGACTTGCGGGATCATCCGGATGGCCTCGTCCCAGCGGTCGCGGGTCTCTCGGGGGTCAATGCCCTGGCCCAACTGCTCGTAGGCGTTGGAGCGGCCGGTGCCGAACTCCACGCGCCCGCCGGTGAGCTGGTCCACCATCGCGGCCCGCTCGGCGATGCGGACGGGGTGGTGGTTGGGCAGGATGGACACGCCGAACCCGATGCGTATGTTCTTGGTACGCTGCGATAGGGCCCCGAACATCACCTCGGGACACGGGGAGCCGGAAAACCCATAAAGGAAATGGTGTTCCACAAACCACAGGTTGTCGAAACCAACCTGGTCTGCGAGCTCGCACTGCTCCAGGGTTTCCTGGTACAGCGCATACCAGTCGATTTCGTCGTCATAAGGACGCTGCATTTCGTACAAAAGTCCAAACTGCATGAATATCTCCTCTTCGTTTTAGGCCTTGGGAACAACTGTCGAAAGTATACCCTGTAGACCAACTCTTTTGAAATTATGGGCAACGAGGGCAACCACAACGGTCCCCATACCAGTCAGAGGCAGTCTCGACGGTGCGCCCCTTGTGGGCGCCCTGATCGCTACAGCCAAGGCTACCCATCACTACAAAGATTTTGCACCACTAGCTACTGCTGGGCTTGCAGATTCGAGGCAGGGTGAGGCAGGGCGTATAATGAAGTCAACATGAGAGAGACACTGCGAGGCAGGTATGACCGATACCAACACCCAGGCAGACTGGCGCAGACCGCTGGAAACAGAACTCGATTTTTCCCCCATGCCAGTGCCACTGAGGTGGGCCGAAGAGGGGCAGGTAGTACGGCTGAAAAAATCGAGGATAGCGCTCGATATCATAGTATCCCGCTACCGGCGAGGCTACACCCCGGAGATGATCGTCGACGGCTATCCCTGGTTGGAACTGTCCGACATCTACCTGATCATCGCATTTTATCTGCGGAACAAGGCCATTGTTCACGACTACCTCTTTGAGAGAGAGGTAAGGGCCGACGAGATATCGGCTAGGTCCTATGCCGACGGGCTCATGTCGGAGGAAGACTGGCAGTATTGGTCCGAAACCCAGGCAGAGCGCCACCGTTGGGCTCGCGGGGAGTAATGCTGTACCTGGCCGACGAAAACCTTGAGGCTGCAATACAGGTCCAATTGCGCCGGCATTACCCAGATATAGACATCATAGATGTCAGGGATGTTGGACTAGATCACACACCAGACGAAGATATTCTTCAATGGGCCGCAGACAACGACCGAATAGTAATTACTCACGATGTCAACACCATGCGGGGACTGGCAGATAACAGGGCGAGAGCCGGTTTACCGATGCCCGGTGCCATAATAGTTCTTGAACATATACCGTACGGAATCGCCGTAGAGTTCACTGCATACGTTGACAGTGGCCAGTATGGTGAAATGGAAGGCCGAACAGTCTTTGCAAGGGAGCTGCACTGATTCGGCCACCGGCCATTGCTAGTCCATTCTGCGGACCTCTACTCGGTTATTCGAAAATGTCCAGCGGCAGGAACGCCGAGACCACGAAGTTGGGTACGTCGACCACCTCGCTGACCTTGAGGTCTACGGCCACGCTGCAGATGCAGTAGGCCTGCTCCCGGCTCCAGCCCCGTTCCATCAGCAGGTGGATCATGTTCAGCAGGGCCTGCCTTGAGGCCAGGGTGCCATTCTCCGACTCGTTGACGCCGTCGACGATGCACATGCCCGTCGAGGCAATGAACCGGCGCGGGGCCGCCATCTCGGGGCTGGTGAAATAGTCGTCGCGCTCGAAGTACGGGAAGTTGATGCCCCGGCTGGTTGCCTCGCCCTTGCGCACCTGGAAGCTGACGTGCAGGGTGCAATCCATTTCGATGGCCGTGCCGCAGCACTCGGAATCGCCTTGGGCGTAGTGAGCGTCGCCGGCGGAGAACAGAGCGCCCTCGGTGAACACCGGCAACATCAGACGGGTGCCTGCCGTGAGCTGCTTGATGTCCACATTGCCCCCGTGCTCTCGGGGCGGAATGGTGCGCAGGCCCTCGGAGGCGAAGGGCTCCTGTGCTGGCACGGCCCCGTCGGGAGTTGGGCCAACCACCGCGCCGCCGCGCCGCAGCAGTTCGTCCTCTCGCAACAGTATCTCCTGCCTCAGGGCCCGCGACGGCGCAACGCCAATGGTGCCCATGAACGAGGCCTCGGGCACCCGTACGCCGGGCAGTTGCTCCGAGGTGGCGAACCCATCGCGCATCTCCCAGTGGCAGATGAACGGTTCGGTGTACAGGTCTCGTAGGAAGCCGAAGCCGGGCAGAATGGTGGTGAAGCCCCAGGCCGCCGGTTCAATGCCCAGAACGTTGACCTCTAGCAGGTCGCCAGGCTCGGCGCCGTTGACGTAGACCGGGCCGGTCAGGGGATGGACCAGGCCCAGATTCGTCGCCAATAAATCCAGAGGCTGAGTGTCGGGCGTAATCTGTCCATCGAAAGCGTTGCGGGTCTGCATCACCACCTCCTCGCCCTCGTCGGCGCGCACCGCGGGCGGGATGTCGGGATGCCACCGATTGTGCCCCTTGTCCGGCTCGTCGCCGCACTGCTTTGTGTAGTCCAGCAGAATCTCTTTCATGGGGGCGCCTCCTGATTTCGGTTAAGGAGCGTGAGTCCGTCTTCGAATCCTGTTAATGATACTGGCAGGGTGATTGTGCCCGCAGATTATATCTCACAAGCCAGGGCCTAAATCAGTAGCAAGGGAAGCGGAGCCATTGGTATTCTGGATGTGTTTGGGTGTGCAAAAATTGCTGGGCAACGACAAATTGTAACCACACGATTGGTGCAATATGACCGATATGCGGTTGCTTTCACTTGGTGACATCCATAACGAGGCAAACTAGATGGTTTTCCGGGGGGAACGCAAATGAAAATCATAGTTTTGATGAGCCTACTGCTGCTGGGGAGCCTTCTGGCAGCCTGCGGCTCCGACCCTGCGCCAACGAACACCCTGGCCCCCACGTCCACTCCGGCGCCGACGGCCACCGCTGTTCCCACGGCGGTGCCAACCGCTCAGCCAACGGCCACGGTTCCGGCACCGGGCGAACCCACGCCGAGGGCAACTCATCCCCTGCAGTCAGTCGTCCAACACGAGGAGGAGGAACATGGAGACGAGGGGGACGCGGTCCAGGGCGGCGTGCTGAGACTTCTCGGCAGTGACCCGCCCACTTTGGACCCCCACCAGGCCGGCGACGTCACTTCATCCCGCTACATCCTCGAGGTGTTCGGGGGCCTGCTGACCATCAACCCGGATCTTGAAATCATTCCGGATCTGGCCAAGGAGTGGGCCATAGACCCGGACGGCCTGGGTTACACCTTCACGCTCAACCCCGACGCCAAATTCCACGACGGTCGGAGGGTAACGGCGGAGGATTTCAAGTACTCCATCGAAAGGGCTGCCGACGCGGCTACCGAATCGCCGGGAGCAGACACCTACCTCGGTGACATAATCGGGGTCTCGGAAAAGTTGAAAGGTGAAGCGGATTCTGTCTCGGGAGTTAGCGTTCTGGACGATTCCACCGTCCGCCTGGAACTGGATGCACCAAAGCCATACGTGCTGGCCAAACTCACCTATCCCGCCTCCTTCGTAGTGGACAGGGACAACGTGGAATCGGGGCGCGACTGGATAAGGTCCCCCAACGGCACTGGGCCGTTCATACTGGCAGAGTATGAGCCTGGCGTGCAAATGAGGTTGGAGCGGTTCGCAGACTATCACCTGGGACCGGCACAAATCGACGCCGTTGAGTTCAACCTTGCTGGCGGCGATGGCCTGCTGATGTACGAGAACGATGAGATACACTGGGGCCAAGCCGGTCTAGCACTCATCGAGGCACTGGCGGATCCGACCCATCCGTTGCGTGACGACCTTCACCTCGGGCCCCCGGATTTTGACGTCTTCTACTACGGGATGAATTACCAAGAACCTCCCTTCGACGACGTCAAAGTTCGCCAGGCGCTGAACTACACCATCGACCGCGAGACCCTGGCAACCGTGCTGTACAGCGGCGTTATTACACCAACCAGCAAAATCCTTCCTCCCGGTTTTCCGGCCTACAACCCGGACCTTGAGGGGTATCCGTATGATCCGGAAAAGGCCCGGCAGTTGCTGGCCGAGTCCAAGTACGGCAGCGACACTTCTACGTACCCATTAATGGTAATCACGATTCCGGGATCATTCGGTTCCGCGGTCAGCCCGTTGCACGAAGCAATTCTTGCGACGTGGGAGGAGCAGCTGGGAATAACAATGGAGATCCAGCAGACGGAGTGGGCCACCTACCTGGAGGACCTAAGAGAAAGAAGATTCCAGATCTTCGGCGGTTCAGGCTGGATTGCGGACTACCTTGATCCCGAGAATTTCCTGGACATCCTCTTCCACAGCGAAAGCGACAACAACAACACCGGGTTCAGCAACGCCGAGCTGGATGACATCCTGGAACGTGCCAGGGTGGAACAGGACCCGCAAGCTCGGGTTGCCTTGTACAACGAAGCCGAGCGACTGATCATCGACCAGGCGCCTTGGGCACCCCTGTTCCACTCCAACGGAGACAGCTACATCATCAAGCCCTACGTGAAGGGGTTGCCTTTGACGCCACTGGTCATACCAAGGCTGAGGTACGTCTACTTCACCCAGTGAGGAGCTTGTAGTTCCTTAACGAGAACACTTGCGGGGGCGCCGGGTTGTGCGCCCCTTTACAATTGCGACAATATAGAGAGGCAAGAGGGATTTGTTTTGGAAGTCTACCTGGTGGACGGGACCTACGAGCTGTTCCGGGCCTATTTCGCCTTGCCCAAGCTGGAGTCTCCCGACGGCCAGCCCGTGGGCGCGGTTCGCGGACTGATCCAGAGCCTGCTCAGCCTGCTGCGGGAAAGCCGGGTCACCCACATCGCCTGCGCCTTTGACAGTGAAATCAAGTCTTTTCGCAACGACATGTTCACCGGCTACAAGACAGGCGAGGGGACCCCAAACGACCTGCTGTCCCAGTTCCCCCTGGCCGAACGCGCCGCAACAGCGCTGGGCATTACGGTGTGGCCGATGGTGGAATTCGAGGCCGACGACGCCATCGCCACGGCAGTAGCGCAGCTCAAGGAGGATCCCGGCGTCGAGCGCATCATCATCTGCTCTCCCGACAAGGACTTGGCCCAACTCGCCCAAGGCCAGCGCATTGTGTGCCTCGACCGGCGCCGGAATGAGTTGCTGGACGAGGAGGGAGTGGCAGCCAAGTTCGGCGTTTCCCCGCGTTCCATTCCCGACCTGCTGGCACTGACCGGCGACTCGGCCGACGGCATACCCGGGTTGCCTCGCTGGGGCGCCAAGTCCTCCGCAACCGTGCTATCCCGCTACAGTCACCTTGAGGACATACCCACGACGGAGGCGTGGGAGGTAACGGTGCGAGGCGCCGCAACCCTCCAAGCCACCCTCAAGGGCGAGTTCGAAAACGCTCTGCTTTATCGCGACTTGGCCACCCTGCGCTATGACGTCCCCATCAGTTCGGCGTTGAGCGACCTCCAGTGGCAGGGTGTGCGCCGGACCGAGTTTGAGGCGCTGTGCGAGGAACTGGGCCTCGGACGGTTGGCCGGCACTCCCCATCTCTGGGCGCCAAGCTCCTAGCCTTGACCAGCTTTCGTCTATAATTGTGGCAATCAGCTTTCGACAAGGATGGAAAGCGATGACTCAACAGAAAACGCTGATGACCGCCGATGAGTTCTTTGAATTCTGCTGCCGGAGCGATGGGCGATATGAACTGGTTCGGGGAGACGTGATTGAATTGGCGCCGGCCAACGATGAGCACGGGGAAATTTCTATAAACATCGGCACAGCCTTCAACATCTATTCCCGCCAGAGCGGCGTGGGCCGGACGCGATCGGAAACTGGCTACCGCCTGGAGCAGAATCCTGACACGGTGCGTGGTCCGGACATCTCTTTCGTCCTGTTGCCCCGAGGGCCGGAAGTTACCCTCACCCGCCGTTTTGTCCCGGGCGCCCCTGACATAGCTGTCGAGGTGGTCTCCCCCTCCAATTCTGCCGCAGGTATGGCTCGCAAAGTAGCGGAATACCTTGCCGCCGGTTCGCAGCGCGTCTGGGTCACATACACAACCACCCGCAGCGTCGTGGTCCATCGCGCTGACGGCGCCACCATTGCCTACACTGGCGACGACGTAATAACCGACGAGGAACTGCTCCCAGGCTTTTCGCTACCGTTGGCCGAGATTTTCAGTTAGTTTCCTGCCCCCGTTGGGACATCCAGCCCGTCCATGCCTCTGGTTCGGAAGGGATGCTATAATGCCCGCAATCGCCGCCGGGTGCCAGAAGCCGCCGGGCGGGCCAAGCCGATGATAGGGAGTGGACCATGCACGTCGGATACTTTACAGAGCGACCCTACCAGGACCCGGATTCCGGGTACTTCGGCGCTACCGGCAAGCCCATCATGGACTTGACCGTCAGCAATGAGATCTATGACCCCAAGCTTGGCGCCGAACTGTACAACCGCTACCTCGACGAGAAGCTGTACGCCGAGGAAATGGGCTTCGACGGCCTGATGCTCAATGAGCACCACGGTACCCCCTTCTGCATGGGCGGCGCCATGAACGTCGAGGCGTCCATCCTCGCGCGCATCACCAAGCGGGCCAAGATCGTGCTACTGGGCAACATCATCCCCATCTGGGATGATCCCCTGTGGCTGGTGGAACAGCTGTCGATGATCGACATGATCTCCCGAGGCCGTCTGGTCTCGGGCTGGGTGCGCGGCACCGGGCGCGAGAGCGTCGCCCACAACGCTCCGCCCCCTTACAACTGGGAACGGTTCCAGGAGGCCCACGAGTTCATCGTCAAGGCCTGGACCACCCCCGGCCCCTTCCGCTGGGAGGGCAAGCACTACCAGTACCGCCACGTCAACCCGTGGGCCCGTCCCTTCCAGAAGCCCCACCCGCAGGTCTGGCTCCCCGGCGTCATCAGCCGCGACTCCCTGATGTGGGCCGCCGAAAAGCGCATCCCCTACATCATGCTGTCCACAGAGCTTGACCCGACCAAAGCAGCGTTCCAGCTCTACCACGACACAGCCGCGGAACTGGGCTACCAGTCCGGTCCGCAGAACCTCGGATACCTGTGGAAGGTGCACGTGGACGAGACCGAGGAACTGGCTGAGCAGGCCGGACGAAAGTTCGTGCAGGGTCCGAGCAACCCGTTCCTGGCAGGCAACGAGGGCACCACAAACCCGGCGCTGGTCAACCTTCCCGGTCTGACCTCCCGCCGCCGCGTGCTGCCGACGCAGGGCAGCGCCACCGCCGCACGCGGTGGTCCCGCCTCAGCTCTGGGCCGGGCCTACGAGCAGCAGATCGCCGACTACACCATCATCTGCGGCACTCCCAAGACCGTGATCCCCAAGATCCGCCACGTGCTGGAATACCTGCGCCCCGGCAGCGTCTTCTTCTGGGACGGCGATGGCGCCATGACCCACGACGACTCCATGCGCAGCCTGCGATTGATGGGCGAGGAAGTAATCCCGGCGGTCAAGGAAATGGCCAAGGAACTGGAACTCCCCAGCTCTTTCGAGGTCGACCCGGCCACCGGCAAGCCCTACCCGGAGGAAATCCCTGACATCGCTGGCACCGCCAGCGCCGAGGGCGGCCACAACGCCGACTAGCTCCACGCGCCTTCTGGGAGGACACCGGAGAACCATCGGAAAAGACAGGGGCGGGTTTTAAACCCGCCCCTTCGAATTACCTCGGCCGTCCTGTGTCAATTGATAAATGACAAAACAATTGGTTCCCTGTGAGTCCGGACCATTCAGGACTGCGCCAGTCTTTCAGCAAGGTCAATGAATTCCGACCCTTCGCGAATGTATTCCGGAACGTCGTCCGTATATGCTCCTTCGTAGAATGCCTCTGCGTGTAGGTAGTGGACGATGTCAGAATACAAAGACCGAAGCCTCAACCAATCACCTCCTCTACGCCGTGCCAGGTTGCGCATGGCGACTTCGATTTTGGTTGAGCGCTGGCCCTCCGCTGCGTCGACTTCAAGCACCAGGGCCTTGGTCGCGTTGCGAGCGGCACACCACGTTTTCTCCGCAGCGTCGCGCCAGTCCTCCGCTTCCAAGCGTTGCAGTGCCGATGCCTGCATGGCCCGGGCATCCTGCATCAGCGCCTCGGCCTCAGCATTTTTCAGCATTCCAATTGCCCTGTCTTGCCTAACACTTTGCGATGAGGCGAGAAATTCTTTTGAATGACATTGTCTATCGACTTTAAATGGTGTTTCCTTGGACAGTCAACAATCCTATGAAACTATAATGCTAGAGGTCAGGTTATTCACCATCGGAGAAATCCATCCCGGAGTGGCCATCAATGGCAAAGCAACCAAACGCAGACGTAGCAGTCATCGGCGGGGGCCCCGCCGGTAGTGCAGCCGCGACCATGCTGGCGCGCCAGGGCTGGCGGGTCGTCCTGCTGGAGCGAGAGCGTTTCCCCCGCGAGCACGTCGGCGAATCTCTGCTGCCGGCTTCCATGCCCGTCCTGGAAGAACTCGGCGCAATGGATGCCGTGCAGGCGGCGGGATTTCTGCCCAAGTACGGCGCAACCATGGTCTGGGGCCGCGACCCAAAGCCATGGAGCTGGCACTTCCGGGAGACCAGCGTCCAGTATCCCCACGCCTACCAGGTTTGGCGCCCCACCTTCGACCACATCCTGCTCCAGAACGCCCACGCTAGGGGCGTGGAGGTGCGCGAGGGGCACCATGTTTCCAGCGTGGAGTGGCACGAGGAAAACTCCGGCGCGACTGTGCATTTTGTCTCCGACGCCACCGGTCCAGGACAATTGCGGACGCGGTTCGTCGTGGACGCCAGCGGTCAGTCAGCGCTGCTCGCCCAGCACAACGGATCTCGACAATGGGACTCGTTCTTTCAGAACCTCGCGGTTTATGCCTATTTTGAGGGAGCCGAACAGCTTCCCAGCCCCGACGAAAACAACATTTTCATCGAGGCCTTCGAGCACGGCTGGTTCTGGACCATCCCGCTCGGCAGCGCGGCGCCCACCAAGGCCGGAAGCTCCGGATGGAGCAGCGTCGGCGCAGTCGTGGACAACCGGACAGGTCAGGAGGGCATCCAGCGCCTTGGCGCACGCGATTTCCTGCTTGACCAGCTTTCCCAGGCGCCCCACACGGCACGCATGCTAAGTGACGCTCGATGGGTTGCAGGGCCCAGCGTCCTGCGGGACTGGTCCTATTCGGCGGAACAAACCACCGGACGGTCCTTCGTGATGACCGGCGACTCGGCCTGTTTCGTCGACCCGTTGTTTTCCTCGGGCGTCCACCTGGCGCTCATGTCAGGCGTAATGGCAGCCGCCTACGCCGCAACGGCGCTGAAGGCCATTGACGGTGGAGACGAGCAGCTGCGGGACCTATCCGGAGAGGTCTACCAGGAGCTGTACTACAAGGAATACAACCAGTTCCGGGAGATGGCCCGCCTGTTCTATGCCAGCAACCTCACCTCCGACTCGTACTTCTGGGAGGCTCGGCGCATCACGGGTGAGAACGAATTCACTCCGCGCCAGAGCTTCATCCAGGCAGTCGCCGGCCAGCCGCCGCGTGGCTACGAGCGGGTGGTGCTGGACAGGGGCGAGGCACCGGCGGACTTTGTATCCAGCGTCCGCGCCGTCGAGGGCGAGCGGGCGGAGCGGGTCCAACGCATCGCGGGTCTGCGCTCCGATCCCCAACGCAACCAGGTCCTCAACGCCGTCCCGCAGCTCGCTGAGGGTGTTCGCGTGGCCCGCAGGCCCGTGCTGGGAGAAGGCGAGTTCGTGTGGGGCTACAGCCTCAGCGCAGTCTCCCAACCCGAAGGCATGCCCTGCAGCGAACTGGTCGCCGCCTTGGTGTCAATGGCGGACGGCAGGACCTCTGTCTCAGCACTGGTCGACCGGCTAGGTCCGGACCTGGACCAACCGGCCCGTGCCCAGCTGGAGGCCGCCGTCTCCCGCACCATCGAGATCCTCTACATCGACGGGACGATTCAGCGGCTGGCCTCCCCTTAGAGAGTGGGACAAGTCTCCTCTTCCGCCCGGAGAGGGTGAGGGTGAGGGCGTTTCCTCTGTCCACCCCACATCGCAGCAGTCTCGATGTCTGCGCGCTTGGGGCCGGCTTACGCAACAATCCCCGATGCGTAGTAAGATAGCGCCTGCACCGAACCAATTCTCCCCCATTCAATTTATTCTGGAGGCAGTGAATGACCACCAGACAAATTCCGACCGAGGAACAGGTTATCGAGTGGATCGACTCTCTTAGCAACTGGGGCCGTTGGGGTGATGACGACCAATTGGGCACGGTGAACCTCATCACCGACGCCAAGCGGGCCCAGGCCGCAGCGCTGGTCCGCGAGGGCATCAGCGTGACCTGCTCGCGCCTCATCGTGCCGGAGGGCGCCTCCGACGTGACCTCCATCCCGCCGTTGCATTACATGCTGCGAGCGGGCGACAGCTGCCCCGACGAGGGGCCCGGCGGCACCTCCGACTTCATCGGATTCTCCTTCCATGGTCTCACCATCACCCACCTCGACAGCCTCTGCCACCAGGTCTGGAACGGCAAAATGTACAACGGCCGGCCCGCCTCCGACGTTAACTCCGAGACCAAGGCCAATAGCCTCGACATCGACAAGGTCCAGAACGGCATCGTCACCCGTGGCGTGATGCTGGACATCACCAAGGTGAAGGGCAAGGACTGGCTGGAGGCCGGAGAATTCGTCTACACCGACGATCTCGAGGCAGCCGAGAAGGCCCAGGGTGTGCGCGTCGAGGAGGGCGACGCCCTGATAGTGCGATACGGCTGGTACAAGCGCCGCCAGGAGCTCGGCCCGCCCGCTGCCGGGCGTCCCGGGCTGCACGCGGAGACGCTGCCATGGCTCAAGGAGCGCGGCGTGTCGTTGCTGGGCGGTGACGCCTCGGTGGACGCCGAGCCCAGCGGATACCCAGGCGTGGGCCTGCCCATCCACAAGGTTGGCATCGTAGGCATGGGCCTCTGGCTCATCGATGCCGGCAACTGCGAGGAGCTCGCCGCAGTCTGCGAGCGCCTGGGCCGCTACGAGTTCATGTTCAACGTGGCCCCCCTGCGGTTCAAGAACGCCACCGGCTCTCCCGTCAACCCCCTGGCAATTTTCTAAACGGGTGTTTTACGAGTCCCCTCTCCATAATCTCGAAAGGGCGGGCGCCACTCGAATTGAATGTTGAGAGTGGTACGGATTTCCTTAACGCCCTCCAAACAGGAAAATCGAGGTAAGAAATGACCACGCATTCCAACACACTGGATGGCAAGATCGCCATCGTAACCGGCGCGGCCAGCCCCATAGGCATGGGCCGCTCCATCACCACCGGATTCGTGCGCGCCGGCGCCCGGGTGGCAATGCTTGACGTCAACGAGGACTGGCTGGAACAGTCCGCCAACGACCTGCGCGAGATCGGCGGCGATGACGCCGTGATGCCCATCGTAGTGGACGTCACCAGCCCCGAGTCGGTAGCAAACGCCGTGCAGCGCACCATCAGCGAGATGGGCGGCCTGCACATCCTCGTGAACAACGCTGGTATCAACGCCCGCACCGGCGGTTTCGGCACCGGCGAGGCGGGCAGCCAGAACCCTTACTGGACCCTTCCTCCCGATGCCTGGCTACGGGTAATCGACGTCAACCTCAGCGGCCCGTTCCTGATGTCTCACGCCGTCGCGCCCCACATGATCGAGCAGGGGTTCGGTCGCATCATCGGAGTAACCACCAGCATGGACACCATGTGGCGCAAGGGCGGCGCACCCTACGGCCCGTCCAAGGCCGGCCACGAGGCCCTGGTGGCGATCATGGCCCAGGACCTGGAGGGAACTGGCGTCACCGCCAACGTGCTGACCCCCGGCGGGGCCACGGCCACCAACATGGTCATCCCGCCCGAGGGCGCAACTACCGACGGCCTGATACAGCCCGAGGCCATGCAGTCGCCGTCGGTCTGGATTGCCTCCGACGACGCCAGCCACTGGAATGGCCGCCGCATCATCGCCCACTACTGGGACGACGCCCTGCCCCTGGACGAGCGCCTCGAAAAGTGCAGCGCCCCCGCTGCATGGCCTCAGCTGGGCCTCCAGGCCGTCCACCCCAACTGGTTCGGCCGTGGTTAATTTATTCGGGTTGAACACAACACCCAAGGAGCAGCGCAATGGCCTGGATACGTGAGGAAGATCTGGACCTGTCTCCGGTAATTCGGATCATGTCCATCAATCCGAAGGCGATGGAGGCGGTGCAACGGCTGAACGCGGCTGTCACCTTCGGCTCATCGGCCCTGACCAGGGTGCAGGAGGAGGCCATCGCCACGGTGGTCTCGGCGACCAACCACTGTCGCTATTGAACCATGGCCCACGGAGGGTTCCTCCGTGACCATTCCTCGGACGATGAGCTGGCAAGCCACGCGATGCATGACTACACGCAGGCCAAGCTCGAGCCCCAGACCCGCGCCATGCTGGACTTCGCCGCCAAGCTGACCCGCACCCCTGCGGACATGTCCCAGGCCGACGTTCAGCGCCTGCGCAATCACGGCCTCAGCGACGAGCAGATCCTGTCGACAGTGCTGATTACCTGCACGTTCAATTTCATGACCCGGCTGGCCGACAGCCTGGGCGTGGAGCCACCCGAAGGCCGGCAGGAATCGCACTCCCAATGGCTGAGCGAGGCGGCCAAAGCCCAGGAGTGGCTGATGACGCCCCGGGCGTGAGGGGTCTGATTCCCCCCAGAAGAGCCAAGGGCCGCCGAAACGGGATGTTCGGCGGCCCTGTTGCTTCATGCAGGCTGGGTCTGCTGATTACCTCGCGTCGCCCTGCCCAGCTAATCCACCATCTTGACCGGCTGGCGGGTTACGTGGTGGCGGAAGAAGCCGGGGGGAGTTGAGGCGCGTCTCCTCAGCACCCGGTGGTACAGAAACCACAGAACCGACGTCATAAGGAGAGACACTGTAGCCCCCTTCCAGGTGCGGTTATGGTGACAGCGGCGGCATCATCCGCCGCTGTGCGCGTTCCGGCTACCGGCCCGCCTTGATGAACTCGGCGATACGTTCGCCGATCATCATCGTGGTAACGTTGGTGTTGGCGCGGATGCAGTCGGGCATGATCGACGCATCGGCCACCCGCAGGCCCTCCAGGCCGTGCACCCTGCCGTGCTGGCTGACCACGGCCATGGGGTCGTCGGCCGGGCCCATCTTCGCCGTGCAGGATATGTGCTGCGAGGTGGTGACCTCCCGGAACAGGTACTGGTCAAGGGCCTCGTCGGTCTCCAGCTCGGCATCGGTCGGTTCGATTCGTTCCTGGATGATGTCCCTGAACGCATCGGTCTCGCCGATTTTGACACAGAGGCGCACCGTCTCCCGCATCCGCTCCAGGTCGAACGGGTCCTCCAGGTACCGGTAGTCCAAGAAGGGCTGCTGCGCCGGGTCCGCCGACTGCAATCGAACCTCGCCGGCGCCGGCCGCCAGCTGGATGCCGCTGGTCAGGCGGATGCCCACCGGCTCCATGCGGTCGCCGCCCCGGTTGATGCGCTCGGTGGCGAATGACTGCATCGACATTTTCATGTCGTTGCGCAGGTCGGAACCCTCTGCGGTATACCGCAGGGTCACCTGCATCCGGGGCGCCAGGCCATCCAGCGGAACTTCCGGCCTGGTGCGCCATGTGACCCAGACCAGCGGATGGTCGCGCATGTTCTGCCCCACGCCGGGCAGGTCGGCCACGACGGGGATGCCGTGCTCCTGCAGGTGGGCCGCCGGGCCGATGCCGGACAGCATCAGGATGTGGGGCGAGCCGATGGCGCCGGAGCTGAGGATAATCTCGTTGGCGTAGACGTCGAACACCTCGCCGCCGCTCTCCACCTGCGCCCCCACGGCCCTGTTGCCCTCGAACAGGATCTTCTGCACGTGGCAGTTGGCCCGGATCGTCAGGTTCAGGCGGTGGCGGCCCTGGTCCAGGTAGCCCAGGGCGGTGCTCATTCGCACGCCGCCGGGGTTGTTGAACGGCGTCGGGCCCACCCCGGTGGAGTCAGGGTTATTGTGGTCCGGGCTGTCGGGGAAGCCCAGGTCCCGGCAGGCCTGGTAGAACGCCGACTGCGCCGGGTGCCAAGTATCCGGCTTGAACCGGTGGCAGACGATGGGGCCGTCCGTGCCGTGGAAATCGTCGGAGAAATCGGTGTCGGTTTCCAGCTTGCGGAAGTAGGGCAGGCAGTCGGTGTATTTCCACTGGTCGTTGCCAGCCTCGGCCCAGGAGTCATAGTCCTCGGGCACACCGCGCAGGAACACCTGCCCGTTGATGGCGCTGGAGCCGCCGGTCACCTTGCCCCGCGGCACCAGCATTGGCGGCGCGCTCTCTGTGGCCTTGCCGGTGAACTGCCAGTTGTGGTCGCTGACCATGATGTCGATCTCGGTGGAGTACCCGAACTTGACCTCTTCCGGCAGCTGCTCAAAGTCGGGGTAATCCGGCCCCGCCTCCAGCAGCAGAACCGACACGTTCGGGTCCTCGGTCAGTCGCGTCGCGATGATGGAGCCGGCAGACCCGGCGCCGATCACGATGTAGTCATAATTCATTTCTTGCTCCTTTGAGGAACCAATTCACCACAGAGAACACGGAGTTCACAGAGAAATCCCTTTTTTCCTTTTCTGTGTGCTCTGTGCCCTCTGTGGTTGAACTAAATGAGCGCGTCGGGAGTCTGTATGCCGTCCAGGTCGGCGTCGCTGGCAGGGTTGTCGAGGGTCATACCTAGGTCGGTGGTCATGTAGTGGTAGACCTGCTTCAGGTGGTGCGTGCTATGGCTGAGCACGATGTTCAGCAATTCCAGCACCGTGACCTCGCCGCCGTAGTGGGCGGGCACCACGCGCTCGAACCCCTCGGTGTTCCCGCTGGCCAGGAATGCCTTGATATCGTCCCGCACCTTATGCCCGTACTCGGCCATCTGCGGGGCCGTCGTGATGCCTTTGAGCCGCTCGTCCTGCGCCTGCATGTCGTCCCAGCTCATGCTGCCCACCTCGTGCGACAGGTAGGCGATTTCCGGGAACGCCATGATGTGCAGCACCGTGTCGCGCAGGCTCCAGGGCCGCCACGGGACGATGGTGTCCAGCTGCTCCTGGTTGAACTGGTTGTTGGCCCGAACCGTCGCGCTCAGGATCGCGTCGTACTTTTCGGACAGCCAGGCGGTCTTGCCCGAGAGATCCACCGACACCTCCAGCTTGAGGGCCGGGATCAGCTTGCGGGGGTAGTAGCCGATGATGACTTCTGTGTCATCGATGATGGTGACCGGCAGAGACTTGATGCCGCGACTGCGCAGGTGCTCGACGGCAGCGGGCTCGCTCAGCAGGTCGTGATGTTCATACGCTACGCCGTTGGATTTCAGGAACTCTTCCAGAGTCCGGCAACTGAATCAACCAGGCTGGGTATAGACCTGTACGTCCATGACCATACCACTTTCCTCCGTGAGAAAATGCTGCGGGTATCCTACCACGCAACGGGTGGAAAAGGCTCACCTCGAAAACCTGCGGTTGGGATGCCGCATCATGAGTAGAACCGGTGGGGGCCGGCTACCGCGAGCGCGACCAGAGACGAATGCCTGCCCAAACGTTTAGTACGGGAATCATCCCGTTCACCACAATCCAGATCCAGGAGTGTCCCTCGCCCTCGTCGAGTTCCTTGATCCAGTTGAAGAAGAACAGGTATGCAATGAACAACCCGGCGTAGAGCACGAAATCGGGTCCGAACCACTCTTGGGGAGTCGCTCCGTTATCTGCATCTCCCGGACGCCGGACCTTGCTCCAGGCGCAGAGCGCGATCACCAGCAGGATGCTGATGGCCATCAACGGGTTGAGGTAGTCCCAAAGGTAGTGCCTGTCGCCCGGTATGATCGACTGGGCTATGACGGCAATCGCTACCAGGACCAGCAACGAACCGGTTATCTGCTTGAACATTTCCATGCGGCAATTTCCTTTACGCGATGTCCGGTTTGCACCCAACGGCGCGATTTTCAATCTTACCAGCAAGTCGCTCCTGCAGGCCCGCTGCCCAAACCAGGCAATGCGCTGATGTGCCATAATGTCGTCCAAACAGGCGGCCCGTTTTCCCCTCACCCTTTGGGGATTCCCTCCGGCGAGATCAGGAGGTGGGGTTCGCATGACGGAGGGCAAGATGGCTTCCTTTTGGGAAACGATACCAGTCGGCGATAGGGATATGCACGTCTACGCCAGCGTGCCCAGCGGCAGGGGCGGCGGGCCTTTCCCCGCTGTGATCGTGAGCCAGCACGGCGGCGGCGTCGACCAGTTCATTCGCGACATGTCGGACAAGCTGGCTGAGGCAGGATTCGCCGCAGTCGCGCCCAACCTGTTCCACCGCTTCACCGAGGAGCAAATGGACAACCGCACCGGGCGCATCCAGCACCTCAGCGACCCGGAGATAGTCGCGGACATCGGCGCCACGGTTGAATGGCTGCGAGCGCATCCGGCCATCCAGAGCGACAACATCGGCATCACCGGATTCTGCATGGGTGGCCGGGTTGCATGGTTGGGCGCCGCGACCAATCGTTACATCAAAGCCTGTGCCCCTTACTATGGCGGCAACATCTTTGTGGCCTGGGGCGCCGGGGAGAGCACACCATTCGAGCTGGCCTCCGGAATGCAGTGCCCAGTCCTCTTCCATTTCGGAGAGGTCGACGAAAACCCGTCGCTCGCCGATCGGGACAAGCTGGACTCCGAGCTGACTCGCCTCGGTATCGATCACCAGTTTCACACCTACGAAGGGGCCGACCACGCCTTCATGGACTACACCGCGCATCGCCACCACCAGGCGGCCTCCGACGCGTCATGGCCCCGCACCATCGACTTCTTCACCAGCCACCTCATGAGCTAGTAGAATCCTCCAATCAATGTCTGAACTGTGATTTATGTGATTGAGGGATTGCCCTGATTGTGAGCAGACTACAACAAATCTTATCCATCCTCTAATCACACAAATCACAGTTCAGACAATCCTCGTTCAGACAGCACCTTAGAAATCCACACAAGGAGCAATGAGCATGAAATACGACTACATCATCCTGGGCGCAGGATCTGCCGGGTGCACACTGGCCAGCCGGCTGTCTGAGGACCCATCCAAGAGCGTCCTGCTGCTGGAAGCCGGGCCCGATTACCCGGATTTTGAGAGCTACCCCGACGACCTGAAATTCGGCTACGACCAGACTGCCTCGGCCATCGACGCGCCGCACAACTGGTCGTTCCAGGGCAACACCACTCCTTTGGCTGCCGAGCCCATGCCCGTGCCTCGCGGCCGGGTGGTCGGCGGCTCCAGCGCCATCAACGGCCAGGTGCTGCTGCGCGGCGTGCCCGAGGACTACGACGCCTGGGCCGCTCTGGGCAACGACCAATGGGGGTTCACCAGCGTCCTGCCCTACCTGCGCAAGCTGGAAAGCGACATGGACTTCGGCGCAGACGACTTCCACAACGACGACGGTTTCATACCCGTGCGCCGCTTTGCCAAGACGACCTGGCTGCCGGCACAGCAGGCGTTCTACAACGCCGCCCGGGCCGTCGGGTTCCCTGACGACCCCGACATGAATCACCCGGAGTCCGGCGGTGTGGGCCCCATCCCCATGAACAACCCCAACGGAGTGCGGATGAGCACCTCGCTCACCTTCCTGGGCGCTGCGAGGCACCGCCTGAACCTGACGGTAAAGGCCAACGTCACCGTGCACCGTGTTCTGTTCGAGGGCAAGAAGGCCGTCGGCGCCGAGGTGGAGAGCGGCGGAGAGCGCTTCTCCGTTGAGGGCGAGGAGATCATCCTCTGCTCCGGCGCCATTGCCTCCCCTCAGATCCTGATGCTGTCCGGTGTCGGCCCGCAGGCCACGCTGGACAAGTTCGGCATACCGGTGGTGCAGGACACACCGGGCGTCGGACAGAACCTGCGCGACCATCCCAACATTCGCGTGCCCATCGAGGTCAAGGAGGACTTCCCCCTGAACCCTCAGGACCCACGCACCCAGGTGGCCCTGCGCTACACCGCCACCGGTTCCGAGCTGCGCAACGACATCCAGATAATGGCGTCGTCATTCTCGTCGCCCATCTCCGGCGACCCGCTGGAGGCCGAGGGCATCCGGTTCACCTGCATCCTGGAGTTGGCCTACGGCAAGGGCCACCTGACCATCACGTCCACCGACCCCAATGTTCAGCCCGAGCTGAATTACAACTACTTCGCCGACGACCCTCGCGACTTGGCCAGGCTGCGCGAAGCAGTACGCCTCTGCGTGGGGTTTGTAGACCACCCGGACTACAGCGACATCGTCAAGGAGATCATCGAACCCACCCAGGCCGACCTGGAATCGGACGAGGCGCTGAACAACTGGCTGATGCGTACGGTGTCCACCTCGCAGCATATCTCCGGCACCTGCAAGATGGGGCCAGACAGCGACCCCATGGCCGTGGTCGACCAGCGGTGCCGCGTCAAGGGCCTGGAGAACCTGCGCGTCATCGACGCCTCGGTGATGCCCGACTGCATCCGCGCCAACACCAACTGCACCACCATCATGATCGCCGAGCGCATGTCCGACATCATCAACGGCGGGTAGAACCCATAAGTAACCCTCCGGTATCGCGCCGAAATATGGTGGGGACGGTAAGGTATTACGAAATCCGCCCTGTCGCATTGACCCCTCCTTTGCTAAAGTGGAAAGGAGGGGTTTTACTTTTGCACGGCCCCCGGTCTCTTGTGGAGGTGGCACAGATGAGCGCGATAGCATCCACTCTGCCCAGGAAGCTGCCTCCGGGACCTCGCGGGCTGCCCTTGTTCGGCTCGCTGCTGGAGATTCGGCACGACACCCACCTGGCCATTGACCGCCTCGCAAAGCGCTACGGCGACGTCTGCCTGATGCGCTTCGGCAGCGTCCCGACGGTGGTCATCAGCGATGCGGAACTGCTGCACGAGGCCTTCGGCAAGGCCGTGCTGGCCGACCGCTGGGCTAGCGAAATTATGAATGCCCTCAGCGGCCAGAAAGACCTCGTGATGGCCCCCTATGGCGATCACTGGCGGCAGATGCAGCGGTTCGCCAACCGGGAGCTGCTAAGCGCTCGCAACATCGAGAATGTACGTGAGCTTCACATCGCGCACGTGGTCGACGGACTGGTCTCGCAGATGGCCGAAATGGGAGATGCCGGGGAGCTGGTGTCGCCACCGGTCCTGACGGCGCGAAGCAATGCGACCCTAATGTTCCGCAGCATTTTCGGCCAGCCGGAAAACGCCAGCGACGAGTTCCTGCAACAACGGGATGCATTGCTGGAGTACATCAGCTGGATTTTCAGCAGCGCCACCTCGACCAACCTCGCCGATTACATTCCCTGGCTCAGGTTCCTGCCCAACAACGCCGTCAAAGAGGCGATGCGGCAGGCTGAGATCGGCGGCGCCATAATCCGAGCCCTCGTCGACGACGCCCGGAACCGGCCCGGGCTGGACCTGTCCGCTCCCACCAGCCTGGTGGAGGTTATGCTGGCCCAGGTGGAGGCAGGCGAGATCACCGAAGATATGACCCTCGACCTGTGCATGGACCTGATCATCGCAGGCACCGACACCTCGGCCCAGACGGTCAACTGGTTCCTGCTGATCATGGCCAACCGGCCCGAGATCCAGGCAAGGGTGCACGAGGAGCTGGACCGGGTGATCGGCCCCGACGCACACCCCACCGTGGACGACCGCACTCGGCTGCCCTACCTGTTCGCCTGCCTGGCCGAGTCCATGCGCTACCGCACCATCGGGCCGCTTGGCCTGCCCCACCGGGCCTCAGAGGACGACGAAGTCGGCGGCTATCTGATTCCGGCGGGAACCCAGGTGCTGGGCAACATATACTCCATCCACCACGACCCGCAGTACTGGGACTCGCCCGATGAGTTCATCCCGGAGCGCTTCCTGCCGCAGGATGACGGCTCCATGTCCGAGGCGCTGACCAGCCAGGCCTACCTGCCCTTCGGCACCGGCCATCGCCGCTGCCCCGGACGCCGGTTCGCCGAGACGACTGTGTGGATGCACATCACCCGGATGCTGCACCGGCTCCGTTTCGAAACGCCCGACGGCAGGCCCATCGCCGAGGACGAGATGTTCGGCCTGGCCATCTCCCCCAAGCCCTACTCGCTGAAGGCCACACGCCGCTGGTAGAACTCATCAGTCTTGGAATGTTCCCTCTCCCTTCGGGAGAGGGTTAGGGTGAGGGCGTGCCCTAGTTTGGTAGCAAACGGTCTAACCCCTACCCGAGCTGCTCCAGGGCGCGGCGGTCCAGCATCATCTTGACCGGGCTGATGGGCCGGAAGGTGCGCGACATTCGCACGTCGCCGGCCAGGCTGCACAGCGTGTACGCGTCGTAGGGCTCCATCCCCTTTTCCTGCACCAGGAAGTCGACCATGCTGCGCACCGCGCCCTTCATTGCCGGGCCAAGCTCCTCGCCGTAGAAGAGGACGACAAAATAGTCCGGGGTGATGGCCCGGGGACTCTCGATGCCCATCCCCTTCTCGACGGTCACGCGGATGTGGCTGTCCGCCGCGCATTCCGCGCCGGTGCCGCCCACCGCGCCGTCGCCCACCACGGCGTGGCAGTCGCCCATGGCCAGCAGGCCGCCCTCGACGAACACCGGCAGGAAGATTGTGCTGCCCTCGATCAGTTCCTTAATGTCGATGTCGCCGCCGTAGGGGCCGCTGTCGCTGGCAGTCAGCTGAGGGTAGGTGGGCGTGGTGGCCACCAGCCCCATGGACGGGTTCAGCGGCAGTTTGATTCCCGAGGGCAGGACAACATGGCCGTCCTCGATGGTCATCACCGTGGGGTAGGCCCGGTCAAATTCCTGTTCCAGGAACCCCCGCCCCGGCGACACCATGTGCGCCGCGCCCTCAGACGCCCGCGGCGTGACGCTGAGGAAGTCCACTCGCAGCGCATCGCCCGGTTCCGCGCCGTTGACGTATATGGGGCCGATGGCTGGGCCCTTAAGCTGCTTCTCGTCCAGTGCTCTGGGATCCCGGATGCCCTCGAACGCGTCCCACGTTTCGACAATCAGCTCCTCGCCGGAGTCGACGGTGATGGCAGGCGGGTTGGCCGGGTCGAGAACGTAAATCTTGTGGTCGCGGGTGAGCCGTTTCATAACGCCTCCTCCATGTTCATGCGTTCGTCAGGGCTTCTGCCAGACTCTTGTCAGGCGAATGCGACTCTCCGGCCAGCAACTCCATGCGGTAGCTGACGCCGGCGTCGGGGTCCAGCTCAACCACGCACACGGCCCCCTGCTCCGGCGCTCCGATGGGGCCGTAGGGGCAGCCCGAATAAACAGCGGTAGTGTCGGCCCGGGACACATCGGCGTGCCTGTCCCAGTGCCCCAGGGCCAGGTAGTGGCAGCCCGAGGCAGCGACATCGTCAGGATAGATGGGCGACGACCGCTGGTCGCGCTCGTTCTCGAAGTGGAAATGACCATGGGCCATGGCCACCAGCCAGTTCCCCTCTGTCGGAGCTGGCATCCCGTCCAGTGGCCGGAAACTCGGAGTGTGCGACAGCATCGCCCGCCCCCACAGTTCCAGGCTCAGTTCGGGGAAGGCCATTGTCTCGCCGGACGGATTGCAGATCACGCGCAGGTTGTCCGGAGCGTCCATGAACGGCGCCCTGCGGTACACCGACGTCTCGTGGGCCAGGTCGTGGTTGCCTGGCAGCAAGATGACTGGGGCGTCAACCAGAGCCATCTGCGCCACGAACCACGCCACCACCTCGTCGGAGACCCGCTCATTGTCGAATACGTCCCCCGCTAGCAGCAGGGCGTCGCCACGCAGCCGCCTCACCGCGTCCACCACCGAGGACAGCACCTCACCGCCCCGGGGGTGCCCGGTGGGATCACCAAGGTGCGTGTCGGACGTGTGGATCAGGCGAAGTTTCCGGTCTGGCTGCAACGGCTTGATTTGACTCAATGTAGTACTCACCCCTAGCATGGTTTTACTCAGTCAATACCGAGAAGTCGTATGAACATCACACTGAATATTGATGACGAAATCGCGAAGAGGGTCCACAGGATCGCCGCCGACAAGAATACCACGCTGGCGGCCATGGTGGGCGAATTCCTGAGTTCAGTGGCCGAAGCCGAAGCTCCTGAGCTGGAAGCTGCGGACCGCCAGAAAGCCGCTGACAAGCTGAGCTCTCTCTTGGCCTCGTTGGCCCAACCTGATGTTGGTGGGCATGAAAAGACCGCGGGTGAGGAGGCCGCCGCAAAGTTCAGGGAATCCGTCAGACAACTTAGCCGCCCCATGGGCCCTCGAAATTGGACGAGAGATGACCTCTACGACCGACCTCGTGCTTACTTCAAACCCGACTGAACGATACTTCATAGACTCTAACGTCCTGATCTATGCGTACAATGAGGCCGAGCCGCAAAAAAAGCCTGTCGCATCAGAACTAATCGCGAGTTTACTGGAAAACAGAAATGCAGTGGTGTCCGTCCAGGTGCTGGGCGAGTTTTTCCGCGTCGTAACTCGCCGCATCCCAAGGCCGATCTCCATAGAACAGGCGACGGCAGTGATCGATTTGATCTGCTCGCTTCAAGTACTCGACATCGACATGGCAATGGTGCGGCGGGCGATTGCCACCCACAGTCGCTACGGGACCACCTACTGGGACTCCCTCATAATCGCCGCGGCCGAGAGAGCGGGCTGTTCCACCATCCTTTCCGAGGATTACAACTCTGGCCAGTCCTACCACGGAATCCTGGCCGTCAACCCGTTCGCCGCATCACCCACGTAGACGGCCCCGTCGAGCGGCCAGCGACTCTATCCGCCGATTACGCCCCGCTCTCGCAGGTCGGCAATCTGATCGGCAGTGAATCCCTGCTCCTCCAGCACCTCGTCGTTGTGCTGTCCCAGCAGGGGCGGCGGGCGGCGTATGGCGGCGGGAGAATCCGTCAGCTTCAGCGGCGAGCCCGGCGTCTTCAGCTCCGGCACGTTGGGGTGCTCCATCTCGGCGATCATGTTCCGCGCCAGCACCTGCGGGTTGGTCACCACCTGCGATACGCTGTTGATCGGGCCGCAGGGGACGCCTGCGTCGTTGATCACCTTGACCCAGTGATCGGTGCTCTTGTGCTTGAACATCTCCATCAGGATGCTCACGCACTCCTCCCGGTGGGCTACCCGGTCGGTGTTGGTGGTGAACCGGGGGTCCTCCAGCAGGTCGTCCCGCCCGATGGCCCGGCAGGTCCGCTCCCAAAGGCCCTGGTTGGCGCAGCCGAGGATGAAGTAGCCGTCGGATGACGCGAAACTCTGGTAGGGCACCAGGCTGGGATGCCCCGAGCCCATTCGCTCCGGGTCTTCGCCCGTGCCCAGGTAGCGGGTCGCGTGGTAGCTGAGCGCCGCCACTTGACCGTCCAGCAGCGCGGCCTCTACCCACTGGCCCTTGCCCGTCTGGTCCCGCTGCCTTAGCGCTGTGACCACCGTGCCGTAGGCCATCATGCCGGTAAAGAGGTCCACCAGCGAAAAACCCACCCGCTGCGGCAGGCCGTCGGGTTCCCCGGTCAGGTGCATCAGTCCGCTGTACGCCTGGATGATCAGGTCATAGCCCGGCATGTTTGCCATTGGTCCCGTGCGTCCGTACCCGGATATGGAGCAATAGACGACGCTTGGATTTATGGCGCTGATTTCGTTGTAGCCCAGGCCCATGCGCTCAAGGGTTCCGGCCCTGAAGCTCTCGATCATCACGTCCGCCTCGGCGGCCATCTTGCGCACCAGGTCGACGCCCTCCGGCTCCTTGAGGTTGACGGTGATGCTGCGCTTGTTGCGGTTGAAGGTTACGAACTGGGTGCTTTCTCCGTTCCAGAAGGGAGTCCAGTGGCGAATCTCGTCGCCCAGTGAGGGTTCCTCGATCTTCACCACGTCGGCGCCCATATCGCCCAGGAGCATGGTGCAGAACGGCCCCGCCAATGTCCGCGTCAGATCTACGACCTTGATGTCTGCCAGAGCGCCAGCCATGTCGCCATTCTCCGGTGCAATTCAGCTTGTGGATGATTTCACAACCCGCCGATTATAGCACGCAGACGGGCGTATTCCGGCGGCCCTGATGGTGGCCGAACATACACCGTCACGTGCCCGGAAAACTGCTTCCCGCTGCTCCTCCTAGGACGATTGCGGTGTCAACCTCAATCCCCTCATGGCAGGGCTTCTTATTGTTCCCTCTCCCTCTGGGAGAGGGTTAGGGTGAGGGCGTACCCCGGTGGCAAAGTAGGGGGAAACGCTCACGACTCGTACCGCCGCTGCCACCTTCCAGACGGACGCTACAGCATCTCGGCACGTACTCCATCGAGTCGAGGGCACTGCGCTGCCCCGAATGACTTCACCGAGCAGCTTGGTTCGTAATGCCTACAGATATGCGACTCGCAGGCTGATCCTTACGAGATGTTTATGAAAACCATCAACCTCTACACAAAATTTCCACAATTCATTGTTAGAGTGGCTTACCAGCGACATCCTCGAGGCTGGACAAGGGGGACCCATGTCCCTTCCACGCTTGCGGAGGCACTTTCCGGATGGCAGCCACTGAAATCGGCCGGTCGGACGAAATGGCTCACGACCATAGCCATGACTATCGAGCCGCGGGAAGGCGCAGTCTCCTGGTGGTCTTAGGCCTGATTTGCTGTCATATAACGATCGAAATAGTCGGGGGGTTCCTTTCCGGCAGTCTGGGACTGCTGGCCCACGGCACCCACATGATTACCGACGCCGTCGCCATAAGCATGGCTCTTTTCGCCATGTGGATCGCCCAGCGCCCCGCTACCATCACTCGCACATTCGGATTCCATCGTATCGAGGTGCTTGTGGTGCTGATCAACGCGGTTGCGCTCAGCGTGCTAGCCACCTGGATTTTCTACGGAGCCTACCAGCGGTTCGCCGACCTGTCACACGGACACACCCACGAACTGAACGGTGGAATCATGCTGTCGGTGGGCCTCGTGGGACTGTTCATCAACATGTTCGCAGCCTGGACTCTCTATCGTACCTCCGAGCACAGTATCAACGTGGAGGGCGCGTTCTGGCATATAATCGCCGACCTTGCCGGATCGTTTGTGGTGGTGGTTTCCAGCGTGCTCATCCTGCTCTTTGACTGGGACTTTGTTGACCCGATCCTCAGCGTTTTAATGGGCATCCTGATAATGGCCGGCTCCATTCGCCTGGCGATGAAAGTTTCCGGCATCCTCCTGGAGAATATCCCTGCCGGACTGGATATGTACCGGTTGTGCAGCAGAATGGAAGACCTGGAGGGAGTGACCCTGGTCCACGACGTTCATGCCTGGACAATTACCACCGGCTACAACGCTTTCGATGCTCACGTGCTTGTTGATCCCGACTATACCGGAGATGTGGAGCAACTCATGCGTCGCCTGAGCAAACTACTCGTCAATGAATTCGGCATTCACCATGTAACCCTGCAGATGGAACGCTCAGCAACGGAATGCTCGGAACAGCACCACGTCGGCCACCTGATGGCCAGGACACTGTCTGAATCCTAGGCGAACACTCGCAGGCGAGGAAATGCGTGGCACGTCGTCATACAGGAAATCCTCGCCATTGGCCGGACACCGGAAAATCACTCAGGAGGGAATCTGGCAGCAGTTGAAAATTGACCCGTAGCTTCGGCAATGCTAGGTTGACAGAATCTCGATGATCGGCAGGAATCAGTATGATTGCCAGCGACAGGCCCGGAATCGTGGTGCTGGGCGGCATCAATATGGACCTGGTCACCTATTCCCAACGGTTCCCCAACGCGGGCGAAACCGTGGTGGGGAACCGCTTTGTCATATACGCAGGAGGCAAGGGCGCCAACCAGGCGGTGGCCGCAGCACGCATGGGTGGCAGAACGGCCATGGTGGGACAGGTGGGCGACGACCTTTTCGGCCCGCAACTGCTGGATGTACTCCGGGCGGCCGGCATAGACGTCTCAGGGGTCGCTGTGGCGAAGGGCGAGACCTCCGGCATAGCCGTCATCAGTATCGACGAGTCGGCCCAGAACCAGATCATCCAGGTGTTGGGGGCCAACTCCACCTGCAGTGAAGTTCAGGCTGCCGCCGCGTCCGTTGCCTTGACCAACGCCGGTACGCTGTTGTTGCAGCTGGAAGTCCCAATTCCGGTATCGCTGGCCGCTGCCAGGGCAGCGAAGGTGGCTGGAAAAACGATAATGCTGGACCCTGGGCCGGTGCGTGCGTTTCCCCAGGAACTCCTGCAACTGGCCAATGTCATAACCCCCAACGAGACCGAGGCGGAAGCGCTGGTCGGGTTTCCCGTAAACAGTCCGGAAACGGCGGCCCGGGCGGCCCGGGAGCTTCTGGCCCAGGGAACGGGCGCGGTTGTGGTCAAGCTGGGAGCACAGGGGGCCTGGTACGCTGAAGGATCATCCTCCGGCTACCAACCGGCCTTTCCCGTTAGAGCAGTCGACTCCGTGGCAGCAGGGGATGCCTTCAACGGCGCCCTGGCTACACAATTGGCTGAGGGAGCGTCCCTCTCCGATGCTGTTCGTGTCGCCTGCGCCGCAGGAGCCCTGGCGGTCACGACCACGGGGGCACAGGACTCCATGCCGACACGCGCCGCAGTGGAGGAATTACTGAACCGATAGTTTCTGCGGGCATCTACTGGCCAACTGCCACTGATGCACAAGCCCCGACCGCTGGCAGCTGGCCTCCACGTCGGACCTCCCCGACGGACTGCCCCTTCCGACAAGGCCTTGCCGGCTATCTGATGATACGAAAATCACCTAGGAAGCTGAGAACTGCAATCACGGGTATCAGCGCCGTCACCGCTCCCCAGAATACGGTTACAGTACCCAGGAGCACGTAGAAGCCGTCTGAGTCCGCGTTTTCACTCATGTAGAGCGCGAACAAGAAAACCACAACCGGCAGCAGCATCAGGGAAAGTACGGCATTGACTCGAACTGCCCGACCGGACATCAGTCCCGAAAACAGCGCCAACACCGCGCAGACTATTCCCGTCATGGTCATCGGGGATTTCCATATCTCTCCCGACTCGGGGACGCCCGAATAACCCCAGAAATCCAGCCCGACTGCCGCCACCGCTCCCGCCGCCAACGCCCAGAACTCCGGCCGCAGCAGGAATGGCTTTGGAGGGCCGGGATGACGCGGTACCGCTGCCGCTTGAGCGAGCGGGTCCCGAGACTCGGCCGTGGCGCGTGACGCGCGTTCCAGCTCCTCCCCGTTCAGTGACAAGGGTGCCTCCGTTGCCTTTGGCCGGTTCCTTCGCCGCGGAATTGCCCGCTCCCGGACCTGTTCCATCGTTAGGCCCGTCCATTCCCGCGCCGGTGCCGGTTGCGCTTCCGCTGCCCTCGGGCCCGTTGGTGTGGGAGCGCTCTTGGGTTGGGAAACCAGGGTCCGCGCGGCTACGGCGTTGACGATATCGGCAAAGTCACGGGCCGCCTTTTCCGAATCCCTGAGCCAATTCGGATCGCTTAGCTGTCTCCGGTGGTCACCCGAAAATGGGTATTCGCAGGCGTAAATGATGTGCCTGACCTTCGACACGAACCGACGGTCAAGCCCGATTTCCCGCAGCACAGCATCTGGTGGGGGGGAACCCGGTTTCCAGATCGACAGCATCACGGAAAACATGTCGAACAGATTGCCGTTATCTTTGATGCTATCCACAGTGGGAACAGAATTACGATTGATATTCGTATCCCCATCCAGGCTCCAACTGCCGCTCTTTTCTGCTGCGACCGCCATCCTGTGTACCAAAGGGGACAACTTGGGGCCAATGGGAAGCAGTATAGACTTCAACCGGTCGGCCGCATCATTGAGCGCAGTGAGGTCAGAGTTCGAAGTCATCGCTAAAAATTGTACTCACTGGTGTCGGCTCGATGTGCGCGAGGAACATAAGGTATCGGAAGCCCTGGAATCGCCCCAGTCTCGAACTACCGGTGGCAATTCCCTGAACGGTACCCCCGAATTCGAGTTCGAGCCAATGGGATGCCCATCGCTGGGTAAAGTATAAGGCATGGATCTCGCATTTCTGCCAGTTGCCAGCAGTTGTTGCGTTCCACTGGACGGAGCAGTCCCCGGAGATGGGCCGGAGCCCGGCGACGCGGCTCTGGCCCATCTCCGGAACCTTCCCGCAATGCACTGAGGCATCTCCTCAATGCCATCGGCCCCCCAGCCCAGTGGCGTTGATGCCGCCGATGGCCACCAACGCCATTTCGTTCACTGGCCTGAAGCTCACCAGGCCCATGGCGTTTAGCAGGCTGAGGGCCGCGCCGAGGATGGAGAGTTACCGGGAATCGGTGCTGTCCTGCACGGCGGTTCTCCACCTGCCGGCAAAATTTCAGGCTATGCTATAGCTGGGTTCGGAACAGGCGCGCAACCCGGTCCAGAATGCGGTTGCCAACCTCGTACTTGGTAAGGAGGGGCAGTTCCTCAACGTTCATCTCGCGATCGATCAGGGTTACCCGGTTGGTATCGGTGCCGAAGCCGCTGCCCTCGCTGGTGATGTCGTTGGCGGCGATGAGGTCGAGGGACTTGGAGGCGACCTTGCTCCGCGCGTTCTCGACTAGGTTCTCGCTCTCGGCGGCGAACCCCACGCGCACGAAGTCGCCCCGAGCCGTGGCCAGGATGTCCACGGTCTTGGCCAGCGGGATGGTCAGGTCATCGTCGGACTTCTTGATCTTCTGGTCGGCGGCGGACAGGGGACGGTAGTCGGCGACGGCGGCGGCCATTATCAGCGCATCGGCATCGCTGGTCCTGGCCAGCACTGCGTCGCACATCTGCTGGGCCGTGCTGACCGGCACCACCTCCACCAGCGGCGGGTTGGGCAGCCCCTTGGCCGCTGAGACCAGCACCACGTTGGCTCCGCGGTCGCGGGCGGCTTCGGCCACGGCATAGCCCATCTTGCCCGAGGAGTGGTTGGTGATGACGCGCACCGGGTCGATAGGCTCGGCGGTGCCACCTGCGCTGACGACGATGGTGTGACCCTTGAGGTCTCCCTCGCGGCCCAGGGTATAGGCGATATAGCCGAGCAGGTCCGGCGTTTCCAGCAGCCGGCCCCAGCCAACGAGGCCGGAGGCCAGCCGTCCCTGCCCCGGCCCGGCGATGACCGCGCCGCGATTTCGCAGTCGTTCCATGTTCTCCCGCGTGGCGGGATGCTCGAACATGTCGGCGTCCATGGCCGGGGCCACCATCAGCGGTGCCTTCGACGCGACGACGGTGGTGGTCAGCGGGTCGTCGGCCATGCCCATGGCCAGCTTGGCGATGGTGTGAACTGTGGCGGGCGCCACCACGATGACATCAGCCTGGCGGGCCAGCTCCACGTGCTCCACGGCGAACTCGGAGGTGGCGTCGAAGGCGTCGGTGACCACTGGCCGATGAGTCAGGCTGCGGAACGCCAGCGGGGTGACGAACTGCGTGGCCCCGTGGGTCATGATGGTGTCGACCAGAGCGCCCGCCTGGGTCAGCTTGCTGGCCAGGTCCAGGGCCTTGTAGCAGGCGATGCTGCCGGTCACGCCCAGTACAACGCGCTTGCCGTTTAACACGACGGCACCCCCTTCTGGCCTAGTCCGGGTTCTGGTTCAGATCGTAGATGTTGCGCAGGCCGATGAGGGTCAGGTTGGGGTTGATGTGGTCGAAGATGCCCGTCTCGCGGGAAATGACATCGGCCAGCCCACCGGTGGCAACGATGGTGGCAAAGCCGCCCAGCTCTTCCTTGATGCGCCCGGCCAGACCCTTGACCAGCTCGGCGTAGCCCAGGACCAGCCCGGCCTGCAGCGCAGTCGTCGTGTTCTGGCCGATGGCCGACGGCGGGGGCGTGAGCTCGATCCGACGCAGCTGAGACGTGTTCAGGAACAGCGCCTCGGCCGCCACGCTGATGCCCGGGGCGATGGCGCCGCCGAGATACACGCCCTCGGAGGAGATGACGTCGAACACCGTCGCTGTGCCAAAATCCACGATGATGGTCGGGTAACCGTACAGATGCTTTGCGGCCACCGCGTCGGCTATGCGGTCGGCTCCCACGTCCCGGGGATTGTCGTAGGCAATCTGCAGTCCGGTTCTCACGGCGCCCGTTACCGTCAGCGGGGTGACTCCGAAATATGTTGACGCCACCTCCTCGAACACACCGGTCAGGGGCGGCACCACGCTGCACATCGAGACGGCTGTGATTTCCTCGTGCCGCACTCCGTTTAGCTGCAGTAGACTGGTCAGCAGCAGGCCGTATTCGTCCGCGGAGCGACGGGAGTCCGTAGCCGCGCGCATGGTGGTGACCAGTCCGGAATCTCCGAATACACCGATGGTCACCATGGTGTTTCCGATGTCTAATGCCAGGAGCATGTCTGATATTCCAATTACTGGGTGGAACCGGCTGTCGCGGCGAGAGGTCAAGCCCGGAGAACAGCACCGATTCAATATTGGGTGAAATTATATGCCACCGTTGAAACGGTGGGCAAACAGCGCCTGAGTTACAGACCTTGGGCATCAACAGGCTGACGGTGTACCCGGTAGAGACACTCTGACGATTGTGGAGCCATTGTCTGAATCAGGATTTGCAGGATTCTGGGATTTTCAGGATGATCCCCAATCCTCCTTATCCTTTAATCCTGCAAATCCTGATTCAGACGAATCTTTTGGCGCCGAACTCTGCAATTGATGAGGAATAGAGACTTGCTGTTTTGGACATCTCGGGGGTTGATGGATATAGTTTCCTGCTGGCAGTTCAGGATTATTTCGGAAACCGTGTCAGGGAATGGGCAGGGACTCTCACCATTACCGGAGGGGCGCCGAGAGGTGATTGACCGGGACGAGACGATGCAAGGCAAGGCGCCAGCGGAGTCGCGACCACTATGGCTGACAGAGGAAAGGCAAAATAGAAACGCAAGCGACTCAGGCGAACCCAAAGGAAACAAACAAGGCGCTGTTTCTCGTATGCCTATGCATCAGTGTCTTCGGCGCGATGAACGCGACCCTGATGATCCCGGCTCTACTGGTCGAGATATCCGATGATATGCAGATCTCGGTGGCAGTGGCTGGGCAGTTGGCCACCGCCACGTTTGCGGCCTGGAGTGTATCGGTCTTCTCCGTGGGTCCATTGTCCGATTCCTTTGGTCGTCGCCCCATTGCCCTCGCCGGATTGCTGCTCCTGGTGGGATCTCTGATCGGGTCTGCGTTCGCTCCCAACTTCGAGACGCTGATGGCGCTGAGGGTCTTGAGCGGCCTGGGCGGAGGAACATTGCCTCCCACCTTCGTGGGCGCGATTTCCGATGTCATTTCCCCGGAGAGGCGGGCTCGGACGGTCGGCTCACTGCTGGCAGTAGGGCAGCTGGCATCGGTGGTCAGCGTGCCGGCTGTGGCCGTGCTGGCCGACTGGGGCGGATGGCAATTCGCGTTCATCGCCTCCGGCTTGCTGAGCGCAATGGGCCTTGTCGCAGCCTGGCTGTGGTTGCCGAGGGACAGTGGGAACAGGGTTCGCGACCTCGTCATATTCTCCCGATACTGGTCTCTCTTTGCCTTGGGGTATTTCCAGGTGGCCCTTACGGTCAGTCTCGCCCACCGCGTGGTCTTCTGGGCTACGGTCAGCTTCTTCGTTGCATATATGATCCACACTTACGACGTGAGCCTGCGGTTCGTGGCCTTGCCGCTGGCAATAATAGCGATGGGCCAGGTGGTGGGAAGTTACGCAGGTGGGGTCGTGGCGGGTAGCAGACACCGTCCTGCTTTGATTGCCGTGACCTGTGCCAGTGGGGGCGCCTGCGGATTCCTGTTCTTCGCTTTTGAGTTCCATCTCTTTGTGGCTGTGGCCCTGGCAACCCTGGGAACGGGCTTGCTGAGTGTTATTTTCCCTGTCCTCGTCGCCGCCAGCACCGAGCATTCGGGAGAGTCCAAGTCTACCGGGGTGGGCATGATGGGCCTGACCAACCAGATGGGGGGCGTATTCGGCGCCGCCATTGCCGGAGGTCTCCTGGCGACCACGGGCTACGGTGGGATAGCGTACCTGTGCCTCGGAGCAACCGCCGTGAGTGTCCTTACTGCCCTCCTGTTTGCCAGGCAGTTGCGCATTAACGTCCGGTAAATTTCCGGGACTTTGCGATTCCCAACGCGACCCGCGCGATTCCCCGCGCCATTCGAGAAGGAATCATTCTCTCGGGTGGTTCTCAATGGAGTATAATCAGGCGGCGCGCGGCGAGGTTCGCGCAGTCTATTGGATCGACCTGAAAACCCTTTTCGTCCGCAAAAAGGGTGGGAGACATTACAGGAATGAGTAGCAAGTTTCTGGAACGGCTTGATGAGATTCGAGAGGGAGCGCCGCCCCGCCTGGGATTCGGCACTTCGCGCCCCCCTAAATTGCCCGGTCTGGGCCTGGTCGTAACGACCGATGGTGGGAAGGATGGCGCCGCTGCGGCCGCAGGCCTGGGGCCCGACGCCGTGATAGTTTCAGGATCCTCCGCCGGGCAGGCCAGCGAGGTTGGCGAGGCCGCCTCGGGAGTCAACTGGGGTGTCCGGTCCGATGCGCTGACAGCAACGGATGCCGGTTCCTGGCGCGAGGCGGGTGCCGACCTGCTGGTGTTTTCGCTGTCGGGCACCGCGCTGGCAGCAGTGACGTCAAAGGACGCCGCGCGAGTGCTGGCGGTGGATACCGGCTCATCGCCCGAGGAACTGCGCGACATCAATCCCCTGCCGGTGGACGCAGTGCTGGTATCGCTCCCCGGCGACCCGGCCGGCTGGACGCTGCAGGATATGGCGGGCCTGGCCAAGGTCAGCGGGCGCGTGGGCAAGCATCTCCTGGCCGAGGTCTCCGGGGCTCCCGACGGGGATACGCTGGAGGCCCTGCGCAACTCCGGAGTAGCCGGTCTGGTGATCAACCTGTCGGTCGGAGAGGAGGCCATCAACGGCCTCAAGGATTCCCTGCTGAACATGTCCCGCCCCGGCGCGGAGGGCCGCAGCCGTTCCAATGCTATCCTGCCCGGTTCGGTCTACGCCGACCGGCGACCCGCAGCGCCAGAACCTGATCCGGACGACGATTAGCGAGGGTCTGATGACCGAAGCGCACCACCCGGAAAATGAACCAGATCCGGATCATGGCCAGCATGAACATGTCCACGAAGCGCATGAACATTACGGGATACTGCCTGCCGATGGTGTCGAGGACCTGACCGACAAGCTGACCGGGTTCATGAACGAGATCGAGCTGGGCGGTCTGTCGGACATCATCGGACAGGTGCTGGACGACTTCCTGGACCAGTGCGGTTGCATCCCCGAGGACCTGACCGTGCGGGATGCTTTCGAGCAGATTTCCCGTGGCCAGTTGGCCGTGACCCTGGCCTATCAGCTGGGGCGTCTGGAAGGGCGTTCGCCGCAGCTGGTGGATAACCTGGTGGCCCGGGCGATAGAGACCCACGGATTCCAACCGGTTGAGGAGTCCAACGAGATTACGGACTCGGACATGGAGGACCCCAGGGTTCGCGTCTATCCCAGGATGCGCCGAATGGAATATGTGGAACCGCAGATCATGCAGGTGCAGCCAAGGCCCGACGGCGGCGAACGGAGCTAAACGCAGAGTACGCCGAGAGCGCAGAGGAGATCCCGGAAACCTCGGCGTTCTCTGTGCCCTCGGCGTTTAACTTAATGCCAATGAGGGATGACCGATGACGACTTCCGCACCCACCTATGACCTGCTGCTCAGCGGGGGCACCCTGCTCGACCCGGGCCAGGGGATCAATGACCGCCGGGACGTGGCATTCAAGGACGGTCTGGTTGCTGCCGTCGCTGAGCGAATTGACGCCGCCGAGGCCGACAGGACCGTGGATGTCTCCGGCAAGCTGGTGACGCCGGGACTGATCGACCTGCACGGCCACTTCTACCACGGCGGCAACCCGACCTCAGTGAATCCTGACGAGATCTGCCTATCCTCGGGTACGACGACGGGCGTGGACGCGGGCAGCGCCGGGTTCCTGAACTACCAGGCCATGCGGGACTACGTCTTCCCGGCTCACCGCACCCGGCTGCTGGCGTTCCTGCACGTCGGCGGCGTTGGCCTGGCGGTCAACCGCGTGCTGGGGGGCGGGCTGCACGATATGCGGGTGATCGACGTGGATGAGACCGCCAACCACATCAAGCAGAATCCGGGATTCTGCTTCGGCGTAAAGGTCCGGATGCACGTCAACGCCGTGGCTTACTGGAACGCCCACGAGGCTATGCGGGCGGCCCGCGCCGTGGCCGACAAGTCGGGCACCAAACTGATGGTGCATGTCAGCGGCACGCCCATCCCGCTGCCCGACGTGCTGGAATTCCTGGGGCCCGGAGACATTTCGACCCACGCGTTCAACGGCCACCCGGAGAACATGTTGGACCGCAACCTGAAGATCCGCCCGGAGGTGAAAGCCGCAGTGGACCGGGGCGTGATCATGGACCTGGCCCACGCCAGCGTGCACTGCGACGTGGAGGTCACCCGCGCCGCACTGGAGCAGGGACTGGCTCCCCATACAATCAGCACCGACATCCACGTTCCGCCGCCGGAGCGCAACGTCTACCAGATGAACGATCTGGTGAGCAAGATGCATGCCATGGGCATGGGACTGGAGGACGCCATCGCCGCCTCCACCAGCACGCCGGCCGGCGTGCTGGGCCTGCAGGATGAGATCGGCTCGCTGGCTCCGGGGATGTGTGGTGACGCCGCCGTGTTCGACCAGAGAGAGGGCCATTTCGTCTGGATGGACTCGGTGGGCAACCTGCAGCGGGGCTCCATGCGCCTGGACACCTACGCTGCCGTACGCGCCGGTCAGATGGCCTGGCTGGAGGGCCAACTGGTCGAAATGGGCAACTGCTGAGGCTTGACCCCGGAGCTGAACGGGACCGGGTAACGGACCCTGAGTTTGGCTGCGTGACAAAGCAGGTTGCCGGGATGTCCTCCATTGGTGAGAAACAGGGAATGCCCTCACCCTGACCCTCTCCCAGAGGGAGAGGGAATTTTCCACACACCTACTGGGATCGCAACGCCACGCTCAATTGGGCGTGGCGTTCAACTTCACAGAGGGGTGGTCGGCCAATTCGAAAGTGAATTCCACTGTCTCTCCCATCGGGAATAGCGAGCGCTCCACCGCCACCATAATCATGGGAGCGTACAGGTAGGCGTATTCCCGGCCCTGCGCGTCGGTATCCAATTCCAGTAGGACGGTTACCCTGCGGCCCTGTATGACGACGTCGGAAACCGACAGCGGGTCTCCCCTGACCGGACGCCAGAGATAATATGCCGCAAGGAGCACCGACGTTTCGAACTCGATCCTCCCCAGGGTGGTAGCGTTACCCCGGGTCACCTTGCTGACATAGGCTCCCTCGAAGGAGCCAAGCTGGTCCTGGTCGACGATTAAGAAAGCCCGCAGCTCTTTCGAGAAAGGGCCGACCTCCTGCCAGTCCAGGGGGGAGATCCAGCCGCTGTTGACGTAACGGAACGTGGGCTGCAACTCGGAGGACCTGAGGGCGGGCGGGCTGCCCCAATCTCCGGCCCACGCCATAAACACCGCCACGAGCGCTAGGGTTACGCCGACCACCGCAAACAGGCGGATAGAAGGGAGGCGCACGCTGACCGCGGGAAGGACGGCTGGCTCTTGTTCCGCTGGGAATTGCATAGATTGGTGTCAATCATACCAAAGCATGAGAACAGTTCCCTGCGGATTGTTGCGTCTTCCTGTCGAAAACCATGAAAAAACGGCCCTTTACAAAAGGGCCGTTCATTGAGTGCGCTCGCGACTCAAATCGACGACGTGTACTAGCCGGGGTTGTGTCGGGCAACCAACTCGGCAACGCGGGGATCGATGTTACCGATCTCTACGCCGCCATCCACCCGGGCCACTCCCAAGTGGGCGTCGCGCTGGATTTCCTCCCAATCAGGCTCAAGCTCGTATTCGTCTCGAAGTTCGTCAAAAAGAGAGTCTAACGACTGTTTGTCAAACATGGCAGTTCGAAAACATCCTCCTATAGAAATGCCGTTTTCATACGACCTGCCCCTGGTCCGGCAGGCCTTGCGGACCCGAACCGAAATAACGTCAATGCCACTATTTCGAGATTCGGCGACTCGCCTTCCACCGCGGTGATGTGCGGGGGCTCTCTCCACGATAAAGGCGAAAGCTAGTCTACTCAATCTGGTGTTCTCTGACAAGTGTATGGGAGTCCGTAACTCCCGCAGGACCATCAGGGAAGGGGCGATCCGTGCCGGCGTTGCTGATACAGGTAAAGGATGCCGATGGAGACCGGGATGGCAACCACGATCCCGGCCATCAGACCGACCATCACCCACGGTCCGAAGCCAATGATCTCATCCATCTGGTCCTTGAGCCAGTGGATCAGCTCCGGGTCGGCGGCGTCGCCCTGGTGGAGCAGAAACGAGCCCAGTATCTGCCCGAGACTAGGCATCCACCACCCAGACTGTTCGCGGCTGCTGATAGCGGGCCGAGTACTTCTTCTCGCGGATGCTGAACGCCGATATAGCGGCCAGTCCCAGCAGGGATCCGATGATCGCGAATGGGAGCGTGTAGGAACCGGTAACGTCGTACAACCACCCGGCGAGGGTGACGCTCACGAAACCGCCCACCTGGTGGAACAGGAAACTGATTCCCGAAATCGTCCCCAGGGCCCGGAGACCGTAGACCTCTGCGGTGAGCGATGAGGTAAGTGGCAGGGTGGCCACCCACGAGAATCCGGCGATGCCCGCGAAGATCCAAAGGCCGACTATATTCCAGTTGACCGCTATTCCTCCAATGGCCATCACGCCCATCACGGGGGGTAAGCAGCAACAGCAGATATGCCAGTCCCCGCGATATGTAGACCAGGGTCAACCAGTTCTTGGTGCCTCCGACCTTGTCGGACAGGTAGCCCGCGGCGGTTGCGCCCACGATGTTGAGTCCGTTCATTACGGCGAAAATCAGCGCGGCAGTGCCGCCCGAGGCGCCCCTGTCCATGGCATAGGGAATGAAATGTACCGAAAGGATGAACGTAGTCGCCCCGCAAACGAAATAGGCTCCCGACATCTGCCAGAAAGGCGCTGACTTTAGCGACTCTTTCCAGGAGGTCACTTCCAGTGGTCCAGGTACCCGCTCCTGCTGACTACCCGGGTTTTGCTGATCCGGTTCCTCGTCTCCGTCTGGTAGCAGGTTCATCTTGGCTGGATTGTCCCGGATGAACATCCATCCTACGGGCAAGGTGACAAGAATCACAGCTCCCAGGCCGAGCCACGCAATCCTCCAACTGTCTGTGGCTGTCATGAGGAAGTAGGCAAAGGGCACCATCACCAGCCCGCCCAGAGACAGTGCCGTGGAGTTCAGGCCGATGACGGTCGCCCGCTTTCTCCGGAACCAACGAGACAGAAGCGCGGAGGTGTTGGTCAGCGACAGGCCCCCCTGTGCCAATGAGGCCATTACGCCGAAGACGAAAATGAGGAACAGAATGTGCATGGTGAGCGCAAGGGACATGGTGATCAGGCCCAGCAACAGGGCGGAAATGAGGACGAGATTGCGGCCACCTGTGCGGTCGAATATCTGCCCCATGAATGGTTGGATGACCCCGTTGAGCAAAACCCCCACGGAAAATGCAGTGGAGATGATAAGGCGATTCCAGCCGAATTCCTCGGTCATGGGATCGATGAATACGCCGAACCCGTTGCGGG
>CAXXOI010000016.1:0-44800 GCA_963664175.2 Dehalococcoidia bacterium
AGCACAGGCTCCAGCACTTCGTAGTCTATGTCGATGAGGGCCAGTGCCTGCTCAGCAACGTGGGGGCTGGTCGCGGCGACGGCGGCGACGGCGTGGCCCTGGTATAGGGCCTTCTCGTTGGCCATCACGTGCTCGGCCATCAGGCGGATGTTGCCCTGTGTCTCCGCGAGGTCGATGACCTGGTCCTGGATTATGGGAAAGTCCTTGGCGGTGATCACGGCCATCACTCCGGGCAGGGCCTCCGCCCGGCTGGAGTCGATGCTGCGGATGCGCGCGTGGGCGTACGGGCTGCGCAGCACCTTGCCATGCAGCATCCCTGCCAAATGAATATCCGCGCCGTACTTTGCGGCGCCCGTTACCTTGTCGATGCCGTCGTGGCGAATGGGCCTGGTTCCGACGACCTTATAGGCGCTGCCAGGCCGCTGCTCGGTGGTGGTCATTCGTACCTCAGCCTGAATATCCCTCGATTTTCAATCAGGGAAGTCAGGATAAATTTCAGAAATGGCTCGCTCCTGAAAGCCTGCCCCAACTATAGCCAACAGGTACGGAATGTCAAACTGAAATTCGGAGGCCAGCGGTTGATTACCGGGTCGCTTTCCGAACGGTGATTCGTTTGATTTTGAGAATTCGCCGATGCCGAGTTTTCGCCTCCACCCTGGCCCTCTATCCTGGGAGACTGGTTTCGAATTTACATGGCTGGACAAGACGAACAGGATGAAGAGTCTGGGGGACGCCCTCAACCTCTTCGACAGGAAAGGGGATTTGGTCAGGTCCCTTCACAGGCATCCTCAGGCATCTTCCAAATGTGGGGCGGGTGGTGGTGGTGTCATGTGCAGGGCGGCGGCCCAGGGGAGGAGGACACGGCATATTTGCTCCCACAGGGGAGAGTCGCCGTTGGCGCGACAGCGGAAGAGATATTTTTCAAGGGCGGGCAGAGTGGGCAGGAAGAGTCCGTTCCGGTGAATACGGGCTATCAGCGAGTGGTTGTCGGGAAGTGGCTTGTGGTCACTATCGGCGACGTGCCAACGCATGCAGTAGTCCTGGGCGATCTCCTGGGTCCGTTGGATGGCGAGCTCGCGGGCCATGCGGTGCCGGAGGGAATCTACGCGTCTCCTGAGTTCGTTCATGGTGGCTCCTCTTGGGTCTAATTTACATGGGTCGACAGGGTGAACTGGATTGGGGGATTCACCCCCTCCCCAACCCTCCCCCTGAGGGGGAGGGGGCTTATGAAAGCGTCTTTGAGAGAGTTTCCAGAGGGTGGCGGTCAGCGGGTGCGGTAGTGGGCGGCCCAGAGGGGCAGAGCCTCTTCCATAGAACGAATTTCGTGGCGGAGTTTTTCGATTTCGCCGATTTTGAGGCCAAGCTGCAAGAGGAATCGGGCGGCACTGAGGCGAGTGGCTTCGTTTTCGGACCGAGTGGCGTCGAGCACCACGGAGACGGCCTGAAGCATGGCGGACTGGATTTCGGTCATGGCGAGGGAGGAGGCCTCCCGTCGGAGATTGTCGAGCTCGTCGCGAAATTCAGGGTTCTCGAGCCAGCGATAGAGGGTGCTCTCGTTGACGCCGACGTCGCGTGCGGCCTGGGCATTGGAAAGAGAGGCGGCAATTATGGGCAGGGCCCTGCGCTGGCGCTGAGAGATGCCGGAGGAATCGAAAAGAGTCTCATTTTCTTGCATTTCCTCGCATTGCGGATGGGACGTGTCAGGAACTGCGGCGACTTGGTTCTTTCGCTTGGACGACATGCGGACTCCGGGCCTGGGTGGCGTGTTGTTTTGACCCTTGAGAGGGTTGCGGTGGGGCCTGCTAACGATGGTAGGAAGGTGTCATGGGGACTGGCAAGGGGCGGATGTCAGGAGAATGTTTTCACCCCAACATTCTCAGGGTGGAAAGGGGTATTGCCGAGGTTTCACCCCCACCTCAGCCCTCCTCCCGAGGCGAAGGGGGCTTCGGGCGTGCAGGCAGCCTCCTGCCAGCAGTTGACACATCTATGAGTGATAGATACATTTCCATAAGACGATTTTCACAGATCGCCGGTCTAACTTGCCGCTTATCAGGCCGGTGACGATTTCGGCGGGGTTGAGCGCCCCTGGAGTAAAAATGGCTGACATCCCACTGTTTCCGGTCACCGTTGTTGGCAGCTGGCCCCGCTCAAACGAGCTTGTGCGCGCGCTGCGCAGCAAGGAGGCCGGCGAATCAACCTACGCGGACTTCAGCAAGCATGCTGATGCCGACGTACTGGACTGCATCCGGGCCCAGGAAGAGGCAGGAGTCGACATTCTCAGCGACGGTGAGCAGCGGCGAGACAACTTCTACTCTTTCGCCGTGGACAAGCTGAACGGCCTGCAGCTGATGAAGGTGTCGGAGCTGCTGGACTATTCCTCCGACCGCGCCCGCATGGAAGAGGTGCTTCGAGCCCTGGACGTTCCTGCATTTGCCATCAAGAGCCCCATCGCCATTGAGCACGTCAGCAAGCGGCAGGGCCTCGCGCTGGACGAGCTGGCCTTCGTCAAGGAACACACCGACCGGGCCGTTATGGTTCCCATACCCGGCCCATACATGCTCACTCGCTCGGCCTGGTTCGAGGGCCTTTCTGACAGGGCGTACCCCACGCCGGACGATTTGGCGCGGGACGTTGTGGCCCTGCTGCGGGAGGAAATCATCGCGCTGCGGGACGCCGGGTGCGATTTCGTGCAGCTGGACGAGCCGACGCTGTCGCAGGTGGTGTTTGGAGAGGAGACCACCGAGACGTTCATGTGCGCCGCGCTCCCGAACCGCCGCGACCCGACCGATGAGCTGGAAATGGCCGTCAGGCTGATGAACGAGACTCTGGACGGCATCACCGGCATCAAGACCGGCGTGCATGTTTGCCGGGGCAACTGGAGCCGCAAGGAAGAGGTGCTGCTACAGGGCAACTACGGCCCCATGCTTCCCTACCTGGTGCAGATGAACATTGACCGGCTGGTCCTGGAATGCGCCACTCCCCGGGCGGGCGAGATGGACGTGTTCAAGGAATACAGCAACGAGAAAGAGATCGGCCTGGGCGTGGTCAACCCGCGCACTGACGAGATCGAGCCGCCAGAGCAGATCGTGGCAAGGGTCAAGGAACTGCTGCAGTACTTCGACCCGGACAAGATCTTCCTCAACCCCGACTGCGGATTCGGCACCTTTGCCGAGCGCAACGTGAACACGCACGAGGTCGCCCAGAAAAAGATGCGGACCATCAGCGAAGCGGCCAAGATCCTGCGGGCCGAGTACGCCTAATATCCGCGAATCAACGAGAACACCCACACCCTAACCCTCCCCCCTCGGGGGGAGGCGACAATGAATGGAGAAGTCAAATGGCAACGGAACCAGAAAGAGACCTGAACGGCCTTCCCCGTGAAAAGCTGGCCGAGGTGCTGGACTCATTCCGAGACCCCGAGGTCTTCAACGCCGTTACTGGTCCCTGGAAGTCCCGGGTGGCCTGGCAGGGCGGCATGAAGGCCCGGGCGTATATGCGGAACCATACCGTGGACATGGATGAGCCCGGCGACCTGACAGCAACCGACGTTGCGGCCAGCGCCCACGAACAGTTGCTGTCGGCCATCGGCAGCTGCATGACAGTCGGCTTCGTGGTCAACGCCACCAAGCAGGGCGTCCGCGTACACGACCTCGAGGTGGCCGTCGAGGGGTACTTCGACAATATCCGCAAATGGGCCGGTGTCGAGGACGAGGGCAACCCCGGTTACGGCAACATTTCCGCCAAGTGCTATGTCCGCGCCGACGCCGACGAGGCCACGCTGCGGGAGATCTGGCGGCTGGCCGTCGAGGGTTCGCCGGTCACGCAGTCGGTGGTCAACCCGACGCAAGTCAACACCGATTTCGAAGCGATCGGGTAATGGTCACATTCGTTTCAGCCGAGTGGGTTGAGGAACATATTGGCCGGCCGGGGTACCTGGTAGTCGATCCCCGGTCGGCCATGCGCTACCTGATGGGCCATTTGCGGGGAGCCGTGAGCGTCCCGCTGAAGAAGCTGCAAGACCCGCAGGCGCTACTGCTGCCTCCGGACGATATGGCGCGAGTGTTCGGAGCTGCGGGCCTTGGCGACGACGTGGTGCCAATCCTGTATGACGGCTCGGATGGGCGCAATGCGGCCATGCATTCCTGGATCCTGGAGTACCTGGGCCGGGACGACATCCACGTGATGGACCTGCACTACGATAACTGGAAGGAGCAGGGGCGCGAGGTGCTTTACCGTCCTGTGGCGCAGGTGCCTGCGTCCTTTACGGCGCGCGTGCGGGATGGCATACGGGCGTCCGTGGACGATGCGGCCAACCCCGGCAATGCCAAACTCCTCGATACCCGTTCCATAGAGGAATACCGGGGCGAGGTGGAAATCGACCAGCGGCCCGGGCGTATACCCGGATCGATTCACCTGGCGTGGAGTGAGCTGGCCGGCAAGGACGGCCGCCTGCTAATCGATTCCAATGCGCTGCAAGGCGCGCTGTCGTCGGTGGGGATCAGCAAGGATGATTCCATCATTGCCTACTGCCGCAGCGGACTGCGAGCGTCGGTGCCATACATGGCACTGAAGGACGCTGGCTACGACGTTCGGCTCTACGATGGCTCCTATGCAGAGTGGATGATGAGCGGGCACCCGGTGGAAATCTGATTTTCGTCCAGTCGCCGAGAGCGTAGAAACGCCGAGGTCCCAAAGGGGATCTCGGCGTTTTGTTATTCAGCTGCACCGGCTTCGGCGTCGTGTGGGGAATCCACCTGCCTATGGCGCTAGTCGGCCTCCTGCGGCGCACGGACGGGACGGGGGCGGGAGCGCCTGACTTCCCTGTCATCGTCCGTGGCCCTGCTTTCCGGTTCCCGGCCCCGTTCTGGCTCCGACTCAGGCTCCGGTTCAGGCTCCACCGGAGGGCGCCTGCGGGGGTTCTTGATGCTGTTGTACAGGGCTTTGAAATAGGGCTCAGTAACCCTGAGCACCAGCTCGAGGATGACCACGAACACCCAGTAGTAGAAGATGCTCCTCCATTCGTCGGCAACGCGGTTGAGCAGTTCGGTTGACGTGCTGAAATCGAAGTACCGCAGGTCGATGAGGAAGATACCCAGCAGGGCGAAGGGGAGCATCTTGGCGATGTCGCGGGACAAGTCCTCGGTGTAGTAGGAGGTGACGCGGACTGCGGTCAGGACGGCCATCGCTATGAGAAGCAGGTCTTCAACCTCCTTGGTTTTGGACAGGAACGCCACCATCACGACCAGCACCCCGAACCAGAAAAAGGCGAACAGGGGGAATATCAGCAGGTACTTGAGAATGTAGGAAATCAGGTGGAGTGTCTTCCTAAGTGCCGCGTGCTTCGACTCTTCGTACTTTGAAAAGTCGACGTTGAATATGTTACGCCGAGACATGAACCGGTAAAGGTTGAATATCAGGACGGCGTAAATGGCGACACCCACGGCGAATATTGCGGCAGGGCGCAGCAACTCCAATGCCTCATTCAGGTTTAATTGTCCAAGCAGTTCAACCTCAGGTATCATCTACACTTCCTCGCCGATGCCCACATATTCCGCCCAGGGGTCGTACGATCCGAAATTCCAGAGGTGCCCCTCCGGGTCGAGGGCGCTGTACAGCTTGCCGCCGTAGTCCTGCTCGGCCAGCTCGTAGACAATCCTAGCACCGGCCTCGACAGCGTTCTGGTAATGGTCCTCTATTTCTTCAATGACTATATAGGCTGCCTGGGTGCTACCCCCTGCATCCTGGGGCAGCCTTACGAGACGATCGTACTCTCCCTCGTCGCGGTATGACCCCAGCATGATCATTCCGTTGCCGAGCACCAACTGGGCGTGGGCGATTCCGCCGTCTTCGTCCGGAACCACCAGGTGGGGAGTAAAGCCAAGCGCCCGGCACAGCCAGTCGATGGCCGCCGGGGCATCTTTGTATCGCATGCCCGGGATAATATTGCTTTTCGACGCATTGGCCATGGGTGAAAATAGACCTCAACGTTATGTCACATGCACTGCCCCCAATCTTAACAGCAGGCACTGTTGCTTGACATAGGCAAACAGGCGGGAAAGGGGGAATTTGCACCCGTCAGGGACATGTGCGCGACCAATCCGCTAGGTCTGCGACTTGTGGGGCGTGGCCCGAGTGCGGAATGCTGCCAAGTCGGCAAGGCGCACCGCAGCACGAGGCTATCGGGCTGGCCAGCGTGGCCGACGCACAACGGCCCTCACGCCTGCGAGGCCATGTCGCCGGCAAGGAAGGAAGAATGGGGCCGGGTTTACCGTCCGGCTAGTGGACCAACTGCTTTGAAGGGATGGGCAACCAGGGCAACTACAAGGGTTGCCCCTACCAGTTCAGAGTCAGTTAAGTAGGTGCGCCCCTTGTGGGTGACCTGACCGCTTAGGCCAATGCTGCCCATCAATGCAAACAATTCGCACCACTAGTACTCAATCAAACTTGGTCTTGGAGTTGTGGCCGGGACCGGGTGGCAGTGCTAATCTGCTGGCAATAGGTGCTGTTGCGAGGTGGCTGTGTGGTCAGGGAGAAATTCGCGGTCCGGCTGATGCCGGAGGAGCGCAACCAACTGGAGCGCATGGTCCGGGCGGGAAAGGGTTCCGCCAGGGTTATCCACCGGGCCCGCATCCTGCTCAAGACCGACGAGGGCTGGTCGGCACCCAGGGTGGCCCGTGCCCTGGATGTGGCCCAGGGCACGGTGTTCAATGTCAAACGGCGCTTTGCCGAGGGCGGGCTGGACGGTGTGCTCAACGACCGGCCCCAGGCCAACCGGTACCGCAAAATGGATGACCGGGCCGAGGGCCGCCTGATTGCCTTGGCCTGCAGTCCGGCCCCGGATGGCCACGACCACTGGAACCTGCCCCTGCTGGCAGACCGGATGGTGGAACTGGGGTTGGTTGAGTCCCTGTCGTACGAGACGGTGCGGCTGCACTTGAAAAAAACACAATCAAGCCGTGGCGGAAGAAACAGTGGTGCATTCCCGAGGTGAGCGCCGACTTCGTGGCGGCCATGAAGGATGTCCTGGACCTCTACGCCGAACCCTACGACCCTCAGAGGCCGGTGGTCTGCTTCGACGAGACCTCCACCCAGTTGCTGTCCGACGCCCGGCCGCCCATCCCGGTAGAACCGGGACGTCCCAAGCGTGAGGACTACGAGTACCGGCGCGAGGGCACCCGCAACCTGTTCCTTTGCATCGAGCCCCTGGCGGGCTGGCGGCATGTGGCGGTAACGGGGCGGCGCACCGCGGTGGACTTCGCTCACCAGATGCGCTGGCTGGTGGACGAGGCCTATCCCGATATGCCGGTGGTCCGGGTGGTATTGGACAACCTCAATACCCATCGCAAGGCGTCCTTGTACCAGGCCTATCCAGCGGCGGAGGCGCGGCGCATAGCACGGAGGTTGGAGTTCCATTACACGCCCAAGCATGGAAGCTGGCTGAATATGGCGGAGATCGAATTCAGTGTCATCTCCCGTGGCTGCCTCAAAAAGCGCCTCCCCGACGAGGAGTCCCTCTGCAGGGAGATTCACGTCCTAGAACAGGAACGAAACCAAGCTCAAACCCGAATCAACTGGCACTTCGGTATCCAGGACGCCAGGACCAAGCTCCATCGCCTCTACCCCATCAAATCCTGACTTGATCCAGTACTAGCAGGCGATTGATCAGGTTGCCTGACCCTTTACCCGCGTACCCTCAGGGAGCTATCGCCTCAGTCTCCCTGCTGCGCGTCACAGCATCCGAACTCCCGGTTCACCGCCACAAGAAGGCATTAGGGAGAGCAGGCGATCACGCGCTGGTGCGTTTGACCGCCTGCCGGTTGCGGAACAAGGCCGGCTCGACGTAGGCGCTGGGAGACGACAGGGCATCGTCGATGATCTCCAGCACCGCGACGATGGCGGGGTTCCTGAGCAGGGCTTCTCGCTTCTCGGGCGAGTCGGCCAACGGCTCGTATCCGGCGGCCCCGGCGCTCTGGCTGTCGACGACCTCGGCGGCCCCGGCAATGGCAGTCTCCAGTTCCTCCCGGCTGATAACGCCGTGCAGGCGCCAGTTGGCCAGGATGGCGCCGTCGATGCGCTCTGTTGCCCGGTCCTTCATCTCCTCGATGCCGTCGAAGTTGGGAACGCCGCTGCAGCCGATGCCGCGCCTCACCCAAGGTTCTACGTAGGCCACCATGCTGTGGGCGTAGCGCAGCGCGAGACCGGCCTTGACGGCGGGGTCTGCCACCTTCTCCTCTTTCAGCAGCGGGAAGGTGAGCAGAGACACCCGATCGATGTTCAATGCGGGCGAGTCCAGCATCACGCGTTGCACTTCGTCAACGTCGATCATGTGGTAGTGCATGGAGTGCAGGTCGCTGGGGTACGGAGCGGGCACCCACGCCGTGTTGCCGCCGGTGCGCGGGTGGTCGATCTTGCGCTCCAGCATTTCCGCCATGGCCCGGTTGCGCACCTGCATTCCCTTGCCGACTTTGCCGTGCCGGTGCACACCGGCGTGCAGGCTGACGTCCACATTGTGGCGCTCGTAGCTGATGTTGAAGGTCTCCTGGGTCAAATCGTCGCGAAGGTCCACGGGCCCGGCGTGCATCTGCGCCCGGATCTGCGAACCCGTGCGGTCCAGGAATCCTGTGTTGGTGAAGAAGACCCGATTGCGAGCGGCACGGAGGGCATCGGACAGCTGTAGGGTCATCCCAAGTTCTTCGTTCATTATGCCGATGAGGATGCAACCCGGTGTCAGGCCCAGACGGGACTCGATGGCCTCGAACAGCCGTACCTGCTCGGCCACCTCATCGGACGTCTGCAGCTTGGGCGTTACCTGGTAGACCAGCCCTCGGCTGCTATTGGGTCCTCGGACGGGCAGGTCGCCCGAACCGTCGGGGTGTGGGCCGCCGTCGGAGCCATTGTCGTGGCTGGTGGCGATGAGGGTGGTCAGCAGCAGTCCCAGCATGCGCTCGGGCACCTGCTCTCTGCCGACCTTGACGATATCGGTGTACATATGGAGAGACACGTTGCGCACCGACATCAGGCTGGTGGCCTTCAACGTCCGGGGCTGGCCATCGGGGCCGGTGCAAGTGCGATCGGAGTTCAGCGCCTTGCGGTTGCCCCTGGAGCCGTGTCCCACCAAGTCGCCACGTATGAGGCCCAGGTAGTTCCGCAGCGATTCAACCAGGTCCTCGGCATCCACCACGGCGACGGCGTCCTCGAAGTCGACGATGTTGGTAATTGCGGACTCTACGAACAGGTCCCGAAACTGACCGTTTTCCTCGTTGACCCTTCCTCCCTCGTAGAGCTGCAGCAGAATTCGCAGACCATTGTGTTGGAGGTAGAACTCATCGAGGTCGCCCTGATCATTCAGGTTGAATCCGAAGAAGCTTGATGGGTCCACCAGACCGGCTTCGCCGGTAGCAGTGTGGCCGACCAGCTCATAGCCGCTGCCGGACTGCCGGACGGAGAATGACCGGATGTCGCCGATGCTGCTGGCGGAGTGCCATTTCGCGACGTGCTGGTCGATAAAGGCGTTGGTCTCCTCCACAACCATGCGGAGGCGGGCCGGACGCTGGTCCTGGCGATCGATCTCCGGATGGACGTCGCTGAGGAAATACGCGTCGTACAGGCTGCCCCAGCGGGCGTTGGCCCCGCCCACGGCCATGCTGGCGTTGGAGACAGGGGTTACCAGCTCCGGACCGTTCTGGTCCATCTCCGGGTCAAGCTGCGGAGTGGTCATTTCGAAGTCCACGGGGCCATCGGGCTGCAGGTATCCAATGCGGACCAGGAACTGTTCCAGGTCGGCGGCGTCCTGTGCCCGGGTATCCTGGCTGGGCTGCCAGCCGCCCACCCTCTTTTCGCGGTAGTAATCGTCGATCTGCTGCTGAACCTCGGAGCGCCTCTCTAGCAGGGCCTGGTTGCGGGGTTCGAATTCCTCAACCAGTTCTCCGAGGTGGCGGAACACTGCCTCAGCAGTCCACGCAGTGCCGGGTACCACTTCGTCCCGAACAAAATCAAACAGCAGGTCAGCGATTTCAACCCTATTTCCCGAGGACAGTTCCAGTTGTGCCATTTCATGCTCCACAGCCGTGATGGTGATGGTTGCCGGGTTACTACCGCAGGACGACCATCGTCCTGCCTGTCACGTTGGCGCTACGCCGATTGGGGGGTCAAACCCTCGGCCAGTGGCTTCCCCGCAAGAGGGAACTCACCCAGACGACCCAAACGCTCGCTGATGCGAATTTCTTGCCTGTATTTGGGGTCTCCGTTTTGGTTGGGCCATTTTACCATCGCACCCGGCACTATGGCTCGACCCTGGACCCTTTAACATGATGCCTCCTCGGTCGTTCGAGTCGATCAGGAATAGGGTAACGCCTGGTGATATACTTCCGCCGTCCGCACCGGGATGACGCAAGCTGCCGGATCGCGGGAATCGTCCAGTCAGTGAGTAACCAATATGAGTGAACTGGAAATCTACCAAAAACAGGGTTTTGGCAATAGCAGCGGCATAGGCCAGCGCCCTGCTCTCCTGATTGTCGACTTCGTCAATGGTTTCGCCAATCCGGACGAGTTCGGTGGCGGCAACATCGGTGAGGCCATTGAGAACACCCGCGGGTTGCTGGCGGAGGCCCGCGCCCTCGAATTGCCCATTGCATACACCCGCGTGGTGTACGCCGATGACGGTTCGGACGCCGGCGTATTCACGTTGAAGGCTCCGGCGTTGACTTCTCTCACAGAAAACGCCTTCGGGGCCCAGATCGTGGACCAGCTGGAGCCGAGGGACGGGGAATACATCGTGCGGAAGACTCAGCCATCGGCTTTCTTCGGCACCAACCTGACCGCCTGGTTCGTCAGCAGGGGCGTGGACACCGTGATCGTGACCGGCTGCACCACCTCCGGGTGCATCAGGGCGTCGGTGATAGACTCGATGAGCTACAACTTCAGGACCGTGGTCGCCTCGGATTGCGTCGGAGACCGCGCCCTGGGCCCCCACGAGGCCAACCTGTTCGATATGGAGCAAAAGTACGCCGACCTGATGACCTCTTCCGAGATCATCGAGGTCCTGTACGAAAGAGCCCCAACCAAGACGGCAGCCGGACCGCAGTAATTTGCAGCACCTCACGGCCGCTGCGCCAATCAATCCAGGAGCGTAGAGCAATGCCTGACTCTTTGGGCTGGAGGGGGAACTGGGGTGTCGTGGTGCCCTCCACCAACACGTCGGTACAGCCGGAATTTGACGAGATGCGACCTCGGGGCGTGACCAACCACATTGTGCGCATCTGGATCCCCAACGACCCGGTGGGCAACAATGAGGACTTCAACCGACTGATGGAAAACATCCGCCGGGAGTGGGACAACGCCCTGCTCCGAGTCATGACCTGCGACCCGGACTACCTGGTGATGGGGATGTCCTCGGAAACGTTCTGGGGAGGACTTCAGCGCAGCCTGGAACTGAAGAAACACATGATGGATCTGACCGGTCGCAGCGTGGCCATGGGGTCCGATGCCTGCCAGGCGGCTCTGCGGTGCTACGGGGACATCAAGCGCATCGGAGTGCTGACACCATACTGGCCCGTGGCCGATGAGAACGTCAAACGCTTCCTCGAGGACTGCGGATTCGAGGTCGTGGTCATCAAGGGGCTTTGCTGCGACAGCCCCACGGCAATGTCCAAGGTGCCGGAAAAGCAGTTGCTGGATGCCCTCGTTGAGCTGAACGAGCACAACGTCGAGGCACTGGTACAGTGCGGCACCAACCTGGCGATGGCGCGGTTGGCCGGAGAGGCGGAGAGGTGGCTCAAGAAGCCGGTCATCGCCATCAACACCGCCACCTACTGGTACGCCATGCGGGCCAATGGGATGGATGACGTTATTGAGGGATTCGGCTCTCTGATGACCGATTTCAAAGACCTCCCCGCCAGCTACCTAAGGGTGGCCGCCGAGCAGGAGGCAGCTGCGGGGGTCTAGCAGTCCGGATCGGTCAGCAACGTGAACAGATAAGCCTGGTCAGGTTGTGAGCAGTGGCAGCCGTTCACGGGAGCGGGCTCCAGCGCAGGCCCAGGGCGAGGGCGGTGAGGGCCAAGAGCCCGCTGATGGCCGTCAAAACGGCGGAGACTTCCATGCGCACCTCCTGCTGCTCCAGTTGCACCGGAATCCCCGCGAATACCTCGAACAGCTCGTCGGCGCTGCCTGCCAAGTAATATTCGGCGCCGGTGATCTCTGCGACCTCGCTGAGGGTCTCCTCATCCAGCCTCAGGAAGTTCATCATCCGGCCGCTTATGATCCCGCCGCCACCGCCGAAGAAGGGCAACTGTTCACCGCCCAGCTGCTCCCGGGAGCAACGGAAAGTCGCCGGGTCCGTGGTGCCGAAGCCGATGGTGTAGACCCGCACTCCCCGGTCCCGGGCGGCCTCGGCGGCGGTCAGGGGACGCACGCCCCGGTTGCTGGCGCCGTCGGTCAGGAGCACAACCACGTCGGGCTGCAGGGCGAGTTCGGAGCCAGGCGGCGGTTGCTCTCCGCGTGCCGTGATGTAGACACTGACGGGAGGGATGTCGGGGTTCACCTCGGACAGGGCGTCCAGTGAGCGGACTATGGCGCTGCCCACGGCCGTGCGGCGAGACGTCGTCAGGTTGGCCACCGCCTCGTGCAGCACCTCGCGGTCGTTTGTGGGAGGAACTATGAGCTGGGCCAGCCCGGCGAAAGCCACTATGCCAACGCGAGTCCCCGGCTCCTGGCTGTCGATGAACCTGGCGGCGGCCTCCTGGGCAACGGCCAGCCTGTTGGGGTCGATGTCGTCGGCGCACATGCTCAGCGAAACGTCCAGGGCCAGCACCACGGTGCTGCGGCTGGAGGCGACGCTCACGTCGGCGTAGGGGCGGGCCAGGGCAACGATGAGCAGCGCGATGGCCAACAGCGCCAGGACGAAGGGGACGTGCCGGCGCCATCTCATGCCCCTGGGCATGGCCGCAGCTATCAGGGACAGGCTGGAGTAGCTTACGGCGTACCGCCGTCGCCGCCGGATGACCAGGACATAGGCCATCACGATAAGCGGCAGCAGGATCAGTAGCAGCAGGAATGCTGGCCAAAACAGTCCCATAGCCAGTCCCCCCGTCAGGGCACCCGCCCGAACCAGAATAGTGAGAGCGCGCCGCTTGCCAGGAGCAGCAGGGCACCGATGCCACCGGCGGCGGATGTGACCTCGACTTCGCGGGGCTCGACCACGAACTCGGTCTCGAGGGCGTCATACACCGAGGCGATGGCGTCCGTGTCGTTTAGTGGGAAATAGTCACCCTCAGTCATCAGGGAAATTTCCTGAAGCACGGGTTCGTTTACCTGGGTAAACAGGCTGAAGCCCTCGACCTCGATAGTGGCCCCCTGTTGAGTGCCAATGCCGACTGTGTGGACGCGGATTCCTCTTTCCGCAGCCAGTTGGGCTACCTCCAAAGGGTCCGGGAGGTCGGTGTTCTCCCCGTCGGTCAGCATCACTATGATTGCTGGCGCAAAGGCTCCCTGGGCCACAGTCTCATTGCCGGCGGACGGCTGGCCCGAACCAACTCCGGTTTCAGGGGAGACGAGGTTCAGCGCGGTCAGCATCCCCCGCCCCAGCGACGTTCCGCTCTGAGGCACCAGGCGGTCGATGGTTTCGCGCACCGCTTCATCGTCATCGGTGGGCGGTTGCACCACCAGCCCGCCCTCGCCGAAGGCTACGACCCCAATCCTTGCGCTGTCCGGACGGCGCTCCGCCAGGGCCTGGGCGGCCAGTTTGGCAGCCTCCATCCTCGTGGGTTCCACGTCATCAGCGGCCATGCTGCTCGACACATCCATGGCCAGAACCACGCTGCCCTCCAGACGCGGCAGCGGCAACGTCAACTGGGGCCGGGCCGTCGCCACTGCCAGGAGGGCAACTCCGGCCAGGAGAATGATGGCCGGGAGGTGACGCTGCCAGCCCGGAGTGGTGCGACTCGGCTGCTGCCCCAGGCCCATGGCGCCAAGGCGGGCAGCGCTGGCGCCGCGTCTCTGCTCCAGTCGGAGGTAGGCCCAGGCGCACGCGGGAAGCGCCACCAGGGAAAGCAGCGCCCACGGCCAGATGAATGGCATTGACGCAGCCCCTACCGCCGTCGCGCTCGGCTTCGCAGCGAAGCGAACCGCAGGACGGCCGTAACAATGTCCTCTTCAGTGGACAGGGACATCTCGTCGATGCCGGTACGCCGGAGGGTACGCGCCAGATCCTCCTCTCGCTGGCGGGCGACCTCCTGGAAGCGTTGTCGGAATCTCCGGTCGCTGGTATCGACGGTCATCTGGGCGCCCGTCTCAGAGTCTTCCACGACCACGACACCGACGTCGGGCAGCTCGGTCTCACGCGGGTCCCAGACCCGCACGGCCATCACCTCATGTCTGCGGTTCAGACGGTCAATTGCCCGGTCCCAGCCGGGCAGGCAAATGAAGTCTGACACCACGAAGATCAGGGAGCGCCGCCTGACCGAATTGCTGGCTGACTCCAGCAGTCCCGACAGGTCCGTCATCGTTCCTCCGGGCACCGACTGTTGATTCTGTACGTCGTTGATGAGCCGGAGCACCTGGTCGCGACCGCTGCGAGGCGGGACCGTGCGCTGGACCCTGTTGTCGTACAGGATGGCGCCCACCCGGTTGCCGTTTCGGGTCAACAGGCGAGCCAGCAGCCCGACCAAATCGACAATGACAGCTTCCTTGCGGCGCTCCTGGGTACCGAAGGACATAGACGGGCTCAGGTCGACAAGGAACCAGGCCGTTATCTCCCGGTCCTCAAGGAACAGCCGCACGTAGGGCGTGTCCATCCGCGCCGTGACGTTCCAGTCGATGTGCCGGATGTCGTCCGGGGGCTGGTACTCCCGCAGTTCGGCGAAGTCGAGCCCGCCGCCCATGAACAGGCTGCGATAGTCTCCCTGGAGCATACCGTCCAGCCGGCGCAGCACCTGCCAGTCCAGGCGGTGCAGCACGCGCTGGGGCGTCTCCCTATCAGAGGGAGCGACTGGCGACCGCGTGCTCACGCAGGGGCACCTCCGGCATAGGAACGGACTCCATCACCCTGTGCAGAATCTCGTCGCTCTGGACATTGTCGGAGAGGGCCTCGTAGGAAAGGACAAGACGGTGTCGCATCACGTCCAGCGCCACGTCCCGAACGTCCTGGGGCAGAACGTAGTCGCGGCCGCGCATGAAAGCCAGGGCCCGTCCTGCGATAACCATGTTGATGGAGGCACGAGGGCTGGCTCCGTAGAGTATGTACCCCTTCATACCGCCGAGGCCGGCCGCCTCCGGCTGGCGCGTGGCAGTCACCAGCCTGACAGAATATTCGATGATGGCCGGGTCCACGTAAACGTTCCCGGCCCGTTGCTGCATGGCGATCATTTCACCAGTATCCAGAACGGGCTGAACCTCTTGCAGCGCGCCGGTCATACGCTCCACGATTACGAACTCCTCGGTGGCGCTGGGATATCCCACGACCACCTTGAGCATGAAACGGTCGACCTGGGCATCGGGAAGAGGGTAGGTGCCCTCGGCCTCGATGGGGTTCTGGGTGGCCATCACCAAGAACGGACGGGGCACCGGATGGGTCTCGCGGCCGATGGTTACCTGACGTTCCTGCATCACCTCCAGCAGGGCGCTCTGCACCTTGGCGGGGGCGCGGTTGATCTCATCAGCAAGGAGCAGGTTGGTGAAGACGGGCCCCAGCGAGGTGCTGAACTCTCCCGTCCTCTGGTTGTAAACGCGGGTGCCCACGAGGTCGGCGGGCATGAGGTCAGGGGTAAACTGGATGCGCTGGAACTGGCCGGCGATGGCCTGGGCCAGCGTCTTCACAGCCATGGTCTTTGCCAGCCCGGGCACCCCTTCGACAAGTATGTGCCCCCCAGACAGCAGGGCCACGACCATGCGTTCGAGCAGGTGGTCCTGGCCGACAATGACCTTCTTCACCTCGTAAAGCAACCGTTCCATCGGCTGGTTTTCTGCGCTGCTGGTCATGCCTGTTGAACACCTCTCGATAGTCTACTGGGGTGGCCCACCCGCCGCCTCGGCCGCCTCGTCGATGGGAACCGCAAATCCGATCCCGATGAAAACGTCCTGCTCCGTGGGGTTCATTAGACCGATTACGATACCGACCACCTGACCGCCACGGTTCAACAGCGGACCGCCCGAATTTCCGGGATTCACCGCCGCGTCGAACTGGATCAGCCCGCGGATTGGCTCCTCCCTCCCGTGGGGAGTGGACTGCCGGTCGAGTCCGGAAACCACGCCCGCGCTCAGCGAGGCCACCAGTCCCAGCGGATTGCCCACCGCAAACACCTCGTCGCCGACTCGCAGCGACGCTGCGCTGCCGATGGTGGCGGGCACGGCCAGCTCGGGCGGAGAGGCGGGGGCTAGCACCGCAATATCCCTTTCGGGGTCCGCGCTGACCACGAACGCGGAAGTCCTGGTACCGTCGGCGAAAGCGACACGGATTTCGCTGGACCCCTCGACGATATGGTGGGCAGTGAGCACTGCCCCCTCGTTGTTGATGACGACGCCGGTTCCGAGGCCGAACAGGTCCTCCTCCCCGGCCTCGTCTGTCTGCACGACAACCAATGAATGCAGGATTGCCTGGTAGACCAAGGCGGAAACGGCCGGTCCCTGGGTCGCTGAGGCCAGGATTTCCGCAACGGCATCCTCAATGTTTACCTCTTGCGGCACAGGCTGGTCATCTCTACCAAAGAATAGCCAGGCGACCAGCAATGCCAGCAGGACCACCGCGCACAACACGGCAATCGCCACGACCGCCGGGCGCCTTCGCATTACGCGCCAAGGCCTGCCCCCAGTCCCAGACCCCGCCTCCGGTTCGGCGGCGGGAGACTCCGGATCCTGTATGGTCGGTGGAATCGTTCCGGCGCGCGAAACCTGCCTCCAGGATCTCCGTCATCCCGCCTCGTACCGACAATGATGGCGTAGTACCGGCACAGCAGTTGACGGATGTATTGGTGGCCATCCTAACACAGCAATGAGAGACAGTTGTGAAGAACGAGATGTCTACTGCCGGGCCGCCTCGCGCCTGTCGTTCATGCAAGGTTGTTCCGGGTGACTGGCCACAGGCCCACGGCTAAAGGAGGCGGAATGACACAGGCTGAGTGGGGAGGAGGTGTGTGTAGAGGAGGCGTGCACTGGAATATCCCGGTGGGGCCAGAACATTGAGGCTGCCACCATTGAGTCCAGTGAATGATACGTCGCAGAGAGAGGGGCGCAGTGATGGCAGGGGCGTAATCCTTCGCGTCTGTTCCCGTATTTGAGCGGTAGCAAGGGAAACAAGAATGGAACCAACAGTAGCGTCTTGCCAGGGGAAACGACCAACATTCGTGGCGTGACGCGAGCAATGGTCGCGATAGTCTGTTTCTCGATAAGCTAGCAGGTTACCGGTTACACGGACACTCTTGAGGGATAGCACGGAGAATGAGAGCCCGGGTCCGTATTGTGAAAAGGAAAGCTACGTCACCAGAGAAAGCTACGATTGTCGACGCCGGAGGCCAAGAGCTCGGATGTAACTACCATTGTACAAACATTGGCATGACTACGTGCACGTAGTCGTCGCTGTCGGTGGGCTTGAATACACCGGGGCTGGAGGGAGAGGTCACTTCCAGCGTTACGCGGCTGCCGCTCAGTTCGGAAAGAACATCCACGAGGTAGCGGCTGTTGAACGCTATCTTGCTGTCTTCCCCCTCCTTCTTCATCTCCAGTTCGATGACATCGAGCTCCTCTTCGAACTCGCCAACCTCTTGCGAACTGGCTGAGATCACCAGCTTCCCACCGGCTTCCCCCTCATCGCCGTTGGGCTTGAACTGCATCCTCACGATGTTGGAGCCATCGCGCGCGAAAATCGAGGCTGTCCGGGTGGACCGGAGCATGCCGGGAAGTTCAAGGACCGCCCGGGTGTCATAGTCCTGCGGAATCAGCTGGTCGTAGTTGGGGAACGTACCCTGCAGAATCTGCGATACCAGTTCGGTCTTGTCCCTGCCGTGCACCCGGAACATAAGCTGTCCCCGTTCCGGGACCAGCATCAGCTCCACCGGCTCCTGGTTGTCCCCCAGAAGGCGGCCCAACTCGGTCATGGTGCTGGCGGGGATGATCACCGTCACCTCGTCGGCGGATTGCTCCAGGGCGCCGTTGCGCACCGCGAGGCGAAAACCGTCGGCGGAGGCGAGGGTAAAACTGCCCTCGCTCAGTCGAACGTTGACGCCGGTCAGCACGGGGCGGGATTCCTCCCTGGCCGCAGCGAAGTCGACCTGGTCGATGGCGCTGCGCAGCATCCTGGGATCGACCTGGAAGACGCGCTCTTCCTCGACCACTGGGATCGGCGGGAAATCGGACGCCGGGGTCCCGTACAGGCTGGCCTCGGCGCGACCGGCCCTCAGCTTGAGCACATGGGAGCCGGATTCGATTTCCATTTCGACCCGATCGGCGCCCAGCGAGTTTACGAAGTCAGACATCAACCGGGCTGGGACTGTGATCGAACCCTCCTCTTCCACCATGGCTCCAACCCAGGTCGTCATGGACATTTCCAGGTTGGTGGACGCGAGGCGCAGCATCCCGCCGTCGGTGGTCATGAGAACGTTCTGGGTTACAGGCAACGTCGCGCGGCTGGCCACCGCCCGCAAGACCACAGACAGACCCCTGGAGAGATTCTCCTGCATGCAAGAAAGCTTCATCCTTCGCCCCTGACTTCTGGCCGCACAAGCCGCCCTGATTTCCGATACCCGTCCACCCGGACAATTGGGAGAACATTATAGGGCAAAATTCCGCTCAATGGCACGTTCGATCGAGGCCGCCGTCTGGCTGCCACGGGAAGGCCGCAGTCCTCGGTCTGATATAATACCGCCTGCTCCGGAGCGTACGTTATGACTGAACTTCTTTTTCACGATCACAGCTACCTCAAGGAATTCGATGCCACCGTCACGGCTGTGGCGGAGGCGGGCATTGCGCTGGACCGCACGGCGTTTTATATCGGCGGCGGCGGGCAACCCAGCGACGTCGGCATCCTGAGCGTGGACGGACGGGACTACGCCGTAACCGGCATCAAGCGGGACGGCGGACTCTTACTGCACCTGATCGACGGGGACCACCCGGGCGAGGGAAGCCGGGTTTCAGGCCACATAGACTGGGAACGACGGTACCACCTGATGCGTACGCACACGGCATTGCACATCCTCTGCGGCGTGGTTTGGCGCGATTACGGCGCGCTGGTCACAGGCGGAAACATGCAGCCCGGCGAGGCCCGAATGGACTTCGAACTGGAGCGAATGTCCGCTGATTTCGCCGAGGAAATAGAGGCCAAGGTCAATGAAGAAGTTACCGCCGCCCGCAACGTTCTGGCCATAAACCTGCCACGTGAAGAGGCGGAGCAGATTCCTGACCTGATCCGCACCAAGATCAACCTGCTGCCTACCAATATCCGCGAGGTGCGGACCATCGACATCCAGGGGTTGGACGTACAGGCCGACGGTGGGACCCACGTGAACAACACCACTGAGGTCGGGCACATCCGCGTGGTGGGCCACGAGAGCAAGGGCCGCATCAACAAGCGCCTCCGCATCGCACTGGAAGAATAGTGATTCAACCAATGGGGATTCCTGGCTACTAATCCCGTTGGCCCTCAAACCGTCGAAGGACAGTCCATTCGTGGTTAGACAAGCTCACCATGAACGGGCTGAAATCTCGACATCTGCACCGAAATGCTGTAATACCAGCGCGGACCATCGACCAGAAACATAAAAGAGGACACGCTATCTATGCCCCGCACCGTGGTTGGAATTGACGTCGGCGGCACCTTCACCGACATTGCAGTCCTGAAAAACGGTCAGTTGACAGTTCACAAGCTCCCATCAACTCCCCAGAACCCATCGCTCGGCATCGTGCAGGGAGTCCAGGAAGTTGACGTCGACCGCGCCGACGCGGATTTCGTCCATGGCTCCACCGTTGCCACCAACGCCCTGCTGGAGGGCAAGGGTGCGCGCACGGCATTGGTGACCACCATGGGGTTCGAGGACGTGCTGGAGATCGGCCGCCAGAGCCGCGCCGAGCTGTACAACCTTGAGCAGGACCGCACCCCCACCCTGGCACCGTGGGAGCTGCGTTTCGGGCTGTCGGAGCGCATCGACTACTCGGGCCAGATCCTTGACGACCTGCAGTCCGATGCCATTGACGCTCTGATGACGCTCATCGGCGAGTCGGGTGCGGATGCTGTGGCCGTATCCTTCCTGTTTTCCTTTCTCAACCCGGTCCACGAGGACATGGTCAACGCGGCCCTGCAGAAGCTGGATCCCCGTCCCTTCATCTCACTGTCATCCCAGGTGCTGCCCGAATTTCGCGAATTTGAGCGCACCAGCACGGTGGTGGTCAATGCCTACGTTGGCCAGGTGATGAGCCGATACCTCGGGGAACTGGAGCAGTCGCTGGGCGAGGGACTGCGCATCATGCAATCGTCGGGCGGCAGCATCACGGCCCGGCTTGCCTCGGAGCAGCCGGTACGCACCATCCTGAGCGGTCCCGCCGGCGGAGTGGTGGGCGCCTTTCACGTTGCAGCCCAGGCGGGCTACCCAGACATCATCACGCTGGATATGGGCGGCACCTCCACCGACGTTTCGCTCTGTCCGGGACGGATCAAGGAGACCGGCAGCTCCAACGTGGGGGGGCACCCCATCAGTGTGCCCATGATCGAGATTCACACCGTCGGGGCTGGCGGAGGGTCAATAGCCCGCGTGGACACCGGCGGCGCCCTGACCGTGGGGCCACAGTCCGCGGGGGCGGACCCGGGCCCTGCCTGTTACGGCCGGGGGGACCAGCTAACAGTGTCCGACGCCAACCTGCTGCTGGGACGGCTGCGGCCCGACCGCTTCCTGGGCGGGCGCCTGACCCTCGACCTGCCGCGGGCGCAGGGACTGATGGGGTCGCTGGCCTCGGGGCTGGGTTTGGGAGAGCAGCAGGCGGCCCTGGGCATCCTGCGGGTGGTGAATGCCAACATGGAACGGGCCATCCGGGCCATCTCGCTGGAACGGGGCTACGACCCCCGCAGCTTTACGCTGGTGCCTTTCGGAGGCGCCGGGCCGGTGCACGGGTGCGAGCTGGCACAGGAACTGGGCATTCCCCGCGTGCTGATTCCGGCGCGTCCGGGAATCCTATCCGCTCTGGGGGTAGCCATCGCCGACGTGGTCAAGGACTACTCTCGAACCGTGATGCTGCGCGGCGCAGACCTGGACCGCGAGCGGCTGGAGGAGGAGTTCCACGGGATGGAAGGAATTGCCCGATCGGAACTGGAGCAGGAGGGTCTGCCTTCCGACCGCATGACAGCGCGTCGCTTCCTGGACGTGCGATACGTTGGCCAGTCATTCGAGCTCAACGTCGACTACCCGACGACGCGTTCGTCCCGCACCTCGGAAGATATGGCGCGCGCGATTTCCGACAGCTTCTACCGCGCTCACCTGCAGCGCTTCGGCTACGCCGACCGCGCCGAGCCGGTGGAGATCGTCAACCTTCGCCTGAAGCTGGATCTGGCGGTCGACAAGCCGGACCTGCAGCTGGATTCTGCGACAGGGTCCGGCATGGCACAGGCCGAGGTCGAGAGGGTGCCCGTGGTTTTCCGGGAGGGAGAGATGGACACACCCCTCTACGACCGAGACCTGCTGGCCGCTGGCGACCGGATTGTCGGCCCTGCCCTGGTGGTGCAGCTGGACACTACGACGGCGGTGCCTCCCGGCTGGCAGGGCGACGTCGATGCCTACGGCAACCTGCTGCTGACGATGGGGTAGGTCCCTACAGTTTGGATTTGCCTCTGAAAACCACAGAACACTTCGAGCGCCGAATGCGGGAAAGACCAGAAATTGATCGGGCATGGTGCGAACTAGCGCTCACCAACCCGCTTCGAGTGCATGTCCAGGAGGATGGTAAAATTCGTTACTGGGTGTATGTCTCCGAAATCAGCAAATACCTTCGGGTGGTTACGCTACCAGACGGGGAGACAGTCCACACTGCCTTCCTCGACCGGCGTTTCAGGGAGTGACATGGAGTTCAACTACGACAAAGAAACCGACTCTCTTTCCATTCGCCTGTGTGAGGGATCCTATTTGGAAACAGAGGAAGTCGCCAACGACATCATGCTCGATTTCGACCACGATGGCGCATTGACAGCTATCGAAATTCTGAGTGTTGAAGAAAATGCAACTCCGTCGAAGTTGCACACCGCACTGCAAAACCTGCCGGAAGAACTCACCCCGGAGGAGAGACGCCTAGTGAAGCTGGCATTCGACCAAATCGCGGCAGGAAAACACAGACAATCAGAAATTATCATTTAGGTGGCTCTCCAATGGCACTTTCCATTCTGGCGGCTTTTGCACATCCTGATGACGAGGGGTTCGGCTGCGGCGGTACGCTGGCCGCGCTGGTCGCCGGTGGGCACAGGGTGACGCTCATCTGCGCCACCAACGGTGACGTTGGCGAGATCAGCGACCCGGCGCTGGCCACTCCCGAGACGCTGTGGCAGGTCCGGCAGGGCGAACTGCGGGCGGCCATGGATGTCACCGGAATCGATGACGTGCGCTTTCTGAACTACCGTGACTCAGGTATGCCGGGATGGGAGGATAACAACCATCCAAACAGCCTGTTCCAGGCCCCGGAAGCCAAAGTGGTGGAAGAGGTGGCATCCGTCATTAGGGAGATTCGTCCGGACATCGTTATCACCCACGATCCCACGGGTGGGTACGGCCACCCCGACCACGTGACCATCTGCCAGCGCACGGTGTCGGCGGTCGAGCTCTGCAAGGACGAGGTGACGCCGGTTCTCTACTACGTCTGCTTTCCTCGCAGCTTCTTCCAGAGAATGTGGAACAAGATGGTGGAGTTGGATCTGCGCCCACCATTTTCTGCCGATGACACGGATGCTCTGGGGACTCCCGACGACGAGGTGACCACTTTCCTGAACGTCGCGCAGTTTGTGGCCATCAAGAAAGAGTCGCTCGAGCGTCACCGCACCCAGATTGAACGGGATGGCCCATTCACGAGACTCCCGGAGGAGTTTATGAATGAGGCAATGTCCACCGAATTCTTCCAGCTCGCTGCTGGCGCAGATTCCGACAACAGGGATATTCTGGCCGAGTTGTCGGGGAGCTGACTTTTCTCATCTGCCGTTTGAGGTGCATCAATGCCCGTTGACCCGGTCAGCCTTGAGGTCTTCAAGAACATGTTCGAGTCGGTGGCCGAGGAGATGGGGGTGGCCCTGCAGCGGACATCCTACTCGCCCAACATCAAGGAGCGCCGCGACTTTTCCTGCGCCGTCTTCGATCCCGCGGGCAACATGATCGCCCAGGCGGCCCATGTACCGGTGCATCTGGGCGCCATGCCGGCCTCCGTACGGGCCGCCCTCGAGGTCTTTCCCAACGCCCTGCGCCAGGGAGACATCGTCATCCTGAACGATCCCTACCTGGGCGGCACGCACCTGCCGGACATCACCATGGTGGCGCCGGTCTACGCCGGTGACGATGGCAAGCAGGCATTGGCCGCCTTCGTTGCGGCGCGAGGTCACCACGCCGACGTTGGCGGCATGACCCCGGGCTCGCTGCCTCTGTCCACCGAGCTGTACCAAGAGGGAACGATCATCCCTCCCATCAAGCTGGCCCGGCGCGGGCGGCTGAATCACGACGTTATCCAGCTCATCTGCCGCAATTCGCGAACCCCCGATGAGCGCAAGGGAGATCTTGCCGCCATGACGGCGTCTATTCGCGTCGGCGAGCAGCGAATGCGTGAGCTGTTCGAACGCTACGGCACGGGGGACACCTCGGAACACATGGCGGCCCTGCTGGACTACTCCGAACGGGTGACCCGCCAGACCATTCGGGACATACCGGATGGGACGTACAGCGTGCTGGACTACATGGACGACGACGGTCTGACCCAGGAACCGGTGCCCATAGCCGTAACCATCACGGTGTCGGGCGACGAGATGGAGATTGACTTCACCGGCACCTCGCCGGAGCGTCCCGGGTGCATCAATGCCCCCGAGGCGGTGACCGTTTCCGCGTGTCTCTACGTGGTGCGCTGCCTGCTGCAAGAGCAGGCGCCGGCCAACCAGGGCTGCCTGCGCCCTCTGCACATCAACGCTCCAAAGGGTTCGCTGGTCAACCCGAGGCCCCAGCGGGGAGTGGCTGCCGGAAACGTCGAGACCTCACAGCGCATCACTGATGTGCTGTTTGGCGCGCTGGCACAGGCGCTTCCGCAGGTTGTGCCGGCGGCGAGCCAAGGCACCATGAACAACATGATAATCGGCGGTCACGACCCGGTCCGCGAGAAGCCCTACGTCTACTACGAGACCATCGCCGGCGGGATGGGCGCCCGACCTGACAAGGACGGGATCTCGGGCATCCAGACCCACATGACCAACACCATGAACACGCCCATCGAGGCCATGGAGTTCGCTTTCCCCCTCCGCTTGCGACGCTACGCCCTGAGGCGAGGGTCAGGCGGCGAGGGACAGTATCGAGGCGGCGACGGAGTGATACGCGAGATGGAATTCCTGGCCCCGGCGAGGGTCACGCTGATGTCGGAGCGGCGGCGCAGGCCTCCTCCCGGCTACCACGGCGGCCATCACGGTGAACCGGGCGAAAACATGCTCCTGCGCGGCGGAGTTGAGGAAGTGCAGCTGGCCGGCAAGGAGGTCATCGATGTGGACGCTGGGGACGTGGTGAGGGTCAGCACTCCCGGCGCGGGCGGCTGGGGCGCTCCGGATCACGGACACGGCCACCAGCATTGAGCCTCAAGCAGTCGCCTGACCTGATCCTCCGGGGGTGTGCGTTCCTGGGGGCTATTCTCCTTGTAGCCGTGTTTGCGGTCGGATGCGGTTCTGAAATTTCCTCGGACCCCCGGGAACTCCTCCTTTCTCCCTCTGACGTCTCCGGAATGCAACTCACCGTTGTATCAGAGTCGGAGGAGGAGTCTGAGCAGGGCCAGTCTGCGCTGGTAGAGCTGCAGGGGCCAGGATTCAAGGTGCTGCAGAGCGTGGTGCTTTTCGCAGACCGGGAGGCTGCCCTGGCAGCCCTGGACGGCGTGAGGGGAGACCTGGTCAGCAGGGGCGAGACAGGCCCTGGTGGCATGGAGGCCAGCGGCGTGCTGGAGCATACTCTGGGTCCGGATCAGGCATCCAGCCTGTTCTTCATTGAGGACCGGGCCTTGGTTCGACTCACGGTAACTGGCCCAGAACGTCAGCAGCGTTTGACGGAGCTGGCAGAAATCGCCCGCAATAAGCTTGAGGGCGGCTGAGACTGCGGCATTTGAATGCGTTGCCCTTGGCAGGGACTGCACCCCCACCCTAACCCTTTTCGTGATGGGGAGGGAACAATCGAATGACCTCATTTATTCCACCCATGGTTTGCACATGCTCACCGGAATGTGCATTGCAGCGGGAACAGGCACATCTTTGGAGTTGCAATCCGGGAACAGCACGGCCCGTTGCCGGATTCGGCAACGGGCCACGATGACTCACCTTAATGGGTCTGAGGGACTATTTGCCGTCGTCGAAGCTCACGATCACAACTGCGTTGGCGATAACGAGGGCGTCGTCGCCGCTCTCGTTGGGGACCTCGAGGCCTCCTGCTACCGCCTCGCAGTGGCCGGTTCCATGGGGCAGGACCGAGATTACGGCGGCCTTGTCCACCGCGTCGGGGTTGGGGACGCCAATGGTGACGTCCACGCGCATGTCATCGGCGGTCTTGCCCAGCATCCTCTGGAATCCCAGGCTGCTGTGATGGATGGCGTCGAACACGGCCCTCTGGGCCGCGGTGGTGTAGTCCCGTCCATGGACGTCGACGCCCATCCCCATTTCAGTTACGCAACGAACCAGTGCCATTTCGATCCTCCGCAGGTTTTAAGTACTGGCAATTACAACCCAGCGCCGGACATGCGTCAAGATGGCCGCCTCGGTCCACGAACTGAAGCCGTCCTTTACAAGCCGGTGCTTCCCCGTTAGATTTCTTCGAGCCAGCACCTTGTGGGTGCATCCACGCACGGAGAAAGTGGCCGAAATCTGAATGCGAACCCTGTTTCGAAAATCCTTCCGTCCAGCGGCCTTGTCGCTGCTTGTCCCGGCCCTGGCACTACTCCTTTTCACCGGATGCAGCGGAAAAAGCAACGTCGACGCCACCATCACAGTCTTTGCTGCGGCCTCCCTCACAGATGCATTCCAGGAAATCGCGGACGAGTTTGAATCGAATTACCCCGGTGTCGAGGTGAGGTTGAACTTTGCCGGTAGCCAGCGATTGAGGTCGCAGTTGGAACTGGGGGCTACAGCCGATTTGTTCGCATCGGCGGACGAACAGCAGATGCAGTTGGCCGATGACGCGGGCTTGCTCGGGGATGATGTTCAGTATTTTGCCAGCACCGCAATATCCGTCATCGTTTCAGAGCAGTCTGGGATCAGCGACCTCAGCCAATTGGGGGAACAGGGAACCAGGGTAGTACTGGCCCACGAAAGCGTCCCCGCCGGAGCCTACTCCAGGCAGTTGCTTGGCAGGCTTTCCGAGGGTGAGATCGGCTTGGGTGAGGACTATGCGGAGCGAGTTATGGCCAATGTGGTTTCCGAGGAACCCAGCGTAAAATTCGTGGAGCAGAAGGTCGTCCTGGGGGAGGCGGATGCGGGCATCGTCTACAGGCCCGGCTTGTTGTCGGCACAAACTTCCGGCTCGGTGATGGAACTGCCTCTGCCTCCGGAGGCAGACACCGTGCGGGCTCTTTATCCCATCGGCACGCTGAGCGATTCCGACTCCTCGGAAATGGCGTCCCGGTTCATCGGCTTTCTGACGTCGGAGGATGGGCGAGCAATTCTGGCCAGTTATGGTTTCGATGCTCCGTAAGCGGCGCCATCCTGGCGGCGATGCCTCCGTGGCTGCGGGTCGGGGTATCCGCCGCTGGCCTCGCTGGGTCGGGGGAGGGAGCGGCGCGCTGGGAGGAGCGGCGGGTTCGCTCTACATCGCTTTCATAGGCCTTCCGATTCTCGCGCTACTCATCCGCGCCGCACAGCAGGATGACCTGTGGAGCGCGGTAACCGGTGACCTGGCCCTGACCGCCCTGCGGCTTTCCATCTTCACCAGCGTGGTGAGCATCGCCGTGGTGGTCATCGGAGGCACGCCATTCGCCTACCTGCTGGCGCGCAGCAACAGCTGGCTGGCGAGGGTGATTGACGGCCTGGTGGAGCTTCCCATCGTCCTGCCGCCCGTCGTGGCCGGCGTGGCTATGCTCATGGCCTTCGGACGTGGCGGCTTGATTGGTGGATGGCTCACCGGGGCCGGGATAAATATCTCCTTCACCACGGTGGCGGTAGTCTTTGCTCAGATTTTCGTGGCCGCTCCATTTTATGTCCGCTCCGCAAAGCTGGGCTTTCAATCGGTGGCCGGAGACTACGAGGACGTATCGCAGACCCTGGGAGTTTCTCCGATCTCAACCTTCTGGCGCATTACCCTTCCCCTGGCGGCGCCATCCATCATTACCGGGCTGGGCTTGGCCTGGGCGCGGGCGCTCTCGGAATTCGGCGCCACCATTATGTTTGCCGGCAATCTCACCGGAGAGACCCAGACCATGCCCCTGGCAATAATGACGGCCATGGAGTCCAGCGGGGGCCTTGATAGCGCCCTGGCCCTGTCGGCGGTGTTGCTGGTGGTGTCTGTGCTGGCCCTTACGGCGCTGACGGTGGCGTCGAGGCGCCGATGGAGCGGACGGCTGTGAACGAGCATTCGGGTTGCCGGGGATGGTTTCATTGCCGCCTGGGCACGTTCGATCTTCAGCTCGACTGGGAGCTGGCTGCAGGAGAAACGCTGGTGCTGTTCGGGCCGTCCGGGTCCGGAAAGACCACCGCATTGCGGACCCTGGCAGGGCTTGTTCGCCCAATATCCGGACGCATCGAGATTGCGGGGAACCCTGTGTACGACAGCTCGGAAGGCATCTGGGTGCCCGCACACAAGCGCAGGGTGGGTTACCTGACGCAGCAGTACCACCTGTTCCCGCATCTGACCCTGGCACAGAACATTTCCTACGGGCTGGGATCGGGCTTGAGATCGCTGCGAAATGTCCCGGTGCCCATAGACGAGCAGCTTGAAACGTTCCAGCTGCGCGGCCTCGAGGACAGGTATCCGTGGGAACTATCAGGCGGCCAGCAGCAGCGCGTGGCCCTGGCGAGGGCAATGGCCACACAACCGCAATTGCTACTCCTGGACGAGCCGTTTTCCGCGCTGGACGCTGGCCTCCGGCGTTCGCTTAGGCGCGAGTTGCGGGCCTCCCTGGAACGCAGGCCCATCCCAGTGGTGCTGGTCACGCACGACCGGGAGGAGGCCCTGGCCATGGGAGACCAGGTGCAGGTCATCGACGAAGGACGCACCATCGCCCGGGGGGTACCCGTCGAGGTGCTGGGACAACCGGGACAGACTGCCGTCGCCAACCTCGTCGGCGTAGAAAACCTGTTCCGGATGCGGGTGGAGTCCCGCCACCCCAGGGACGGCACCATGCGGCTGACCCGTGAAGGCAGGGAAGGGCAGGTGGTACTGGAAGCGCCGTTGGACGAGGGGCCAATGGACGAACGCTCCGATGACTGGGTTACGGTTGGGATTCGTGCATCGGACATTATTCTCTCGTCGGGGGAGCCGTCGGGATCCTCGGCACGCAACCGCCTGTACGGCACCGTTTCCCGGATCGAGGCCAGGCCGCCCGGCTATACGGTGGAGCTGGACTGCGGGATCCCCCTGCAGTGCCATGTGACGGGAGCATCGCTGGAGGAAATGGGGATCGCAAACGGTCAGAATCTGTGGGCTGTGTTCAAGGCGTCCTCCTGCTTCCTGGTGGAGGAATAAGGCTAAGTAGTGAGCGATCCCGGGTGATGGCGTCGCCTGTATAGGTCAAGACGTACGTCTCAGCCTACTCTGAATCTATCCCCATACCAGGACTGCTCCCTTTTCGACTCGTTTGCACGACCCTTCCCGCCCATCCCTTCGACAGGCCCAGGACAGGCCTGACTCTCCCCCATAGAGAGGGAGTGGACTCCTGAGATAGTTGTTTAGCCTTGTGGTAGCAATTCACCTGCCGACTTCGCGCTGGTTGTGGCGAATCTTTCTATTGTCAGGCCTCAGGCTCCATTCCAGACCGGTGCTGGCGAATTTAGCCTTTTCACCATGCGTCTACATTCGGACTATATGTGACGAATTCAGGCGAAATATGAAAAGTTTGCTGGTTTTGGTTGCATAATCCCCTTCGATAGCTATAATGCTGGCATACGCACATACACGGTTACTTGGGGCAGGTATTCCAACGTGAACTGGCCGGGTCGACTACCCCGACAGCCGTAGTTTGGTGTGCTGGGGCCAGGGAGTTCACTGGCCCCGTGCCTTAAGTGCTTAGGAGGTCACCCGTGGCATTGTCGGACAAGACCCTGGTCTGCGTGGAGTGTGGCAGCGAGTTCATCTTCACCGTCGGGGAACAGGAATTTTTCCAGGCTCGAGGATTTGGCAACGAACCCAAGCGGTGCCGCAGTTGCCGGGCAGTCCGCAGGACGGAGCAGCGCGGAGGTGGGGGCGGTATGTACCAGGACGGTCCCCGCGAAATGTACCCCATCGTCTGCGCGGAATGCGGCAACGAGGCCATGGTGCCCTTCCGACCGCGCGGAGACCGCCCGGTGTACTGCAGCGACTGCTTCAGCCGAATGCGCGAACAGTCGGCGCCGGGCTTCTAGACAATCTGCCTGAAACTTCCTGGGGCCGCTTCACGCGGCCCCAGCCTTTAATTGCTGCCGGCGGTATCTTCGAAATAGCGCTCCCGGTATTGAAATAGATGGGTGCCACACAGGCCCTCTTTTCAAGAGAGCCTCTTGCACCTCGGTTATACCTCGGTGTTCTCCGTTCCTCTCCAAGGCTATCGCTTTTAGCATCCCTACATTCGTCGTACAGCTTTCGCTATTATTGTTTTCCCTCTCATTTTCTCGCATTCCCTTTCATTCCGGGCAGCCAGCAGGGCTAAGGCAGATGGCCTATGCGCCGACTCGGGCCCAGGGAATCAGTCTTGTGCCAGCGTAGAGATGCGTCATGGGGCTTGGCAAGGCGAAAATGTCACTGGGCTATTCTAATGCGATAGCGCTCCACTCCTCTTCCTTCGATTGAAGCACCGGTAGATTCCCGATAGAATTGCCGCTGGGTTCCATTCAGCCCTTTCAGTCCCTCACTGACGATTTCACCTTCCGGTCCGGGCACTTGGCGATATGAAATTCCGCGACATCCGTGAATTCACCTCTTTCCTCGAGGAAAAGGGAGAGCTTTGCCGTGTCTCAACGCCAGTGGACACCAGGCTGGAAATCGCGGAGATCGCCGACCGTATGATCAAGTCGGGGGGTCCCGCGCTGCTGTTCGAGAACCCCGAAGGCTACGACATCCCGGTCCTGATCAATATCTTCGGGTCGAAGCGCCGGATGGCTATGGCCCTTGGGCTTGAGGACCTGGACGAAGCGGCGGGCAAGGTGCAGGGAATTCTCAACCTGGTGCAGGGCCCTCCGGAGGGGATCGGAAACAAGCTGCGCACCTTGGGGCAGCTGGTCAACCTGGCCTCGGTCAGGCCCCGAACGGTGAGCAACCCGCCCTGCCAGGATGTGGTCATTCAGGGCGACGAGGTCGACCTTTTCAAGTTCCCCAACCTCCAGTGCTGGCCCATGGACGGTGGCCGGTACATCACCTTGCCACTGGTGATAACCCGCGACCCGGAGACCGGGGTGCAGAATTACGGCACCTACCGGATGCAGGTGTATGACCAGCGCACCACTGGCATGCACTGGCAGACCCACAAGGTGGCGGCACACCACGAGCGGATGGGGCGGCAGTTGGGACTGGACCGCATGGACGTCGCGGTGGCTTTGGGCGGCGACCCCGCCTCCATCTGGACGGGATCGGCCCCACTGCCTCCGGATGTCGACGAGATGTTGGTGGCCGGGTTCCTTCGTGAGGAAGGAGTGGCCCTCGCCAAGGCACGCACCAGCGACCTGATGGTGCCGGCGGAGGCGGAAATCGTCCTCGAAGGCTATGTGCTGCTGGACGAGCAGCGAATGGAGGGCCCCTTCGGAGACCACACCGGCTACTATTCGATGCCGGAACCCTATCCGGTCTTTCACGTCACCTGCATCACACACCGGAACCGTCCCATTTATCCGGCGGCCATCGTGGGACGCCCTCCCTCGGAGGACTACTGGATGGGTAAGGTCACGGAGCGGATGTTTCTCCCGCTGATCAAGACCATCCTGCCCGAGGTCGTGGACGTGAATATGCCCGCCGAGGGGGCATTTCATAACCTGGTGATCGTCTCGATGAAGAAGGAGTACCCGGGGCAGGCCCGCAAGGTCATGCACGGACTGTGGGGAATGGGCCTGATGAGCCTTACCAAGGGCATCGTCGTCGTTGACCACTTCGTGGATGTGCAGAATGTGTCAGAGGTGGCCTGGCGTGTTACGGCAAATATGGACCCCGCCAACGACTTTGTTTTCACGTCGGGTCCCATCGACGACCTGGACCACGCGTCGGCCATGCCCAGATTCGGTGGCAAGGTGGGCCTTGACGCGACCGCCAAATTGCCGGAAGAGGGGCGCACAAGGGAGTGGCCGCCCGACGTGGTGATGAGCCCGGAAGTAAAAGAACTGGTCGACCGAAAGTGGGCCAGCTACGGCATCTCCTGATCCACAGGGAGAAGAGCACCTACCGATGCAAGTAGCCAACGCAATCCGGTCACCATTCGTCAAGCTGCCGCATTACCTGTGGGTGGTGCGCATCTGGGAATCGCTGTACGCGCTGCCCTTCTGCTACATGGGAATGATGCTGGCGTCGGTGGATTCCGGCGGCAGCGGATGGCCGGGGTGGAGCACATTCATCTGGATCACCGTAGCCCTCACGGGTGTGCGAACATTGGGGATGTCGGCCAACCGCTTCATTCACCGGAAGGAGGATGCCCTAAACCCGCGCACCAAGGGCCGGCACTTGCCGCTGGGACTGGTAACGCCCCTGGACGTCATTGGCCTGGCCGTCGTGGGCACGGGCGTCTTCTTCTATGCGGCCTCCCAACTCAATACGCTGACCCTGATTCTCGCGCCCGTGGCCGCCCTGTACGTGATCTTCTACTCGTTTACCAAGTACATCACCTGGGCCTGCCACGTCTTCCTTGGATTCGCCCTGGCGATCTCTCCTTCGGCGGCCTGGATCGCAGTCACTGGCCGCCTCGACCCGGAGCCAATGCTGCTCACTTTCGCCATAACCATGTGGGCCGGCGGATTCGACATGATATACGGCTGCGCCGACTACGAATTCGATCAGGAATACGGCACCAAGTCGTTCGCCAAGCGCTTCGGAATCGGAGCGGCAATTCGGACGACCAGGGTCATGCACCTGCTGGCGGCCGGAGCACTGCTGGCGCTGGGAATCTGGATGGACCTGGGCCTCTTCTACTTCATCGGCTGGGCCATTGCCATCGTGCTGCTGGCCCTGGAGAACAGCCTGGTCAAGGCCGATGACCTGTCGAAGCTCCGGTCGCCGCTGTTCCAGTACAACAGCGTAATCTCGGTGTCGCTGCTGGCATTCACCATCCTGGCCATCACGCTCTGATGCCAGGCCCCGTCATCGTTGGCATCACGGGGGCCAGCGGCGCGGTCATGGCCCGGGGCATGGTCGACGAGCTGCTGCGGCGAGACCTGCAAACCGCCGTGGTGTGCTCCAACGCCGCCCGGCTGGTATGGCAGGAAGAGCTGGGCCATTCTTACAACGAGACCCTGGTGGAATGGCAGGAGCACCCCGCCTTCGTCCAATACGCCATCAACGATCTGAGGGCGCCGATAGCAAGCGGCTCCTACCCCGCTGCGGGCATGGCCCTGGTGCCCGCCAGCATGAACAGCATCGCCTCGCTGGCCAACGGCATTTCCGGCAATCTGCTGCTGCGGGCAGCTGACGTATGCCTCAAGGAACGGCGCCCCCTGGTGCTGGTGCCCCGCGAGACGCCGCTCCACAGCATCCACCTCGAGAACATGCTCACCCTCAGCCGCATGGGTGCGGTCATCCTTCCTCCCGATCCGGCATTCTATTTGCAGCCGGCTACCGTCGACGATATAGTCAAATACGTGGTGAGCAAGGTGCTGGTATCCCTCGGGATAGACGACGTGCTGCCCGAGGACCAGCAATATCGCGGAGAGACCTGAGCATGGGACTGACATTCATCGACGGTCGGGTTCTGGGGTCCCGTGGTCAGGAAGAGACGGTCAATTCCCTGGTAGATAGCGGAGCGGGCTACTCATTGTTGCCTTACCCTGTCTGGCAATCGCTGGGCCTGGAGGCAACCAGAGAAGAGACATTCCGCTTGGCCGACGGGACTACTGTGGCTCGCAGCCTTTCCAGGTGCTACATAACCCTGCCGCAAGGCGAAGAATATACGCCCGTCATACTAGGCGAAGAAACCGACGATCAGGCCCTTCTCGGAGTAGTAACCCTGGAGAACATGGGCCTCATGCTGAACCCCTTCAGCCGCACCCTGCAACATATGCGGCTCCTATGGCGAGGCTGACCGGCACCGAGAGGCAGCGATACGTCGCTGGCCTCTTCTCCCGTATCACTAGGCACTACGACCTGATGAACGACATCATGACCCTAGGGATGCACCGGGCCTGGAAGCGACAGACGGCAGCCCTGGCAACACAGAACTCAAGCGGTCAAGCACTGGACGTTTCCACTGGCACTGGGGACTTGGCGTTTCAACTGTCGAAGATATCAGGGGTGGACCGCACGGTGGCCCTGGACCTCCTCCCAGAGATGATTCTCAGGGCGCAGCTCAAAGCTTCCAACAACTCATCAAATTCCCCGGCTTTCATCGTTGGCGATGCCCTGTCCCTGCCTTTCCCCTCCGACACTTTTGCGTGCGCTACGGCGGGATTCAGCCTCCGCAACATGCCCGACGTCCGTCAGGCCATCGCAGAGATGGCCCGCGTGGTCCGCCCCGGGGGGCGAGTCGCCCTGCTGGAACTGTCGCCCATGAACTCCGACCTCAAGGCGCGACTGTTCCGCCTGTACTTCCATGGGCTTGTGCCGCTGGTGGGTGGGATCATAGCCAGGGACAGGACCGCCTACACCTACCTGCCACAGTCCGTCGACACCTTCTACGACGCCGATGAGCTGGCCGCCATCCTGAGGCATTCCGGACTGGACGGAGTGCAATACCGTCGCCTGGGATTCGGCACCGTCTGCCTACACTGGGGAGACAAGCCGCTGCGTTAGCGGGGAGGGGCGCCTCGGTAACGTCGGGGCCGGCCCGGCCAGACGTCATCTAGGCCTCCCCTGTATATCAGTATCGGATTGCGGTAAAATTATGGATAATGGCAGTGCTGGGTTATGTATAATCGCGATAACGCCTTAGGGTACCCATCGCTTTCTCAATATTTCAATCAGCTGGGACGGGCTGGCGATGACCACGATGATCGACAAACTTGAACCCATAATCCGCCGCTACGAAGAGATCGAGACGGCGATGGCAGACCCCGACGTAGTCGTCAACTACGAGCGGGTGCAGGAACTGGCGAAAGAGCGCGCGTCACTGGACGACCTGGTCGTCATCGCCCGAGATTACCGCCAATTGCTGGAGGAGAACGCCGATCTGGAGGCGCTGATCCAGGAAGGAGCGGAGGCGGAACTGGCGCAGATGGCCCGGGAGGAACTGAACGCCAACGAGGCCAGGCTGGAAGAGGTCACCAACTCGCTGCGCACCGCGCTGCTGCCGAAGAACCCCAACGACCAGCGGGACGTGATCATCGAAATCCGCGCGGGAACGGGCGGGGACGAGGCCGGCCTGTTTGCCCGGGACCTGTACCGCGCCTACAGCCGTTACGCCCAGAATCGCGGCTGGGAAGTGGACCTGATGGACGCCAATCCCAGCGAGGTGGGCGGTTTCAACAAAATCGTCTTTGAAGTGCAGGGGCGTGGCGCATTCAGCCGCTTCAAGTACGAGAGCGGCGTGCACCGCGTGCAGCGCGTGCCCGAAACCGAGGCGCAAGGCCGCATCCACACCTCCACGGCCACGGTGGCGGTGCTGCCGGAGGCCGATGAGGTCGAGGTGAAGATCAACGAGGGGGACCTGCGCATCGACATATTCCATGCCGGTGGCCACGGCGGCCAAAACGTGAACAAAGTGGCGACGGCTGTCCGCATTGTCCACAATCCTTCGGGACTGACCGTTGTCTGCCAGGATGAGCGGTCACAGCACAAGAACAAGCAACGTGCGATGGCAATGCTCAGAGCCCGGCTCTTCGAGGCCGAGCAGGAACGCCACGACGCCGAGATCAGCCAGGCCCGGCGCTCCCAGGTGGGAGGGGCGGAGAGGGCTGAAAAGATCCGCACTTACAATTATCCCCAGGACCGTGTCACCGACCACCGCAGCAGTACGACGTTCCACGGTATCCCCAAGCTGATGGACGGTTACTGGGACGACATCATTGACCGCATGGTCATTTGGGAAGAGGAGCTTCTGCTGGCCGAGGCCGGCGTCTAGCGTCGTCAGCCGGAGGGCGATCCGGTCGGTAGTCTTGGGTGAATCTCGCCCGCAGGGTTGAACAGTCTGTATTGTCCACCATCCCCGAGGTTCCCATCTGTCCATCCTGCGGTTTCAGAAACTTGGCTGTCGCGAGGTTCTGCGGTGGCTGCGGCCAGAGTCTGATCGAAGGCGCCTCTCCATCCCTCACATCCCACGGCCTCGACGACAACACGGTCCTTTCGGAGTCCTCTGTGGATCCGCAAAGGCCGTCGCCTGCGGGTACTGGTGTCCAGAACCAGCCAAGCTCCCCGAACCCTCTCCGTATCCACGTATCACCTCCTGCCAGTCCGCGCCAGGGCACCGAGTCCACGCAACGCGCAGCCGGAGCTACACTCTGGCATGCAGCTGAAAACCTGGCCTCCGTTGGCACGTTTCTCTCCGATAGAGCGGCTTTTCTACTGCTAGTCGGCTTCGTCCTGGCGGCACTGGCCCAATTGGGGTTGTACTTCTCTGTTGAGCTGAACGCCAGGGCACCGACGGGCTACTTGCTTCTCCTCACAATCGGAGTCGTTGCCTTCGCCCTTGGCTCCGCAGGACTGTGGCTGCGTCGGACAGCCAGCATTGACGACTCAGGATCTCTGTCCCCGGGCGGGGTCACGCCGACGAGCTGGGCAACTATCCGGGCGCCGTTGGGCCTGTTTGGATGGGTCTTGGGCGCCGTGGCACTGGCCTCATTATTGGCCATGCTGGCCGCAGGGTCGAATGCCGGGAATGCTGTCTACCTCTGGATCGCCGTACTGGCCGCTTTCGCGCTGCCATTCGCTCCTGTCGTCGACGTCGCGACCTGGCACGTCGGGAGCGAGGTAGTGGCCTGGCTGCGCCAGCACGCGTGGGACATTGCGATCGTCGTGGCCTTGGTCGCCGTATTTCTCGTCATCAACCTCCACGACCTGCGGAACTGGTATTACTCGGCCATTGGCGACGAGTATCTCTTCTACGATCACGCCCGGCGCATCGTTGACGAAGGGATATTGAGGCCATTCAGCCAGGAGGGTGTCTACAACAAGCATCCGGTGATGAATTCGGTGTTCCAGGCCGGGGTGATGCGGGTGTTCGGCGCCGACTACCTCGGCTGGAAATTCAGCGAGCTCCTGAACGCAGCCATCACGATTCCCGCCATATACCTGCTGGGGCACATGCTGGGAGGCAGGCGAGCTGCGGTAATGGCTGCAGCCGTCTTCGCCTCCAGCCACTATCTGTTCGCGTTTGCCCACACGGGATACAACAACCTGTCGCCGCTCCCGGTAGCCACATGGGCCATTGCGGTGTTCGTGCTGGGCTGGACGAGGCAGAGCCCTCTGCTGATGTACACGGCGGGAGTCATCGCCGGCCTTGGGTTCTACACTCATTACGGGGCCCGGGCTGTGCTTCCCATCATAGCTCTGTTTTCGCTGACCATGGGCAGCCCGAGGCGCCTCATATACTTGTGGCCGCTGGCCCTGGGTTTCGCCATCACCGTCATCCCCACTTTCGTCGTCGAACAGGAAGGTGTGCTGACCCGAATGTTTGGGCAGGTGGTCGGCGGATACTCGGAAGTGGTTACGGGATCAACGGGTCAACGGATTCTGGACAACGTAATCCTGAACCTGCCAGCCTTCAACTACAACTCCACGGTGCACACCTACACCTATGGTGCCCTGATGGACCCGGTTAGCGGCCTCCTCGCGGTGTTGGGTGTGGCCTTTGCCATCGGGCATCTACAGGACCCGCGCTGGCGCCTGCTCCTGATCTGGTTCGCTGTGGCCATGTTAATGTCAGGCATCCTTTCGCCCTATCCGCACGTCGCGGTCACGAGGCTCCTGTTCGCCGTCCCGCCGCTGGCCTTGTTCGCAGGTCTGTTCGCCGGACGTCTTTGGGAGGACTTTCTCGTTCATCGGCCAGAGTTGCCGGTAAGGCTCCGGGGCATCGCCGGAGTTGCTGCCCTCGCCGCAACGCTCGCGGTTATACTGGCCCTTAACCTCTGGCAGTTCTGGCACGTGACGCCGTCGACGTTCCCGCACTCGAGGGAGGCAGTGGCGCTGGGAGCCTTTAAGTCTGAGGAATGTGGTGGAGAATTTGAACAGGCTGCGTTCGTGGGCAACGCGATGGGCGAGGGCAGCCTGATGCAACGGATGCTATCCTCGATGTATCCCGATGGGCCTCTCCCCGGCATAATCAGTCATGCGGAGCTAGCCAACGGATCAGGGCTGCCTGATCCCCTGGTGGAGTGCTTTGTGTTTCTGAATCCGTATGATGACGATGCGCTCCGGTTGCAGCAGGAACTGGCCCGCCGGTATCCTGAGGGGTGGCTGTTACCCTTCACCAACCCGTCAGGCGCCACCACCGTGGCAATATTCGCTCGGTAATAGTACCGCGCCGTCACCGAGACAACTAAACACATTAGCAGGTCTTGTATCGCTATGGCCGTAATCCGAGAGACAATCAGGCAGACACACCAGACCCTGGAGGACGCGGGCATTCCGGACGCCCGGCTGGAGGCCGAGGTCATGGTAATGACGGTCATGCGCATGACCCGTCAGAACATATTCGCCGAGCAGGAGACCGAGGTGCCTCCCAATGCTGCCGAGGACCTGGCAGGCATCGTTGCCCAGCGGCTGGAACGCGTGCCGCTGGCCTACATCCTAGGGTACCGCGAGTTCTATGGCATCAACGTGGTGGTCACCCCGGACGTCCTGATCCCACGCCCTGAGACGGAGGGTATGGTGGAACACACCCTGTTCATGGCCCTGATGGGCATGGAAACGCGGGAATTGAGTATCGCCGACGTGGGCACGGGCAGCGGGGCCATCGCGGTGAACCTGGCCATCCACCTTCCCTCAGCCAAAATCTATGCCGTGGACGCGTCGGAACCCGCGCTGGACGTGGCGGCGTGGAACATCCGCGCCCACTCCGTGGCCGACCGGGTGCGTCTGGGGCACGGCGACCTGCTGGAACCGATTCCGGAACCGGTGGACGTGATCGTGGCCAACCTGCCCTACATACCCTCCGACCGCATCCCCACCCTTCAACCGGAGGTGCAGCGGGAGCCGGCGGGTGCCCTGGATGGCGGCGCCGACGGTCTGGACCTGGTGCGGCGGTTGCTGGTTCAGGCGCCGTCCAAGCTGAACAGCCCGGGAATCATCCTGCTGGAACTGGACCCGGAGCAGTTCCCGTCCGTCGAGGCATTGGCGCTGGAGCAGTTCCCCGATGCGGAAATCATGGCGGAGCAGGACCTCACGCACAGGGACCGGATAATGGTCATCAGCAGGCCTTAGGGCCTTGTGGATTGTTCAATCCTTTGGAGGGAGATGGTCAAGGTGAAACTGTCTCCCGAATTGACGAGGGAACTATCTCAAAACGGGTGATTGCTCTTCCTTTCGCCTCTGCTCCGCACCTTCTCACCCCCACCCTAACCCTCCCCCATCGAGGGGGAGGGGACGTCAGAGAGGGAGCATGACATTTCGCCATTGCTCGGGAGGGAGCAGGTCAAGGCATCCCTATAACTCCCGGCGATGCCGGTGCAATCCCTCACCCTAACCCTCTCCCGGAGGGAGAGGGGATCTGCAACGTCTGCAACGTCGGTCAGTTGGGGCTTATGGGGTAGGCGCGCAGAGCGTTGTCCCAGAGGATCTTGCGCTTGCTCTCCATGGAGACGTCCGGGAGTTCCAGCATGTCCTGCTTGGCCCGGAAGTACTTCCTGCCCTCGGGGTGGCCGAAATCGGTGGCGCCGACGATGACGTGGTCGCCGATGGCGTTGATCAGCGGGGCGATGCCGGGATCGTCTTGGTCAGCGGCGACGAAGCACTGGCGCTGGAAGTATTCCACGGGATTGTGGTTCAGGCCCTGGATACGCAGTCGCCGTGTGCCGCCCTGGATGCCCGCCTCCAGCCGGTCCAACCAGAAGGAGGCCCAGCCACAGCCAGACTCCAAGAACACCAGCTTCAGGTCCGGGTGACGCTCCAGCACTCCGCCCATGATAAAAGCGGTACAGGCCAGCATGCTGCCCATCACGAAGGACACGGTAGTGCGGCAGTTGCGCAGGCCGGGCAGATAGTCAAGCAGGCCCTGGTCGAAGGGATGATTGGCGCTGGGATGCAGGCCAATGGGCAACCCTAACTCAGCGCAGGTCTCCCAGAGCACATCGCACTCGGGATCGAAAAGCCGCAGGTTGGGAACGGGTGCCGGGTTCAGGTGGACTGCCTTGAAGTCGTACTCCCGCACGCACCGACGGACCTCCTCAGCGGCCAGCACGGGGTCACGCAGGTCGATGGAGGCCGCGCCGCAGGCACCCTGCCCGATCTCGGAGCAGAAGTCGCCCAGCCAACGGTTGTAGGCCCGCCGGATTGCCATGGCCGTCTCACCGTCCATCTCGGCGACGCCGGTGGTCCAGAACCCGGCGGTCGGGTAGAGAATCATGTGGTCGACGCCGTGGACGTCCATGACCTCCCGATAGGCAATGGCAGGGAAGTCCTGATCGGCCCACTTGCCGTAGGCCACATCCAGCTCATCGAGATCGCGGTCCTGGAAGCTGCGGGTAGCGGCGTCTGTGTCCCTGAACCCCAGCGGGTAGGTGCCCATCACCTCGAGTTCCAGCTCGAAGGCAAGCGCACTGTCGCGGGAGGACGATTCGTCCACGGCGTTGACGCCGTTGCCGGACGGTGCCGTCACCCAGCGAACGTGACCGCTGACAAGGTTCCGGTACTTGCTTTCCAGGTAGTCCGTCCAGATCGACTCGGGCTCAAGGACGTGGGAATCGCCATCGATAAACCGCAGGGCTTCCATCATTTCTCCATTGATCTGCTTAGTAGGTTATCGGGGTGTGTTGCGCGGGGAATTCACCCCCACCCTAGCCCTCCCCCTGAGGGGGAGGGGATTGCCGGAATAATTCCTTGGTGGGGCTACAGGCCTTCGAGTTCCAGGGTCGCCACCTCGCTGGTCTCCATGTCGGCGACGCGGATGGTGTGATTGTTGGTGTCGGCGATGTACATTTTGCCGTTGGCGATGCTCAGGCCACAGGGCTCGGAGAACCTGGCCTGCGCGAACGGGCCATCCACGTGCCCGGGAGAGCCGGTGCCCGCCACGGTGAAAGCCCCGCGGGTCTTGGGCAGGACGCGCTTGATCTTGTGGTTGTAGGTATCGGCCACGTACAGTACCCCATCGTGGTGGGTGATGCCGATTGGGTGCTGCATGCGGACACGGAAGTCCTCGCCGTCCACGTCGCCGAACTCAAACAAACCCAGGCCAATCAGCGTGCGCACCGAGCCGCCGGGGGTGAGATCGCAGTTGCGGATGGAGCTGGTCTCGCTGTCGGCGAAGAAGAGCCGTTCGTCGCCACTTCCATCGCCGCCAACGGTGATGCCGCTGGGCTGGGCCAATGCGGACGTGGCCAGAGGGCCGTCGGTGATGGCCTCGCGGCCGCTGCCGGCGTAGGGGCCGACCATGCCAGTGTTCAGGTCCAGCGACCAGAGCTGGTGTATACCGGCCATGGCGATGTAGATGACGCCATCGTGCAATGCAAGGTCCCATGGTGAACTGAGCGCATACGATGTGCCAGGACGGCTTCCGCTGCGCTCGTAGCCCTGCTCGCCAGTGCCGGCGATGGTCTCCACCTGCCCGGCCTGCAGGTCGACGCGACGGATGGCGTGATTCTCAGTGTCGGCCACGTAGAGCACATCGCCGTCGATGGCCATGCCCTGAGGGTGGTTGAACGCGGAAACAGCCAAAGGGCCGTCGATGAACGCCTCCTCGCCGGTGCCAATCACCTGCCGCACCTCTCCGTCAAAGGAGGAGACGACGATGCGGTTGTGGTTTGTGTCGGCGATGAATAGTCTGCCGCCTGCCTCGTCGGCCAGGACCTTCCCCGGGAAGCTGAGGGCGCTCTCCGGGCCGCGCGTTGGAGTGGTCGGCAGCGGCGAGCGCTGCATGATTCCCAGCTCGTCGAACTCGGCAACCATGCCACCCAGCAAGGTGTCGAACTGATCGAAGGTCATTTCGCCCTCGTGCTTGCCGATGACGTTGCCCCGGGGGTCGATGAACATGAGCGTCGGCCAGGCCCGGCAGGAGTACTGCTGCCAGACCCGGAACTCGGCATCGTTGATCACCGGATGCTCCAACTCGCACCGCCGGACGGCGGCGGTCAGGCTGTCGGTCTCCTTTTCGGTGGGGAACTTGGCGGAGTGGACCCCGACCACCACCAACTCACTGGCGTACTTGCGCTCCAGTTTCCGCAACTGCGGAAAAATGTGCATGCAGTTGACTCAACAGTAGGTCCAGAAGTCCAGGATGACGATCTTGCCCTTGAGTTCTTCCATAGTCAGAGCACGGTCGGTGTTGACCCACTCCACGCCGTCGGGGAATTCGGGTGCGGCCACCTGGCCTGCGTAGGATCGACTGGTTGTCATCGGGACCTCCGGATTGTCACTGACAGTCTGTGAATCTTGAAACTGGGGGGATACGCCCTCACCCCAACCCTCTCCCTCCGGGAGAGGGGGTTTTTCGACGAATGCGGTATCAGCCGACAGCGGCGGGTTGCAGTTGCTCGGCCAGGAACTCGCGGGTGCGCGCCCAAGCCATCTCGGCTGCGGTCCGGTGGTGGCGCTGGGCCATATAGCGGTTCATGAATGCGTGGTCGGCGCCGGGGTAGCTGTAGAAGCGGTGCTCCTTGCCCAGCCGGGTCAACTCGTCGTCCAGCGTTCGCATATCGTCCGGCGACGGATTGGCATCGACCTCGCCGAAATGGAAAAGCATGGGGCAGTTGATCCCATCGGCCAAGGAAAATGGCGCGACCTCGCCGGCGCCCCACGGCACCAGGATGTTGCCGCCGTAGAAGGGGACGGCCGCCTTGAAGTTCGGGTTGGTGCAGGACGCCAGCCAGACCACGCGCCCGCCCATGCAGAAGCCGGTGATTCCCAGCCGCTCCCGGTCCACCGAGGCATGGGAGCGCAGGAAGTCGACGGTGGCGTTGACGTCGGCGACGATGTCCGGGTCGCTGAGCTGGTCGCGCTTGCTGCGGCCGGTCTGCTCCACCATCTCGTCGGTGATGCGGTGGAACAAATCGGGAGCGGCGGCGACGTAACCCTCCCTGGCAAGATTGTCGACGACATCCCGGATGAACATATCAACGCCGGGCGCGTGGTGAATTACCACCATCGCAGGGAAGGGCCCATCACCCTCCGGCACGTTCACGTAGGCGTTCATTTCTGCGCCGCCGACGTTGACATTCTGCACTGACGCAGGCATACCCCCTCCGATTACCAATTCCTCTTCTCCGATCCCAGGTCGCGCTCCATAAATTCCTCTAGCAGTGGGCCTGGCTCACCCTTGCTATTCGATGGCCAGGACGGCATAGCGGATGAAAATCGTGCCCACCGGCTCGGCGAGAGGCGCGTTGCCAACGAGCGCCGCAATTACGTGCTCAGTGCCCGGGACGGCGCTGTCCTCGACGAGGATGCGCTTGGGCGTGTTGTTGCCAGTGATGACCCACAGGTTGCGGTCGATGTGGCCGTCAACGTAGACCTCGCCGTAGTTGTCCACATTGGTCTCGAACCAGACGCGGCGTCCGGCCACATCCTCGCCCTTGACGGAGGCGGGGATGGTCAGCCGCAGCCGGTACCACGCGAATGTGAAGCCGACGGAGCGGCGTTCCTGGATGTCGGCGTTCTGCTCCCACCAGGAGTCGTCGTAGTCGGGCAGCCGGGCCGGGCTCTCCCGCATTTCAGCCACCAGGCCCTGGTTGGGTTCTCCGGGAACCACGCCCATGGCCACGCGCCAGCCATCGGCCTTCAGCAGCGCCAGGTCGTCGGCATTTTCAAGGTCCAGAGATACGCGGGGCATGGGTTTACTCCATTAGTCTTATAGTTAATTGGGGGGAATGGCCACTCTCAGCACGTGGAAACGTTCTCAAGACAGTGATGGCATTTCCACGCCTTCGGCCCACCACCTTTTCACCTCCACCCTAACCCTCCCCCATCAAGGGGGAGGGGACAGATCTGGCGGTTCTTCAGAGTTGCTTCAGGCGGTAACCTTGGCGGCCTTGAGGTGCTTGTCGAAGAACTCGATGGTACGGGGCCAGGCTGCGGCGGCCGCTTCGGGGTGATGACGGTCGGGGTTGTTGAAGTCCATGAAGGCGTGGTTGGCGCCCTCGTAGGTATGGAACTCGAAGGTCTTGCCCAGCCGCGTCAGTTCCGCCTCCAGCTTGTCCCGGTCCTCCAGCGATGGGTTCACGTCGATGGAGCCGAAATGGAACAGCATAGGGCAGTTGATGTTGGACGTCATATCGAAGGGAGGCTGCGTTCCGTTGCCCCAGATGTTCATGATGCTGCCGCCGTAGAATGGAACGGTGGCCTTGAATATCTGGTTGGAGGCGGCCATCATCCAGGCCACGCGTCCACCCATGCAGAATCCGGTAACGCCAATGCGGTCGCTGTCGACGTGGGGGTTGGCGACCAGGAAGTCCGTCGCGGCATTCATGTCGGCGATGACGTCCTGGTCGTTCAGGTAGCCCAGCCGTTCCAGCCTCGGGCCGTTGAGCTGCTCGTCGGTGAAGCGGTGGAACAGGTCCGGCACCACGGCAACGTAGCCAGCCTCGGCCAGGCGGTCGGCCATGACCTTGTCGAACTCGTCCAGTCCGCCCACGTGGAACGCGATGACCACAGCGGGATAGGGCGCCTCACCGCCGCTGGGGACGGCGGCATACATGTCCATCTCAGAGCCGTTGACCGTCAGCTTGTCAGTAAACGATGGCATTTCAATCACTCCTTGCTTACAGCTATCACGCTGGTTGAAGTCCTTCCCGAGACCACCTCAAAACCAGCGAATGCATTATTTGCGGATTGTCCTGGCTACCTCTTCACACCCACCCTAACCCTCCCCCTGAGGGGGAGGGGATTCCTTTCATCGGCTAAATCAGGCCCTCGGCGCGGACTGCCGCCATGGTGTCGGAGAAAGCCTCGACCGTCTGGTCTATTTCGGACTCATTGTGGACTCCCGAGACCAGAATGGTCTCGCGGCCCATGATGTCCACCCCGCGGTTCTGGAGACCACGCTTCATCGCCGTCGTCGCCGGAGAGGCGGCGGCCGCAGAGATTTCACGGTGGGACATGGTGCATATCTCGCGGTCGCAGTCGCAGTCGGCCAGCACCACGTGGGAGCATGGATGCGATGCCGTGCACGTGGCCGGGAATCTCCAGCCGCCCCAGGACCTCGTTGAATCCGGCCTTCAGGCGGGTCGCCA
>CAXXOI010000017.1:0-76708 GCA_963664175.2 Dehalococcoidia bacterium
GGGTTGTTAACCAATTCTGAAAATCTCGGGCGTACTCGGCGCTCTCGGCGTTTAAACCCTTCGGGAGATTGTATTGTTTCAACTTTTTCGCAAGAACCGCATGTGGCAGGTACGCCCTCTTAAGGACCACTACCGCGGTCGTTATCATCGGTGGGCGGGGTGCATGGACTGTCAACGGCCTTATTACCTGACCAAGCTGGGCGTCAAGGACATCGCCGTCCTCGACAAGGGATACCTTGGCGGCGGGGCCAGCGCACGGACCACGGCCATCATTCGCTCCAACTACCTGACCCTCGAGGGCATCCCGTTCTTTGATGAAAGCGTGAAGCTCTACGAGGGACTGGCGAAAGAGCTGAACTTCAATATGCTTTTCAACCAGATGGGGGCGGCTTGGACCTGGGCCACACCGATGCCGCGCTCTATGCGCTCCGTATGCGAACCGAGTTCAACCGCATACTGGGTGTGGACAGCAGGATGGTGGGACCCCAGGAGATTAAACAGCTCGTCCCATCCAATGAGCTTGCGGGAGGGACTGCCATTTCCCATCCTGGGCGCCCTGTACCATCCTCCCTGCGGCGTGATACGGCACGACGCTGTGGTCTGGGGGTTCGGGCGGGCCGCAGACCGAGGTGGCGCGGAGTTGCATCCGTTCACCGAGGTCACCGCCATCGACAGGGCCAACGAAAGGGTCACCGGCGTGGAGACCTCCCGGGGATTCGTGGGGTGCCGAGGTGGTGTGCTGAACGCCACCGCCGGATGGAGCAGCGAAGTGGCCCGGCTGGCCGGCGTCGAGTTGCCCTTGACCACGCACCCGTTGCAGGCCATGGTTACCGAGCCGCTGAAACCATTCCTGGACAAGACGATCTCATCGGCGAACCTGCACGCCTACGTCTACCAAAACCGACCGCGGCGAGGTCGTGATTGGCGGTGGCGTTGACCCATACCCCTCCTACAGCATGCGATCGGCGCTGCTGCCCATGGAGCAACTGGCCGGGCACGCCCTGGAGATGTTCCCCTGCAATGTCCCAGGTGAAGGTGCTGCGGCAGTGGGCCGGGCTTCTGCGATATGACCCCGGACTATGCTCCAATAATGGGCCCGGTCGACGGACTGGACGGATTCATCGTCTCCTGCGGCTGGGGTAGCTGGGGATTCAAAGCAGCGCCCTCAGCCGGGCAAAAATATCGCCCAGCTGATCGCGACGAGAGAGAGCGCCCGACCTTATCAAACCCTTCCGGCTGTCCCGCTTCCGCGAGGGCAAGCTGGTCAACCGAACGGGCCGCCGCACCCGCAGCCGCCATCCACTGAAGCCTTGCCTTCAGAGATCAGTGTTCGGTTGAGCCCGTTTCACCGAAACACCTCTCCCTTGAGGGAGAGGGTCGGGATGAGGGTGAAATCATAGGGCGAATTCACCGTTCCCAACCCCAAAACTGGGAGTCGTATCATGACCGAAGAAATCATCTACGCAGATGCCGGCACCCTGGCCCAACGCATCCGTGACCGGGAATTGTCGCCAGTGGGGGTGGTGCAGGCGCATCTCGACCGGATCGAGGCAGGTCAATCCGCAACTGAACGCGCTCATCGCATTCCCCGATGGGGTTATGGAGCGGGCGCGGAGAGGCCGAGGCTGCAGCGGCTCGCGGAGAGTTCTGGGGGCCGTTGCACGGAGTCCCCTTCACTGTCAAGGACTGCGTGGACACCGAGGGCGTCGTAACAACGCGGGGGGTCGAAGCTGTTCGAGGACCACGTGCCCCGACGCCGATGCAACTGTGGTCAGGAGGCTCAAGGACGCGGGCGGGATATTCATCGCCAAGTCCAACATGCCGGAGTTCGCCCTCTGGTGGGAGACCGACAACCTCGTCTATGGCCGCACCGAGAACCCCTGGATGATCGGGCGCACGCCCGGCGGCTCCAGCGGTGGGGAGGCGGCTGCCGTCGCGTCGGGCATGTCTCCGCTGGGCATCGGCAGCGACGTGGGCGGATCAATCCGCGAGCCATCCAACTACTGCGGCATCGTTGGCCTCAAGGCCACCCACGGACGCATCCCGCTCACCGGCCACTGGCCCGAGACGCTCTTGCGATTCATGCACGTTGGCCCCATCGTGCGCAGTGTGGGAGACGCGGCACTGGCGCTGAGCCTCATGGCCGGGCCCGACGGTGTTGATCACTACGCCTTGCCCGTACCCATACCCGACGCATCCCAATTTGCTTCGCCCGCCGGACTGCGGGTGGCGTGGTGTCCCGAGGGACCATTCGCCCCCGTAGACCGCCAGGTGCAGGACACGGTGGCCTCGGCCGCCACCGCCCTGGGTGAGCTTGGCTGCTCAGTCGAGGAGGTCGGACTGGAGGGCTGGGAGAGTTGGCCCGGCCAGCAGATCTCCGCACGCATATTCGCTGCTGAAGGTAACGTTTATCTCGACCCCATCATCGAAGGCCGGAAGGACATGCTGGCCCTGTCGATGCAGCGCCGCCTGGACATTCCCGGCCCCGGTTACGAGGAGTACCTGGAAGCCATGGAGCAAGTGGAGCAGTTGCGGGCCGCCTGCATCAAGTTGTTCCAGGGCTATGATGTCCTGCTTCTGCCTTCCGGCCCCGTAATTGCCCATCCTCACGACACGCGGCGCCACGAGGTCGGCGGCGACACCGCTCCGGCTCGCCACGCCCTGACCTGCACCGTGCCGTTCGACCTGACCGGGTCTCCGGCGCTTTCGGTGCCATTCGGATCCAGCAGCGAGCGCCTGCCCATCGGCGTGCAGATCGTGGGACGCCATTACGAGGAGTCCACGGTCCTGCGTGCCGGTGCCGCGCTGGAGGAGTTGCACCGCCCCCGCCGGGGCCGTCCGCCGCTGTAATACGGGGGTTTCGCGAAGTATCCACCGTCGGGCTGTGGTAAACTTCGGCGCATCAAATGAGACAAATTACGAAATATGTGGAGGAAAGGGAATGCCTGAATACGACCTCGTAATCCGTGGCGGAACGGTAGTAGATGGAACCGGCATCCCGCGAGTCCGGGCTGACTTGGCAATAAAGGATGGCCGCGTAGCCATGATCAGCGGGCGAATTCACGGAAATGGAGCAAGAGAGCTGGACGCCAGCGGCTGCATCGTCGCGCCCGGAGCTGTGGATTTGCACACCCACTACGATGCGCAGCTCAATTGGGACCCATATGCTTCTCTGTCGGGCCAGTTCGGCGTAACCTCCCTGACCGTCGGCCAGTGTGGCTTCGGCTTTGCCCCAACCCGGCCGGAAGATCGCGACCTTAACATGCGGATGATGAACCGCATTGAGGCGATTCCGTTGGAATCCATGCGGCAGGGTATGCGCTGGGACTGGGAGACGTTCCCCCAATACATGGACAGCCTCGACCGGCAGGGCCTCGGCGTCAACGTTGGCTGCTTGGTGCCCTTCTCGCCGCTGCGAGGCTACGTCCTGGGCATGATTCCGGCCCGCGAGCGCACCTCGGTGACAGAATCCGAGCTCAACCAAATGAAGCAGATCCTTCACGAGGCCATGGAGGCAGGGGCCTTCGGTCTCTCCGCCGACAAGAATCTCGAGGACAGGCCCGAGGACGGAAGTTGGCTGCCCAGCCATGTGGCATCCAAGGAGGAATTCCTGGCCCTCTCGCAGGTTCTGGGGCAGTTCGGCGTTGGTCACTTGGGTTGGACCATCGGTATTTCCGACGACCAGGCCGGACAGCGAGACATGCTGGCCGAGATGGTCCGAATGAGCGGCCGCCCGCTGCATGTGGCCTTGGGGAGCGACCCAGACAGCTACAATTGGCTGAATGCGATGCGCGACGAGGGGTTGCCGGTAGTCTCCCAGGAACTGGCGGTGCCGCTGGTCTCGGAGTTCAAACTGTCTGAGTACAACCTGTTCGACTATATGCCCAGCTGGGTGCAGCCGCTGGTTGGCACCAAGGAAGAACGGGTCGCCAAGCTGTCCGAAGATGGTGTACGAGTTGGCATGAAGCGCGACGTGATTGAGCGCCCTCACCCGCGTACCGACTGGAATCAGGTGCAGGTTGTTGAGGTCGCTCACGAACGCAACCTCAAGTACGAGGGGCTTAGTATCGCTGACATTGCCCAGGCAGAGGGCAAGGACGGTCTGGATGTGTTCCTCGACCTGGCGCTGGACGAAGACCTTGAGACCGAATTCGCCCACCCCGCCGGTGCGACGCCCATGGACCAGATGGGGCAGGCCATCTCCAACGAATACGCCCACATCTCGGTGTCTGACGGCGGCGCTCACACCCGGTTCCTGGTCAACAGCATCTGGCCGGTCTACTTCCTGGCCCACTGGATCAGGGAGGAGAACCTGATGAGCCTGGAGCGGGCCCATCAGAAAATGAGCGCGCTCCCCGCTTGGTTCTCCGACATGAAGAATCGCGGCACCCTCCGAGTGGGCGACTTCGCTGACGTCATGGTGTACAACATGGATGAGCTCGGCCTGCTCTATGACAAGCCCCAGTTCGCCACCGATTTCCCTGGTGGCGAGAAGCGCCTGGTCCAGATGCCCACCGGCATCCGCTACATCCTGGTCAACGGCACCGTGACGTTCCAGGAGAACGAATGCACCAACGCCCTGCCCGGCAAGCTGCTGCGCAGCTACGATCAGGTCGGTTAGGAGACCGGTAGACAATTGCGATTCCAGGGGCGCACCACGGTGCGCCCCTTCGCATTTCGTAATGACTCACCCTGTTCGACGCCGGAGTTTGACACCGGCATGCGGCCAGCCTAAACTGCCTTGAACCCTACAGTCTTGCTCAACTAACGCTTATTCATTCTGAAGGAGATTGGCATGCCTGAATTCGATCTTGTGATTCGAGGCGGCACTGTAATTGACGGTACTGGAATGCCTCGACTGCGCGCCGACCTTGCCATCAAGGACGGCCGCGTGGCGATGATCAGCGGGCGCATCAATAGCGGTGGCGCCAAGGAAATTGACGCCAGCGGTTGCATTGTGGCCCCCGGCGCCATCGACCTGCACACTCACTACGATGCCCAGCTCAACTGGGACCCGTACGCCTCGCTGTCCGGGTGGTTCGGCGTGACCTCCCTGACCGTGGGCCAGTGTGGCTTCGGCTTCGCCCCCACCAAACCCGACGACCGCGACCTGAACATGCGGATGATGAACCGCATCGAGGCCATTCCGCTCGAGTCCATGCGGCAGGGTATGCGCTGGGACTGGGAGACCTTCCCGGAATACATGGACAGCCTCGATCGCCAGGGCCTGGGCGTCAACGTGGGCTGCCTCGTCCCGTTCTCACCCCTGCGCGGTTATGTACTGGGAATGATCCCGGCCCGCGAGCGTACCTCGGTCACTGATGCCGAGCTGAACCAGATGAAGCAGATCCTCCACGATGCCATGAAAGCCGGCGCCTTCGGCATCTCTGCCGACAAGAACCTGGAAGACCGTCCCGAGGATGGCAGTTGGCTGCCCAGCCATGTAGCATCCAAGGAGGAGTTCCTGGCGCTGTCGCAGGTGCTGTCCCAGTTCGGCGTCGGACACTTGGGCTGGACCATCGGCATATCCGACGATCGGGCCGGACAGCGCGACATGCTGGCCGAGATGGTGCGGATGAGCGGCCGCCCGCTGCACGTGGTGCTGGGCGACGACGAGGGATACGACTGGCTGAACCAGGTACAGGCCGAGGGCCTGCCGGTACTGGCGCAGCTGGGCCCGGTGCCGACGATCTCCGAGTTCAAGCTCTCGGAGTACAACCTGTTCGACTACATGACCCACTGGGTGCAGCCACTGGTCGGCTCCAAGGAAGAACGTATCGCCAAGCTGTCGGAGGACGGCGTGCGCGAGGGCATGAAACAGGATGTCCTCGACCGCCCTCACCCGCGCACCGACTGGAGCAGGCTGCAGGTGGTCGAGGTTGCCCACGAGCGCAACCTGCAGTATGAGGGCCTGAGCATCGCCGACATCGCCGAGGCCGAGGGCAAGCATCCGCTGGACGCGTTCCTGGACATCGCCCTCGACGAGGACCTGGAGACCGAATTCGCCCATCCGTCCAACAACCGCGGCGACGACGTCACGGCGGAGCGGCTGAAGAACCCATACGTCCACATCTCCGTGTCCGACGGAGGCGCGCACACCCGCTTCCTCGTAAACAGCGTCTGGCCGGTCTACTTCCTGGGCTCCTGGGTCCGGGACCGGGGCCTGATGTCGCTGGAGCAGGCGCACTACAAGATGAGCGCTCTTCCCGCCTGGTTCTCTGACATGAAGAACCGCGGCACCCTGCGCGTGGGCGACTTCGCCGATATCATGATCTACGACTATGACGAGCTGGGCCTGCTGTACGACAAGCCCCAGTTCGCCACCGACTTCCCTGGCGGCGAGCGGAGGCTGATCCAGAAGCCGACGGGCATGCGCTACATCCTGGTCAACGGCGCCGTGACATTCCAGGACAACGAGTGCACCGGCGCGCTGCCCGGCAAGCTCCTGCGCAGCTACGACCAGGTCGCCTAACGACACTCAGGGTATTCGGAAATGCAAAAGGGGCGGCCACTTGGCCGCCCCTGACTCTTCCTGCGCACATTCTGGAGACGGGTTATTCGTGAATGGCTTTCGCTCGAACCTTCATTGCCTCGAAAATGTGCGGGAAAAGGACTTCCGAGGCATTGGAAAGGACGAAAAAGGCCAGTTCTCCCTCCTCGGTAGTATGGGCCGTGAGATTCTCTGCGACATCTTCACCGTAGCAGGCCTGACACCCATTTCCTATGTCCAGGGTGTCGGTCTCCGGGTCATAAAAAATGTCCAATTTTTCCAGGGCCACCCGTATTGCCTTGTCGCCGTTCATGGAGTCCCCCAAAGGTTCAGCTTGTTGCGATCAGGGAATGCGTTGAACAGCCGCCCGTTGTCCACTACAACTCGCAACCATCGCCTTTCCTAACCCCACTCGGGTATAAAACCCCAGTACCTGGTCCTGCCATTTGGCTCCACTTCTACACGACAGGGGTTGACCAATACGCGCTCGATCCATTCCGGATCTATGCCGATATGATTATGACGTGCCCTTTCGGTGTAGTATCGATGTGCGTTCTCAATTATAAGTCGCGCTGCTAACTGCCTGTCTGGTGGCAAGGAGATTCTGCGCCCCCTACTCGTCGGGGACCAGCGCTACCAGGCGGCCCTCCTGCTGGGTCACGAGGAAGACTTTCATCCGCAATTCCGGATTGTTGAGACAGCGACCGTCGCCCTTCTGGTACTCGTAGCCGTGGGTGTCGCAGACGAATACGTCCTCGCCCACGTCTTCCACCTCGCCGCCCTGGTGCGGGCAGAGGGTGGAGAGCATGCGGTAGCCCTCGCTGCCCTTGACCAGGAAATAGTTGGCTGATCCCACCTTGACCAGCTTGGGAAGGTCGGCGAAATCGGACTCGTCTCCCAGGTCCACCCTGACCTTCTTGGAGCGGGCAGAGCCGCTGATCTGCCGCATGGTAATCCTGTTGACCTGCCTTTCAGTAGCCATTCCGCGAATTCCTCGTAGCTGAATTTTGCCCAGTATAGCAGACAGCATCACCCTCGCGGCTCGCCGATTGGTTCTCTTACATAATGCTTTGATTGATTCCACGTGCTGAAAGTGGCAAAATGCAAACACTTGCAAGAGGAGGATGCTATGAGTACTGAAGCCAACTACACAGATCGCTACGGACTCCCTCTTACCACCAACTCCCAGACCGCATTGGGCCACTATGCCGAGGGTCTGGAACTTGCTCTGTCCCAGAACTTTGGAGCAGAGGAGGCCTTTGGCCTGGCCATAGACGAAGATGAGGGATTCGCTCTTGCCTATGCTGCCCGTGCTTTCCTCGACTTTCTCCGCATAAACGTGCCCGAAGCGCGGGCCAATGCCGAGAAAGCCGTGAGGCTGTCCTCCGGGATGAGCAGCCGGGAGCGCGGGTTTGTGGACGTGGTGTCCAAATTCGTAAATGGCCAGAACCACGCCGCCACCGCCGCCGTGCACGAGCATGTCAAGGCATTCCCCCGTGATGCCATGATGCTGCGCTTGACCCAGCGCCTCTACACCCAGGGCTGCGTGGGAATCGGCGCGCCTGACTATCCGCCTCGATTCTACAAGCTGATGAGCGAAGCGGCGCCGCACTATGGAGAGGACTGGGCTTTCATGGGCCAGTACTCCTGGGCCAACCACGAGGTTGGCAAGATGGAGGAAGGGATGGACTTGGCCCAGCGTTCGCTGGACCTGAATCCCGAAAACGGCGTGGCCGCTCACTCCGTGGCTCACGTGTTCTACGAGATGAGCCAGGATGATGAGGGAGCCGCCTTCCTGAGCGGCTGGCTGGAGGACTATGACCGCCGCTCCACCTACCGGGTGCACTTGTCCTGGCACCAGGCGCTCTTCGAACTGGCTATGGGGCGCTACAACCAGGCGCTGGGCTGGTACGAACGTGACATCCGCCCCTCGGTGCAGGGCCTCAAGTACGCCGCACTGGCCGACAGCGCATCCCTGATTTGGCGTATGAAGGTCTACGGCGATGTTTCCCCGCAGGCACCGTGGAGCGAACTCAGAGCGTTGGCCGCTCCGGCTGCCGATCGCCCGGGTCCGTCATTCCGCGATGCTCACGCCGCGTTGGCCTTTGCCGCCGCCGGCGACGAAGAGTCCCTCGGCAGGCTGGTCGACGGGCTGCAGGCCATGGCGGACAACGGGGACGCCACGGCCCGCGAGGCTACGTTGCCTTTGATCAAGGGCATCGGCGCCTTTGGGCAGGGCGACTATGCCGAGGCCGTGCGGCTGATGGAGCCGGTCTACCCGCAGCTGACCCGTGTGGGCGGCAGCCACGCACAGCGGCTGGTGTTTGAGGACACCTTGCTGGAGGCTTACCTGCGGGCCGAGGAGTTTGACAAGGCCACCGACATGCTCCGCGAACGGCTATCCCGCCGGGAATCGCCGCGCGAGCTGTACTGGATGGCGCGCGCCCAAGCGGCTCAGGGTAAGACCGAGGAGGCGCAGGGCAATCTGTCCAGCGTCAAGGATCACTGGGTCGAGGCCGACACCAACACCCCGGAGTACGCCCGCCTGACGGCGCTGGCCGCTGACTAGATTCAGCGAATTCCCATTTGGTACCGGAAGGGGCGGGTCTGATGACCCGCCCTAACTCTTTCCCCAGACTACCCGACCGTCGACGATGGTCAGGACCGTCCTGGTGCAGGGCAGGTCACCGGGATCCAGGGTCGTGGGGTCGCGGTCCACCAGCACCAGGTCGGCCAGCTTGCCGGGCGCGATTGAGCCCTTATGCCCGGAAGTACCCTCCACCTCAGCTGCCCCCAGCGTGAACCCCCACAGCGCCTGTTCCACGCTCACCGCGTGCTGATCATTGCTGGCCATTGGCTTCCCGTCGGATGTGTGGCGGGTGACAGCGCTGTAAATCGCTGGCCACGGGTTGGGATCGATGACCGGGGCGTCGGAACCGAAAGCCGTCCCCACGCCCGTGCGCATCAATCCGCCGGCGGGGTAGAGGTGTGGCAGCAGCCGGCCCTCCACATTCTGGCGATATGACGCGCCGTTGTGAAACACAAAGCCGGGCTGGGTAACGACCATAGCACCAGACCGGCTTACCGCATCAATGAGTTCCGGAATACCCTCCGAACAGTGCTCTATGCGGTCCAGGATACCGGGCTGCCTGTTCGCCTCCAGCACGGCTGCCGCGGCGGCGATGGCCTCCTCCTCCACGCAATGCAGGGCCACCGGGAATCCGCGATGGTGAGCGCCAGCAACCATCTCTTTCAGTTCTGCCAAGTCTGGGTGAAGCCTGCCCGAAGTCAGAGTCAACACGATTTTGGCGTGGCCCAGCCGTAGTTTGTGGTTGCCTGAACGATGGCAAAGTCCATTATGTGCAAGCTCATCAAGCCGTTCCGTGCCAGCGAACATGGTGATCCTGACTGGTAACGCCCCGTTCGCCTGCAGCCGCAGGAAAGACTGCCACCGCTCGATACCGTTGTCCGCTCCAGCGTCCTGCACTGAGGTTATGCCGTAGCTGGCGAGCAGTCGGCCTGTGGCTCGCATCCCTTCGTCAAATTCCTCGGGTCGTCTGATCCGTCCTAATTGAAGGCGGAGAAAGGACTCGCACTCAAGCAGTACCCCCGTCGGTTCCCCAGTAATTTCGTCCCGTTCGATCACACCACCGGACGGATCGGGTGTCTCGCGATGGACATTTGCCAACTCGAGCGCACGGCTGTTCAGCACGGAGGCGTGGCCGCTGCGGTGCTGCAGCCAGACGGGATTGCGAGGAGCAGCGTAGTCCAGGTAGTGGCGGTCGGGGTGTCGACGGTCCGTGGGTTGCAGGTCGTCGTAACCAAAACCGCGAATCCAGGTTCCTGACGGAAGGCCCTCTGCGTGCTCCCTTATCAGGGTCTGCAAGGCAACAATAGATGAGGCCCGGAAAGGGGAACAGTCAAGGTCGGTCAATCGTCGGGCCAGCCCTGGCAGGTGAATGTGGGCGTCGTTGAACCCCGGGAGAAGCGTTCGGCCCTGGCAGTCGATGACATTCGCATCTCGCGACGCAAGCCCGCGGATATCCGCACCACTGCCCACGGCAACGATTCGATCGCCGGAAATCGCGACGGCCTCAGCCCGAGGCGAATCCGGGTCCATGGTCAACACGTTGGCGTTTAACAGGACCAGACCGATGGCTGCTTTTGACATGCTGGCGGCTTAGCAGGTCTGCTGGAGGCCGGTTGGCAATGGATGACCTGGACAGGCCGGCTAGGGTACGAAGGCCGCGTCGTGCTGCTCGTCGGCGTGGTATGAGCTGCGTACCAGGGGCCCCGATGCAACGTGCTTGAAGCCCATCTCAAGGCCAGCGACCCGCAGCTGCTCGAACTCGTCGGGATGGTAGAAGCGGTCTATAGCGATGTGCTTGGCCGAGGGACGCAGGTACTGTCCGATGGTCAACAGGTCGCAGTCCACGCCTCGAAGGTCGTGCATGGTCTCGATCACTTCGTCGGTGGTCTCACCCATTCCCACGATGATGCCCGACTTGGTGACCGTTGCCTGGTCGATCTCCTTGGCCTTGGCCAGCAGCTCTAGGGAGAGGTTGTAGTTTCCCTTGGGCCGAACCCTGGGGAAGACTCTGACAGTTGACTCGATGTTGTGATTCAGGACCGCCGGGCCCGATTCGATGACCTGCTGCAGAGCGTCCCACTTGCCGGCGAAGTCGGGGATCAGCACCTCCACCCGGCACTCAGGCAGCACTTCGCGAATGCGATTGATGCAGGCAGCGAAGATGTATGCTCCGCCATCGGGCAGGTCGTCGCGGTTCACCGAGGTGATTACGCAGTAGCGGAGGTTCATGTCCTTAACGGTCTCGGCCAACCGCTTCGGCTCCATAAGGTCGACGCCCAGTGGCCGGCCCGTAGTGACAGCGCAGTAGTGGCATCGTCGCGTGCAGATATCGCCCAGGATCATGAACGTGGCTGTTCCCCGGGTCCAGCACTCCCCGATGTTGGGGCAGTGGGCCTCCTCGCACACGGTGTGCAGCTCCTGGCTGCGCATAAGCTGCTTGAGCTGCATGTAGCGCGGGCTGCCCGGCATCTGCACCTTCAGCCACTCGGGCAGGCGGGGACGCAACTCAAGGGTGTTTTTTGGCTGGGTCATGAAGAGCCTCGGGCGCCGGTTGGATGTGAAACAAAGTCCATTATAGCAACTGGATACCGGACAGGCGTCAGAGCAGTTGTACCAGGCGCGGGGTTACGCGGCACTTTTCGGCGGCCAGAATGGCGTCGATGTCGGCAGCGGCCTGTTCCAGCCGGCCGTGAGGGTTTATCACCCGGTAGTCGAAGTTGCGGACCTCGGCCAGTTCCTGCTGTGCCGTCTGCAGTCGCCGTTCCAGGTCGGAGGAGGTCTCGGTCATCCTCCCCGCAAGCCGCTGCTGGAGTTCCTCCACGGACGGCGGCATCAGGAAAATCAGTAGTGCCTCAGGCGCCATTCGTCGGATGGTTGCCGCGCCCTGGACGTCAATCTTCAGGAAAACGTCCTTTCCTGACCGGAAGGCGTCTCTGGCCTGGCTTCTTGGCACACCGTACCAGCGGCCATACACCTCGGCGCACTCGAGAAACTCGTCGCGTTCCTGCATTCGGGCGAATGTCTCAGGTTCGAGGAAAATATAGTCCACGCCGTCCTGTTCGCCGGGCCTCATGGGCCGCGTGGTGGCGGTTACGGCGAAATGCCACGGGCGATCGTAGCTGCGGAGCTCGGAGAGAACTGCATCTTTGCCCACTCCCGACGGACCTGACAAAACCACGAGCAACGGGGGCGCGGGGCTGGCTTCAGGAAGTTCCGGCATCGCTAACGGCTATCCGGCCGTGGCGCCCGGCGCCAGATTTTCCATGTCTCCCCAGAATCCGGGATACGACACGGCTGCGTCGGCGGCGCCGTGAATCTCGACGTCTCCGTCGGCCAGGAGTCCGCAAACCGCCATGGACATGGCCAGCCGGTGGTCGCCATGCGATTCGCACGCCGCCCCCGTCAGTCGACCGGTGCCCCGTATAACCATTCCGTCGTCGCGTGCATCGATGCTTGCCCCTAGGCGAGAGAGTTCCCCGACGGTGGTGGCAATGCGGTCGGACTCTTTCACTCGGAGTTCCGCGGCGTCCCTGATAACCGTTTCCCCTTTGGCGAAGCAGGCCGCAACCGCCAGAATCGGGACCTCGTCCAGAATGCGGGGTATCATGTCGCCAGCTATCTCTGTGCCGTGCAGCTGGGCCGTCGTTGCCAGCACGTCGGCGACGGGCTCGCCACCCTCGGTGCGCTGGTTCAGTAGCTGCAGGCTGTCCTCGGCCCCCATGGCCTGCAGGGCGTCGATTATGCCGGTCCGGCTGGGGTTGAGGCCAACTCCCTTGACCAAGACTCGCGAATCGGGATGACATAATCCGGCAACTATCCAGAATGCTGCTGAACTGATGTCGCCGGGAACAGCTATGTCCACTGCAGCCAGAGGTCCCGGCTTGACCTGAAGGGCCAGTCCGTCCTCCTCGACCGAGGCGCCCATGGCGGTGATCATCCGCTCGGTATGGTCGCGCGAGAGCGCAGGTTGGTGGATCACGGTGGGCCCGTCGGCTGACAGGCTGGCCAGTATGATGCAGGACTTCACCTGGGCGCTTGCCACGGGCAGCTCGTACTCCACCCCCTTGAGGGAGCCGCCCTGGATTGCCAGCGGTGCCAGTGAGCCGTTCTGACGGCCCATGACCTGCGCTCCCATCATCTGCAACGGCTCGACGATACGGCGCATGGGCCGCGACCGCAAGGAACCATCACCAGTGATCACGGAGAGGAACGGCTGTGCGGCCAGCAAACCCGACAGCAGACGCATGGAGGTGCCGCTGTTTCCTGCATCCAGGATGTCTGATGGTTCGGCGAGCACTGGCCCGCTGCCTAAAACGGTGTAATCGCCCGGAGAGTCCCCGTCTGCTATAGACACCCCCATGTTCCGCAGGCAGCTCAAGGTGGACAGTACGTCCTCGCCGTCTGACAGCCCGGTTACCCTGGCAGGGCCGTGGGCCATGGCGTTCAGGATAAGCGAGCGGTGGGAGATCGACTTGTCTCCCGGAACGGTCAAATCACCACCGAGTCTTGAGGGGCGCTTTACTGTCCGCACCTGGGATGAAGGCTGCATTTCGTACCCTGGGATAGAATCTCTGGTGGCCGGCAGCTGGCGCTCGACCGACGTGATGCTACTGGTAACCCCGGAACGGCATTAGCCAGGCCGGGATCGAAACTGTGTTCCTAGCGGCGGCGCTTCTCCCGCTCGCCGTCCTTTTCTCCGCCGAACATCCGGCGTTGGGCCTCCATCAGTTTGTTGCCCATGAACATCTGGCCCATTGAATCAGCAAACGAGGGAATCTCGGGGGCCTGGCGCTGGGCCCGGTTTCCAGGTGTGATTGAGCCCGACATCCAGCGCGCCCGCTCCTCGTGGGCCTGTTCGAATATCTCCTCAACGGCTGCTGGATCAGGGCCCGACTCGTCCTTGAGCACGTTGCGAATCTCGTACAGCTCCCGGATGAACGAATCGATCCAGTTAACGATCGGCTCGTTGTTGGTGATGGATATGTCCCGGTGCATTACCGTGTCTCCTGAGGCCAGGCGGGACAGGTCCCGGAACCCGGACGAGGCCAGTTGCGCGATGTCGTCCCAATTGGCGCTCTTGGAGACTGTCTGCATCAGGGCGACCGACATCATGAACGGTAGATGGCTGGCCGCGGCGACGAAACTGTCGTGTTCATCGGCGCTGATGAAGAAGGGCTTTGCGCCGACGGCTTCGGCCAGTGTGGTGACTGTGGATACAGCCTGCTCACGGGCGCGGGCATCGGGGATGATGCAGTAGGGTTTGCCGGTGAAAAGATCGGCCGTGGCGTGCCCCGGTCCGGGGGTTTCCCGCCCCGCCATTGGATGTCCGCCAACGAACTGGGTGTGGTCCGGCAGGGTCTCAGACGCCCATTGGATCACGGCCCTTTTCGAACTGCCAACGTCGGTCAGGATCGCGCCCTCGGGGAGGTATGGGCCGAGGGTCTCCATGAGGTCTCTCATGGCCATCACGGGGGTGGCCAGCACCACGACGTCGGCACCTTCAATCGCTGGATGCAGGCGGCCCTCGACCTTGTGGAAGGCTTCACGCTTCTTTGCCCCGTTCCGGGCGGTGTTGTCGTAATCTGTTCCCACCACCTCCAGGTTGCGCAGGTCGGACTCTCGCAGGGCAAGCGCCAGCGAAGTGCCAATCAAGCCAGTGCCGACAATCGTTATCTTGGCCAAGGCGGCCTCCTACTCAGCTTGTCGCAGGGCCCGTCCCGTGAATCTGTGGCCCAGGCGGAGTGGCGTTAAAGGGATATTCTACAACATACCGTCGGGCCCAACATCCTGGAATGGCCGAGGAACAATAATCACGCTTTGCGGAAAAAGGGCTGCCACGCCATTTTGGGCAGGAGCGGGATGGCTTTAGAACAGCCCTGTCCGAGCCCGGTGTCTGCCAGGGATTCGGGCCTGAGGCCTACGCCGACGCGGCTGCCCCTTCGGCTATGGTAGTTGTCACGATCTTCTCGTAGGGCTGCCGTTCCCGGCACATCCCTGCGGCCAGCAGTATGTCGTGGAGGCTCTCGAACTCCGGTTGTGCAAGGACGGGGCTCTCCGGCCATTGCTCCTGTTCCTTGTACCTGGCTATCGAAGCCGACAGTACATCCGCTGAGGTTTCCGGAAAGAACTCAGACACGGCATTGGCCACCTCGGAAGGTGCGGTCTCGTTCAGCCACCTCAGGGCCCGCGTGAATCCCAGCGTGAACCGTGCGGCGGTGTCGGACCGTTGCTCCAGGAACCGGTGGGTCGCGGCGAACGAACTGTAGGCCAAGTGGCCATTTTCCGGCCCCAGCGCCGTCAGCAGGTGGCCGGCGCCGTCCGCAACCAGTTGCTGCACCACGGGTTCTGCGACGTGTACGTACTCCGCCTCTCCGCGCCGGAAGGCAGCCTCAGCGTCGGGCAGTGAAAGCCCGGTTCGGAGGTCCAGGTCGGAGGGCTCAAGACCGTGCCTGCGCAGTGCGTACTGGAAAGATGCCCAGGGCATGGGCGAGAATCCGACGGGGATCACCCTGGCTCCTCGCAGCGTCTCCCAGTCGAAGCTGTCCTGCGGCTCCCTGCCGAGTATGAAGAACCCGTCCCTGGCGTTGATCTTGGCAAAGTGCAGCGGCACGGTTTCCGCGCCCCAGTCGGAGGCAATGATGGAGCGCATGATCCCGCTCTGCACAATGTCAGCGGCGTCGTGGTTCAGTGCGCTCAGGGGATGCGGAAATTGGGGAGGGCAGGTGCTGAACTCGACGTCCAGCCCCTCCCTGTCCAGGAACCCGCCAGCCACCGATACATAGATGGGAGTGTAGAAGATGGAGCGCCACGTCTCCATCAGCCGCAGGGGTTGCCGTCCGCCAGTAGTCATCGCGTCAGGGCTCCTGAACCTTTTCCAGAATTTCAATCAGTCGGTATCCGTACTTCGAGGCATCCTGGGGAGGTTCCTCTCTGTCCGGCCAGGCCTCGAATCGTTCCATTCTGATCATGTACCGGTAGCCGGGCTCGTAATCGAATCCCTCAATGGAGTCGTAGAAGAACTTCCCATCGACGACCAAGCACTTCCTCGGGCCAACCCCCACGCAGTCCACCAACTCCGGCCCCACGGAGACCTCCAGGACTGCCGTTGTACGGGAGTCGCCGCCGGGTCCGTCAGTCGTAGCGTCCGTGCCTTCGCCCACACCGCACGAGATTCCTAGAAATAGAAGCAGGATCAGGATCAGGGGCATTGATGGAGTGCTCTCGTCATTAAGCGCTGGTGCTGGAAATCAGGTCACACCACCAACTACTCACCGAGGAAGGGCATCAGGGCACCGAGGAAGGCCTCGGGACCCTCCACCTGCGGTATATGGCCGATGCCGGGCAGGACGACCTTCCGGGCGTTGACTATGTTGTTGTGCAGCAGTTCCTCGCCGTCGCGCAGCCGGTCAATCTCGCCGTAGAGCACCATGGTCGAGGAGGCTTTGATCAGTGGCAAGCGCGACATGATGTCGTAATGAGCCAGGGACTCCATCAGATTCCTGACCCACGGACCGGCCTTGGCGCGGCTGTCGTTATTCTTGTCCAGCCACTCCTCCCTTGGCTCGGCAAAGGTTGTGGCGTCCTTGAGGTCCTGCAGGGAGCGAGGTTTGGGCAGTCCATCCGCGTCGTACTGGGCCATGGTGTCGGCCAGGCGCTCCTTTGCGGTGAAGGCGTTCCAGACGGGAGCGCCCACCAGCGTGAGCTTGTCCACCCGGTCCGGGAAGCTTGCAGCGGTCTCCGTGGCAAGAACGGCGCCCACCGAGTTGCCCACGATATGGGCGCGGTGGATATTCAGCACCTGGCAAGCCTCATCCAAGGCGTGCGCGTAGTCGGGCAGATTGAAATGGCGCTTTGGCTTGTCCGAATCGCCGTGCCCCAGCATGTCGAAAGCATAGACAGTGTAATCCTGGCTGATGGCGTCCATCACGTATTCCCAGGTCCACACCGATGTGCCAAGGGGATGAAGCAATACTACGGGATACCCGGCGCCCTTCTTCACGAAGTGCATATTGCCCTCGGAGGTGGGGACGCTGTCGGTGAGGTCGCGGCGAACAAACAGTGCCATGGGGCCTCCTCTCTCAGCCTGCGATTTCTCGTTTATGGCGGCTCGACGGTGCCGCTGTCATGATGGCAAATGGTATCATGCCAGCAAAGCCACCGCACAAGATCGGCCGCCTGTTCCGGACGACCGCTCGTTGCAGTACTGATTGCACTGGCAGCGTCGGCACTGCTTGCCCTCTGGAATCTTCCGGTTTGACGAGGTATCACAATACGATGGAATTCGTTACCTGATTGACAGTTTGACCTCGTTACCCTTGGTATGCCAGAATTCCACTAAGTGGAAAGGAACCAAAGTTGGGCGCGGGGCTACTGAGGACTGAGGTGCGAGAGCCTGTTTGGACTAGAGACCGTTTGCGCCGGTTGGTGAATAGGGAGGTGGGAGACTACCGGATTGTGGTGGTTTCCAACCGCCAGCCGTATGTCCACGAGTTGGTCGAAGGAGAACTGCGGGTGACCACACCCGCCGGGGGCGTCACCACCGCCATCGATCCCCTGATGCAGGAGTGTGCCGGTACCTGGATTGCCCACGGGGGCGGGGCCGGCGATTACCTGGCAGTGGATGAGCGAAACAGCGTCATGGTTCCCCCCGACGACCCAGCCTACACCCTCCGGTTGGTGTGGCTGAACGACGAGGAGCAGAGAGGCTACTACTACGGGGTTTCAAACGACGGCCTCTGGCCCCTGTGCCACAACGCCTTCATCGAACCCACATTCAACCAGGCCGATTGGGAGACTTACACCGCCGTCAACCGCACCTTTGCCAGCCAGGTGCTGGAAGAGATTGATGGGGCCCCAGCGGCCGTCTTCATCCAGGACTATCACTTGGCTTTGCTGCCCCGGTTCCTTCGTGAGGTTGACCCGGACGTGGTCACCGCTCAGTTCTGGCACATCCCCTGGCCCAACTACGAGGTATTTCGCATCTGCCCATGGCAAGAAGAGCTGATGGACGGATTGCTGGGCAATGATATGCTCGGCTTCCACATCGGTGATCACTGCGACAATTTCATGGAGGCAGCACGGAGGATCCTTGGGGCACGGGTCCACGAGGAGTACAGCCTGGTCTACCACCGCGATGACTCCACCCTGGTGAGGCCCGTTCCCATCAGCGTGGACTTCCACCAGATCGAGGCGGACGCTCAGAGCCCAGAGGTCGCTGCGGAGATGGAGCGACTGGTATCCGAGTGGGACCTAGAGGACAAGATCGTTGGCCTGGGAATAGACCGCATTGATTACACCAAGGGCATCCCGCACCGGATCCGGGCCATCGGGCGCTTCCTCGAGCAGAACCCGAAGTACATCGGAAAGGTGGTGTTCATCCAGGCAGGGGTGATGAGCCGCACCAACATCATCGCCTACCAGGAACTGGCAGACCAGATCGAACGGCTGCTGGACGATGTCAATGGACGGTTCGGCACGGACGACTGGCAGCCGATTATGTACATGCCCACCGACCTGCCTAACCTGACGCTGATGGCCCTGCGTCGACTGGCCCGATTCTGTGTGGTCAGTTCCCTGCACGACGGAATGAACCTGGTGGCCAAGGAATACGTCGCCAGCCGCTTCGATCACGATGGGGTGCTGATCCTCAGCCCCTTCACCGGCGCTGCGATGGAATTGACCGATGCCCTCATCGTGAACCCGTACGACGTGGAAAAATTCGGGGACTCCATTCGCCAGGCCGTGGAGATGCCGCGTCTTGACCGCCAGATGAGGATGGCCAACATGAGGGCCGTGGTTCAGGAAAACAACATCTACAAGTGGGCCGCTCGTTCGCTGGTGGATATGATGCAGGTGGGCCGACGCACCCGGCGCACCATCCGCAGCGCCTGAGCCGGTCCTGCTGCAACTTTCTCAGGGCTTCGGCCCGGATGGGAGCGGTAATTCCCGATGGCGCATCTCCTCAATATCTGGCCCTCGGTCAGTGCGCGCCTTCGTCGAGCTGACAGGGCACTGTTGTTGTTCGATTACGACGGCACCCTGACGCCCATCGTCAGGAGACCCGAGGATGCGGTCCTTTCCGGGGAGGTACGCAGGCTGCTGCATTCGCTGGCAGCTCATCCCCGATATGTCGCCGGAATAGTGAGCGGACGCAGCCTGGACGACCTATCCACCCTCGCTGACATTCCTGGCCTGGTCCACGCCGGCAATCACGGGATGGAGATTCGCGGGCAAGGGATGGACTTCGTTCACCCCGGGGCGGTTGCCGCTCGAGGCATCCTGGACGAAGTCGCCAAAGAGTTAGTGAGTTCGGTAGGAGACATTCCAGGCGCAATTGTGGAACACAAGGGACTGACTCTCACGGTCCACTACCGGGCTGCCGCCAAGGAAGCCGCCTCAGCTATCGAAGCGGGCGTTGCTGCCGCTGCCTCCCTCCACGTGCAGAGCGGGGACATTCGCCTGACCCAGGGAAAGATGGTAATTGAGGTTCGCCCGGCCATTTCATGGGACAAGGGCAGGGCCATCGACCAGATCTGGGAGCAATGTGGGAATGCGCCAGTTCCGGTATATTTCGGCGACGACAGGACGGACGAAGACGGCTTTCGGGCAGTGCAGGCCCTGGACGGCATCGCCGTGTTCGTAGGTGAACCCCGCGAGGGCACCGTGGCCCTGCACCAACTGGAATCGTCGAGAGAGGTCGAGGAGACACTTCGGCTGCTGTTGGAGGACGGTGGCTAAGTGTTCCCGCCGGTTTCGGGCCAGACAGCGGTGCGGCCCTAAGATTCTCTGCTGCGCTCTATCTCGCCGACCTTGTCGACGCGCCTCAGGAAACGGTCCTCGGGACTGAAACTGGCGCCCACGAATGCTGAGATCACTTCTTTCGCGGTCTCGATTCCGATCACTCGACCGCCGATGCACAAGACGTTCATGTCGTTGTGCTCGACACCCTGCCTGGCCGTATAGGTGTCGTGGCAGAGGGCCGCACGTATTCCGCTGACCTTGTTTGAGGCGATGGTGGCGCCCACGCCGCTGCCACAGATCATCACTCCACGCTCTGCCGCACCGCCGTTAACCCTTTGGCCCACTGCCGCTGCGAAGTCAGGGAAATCGTCGGATGGGTCGAGGGAGTGAGCTCCCACGTCCACCACATCGTGCCCCGCATGCTGTAGCCAGGGGATGATCTGAGATTTCAGGTCCAGTCCGGCGTGGTCGGCGCCAATGGCGAGCTTCATGTGTGTCGTTTCCCTTATTGTTCAGGTGATGGAGTAACTGGTCCCAGTCAAGAATAATTATCCGGTACTTTGCTGCCAATGCCTAGCCATCCGATGCACTCAGTTTGCGGTCGCATACGGAGAGGTGGTTACTTGTCTCGAAACGTATTCGCTGAAGTCATTTCACCTTCATATCCGGCCACTCCCGCTATGAATTTGTCAGGACGATTGCAAGGGCATTGTCTGAATCAGGTTTATCAAGGTTCCGGGATTTTCAGGATTTTCCCCAATCCTGTTGATCCTTGAATCCTGCAGACCGTGATCCAGACAGAATTGGCGGGGCCCGACTCTGCAGTCGTTCAGCGGATGCGTTCCACGCAGTCGCACCAAGTGCATACGCGTGTTAGACTTGCGTTTTCCTTGGGCGGTAATTTTCGTATCTGGTCTATTGAATGATCAAGGTAATCACGTTCGACTTTTACAATACTCTCGTCAAATTCTGGCCGCCATTGGAGGAAATCCAAACGGCCGCCTGTTTCGCCAAGGGGCTGAACGTGTCACGGGAGGACATCAGGCGCGGTTACGCCAAGGCAGACATCCTCTTCAATCGTGCCAACGAAGAGGAACCGCTCTCCCTCAGATCGCCGGAGCGGCGACTGGAATTTTTCTCGGAGTACGAGCAACTGATCCTGGAAACTGCCGGCGTTCCGGTGACCAGGCCTTTGGCACAGGAGATATGGGAGTTGGCCATTGCCGTGCCCAAGCAGTTCACTCCATTCGATGATACGCTCCCCGCGTTGACCTCCCTTCAGGAACGATCCTACCGGCTGGGAATCATCACCAACCTGCGCGCCGACCTGGCCCCGCTGGTCAGACAGGCCGGTCTCGAACAGTGCATGGACTTTTGCGTGAATTCCACGTTGGTCGGTTCGGAAAAACCGCACCCACCCATCTTTGAGGAGGCTCTTAGGCGGGCAGGAGTTGACCCGGGCGAAGTGCTCCATATCGGTGACCAGGTGCGATCCGACGTGGGCGGAGCACGCGCCATGGGAATGCATGCCGCCCTGCTCGACCGCGGCGGCTGGCACGAGGCGGTGGATGGGTGTCCGAAAATATCGACTCTCGATGAAATAGCCGGCCTCCTGGAATCGGAAGACCGCTATTTCGCCTGACCTGACGGCAGGCTTACGAAACTCAAACAACCTTCAGGAGGGCCACAATGGCACAAGAGTCTCACAACGGGGATCACGATCACTCGGGAGTGCGGGTGGCCGTCTGGTACGACTACATTTGACCGTGGTGCTATATCGGCCTGGAGCGGGTCGACAAGCTGGCCAAAGAGTTCGACATCGAAGTGGAGGGCCGCGCCTACCTCCTGCGTCCTGACACGCCCAGGGAGGGCTCCGAGCGGCCCCAGCGGGCGGGCGAGTCCGAGGACGAACTCTCGGAACCACTGCGCGGGCAAGCTCGGGAATCCGGCCTCATCATGAAGCCGCCGCCCTATACACCCAATACGCTTTACTCGCTGGAAGCCACGGAATATGCCCAGCAGCAGGGCAAGTTCATGGAATTTCACCACTCCGCCTACAAGGCCTTCTGGGAAGACCGGAGGGACATCGGCCAGATAGAGACACTGGTCGAAGTCGGGAAAGAGGTTGGCCTGGACGGCGACGATATGGCCCGCAGCCTGGAGCAGGGCGAGCACTCGCAGACGGTCATCGCCCAGTATCGGGAGGCGCTGCAGTATGGGATTAACGGGATTCCAACGTTCCTGGTAGGCAACCTGCTGTTCACCGGGGCGCATCCCTATCCCATTTTCAAACAGGCCATTGAACGCTACCAGCAAAGCCAGGAATAGCCACTCGATGACAATTGGGGGCAATAGAACAGGTCGCTGTCGATTGCACCCCAACCCGGCTTAACAATAGCGCCCGGCGAAATTCACCGGGCGCTTTCGTGCTTCAATGACGAAGATCGGGACGACTGGAGCGGATCAGGCAGTCGCGGGTACGCCTGTGAGGGGCACTTCCTCCCGATGGGTGGCGCGCACCAGCAGTACCGGCCCTCCGGACTGGCGCACGACCCGTTCCGCGACGCTGCCCAGGATCATTCGCCCCACTCCCGAGCGGCCATGTGTCGTCATTGCAACCAGGCTGTTGGGGTATGAGGTTGCCAGGTCTACGATGCAATCTGCCGGTGCGCCCTGGAGCAGACGCGCCTCGACGCTGGCGACGCCCTGCTGCTGCAATCGCCTCCTGATGTCCGAAATGTAGTCGCTGGCCTCTCCTTCCACCCTGTCGGCGAAGGACTTGAAGGACGGCAGAGACGGCGGCAGGACCCTTAGGCCCATGGACATGGCCTGGTAATACTCAGCCTCCGAAATGGTGACCTGCACCAACTCCACGGGAATGTCCATCCGGGAAGCCAGGTTGACCACGTGAGGGAGCACATCCTCGGCCTCGGCGGAGCCATCGACAGGTACGATAAGGCGTTCCGGGGTCCTTTCGCCCTGCACTCCTTGCTGATTCTGCGAACGCACCAACAGGAGCGGATTTTCAGCGGTGTGCAGCACCTTGTCGGCCACACTGCCCATCCACCACCGGGCGAACCCGGAACGGCCATGGCTGGACATGGCGATCAGCGTATCGGGGTCCCTCGCCGCTTCATCGACTACGGAACGCGCCGGTTCGCCGCGAGGCACCATGGTTGTTGCAGCGACCCCGGCGTCACGCATCCGTGCCGCGACCGACGACAGGTAATTCTCAGCGTGTCCTGAGCGATGGGATTCCAGTTCGTGGGAGTGCAACTCCGGGTTGAGCGCCTGCCCGATGGTGGGATGGTCCGGTTCAATGGCCATCAGCAGGGTCATGGGCAGGGAAAGCCGGGAAGCAATCGCCCGGGAGTAAGGAAGGACCTGTTCGGAAATGTCCGAACCGTCAAGAGGCGTCAGTATTCTTGTGTACATTGCAGGATGTCTCACCTCTCAGAAGCTTGCGCCCCTGCCGTGTCTGAGGGGCGATCAGTCGTCGGCCGGGACCGGGGCAAATCCCCTACCAGGCAGTACTTCGCTGCCCTCTTCGCTGTCTCCGTTGGTGCCGATGGGTTCGGAGATCAATCCGTAATTCACAGCGTAGAGTCGCTCGTAAACCCCGCCCAGGGCCAGAAGTTCCTCGTGAGTCCCCATCTCCACCAGGCGGCCACGGTTCAGGACGATGATCTTGTCGGCGTTTCGCACCGTCGACAGCCGGTGAGCGATCACGATGGACGTGCGGCCCTCAAGGACTCGCAACAGGGCCCGCTGGATCAGCAATTCCGTCTGCGTGTCAATGTTGGCCGTCGCCTCGTCCAGGATGATGATCCTCGGATTGCCGATGATGGCCCGGGCAAAACTTAGCAACTGACGCTGCCCCACGCTCAGGTTGACTCCCCGTTCGGCGAGGACGCTGTCGTAACCGTTTTCCAGCCCGATGATGAAGTCGTGGGCGCCAACCGTTCTGGCTGCGTCCATCACTTCCTGTAGGGTGGCATCTTCGTGATTGTAACGTATATTGTCGGCCACGGTGCCGGAGAAAAGATATGGCTCCTGAAGCACCATGCTCATCTGCCCGGCCAGCGAACTCCGGGTCACGTGCCGTATGTCATGCCCGTCCACCAGTATGCGGCCCTCGGTAACGTCGGCAAAGCGGGCAATGAGGGTCACCATCGTGCTCTTGCCGGCCCCCGTGGAGCCGACGATGGCAACGTTCTCCCCAGGGCGGATGTGTAGATTGATCTCCTCCAGCACATCGACTCCGGGAGTGTAGTGGAAGCGAACGTCCTGGAACTCTATCTCGCCTCGGACCTCCGGCAGGTCGGGGGCGTCCGGGTCGTCCTGCACCTCGGGCTTCAGGTCCAGCACCTCAAAAATTCGAACACCGGCAGCCATGGCCCGCTGGAGCATGCTGTACTGCATGGTCAGGTGCCGTATCGGTTCGAAGAACCGCTGGATGTACAGCGCAAAGGCCACCAGCACGCCGGGCTCCAGCTCGCCACGGCCGGCCATCAGCCCTCCGGCCAGGACTACACCGAATCCCATGGCCACGCCGATGAGCAGCTCAACCAGCGGCTGCAGTCCGCCGGAAAACTTGCTGGCCTCCAGGTTGGCGTTGAGGTGCTCTGTGTTCAGCTCGTCGAAGTGGGCCATATTGGCATCTTGACGATTGAGGCTCTGCACCACCCGGACGCCGGTAATGTTCTGATTGTACTCGCCGTTGACCATGGCAATGGCGCGGCGGATGCGCATGAAGGAATGACGCGCGAACTTTTGCCAGTAGGCCAGTACGAAGAAGAGCGGGGGAACAATGGCCAGGCAGATCAGTGCCAGTTGCCAGTCGATGATTAACATCATCGTGATGATGCCGAACAGGGTCAGAATGTCGGAGAAACTCTGAACGATGAGCTCAAATGCCTCCTGCAGTTGGAGGACATCGCTCTGGCTTCGCGACATAATGCGACCCACCGGTGTGCGGTGGTAAAAAGAGGGCGACATTTCCTGCAGGTGGTTGAACATCTTGGTGCGCAAGGAATACAGGATTCCCTGTCCCACCCTGGGCATGAAGACGAACTGAAAATAGTTCGAAATGAAATGGACCACTGCCACCAGCAGGAAGGCACCGCCGACCCAGTGGAGCAGGGCTATGTTGTTGCCCTTGACTGCATCGTCCATACCCACCTTGACCAGGAAGGGGATACAGACGTTGGCCGCCGTGTACATGATGACAGCCAGGATGGCCAGAATGGCGTAGCGCTTGTAGGGCGCGATGTACGTCATGAGGCGCATCACGACCCTGTGGTCGTAGGCTGCGCCGACTATTGATTCGTCGCTGAGATTGTCGGCAGTTGCGGCGCGGTCACCAGCGGCGTTCAAGCCGCGCATGCCGCCCATCATCCCGCCGAAGCCGCCTCCCGGGCCGGCCATTCGCATACTAGGCCCGTCCTGCCGCGGTCTCAGGAGTCAGTGCGACGTCCAGCATCATCTCCTCCTGGGGGCGCAGTTGGAGTTCCAGGATCTCGTGGTAAATGCCGCCGATGGCATCCAGCTGCTCGTGGGATCCTTGCTCCACGATACTTCCGCGGTCGAGCACGATGATGTGGTCGGCGTTCTGCACCGTGCTCAGGCGGTGGGCGATGACGAATGTGGTGCGGCCCTGCATGACAGCCACCATGGCAGCGTGGATCAGCCTTTCCGTTTCCACGTCGACGCTGGAAGTGGAATCGTCGAGGATTAGAATTGGCGGGTCGATCAGGACGCTGCGAGCTATGGAAAGCCGCTGCCTCTGTCCGCCCGAGAGGGTGGTGCCACGCTCCCCAACCCATGTGTCATACCCGTTGGGCAGACTGATGATGTGTTCGTGGAGTTGCGCCACCTTGGCCGCCCTGATGACGTCCTCCTCAGTTGCGCCCTGGGCGCCGTAGGCGATGTTGTCGCGAATCGTGGCGCTGAAGAGAAACACGTCCTGCTGAACGATGCCCACGTTGCGGCGCAGGGACTCCAGGGTAAAGTCACGGACGTCTCTGCCGTCGATTGTGATCCTGCCGTCGCTCACCTCGTAGAACCGGGGCAGCAGGTTGACGATGGTGCTCTTGCCACTTCCCGGCGCGCCGAGAATCGCGATTACCTGGTTCTTTTGGGCCGTGATATCTACGTTGCGCAGCGTTGGCGCCTGTTGATCGTAGCTGAAAGAAACGTTGTCAAAGCGAACGGAGCCTTCGGCGCGTCCCAGTTCAACCGCGTCTTCTCTTTCCACCACCGGAGAAGGCGCGTCGAGCACATCGAACAGCCGCCTTCCGGAGGAGATGGCCCGGGAGAAGCTGTTGATAATGAATCCGGCCATCCGCACAGGGAATGTCAACTGATTCAGGAACAGCATGAACATGGCGAGTTCGCCGAAGGTAAGGTCGTGGCGTAGCACTTCCCAACCTCCATACCAGAGGATCAGCCCCAGGGCCAAGGTGAAATAAAATGACATCCAGGCGCTGTTGGTGCCCTGCGTCCTCTCGGACAGGAAGTACTCCCCGCGCAGCTGTCGAGCCTTGCGGTCGTACTTCCGCTTCTCGAACTCCTCCGAGGCGAAGGCCTTGACCACGTTCATGCCCACCAGGTTTTCCTGGAGGACGGTCACCGTTTCGCCCATGGTGATCTGGACCTGGGTCCACATGGTGCGGAGGCGGCTCATCACCCGCACGGAACGCACCAGGATGAACGGGATGAAAGCGAGGCTGATCAGCGCCAATTCCCAGTTGATGAAAACCAGAATTATGGGAAGCACCGTAGCTCGCAGACCGGCTTCGATGGAGCGGATCAAGCCCATGTTGACGTAACGACGAATGGCCTCCACGTCCGCCGTTGCCTTGGACATCAGGTCCCCGGTATGCTCGCGGTCGTGATAGGCGAAGCTCATGTGCTGCAGCTTGTTGTAGAAGCGGTTGCGCAGCACATACGAGACTTTCTGCGAAAGAGAGTCAGTTGTGTAGGTGCGAGCGAAATCGAAAGCCCCCCGGCACAGGCTGGCTGCCAACAGACCCACGGCGAACCACACCAGGGTTTCAGTGGAGGGACTCAGCCAGATAAATGGACCCTCCTCGCCATCGCGTCCGACCATGCTGTCGATGGCACTGCCGAACAGGGTCGGGATGAGCAGCGAGAATCCCACGGATGCAGCGACGGTCACGTACGCCAGGATGAGGCGAGTACGAAACTGCCAGGTGATCTGGTTTATGCGTAAAAGGATATCCATCTATCTCGCTGTTTCGCACCGCCCTTTTCGGACGATACGGTCATGTTGTGATGGACTTGAAATGACTTCACATCCGCTCGGGCGCGTTCATGCCCATGAGTTCCAGTGAACGCCGGAAGACAATCTGGGCCGATTCCACCAATTTCAGTCGGGCTAGGGTAACGTCGGCGTCCTCTGGATTGGCGGAGATAACCCTGCAGTTTTCATAGAAGCCATGGAACGCCGTCGCCAGCTCCATGGTGAAATGGGGCAGGTGGTGGGGCTCCAGGCTCTGTGCCATCTGCTGCACCAGTTCCGGCAGCCGCAGCATATGGCGAATCAGGGCCAACTCGCTGGGATGCGTCAGGAGAGAAACGTCACCCCTGCTCCAGTCCATGTTGCGTTCCCTGGCCAGGCTAAGAATGCCTGCGTTCCTGGCGTGGGCATACTGGACGTAATAGACCGGGTTTTCCGACGATTCCCTCTTCGCCAGTTCCAGGTCGAATTCCATCTGGGTAGAGGGCGTGCGCGACAGGAAGAAAAACCTGCAGGCGTCGCCACCCACCTCATCGGCCAGTTCCCGCAGCGTGATGAACTCCCCGGTCCGCTTCGAGGCCCGCACGACTTCGTCGCCCCTCTTGAGCGTGACCATCTGGGCGATCAGAATGGTGAGGCGGTCGGGATTAATGCCGAGGCCCTCGACGGCAGCTTTGACGCGGGGCACGTGCCCCTGGTGGTCGGCGCCCCAGATGTTCACCACCGAGTCGTAGCTGCGTCCCACGAACTTGTTGTGGTGATAGGCGATGTCTGACGCGAAGTAGGTGGGCTCACCGGTCGTCCGCACCACGACATTGTCTTTCTCGTCGCCCAGCATGGTGGAGTTGAACCACAGGGCGTCCTCTCGCTTCGACAGGTAGCCCTGTTCACGCAACTGTCCCAGAGCTTCCTCGTACTCCCCGCTGTCGAAAAGGGTCCGCTCGCTGAACCAGTTGTCGAACTCCACACCTATTTTGCCGAGGTCATCGCGAATGAGACCAACCATTTTGCCGCGGGCCAGGTCGCCGATCTCGCGAATGGCCTGCTCCTCCGGCATTTCCAGCAACCTCTCGTCCTCGGAAGCAGCGATCTCCACGGCTAGGTCGAGGACGTAATCGCCCATGTAACCGTTGGAGGGCATCTCTGCTTCCCGTCCGTAGTGCTGCTTGTAACGGGCCAGCACCGACCGGTAGAAAGCCTCCATCTGGCTGCCGGCGTCGTTGACGTAGTATTCCCGGGTGACCTGGTAGCCTGCGGCCTCGAGTACGTTGGCCAGCGCACTGCCCAGCACCGCGCCCCGGGTATGGCCGACGTGGACCGGGCCGGTGGGATTTACACTGACGAATTCCACCATCACCTTGCGGCCTTGGCCGCCGGTCACGTTGCCGAAGGATGCGCCGGCGCTGCGTACCTCGTCCACCTGCTGCTGCAGCCAGGCGTCTTTCAGGCGAAAGTTGATGAACCCGGGAGCCGCCGCTTCCACCTGGCCGATGGACGCGCTCTCGGGGGTACGCGCTACCAGCGCCTGGGCCAGCTCCAGGGGATTGATCCGGGTGGCACGGGCCAGCCGGAGGGGAAGGTTGGTGGCGAAGTCTCCATGCTCGGGATTTCCGGGGTGTTCCACCTGGATGTCCGGCATGGTCTCCAGACGGACTACTCCATCATTTCGAGCGGTTTCAACGGCTTGGGCAACCAGGTGTCGTACGCTCTCAATCACCGGGGTTGTCGACATAACCTAGGAATCCTCGTGCGCGTCGGCGTCTCAGTGAGTGTGCAGAAAGCGGAAATGTCACCAAGTCATGCCATTTCCGCAGGGAAAGGATAATTCTATCACATTGGTCTCATTCAAAATGGGCCTGGGAAAGCGCGTATGCCGGGTTTGTGTTGGAAATGGCGCGGATGCACTTCGCAATGCGACAAACAGACAGTCGCTGCGCCAGTCAACGCTGGCCAAATGCTCGATACAGCGCACCGCGACAGTTCAATTGGTGCCGCTGAGAGTATAGAGTTTCATGTATAAATCTCCGGCAACGGGAAGTTCCGGTGCCATTCGGTTTCCGGCCTGATTGCCGAAATTGCCCTGACACAGGGGGAACGTGCCGGAACAGTTAGTCGAAAAGGAAGAACAGGCAGCACCCGATACCCTCCAGGTCGAACAGGGAGATTCCCAGCCGGGACAGACGGCATTTGAGCGCGCTCGGCTGCTCGAACAAATGATGGAGGACGACCAGCCCGAAGCCGTGTCCGACCTCTTCCTCCAGTTGCATCCCTTTGACCGCGCCGAGGTGGTGACCGAGCTGCGAGGGGGTCTGCGGCGCTACTTGGCGCGCGAAATGGCAACTGAAACCGTCGCCGGCCTGCTCGAATATATGGAGCCACGCCTGACCGCGCGGATGCTCCGCAATCACAGCCCCCGGGAATTGGCAGCGGTGCTGGACCTCGCGGACCCGGCCTCCGCAGCGGAGGTGCTGGAACTCCTTCAGGGCGAGAGACGGCTCGAAACCATCGAGGCCATGTCTGCCTCGGTTCCTGTGGAGACCCTGCTGCGCTACGAGGACGGTACGGCCGGAAGGCTGATAGACCCTGCGATACCCGCATTCCGCGAAAACACGACCATTCCCATCGCCCTGGACCGACTGCGACTGATGGGAGATGCCGCCGAGGAGGTCCACTCACTGCCAGTGATTAACGGGGAGGGAGTCCTGATCGGGACGGTCAAGCCGGTGAGGTTGGCCCTGGCCCGGCCTAACTCAACGGTGGCCGACATAATGGACCGGGACCTGACGGCTGTCTCGGCCTCCGCCGACGAGGAACTGGCGATCCAACTGATCGGGCGCTTCAAGGTTAGCGATCTGCCGGTGGTGGAGGATGATGGCCGGCTGGCCGGCTTGATCCACGCCGAAGACGCCGTGGAGGTGGGGCAAGAGAACGCCACCGAGGACATGTTCCGTATGGCGAGCATCGGCGAGGAACGGATCACGGGCCCGCTGACGGACTCGGTACGCAGCCGATTTCCCTGGCTTGCAGTGAACCTGGTTACCGTGTTCTGTGCGGCCATAGTCATCGGAGTGTTCGAATCCACGATCGCCAGGGTGGTGGCGTTGGCAGCATTCCTCCCGATAGTGGCTGGGCAGGGGGGGATCGGTGGCACCCAGACTGTCAGGCTGGTAGTCCGGAGCCTGGCCACCGGCGAACTCCCACGGCAGATGGGACTGCGGCTGTTGCGGCGGGAAATTGTCCTGGGACTGATTCACGGAGTTGTCCTTGGAGTCATCATTGGGGGTATCGGCTGGCTCTGGAAGGGCAATCCCGTGCTGGGGCTTGTCCTTGCCCTGGCCATGACTGGCAACATGGTGGTTGCCTCGGTGGCAGGCGCCGGGGTCCCGCTGCTGCTCCGACGCCTGCGGATGGATCCCGCGGTATCGGCAGCGGTGTTTGTCACCACGTTTACCGACGTAATTGGATTTGCACTTTTCCTCGGCCTTGCGGCCATTTTCATCGAATTCCTAGTGTAGGATAGACCTCTGCAAAATAATAATCTGGAGCGAGGGCACCGATGCCAGGTACGATTGCACTGGTTGGGGGGGATGAATTCCGAATAGGGTGCGAGGGAATGGACCGGGAAGTGATGCGCGCTTCCGGCAAGGATCCTGTCAGCGTGGTTATCATTCCTACGGCGGCGGTGACCGGCCCCGCCAAGGCTGCCAACGACGGCGTCACTCACTTCTCGGCCCTGGGAGGCAATGCCAGCCAGTTGATGGTGCTGGAGAGAAAGGACGCCAACAATCTGAAGATGATTGCGGCGGCGCGCGATGCCGACGTGGTGTATTTCACTGGCGGGAATCCCGAACACCTGCTGGCCACCCTGCGCAACTCGGCGCTTCTCTGGCTGCTGAAGGAGGAGATGGAACGAGGGTTGGTATTGGGAGGCTCGTCGGCAGGGGCAATGGTGATGGGATCGGTTATGCGGCGCCCCCCGCTGGACTCGAACCCCGGCGGCGACGGAAGGGACCGATGGGTGGAGGGCCTCGGCATTGCGGGCAATGTCTGCGTGCTGCCCCACCACGAACGGCGTAATCCCGCCGAGGTGTACTCGGAGTTGCGCTGGTCGGCCCCGGAGGGAATCGTCTACCTGGGCATTGATGCGAGGACCGGCGTGGTGGGCCGTCCGGGCAACTGGCGGGTGAGTGGATTCGGGAATGTCGTGGTTTACCGGGGCAGCGACTACGAGGTCTTTACTACGGGGGATCGGCTCCCATCGGGCTTCTGAATGCCGGATTTGCAAGACCGGTCTCACTGTCCCGGAGCGAGCTTGACATTTAACTCCAAGCTCTGACTTTCGAGTTGACGCTCAATTCATTGGAAACGCCCTCCACCCTTCTCCCGGAAGGTGAGGGCGAAGTAGCACTTGGACGAAGGGTTCTAGCGACGCCTTTCGCGTAGTTCCTCCCATACCTGCTCCGGCTTGACCCCCGATGCTGCCATCAGAACCATGGTGTGGTACATCAGGTCGGCAATCTCCGATGGCAGGTGTTCGGTGTCGCCCTGGGCGGCGGCGAGGGCTGTTTCGCCGGCCTCCTCGATCACCTTCTGGGCTATCCTTCCCACACCTTCCTGCAGCAGCTTCACGGTGTAGCTGCCCTCGGGCATCTCCCGCTGCCGGTCTTGAACCAGTGCGTACAACTCGCCCAGAACTCCCGGACCCCTGTCGGTGTCCTCGTACTCTTCCGGGAGGCCCTCCATTGGCGTGAAAAAGCAAGATGTGTTGCCGGTATGGCAGGTGGGTCCGTCGGGATCAACTTTCAGGAGAATGGTGTCGCCGTCGCAATCCAGCCAGGCCTCGCGCAGGTTGAGATAGTTGCCCGACACCTCGCCCTTGTGCCAGAGGTCCTCCTGGCTGCGACTGTAGAACCAGACCTGGATGCCCTCGACTGTGCGCTTGATGGATCCCGGATTCATGTAACCCAGCATCAGCACGTTGCCGGTGTTGACATCCTGCGCAATGGCCGGAATTAGGCCCTGTTCATTTAGCTTTACCTTCATACCAACACTTGTCCGTTCTTGAATTCTAGAGATTTCGGTAGTTATGGTCTGGGAGAATTAGCGCGAAGAAACGGCACCGGAACGAATTCCATCGAGGATTGGCGGTAGCTCGGCCAAGCTTGCGACAGTGTGGTCGGGCGCGGGCAGGTCGTCGCGCAAGCCCCGGTCTCCACGGTCCATCCACACGGCGTGCATGCCGACCCCGCGGGCGCCGTGGACGTCCTCGTAGTGACGGTCGCCCACGTAGACCGCTTCCTCCGGCTGCAGCTCCAGCCGGGCCAGCATTTCCCGGAACAGTTCCGGCTGGGGCTTGTAGCTGCATGCCATTTCCGATGACAAGATGACATCAAATTCCAGGTCCAGCAGTTTGAGATTGGGCAAGAGAAAGCCATCGTCCGCGTTGGAGAGAACGGCGGTGCGATAGTTCTCCTGGATTTCTCTCACCACAGACTCGGTCTCTGGAAACGGCTCGCGCTGAGATAGATCGACGAAAAATCGCCTGGTGGCAGCGTCTGCATCGCCCGGTACTCCCAGGGCCTGGAAGGCCAATTGGAAGCCGCCGGCCCAAGCGTCGAAATAGGTCTGGAACGGCAGGGATGGATCGGTACGACGGTCGCGGAATCGCTCCTCAGACTCGTGCCAGCCCTCCCAGAGCTGCGCGGCGGTGATGGGCAACTGCTGTTCTTGGATGATGCTGCCGAAGCTCCGGTGCCATTGTCCCCTGGGGTCCTGGACCAGGGTCTGGTACATGTCGAAAATGACTGCCTTGATTTCTGACACTCAACACCCTCAATGCGACTTGGCTGTATTTATCCACTTCAACCGGACTTGGGCGCCTTGCCTCCGAATCAGTAAGTCCTGGGCCTGACCGGAACGCCTCTGCTGTTCAGATAGTCCTTCGCCTCTCCGATGGAATACTCGCCGAAGTGAAAAATACTTGCGGCCAGCACTGCGTCGGCCTCGCCCTGCTCAAGGGCGTCGCGGAGATGATCGAGAGTGCCCGCTCCGCCGCTGGCTATAACCGGGACGGAGGTGGCTCGGGAGACGGCGCGGGTCAATTCCAGGTCGTAGCCGCGCTTCCGACCATCCTCGTCCATGCTGGTGAGAAGGATCTCGCCCGAGCCGAGCTCCACGGCCCGCGCCGCCCACTTGACTGCGTCTATGCCGGTGGGGGTCCTGCCACCGCGGGTATATACTTCCCATCCGGAATTTTCGTCAATAGCCAGGGTGGCATCCGCCGCCTCCGGGCGGTCGAGATCAGTTGCTGTCGAGTTCACTCGCTTGGCATCGATGGCGACGACGATGCACTGGTTGCCGAACTGGGCCGCGCCCCGGCCGATCAGTTTCGGATCGGTGACCGCGGCGGTGTTCAACGACACCTTGTCCGCCCCCGCCTTCAGCATGCGCCGGATGTCCTCCACGGTGCGGATTCCGCCGCCGACCGTGAGGGGGATGAACACCTCCTCGGAGACTCTGTGCACTACGTCCACCATGGTATCGCGAGAGTCGGAACTGGCGGTGATGTCAAGGAATACCAGCTCGTCGCCGCCCTCTCGGTCGTATACGGCGGCCAATTCCGCCGGATCGCCCGCGTCGCGCAACTCAACGAAGCTGATGCCCTTGACGACCCGTCCGCGGTCAACGTCAAGGCACGGTATGATGCGTTTGGTTAGCACAGCCGAGCCACAACTCCTTCGAGGAATGCTGGGAGCCTGCTACGAAATCCGGTGAAAGTATATCACTGCCCGCCGAGTTGATGGCGGCGGTTGGTTTGTCATGAGACGTGGGCTAAAATGGCGTCGGTTGCAAGGTTATTGAAAGGCGAAAAGAGAGGAGTTTTGTTATGGCACTGACATTGGCCGAGGCTAACACAATCGTGGAGGGCGCAATAGCTGCTGCCACGGAAATGGGGATCAGAATCAATGTTGCGGTAGTCGACGCGGGTGGACGCCTTCTGGCCTTCAACCGTATGGACGGCGCAATCTGGGCCGGGTCGTATGGCTCCCAGGGGAAGGCCGTGGCCAGCGTTGCTTTCGGGCGCTCCAGCGGCGAGCTCCAGGAACGCTCCGAGTCCCCGATCATGCGAGGCATTCTCGCAGCTGAGGGCGGGCATGGCATTCCCAGCCAGGGCGGCTTGCCAATTATCCGCAATGGCGTGATCGAGGGAGCCGTGGGTGTTGGTGGCGGCACAGGCCAGCAGGATGAGGACTGCTCCGCTGCCGGTATCGCCAAGCTGTAGACCCGAGAGAGACTTCATCTCTCAGAGCGGGGCGCACGATTGTGCGCCCTGTTTATTTGTTGGAGGAGCAAACGCGGTGGCGATAGCCTAGCTGCCGTCCAGGGTCATTCGATTATTGATCGAAATGGGGGATGGGGTGTGCCTGGAGGAGCGATGGGAGGTGTGGCGCTTCGCGTGAGAGCCGCTGGCACCATCGCTGTTGCCCTGCTCTGCCTCCAGCAGCCTCAGCAGTTCCTCTGGCCAAGGCCGCTGCCTGGTACTACGGTTGCAGATGCGATAGGCGCGTTTTGTACTGGCATTGTCTGGTTTGGGCTTGGTCGCGAAGTCTCCACCTGGACCAGAACAGGATGAAATCGGGCGGTTGGCTTTCTGTCCACACCAGGCGTGTCAGCAGCCGTCGCACCTCCGGCACAGTCATGGGAATCAGATCCTCATGGGGGCCGTAGTGGCCCCCTGTTCTCCCTGTTCCGCCGCCGCCGCGTTTCCGGCCCCCGAAACCTGCCTGCGATGCACTGGTGTTCCCGCTCAACGCCCTCGGTCAGCATGCTATGGTCAAATCGCTGGCGCGTACACCGCGACGGCGCGCTGATTGCCAGTGAGTGAGCCGAGGAGGGCGTTGGCGGCATCCGCGGCCGCGGAGCCACTGGCAGGCGCTGTGGCAGCTGGCCGGGTGGCCACGACTGTGGCGGAGGCCACTACGGCGCCGGGTTCCGAGGCGGCATCAGTCCCGCTGCAGGACGCAATCGCGGCATCGGTTATTAGGGTTGCCGATATGGTAAGCCTCCTTACTGCCACGCCGTAACAACCCATCAAACCCCTCAACTGTGTGCTTCGCCAGTGAATCAGTCTCATGGCGTTCAAGAGCTTCGACAGGGTATAGCAAAGAAATATTGAGGAATTACGAATACACAGCGCTTGCGAGGGGGTGGCGCTTATCCGCGATCTTGGAAAGGCGGCCCTTTATAAAGAGAAATCCTCAGTCATGGGCAAGCCGGTCCGAAACAGGCAGAGCAGCCCAAGTAAATAACAACAGTTTGACCGGCTCACGGCCGAAGTAATAATGGACCGGATAGGAGCGATCGAGCATGAGCATTGAAGAAGCCCGGATCTGCAAGAGGTGCCGGCTGGGGAACTGGCGCGAGGCCAAGTTCTGTACCCGGTGCGATGCCGACCTCAAGGCCTGAGCTTCCTTCAACTACTCATCTCGGAGAGCCTGACCGCAGCCTTCATCATCATTCCCATAATTTTGGTGTTGTCCATTGAGGTTACTGAGCAAGAGGCGTCCGAGTCCTTCGGAACGACATACGTCGGCGTCTTTGTGATCGTCGCACTTCTGATGGCGGTATTTGCTGCAGTAATGGGGATTGTTTCTGGGGTCTTACGTCAGAGAAACCATTCCGTCGGTTCCAGCGTGAAGCTCGCCGTGCCCGAGGTCTCGCCGGAATCTACGGTCAGCGTTAGGTCGCTGACCGTGTCGTAGTCGGTTCCCTCCGTGGCGGCGTCGCCGGTCGACCGCACCTCCACGGTCATTGTCGTCCCCATGGTCCGAGCCGCCCCGTTCAGCGTCCCGGTAACCGTGATCGACGTTGCGCCGGCACCCTCGCCCACCGTGCTGGCACTCAGCAACGGTGCAACCTCAGTTGAAGCAGCGACGATCGACCCGTCCGATGGCCCGGAGTCGCTCACCACCTCCTAGGAGTTGCCTTCATCGTCGGTAAAACTCACTTTGACCCTGACCGTATTGCCAAGGTCGTCGGATGTCAGCGGGAAAAAGATGAGGGAAGCTCCGGTAATTCTGCTGTAGCTGTAACCGGTTGGATGGGTACCAGGCACCCGGATCCTTTGATAGCTGTAGGCATAGCCGGATTCGTTAATCTTGGCCTTCGTGTTGCCGTCGGCCTCCACGATGTTGGCGGTGCCGACTTTCAGGGTCTTGCCGGCCAGGGGCGTGCCGGATATCGATTGACAGCCGCCCGATTCGGTATTGACGTTGTTGTCTGTCCGCAGCTTCAGGCTTACTGTTACACACTGGCCGCCTTCCCAGACTGGCAGGTGACCGTAACCTATACTCCTCTCCTGAGGTTGCTCCCCAAGGCACTTGGTCTCAGAGTTTTTGCCGACCGTGAACTCTGTCCCGTTCACGGTTACGATCTTGCCGTTCGGCAGCGGGTCGTCGTTTAGGTGCAGCCTAAACTCATGCGAATTCAGCAGTCCGTTTATGCGCCAAGCGCTTATGCAAGTCAGAACTTTGTAGGTCGTGCCTCAATGTGAAAAATCGTCATCATTTAGAGCACCGAAGGACTCGTGTGTTGAATTGCGTTCGCTTTCGTATCCCCCTTTCCATAAGGGTGGAGTGTCGCTGGATTGCCCAATGTCCGTCGTCATCCAGGTCTTCAACCGAGTAACCTGCCGTCATCTCGCTGCACCAGTCGGAATCGGACGGACTGTCCGTCTTCGCCTCCACCACCGCATAGAATCTTGGGTGCTTCCGGCAGGTCCGCAACACCGTATTGCCTGCACAGTCCCTGAAGCTTACCTACAATCGCAAATTCTTCCTATGTACGCCGCCACCGGTGTGTAGGTAAGACTGGTGGCCCCGGGTATGACTTGCGTACTGCCATCGTCCTCCCGTATCCACTGGTAGCTGATAGTGCCCAAACGGTCGGCGTTCCTGATGCGATTGCTATTTGCGGTGAGAGTCTCACAGACCTGCGGAGCGCCGGAAATGGTGGGCCTGCCGGAGGCCGAGAGTTGGTCTCCGCATGGGTATCTGCGGCAAACAAGGTGGCCAGGACCACCAGCAGGACCATAGTGAGGGCCTATGCTGCAAGCTGTTTTGTTTCACCGACGCCGCCATCATCCGCGCTGCTCTACCCTTTATCGTTCTGGTCCGTCTCTTCACTACTAGGCATTCACGGCGCGTCTGTCCTGCCGCATCAGAATTGTTCTGGAGATGCTCCATTTTCTTTGGGCTTGCCGAGTAAGCCACAGTACTCTGAACTCGTAGATCCCATTGACACAGCCACCCGAACGAATGGTGGAGACAGGTCAGTCCGTAATGGCCGCTGGGCCTCTACTGTGGCGAACGTGAGAGCCTTCTCCCTATATAGATAGCCAGCCGTGTATTGGTAATGGCGAACCTTGATCGTCTCAAAGTCTTCGGTCACTTCATTGGGCATTAGCCCGACTCCGGAATTGACCGTAATCGGTCCGCCGGGCTAGACCCCTCCACCACCTGCGTGTGAGCTCACAAAACAGCAAGCCGCGCAGGCGACGCCGTGTGAGTGGCACAAACTATCCATTATGTTAAAAACTACCAAATCAAATGTGATGTCAGTGTGATATTTAGCTTATTGATATGATGTCAACGTGGAGTTTGCGCGTTGTGATCGCTAAAAAGCCGATATGCATCCATGGGTGGAATCGCAGAGATTTGGAACATAGCTATGAGCAAAGTAGATTGTGGTCGCCGCGTGGGAGCCGATCAAGACTCTCTCTATCAGGGGAGGGACGGAAAGCTGGATTCGGATACCCTCCCCGCTCTCTGCGACTTCGTCGTCGGTGGCGCGCACGGTGAAGGTCTTGACAGTTTCGAGACCTTGGAATGTGACGGAGTTGGGGACCCCCGAGTAGTCGCTCGCCGTTGCACCACCGATGGGAGCCACGTCCAAGTTTACTGTCGTGTTCTGTGACACGGCGACGGTCAACTCCACCCTGACGGTCACTGGCGAATCTCCTTCGGTTGCACGGTAGGATGCGGAACCGAATTTGGCGGTGGTTACGCTGGCTGTGTCGTCGTCGTTAATCCCAATGTCTCTGGCGTTTACGCTTAAGGGAAATTGGGGAATAGTTACATTCACCAGATTGGAAAACTGGATATCAATGTACTCAGTAGCCTCCAATAGGTCATCGTCCAGGAGGGGGACCTCAATTGTCTCCATCGTATCGCCCGGTACGAACGTGAGCGTTCCGGACGAGGCTGCAAAGTCTTCGCCCTCGGTTGCAGTTGCATTGTCTGAAGGTATTTCGGCGGCGGTCCAGTCCACTGTGATGGTCTTACCACTTTCGGAAACCAGCACCAGCTCGGCAATGACCTCCTGGCCCTCAACGTCCACAGGTAAGGTGTAGTTAATGCTAGGCGGGTCGTCCGAGAAAATCCGATGCTATGGTGCTGAGGTTATGATGGGAGAAACCTCCAGCATGGGAATACGCCGATGAGCAAGACCTTTCGTCCCTACGACCCCGAGCAGCAGTTGCTGCTGCCGGCGGCCCTCCGGGAATGGCTGCCCGAGGACCACCTGGCCTAATTCATATCCGACTTGGTGGAGCAGCTGGACCTCTCGGCCATCACCGCCCGCTACCGTGGCGAGGAGCGGGACGGCCCTCCCTACCATCCCAGGATAGTGGTCAAGGTGCTGCTATACGGATACTGCACTGGCGTGGCATCGTCGCGGCGCATCGCACAACGTCTGCACGAGGACATCGCCTTCCGGGTGCTGGAGGCCAACAACACCCCTGACTTCCGCACCATCTCCGACTTTCGCAAGGACCATCTGGCGGCCTTGTAGGGGCTGTTCCTGCAGGTGCTGGAGCTGTGCCGGCAGGGTGGTCTGGTGAAACTGGGGCATGTGGCCCTGGGCAGCACCAAGGTCCGGGCCAACGCGTCGAGGCACAAGGCCATGAGCTACGGTCGTATGAAGGAGAGGGAGGCGCAGTTTAAGGCCGAGGTGGACGAGTTGCTGCGCCGGGCCGGGGAGGTGGACGAGGAGGAGGACCCCCGCTACGGCCGGGACAAGCGGGGGGACGAACTGCCGGAGAAGTTGTCGTTCCGTGAGGGGAGGTTGCGGAGGAAAAGGGAGGCCAAGGCGGCGTTGGAGGCCGAGGCTGAGGGCAGGGAGCATCCCAGAGTTCTCGATGGCAAGACGCAGCGCAACTTCACCGACCCCGACTCGCGCATCATGCCCGGTCCCGGCGGCAAGGGCTTCCAATAGTCCTACAACTGCCAGGCGGTGGTGGACCATAAGCATCAGGTGATCGTGGCGGCCCGGGCCACCGGCCGAGTCTCGGACAAGGGGCAGGCTGTGGCCATGACCCGGGAGACCATACTGCACACGGGAGAGACGCCCAGAGAACTGTCCGCCTACGCCGGATACTACTCGGCTAGGGCAGTGGTGGAACTGGGGGCCTTGGGAGTGGATCCGTACATCGCGCCGGAGAAGACCCGCCACGGCACGATGCTGGAACCCGCGCCCCGGGGAAGGATACCCGAGGGACTGTCAGCCCGGGAGCGGATGAGACGCAAGCTGCGGACGAAGCGGGGCCGTAAGCGCTACGCCCTGCGGATGGAGACTGCGGGGCCGGTGTTCGGGCATATCAAGCAGGGCCGGGGCTTCCGGCAGTTCCTGTTGCGGGGGCTGGAGAAGATGAACCAGGAGTGGCTGCTGATCTTCGCCGGCCACAACCTGCTCAAGCTTGTTCCTGTTCGGGGCCGGGCGCCCAAGCAATGCACCAGGCAGAGGCAGTAACCGCCGGTCTCCCCGGCTCACCGTCGGCCAGTTCCCATGGACCCTCTCGGTATTCACGAATCCGCCCCCTCCCACCCAGCTGCTCTCCAGCTAATCCTCAGACGAACTGCTAGGTTGACACCCGCAATCAACTCCCCGCCCTAACCAACCTACGTGCAGAATGGGAGATGGAGGGCGATTTAGAAAGTCCTGCGCAAGAGGATGTCGCTGCGGGCCATCGAGGGGGAGTTGGGGATCCACAGGGCCACCATCAAGAAACACGTGGATGCCGACGGCCCCCTGGGGCGAAGGTGCGGCTGGCTCTCACTACATCATCATCGGATACAGTGCCTGCATGAAAGAGTGGCATTTACGCTCAACACTCAGCCGTTCATATGTCCTGTCCTTCGACAGTCCAGTGGCACACATTCCTGGCGCCCTTGACATTTGGACACTGTGGCATCCGAACCGAGGGCGAGACGGTTGGAAAAGAAAGCACCCCGGCGTGTCGAGAACGACGCCGAGGTGCAGGGACATTCAATTTAGCCGATCATCTCATGTCACTTTGTCAGCAATTGCAATCTCTCCAGAGAGCGTTCGCTCGACAATTGGGTTCTCCTTTCTCGTTGCCAGGGAATGCTGTCCTACTCCTCCACCAACACCATGATATGACTGGGCACGAATCCGTCAGCCTCCGACGTCTGCACTATTTCGTACCACCCGTTGATCTCATCGTCATCGGCGGCGGCGGTAACCGTCATGGTCTGGGCGGTATCCCAGTCATCGCTGGTGAAAGTGACCTCCGTGGCGCTGATGCTCAGGTAATCCTCGGAAGATACCGAGAGTGAGATCGTCACATCGTCGTCGGGTTGGGAACTGAGAGAAAACGATATGGTGTTGCTCTCCCCTTCCGCGATTGTGACGATATGGCTGTTCTCCACCGTCCAAATGGCATCAGGATCATCGTCCAGGGTCGAGTTATTGGTTACCGACTGGTCAGAGAACTCTGAGAGAGCGTTTTCGGCAGGGTCTACGAGCAGCCCCTGGACCTCATTCGCGAAAACGTTGTCGTAATGCACTGACACTGACTGACCGCTGGTAATCGGGGTATCCAAGGTGAGGGTCAATTCTGCTCCGGACACGGAAGCATCCACCATACGGGGGCGGTTGCCATCCACGAAAATGTCCAGCAGAGAGCGGAGGTAGATTCCGGAGTCTATGCCGGCGAAGGCGAAGAGCGTCCGCAGCTCAGACCTGATGTGAACGTCCTCGCTGAATGTGATGACGACTTCCGAGCCATCGCCTGATGTGCTTGCGCTCTCCAACACCGGGGCTATTGCATCGACAAGATGATCCTCGGTTGTGACCGCGCCATGGGCGAGGTCGGCGTCCCTTCCGTTGTGGAACACAATCGAACCGTCGTTCAGATCAATGGCGTTTTCAGATATGGATATGCCGTCAGTGTCCTCGTCGTTTTCCTGCACGGTATAAGCGAACACCAGGACCTGCCCAGTGGTGCTCGAGGACTCCGAGTCGGAGGAATCTTCGTCATCCACCGCTGCTGACCGGGCGGTCTGGAAGTCGGCGGTCATCGTCTCGCCGCCCAGGTCAAGTTGCAGCTGTGGCGTTCCGGTTACGGTGACATCATCGTCAAACTGGACCGCCATCTTTATGGCGTCACCATTGCCATAGGTGTTGTCGTCTCCGGGTTCGGAGTCGGCCCAGAGGGAGACCACGTGGACCAGTCCATATACCTTTTGGTCATCGCCAGCCTCGACCGCAGGCATGAGGCCGTCAGGCGCCACTGCTCCGTCAGCAGACTGAATGGTGCCGGTACCTCCTAAGGCGCCTGAGTCTTTCGCAGGCAGAGAAACACCATCGTCATCCTGGTCGGTGTCCTGGACCGCGTACCCGAAGACAAGGGCGTCGGTCCCTGAACCACTGGTGTAGGAGGCTTCAACTTCAGCATCACCCACAGTCATGGGAATGGTGACATCGCCCTCCACTGCCATGGATTCACTGAAGGTCAGGGTAACCTGGATGGTCTCGCCGGAGCGATACACTCCATTGCTTGCCGGCGAGGACGTGAAGCTCGCAGCAGTGACGTAGGGCCTGCCGTCGACTCTGTGGTCAGCCTGGTCGGCGAGGGCAAGGATGGCGCCGCCGAAGCTGTTGTCAGTATCCTTATCTTTTATGCTTCCTGTGTCGTCAAGGCCTCCACTCGAGCGTTCCTTAACGGCCACGCCGTCGGCGTCCAGGTCTTCGCGCTGGACGACGTAGGAGAAGACGATGTCCTCGGTGCCCGAACCGCTGGAATATACGGCGTCCCTTTCGTTGTCCTCTCCTCCGACCAGTATCTTGATGGACGGCGTGTCCTCCACGTCGACCTCGTACTGGAAGGTGAGTTGCACGTCGATGGTCTCACCGGCGCGGTAGGTCTCCCCATCCGCAGGCGTCGAGGTCACGGAAACGGATTGCACCAGCGGATAGTAGGCATAGACCTTGTGTTCCGCCTGGTTCAATAGCGTAGTGACCGTTCGATCCGCAACCGTAGGGTTCGTGGCGCTTGTAATGGATCCGTCGTCCAGGATTTTCCCGCTGCCGGCGACAGTTATGCCGTCGTCGTCTCGCTGGTTTGCTCCGACCGAGTACTTGAAGACCACCTTATTGTCCGCGGAGTCGCTGGAATAGTTTGCCGTCCAGGTATTTGTGTGGGACCCGGTGCCAATCGTCACCGGAACGCTCAGGGGTGAAGTCGCAGTGACGTCCTGGTCGTAGGTTGCTGTGATCGTGATCGCTTCGCCGATGCGATAGTGCTCGCCGTTCGGAGGCGTTGAGGTGATTGCGAAATCGGTCACAACGGGAACGGTCTCAATCTTGTGGTCCGACAGGGTTTCCTGCCGATCATAATAGGGGCTCACGTCTTGCCACTCTTCGGCCATGGGGTCCCATGACGTGATTGATCCGCTTCCGCCGAAGCCGTACTGAGTGCCGTCGGCGGCTACCGTGCCGCCCACAACAGTTATACCGTCGGGGTCGTATTCGCCGGGCGTGACCGTGTGCCTGAAAACCAGGGTGTTGGTGCCGGAGCCACGGTTGTAACGGGCGGAAGCCCAATCGGCGTTTCCGTGACCGAACCTCAGGGTCATATAGACAGCGCCATCGACCGTTACATCACGGTCAAAGCGCACCTCCACCTCGATGTCCTCGCCAGCTGCGTATGTGTCGCCGGAGGCGGGAGTGGAATCGATGGTCAGTTCGTCCACAAAGGCCCGACCGCCCACCCGCATGTCGGTTTCCATTCCCTCGTAGGTTGAGTTAACACTCTTGTTGCCGTCCTTGGTAACGATGGAGCCGCTACCGCCGTAGTCTGAATCATTGATCGAAATGCCATCTCGATCCAGGTCACCTTCCAACACCGTATATTCAAAGCTGAGTTTATCCGTGCCAGACCCACTGACATAGCTGGCAGACTTTCTTTCCTCGTTGCCGTCTTCTCCCATTTGGAACCCAATATTAACGTCGCCGCTCACGGTAACGTCCTCGGTGAATTCCTGCTTTATGAGGATAGTATCACCGCGCCAAAAGGATGGGCTCTGGGTTTCGTCAGTATCGGAGGAATCTTCCCGGTCTGCGCCGGGAATACTGGCCACCCAAGTTTTCCAGGCGCCAGGACCGTCATCGTCAACAATGACCACATAGAATGTTTTCCAACCAAATATGGGCATGGTACCCGTAGCAGGGTCGAAACCAACTATGAACTGTTCCCTCTTCTCCGACCATGTGTCCTCGGTCGTATAGAAGGTTTTGGATATTTTCTTGTCGACCCAAGTCTGCTCGTAAGTCCCGACCTGTCTTTCCTGATTTACAACCGTAATATCATCGTTATTGGCTCTGTATCCGTACCCAAAATCATGGACATTGAGGTTGTATGCGTATGTTGACCAGCGCAAATCAAAATTATCCGGGTTATCAATAGGTTCGTGAATCTCTATATTGTTCACCGACAGCACCACGCTGTCGCCTTCATCCACATCCATGAAACGGGTGTCAATTCGGTGCAATGGGCTGGAGGGGCTGTGGGCCTGGCTAGAGGGGCCGTCGGCCTGGGCGGATGTTGGGACGAGCGCCACCAGCATGACCACCAGTGCGGCGGCCAGTATTATGGGTTTCAGGTATTGGAATCTGCCTGCAAATCTGCTCACAATACAACTCTCTGCACTTTGTACAAAAGTGGCTTGATGGGATTGGCAACTGGGGGACGGCCTTTCCAATCGGGTAATTCAGGAGGTCGATTTCCTTGGGTGGTAACCGACCCCAGGGGATTCAAGGCAGGGATTGCTGAGAGGAATCAGTATGGTTTTCTGCAGATATCTCTGATGCACGGAAACATACGCCGATCCCTCACGCAACACGCGAACCCCTTACAGCCATGCCCATTGCCTAGATACCACTGTATCGGGCATAAGTGGATATTGTGTGGATTGCCTCAATATTTTAGTGAGCATTCTGTGGAGAATGTGTGCACTCACTGATTCACATCACAATCCGGCAGAACAGTAACGAGGTCCCCTTTCCTGGCTGTTTTTGGTTGCAACCGAACGTTCGGCACTTTTGACCCGACTCTCGAAAGCCGGCCCAGGACCGATGTCAGGATTCTGAACAACAGAGGATGCAGACATGCTCAAGAGGAAACGCACACCAAGAAAATCATCAATAAGACCAGGGAAGGGGAGCAAGTATTCGCCGCACGCGGCGCCGTCGGTGAGGCCGGACGTCGCATTGGTGTCTCGGAGCAAAATTCCACAGCTAGCGGCGGAGTTGCTGCCGAGAGCCCAAGAGGTGGACGAAGAGAGGGACTGCTGCTACACCAAGGTCAAGCGGGGCAACGAACTGTCTGAGGAGTTGTCATTCCAGGAGGGTAGCCTGCGCAAGATCCTGGAGGCCATGGCGGCCATGAGGAAGCGCTGGCTCGGTCGGCGGCAGCTGAGGCTGAAGGCAGAGGCCACGTAGTACAGGCGGCGGGGCGCGCCTGTGTCCTAGTCCCTGCCGACACTGACCCAATCACCGTCCAATACCACCACGTGGTCAAACTCCAGCCCCTTGGCCCGGTGGGCCGTCAGGAGGAGCAACCCGCGCTGGTGGCGGCGGACCTCCCGTCCCCACTCGGCCAGCCACTCCTGCAACACCTGGGTCCAAGCGTTTGAAGTCTGGACAGCCAGCCATGCTAGCAGATCGGCGTTGCTCACCAGGCGCGAACTCCGCCCTCGCAGCCAGTCCACCAACGCACGGGTCTCCCGGAGAAACCAGAGGCCGGAGAACTCCTCGTTGGCCATCTGTACCGGTATGCCCTCCATCTCGCACAGGCTGCGTACGGGGTCCAGGTGGACCCAGGTGCGGGCTATCCCGGCGCACCTGGACCAGTCCCACCCAGTGGCGCGTTCCGACAGACGCCTGAGTTCGGCTACCGCCGCTTGCGCTTGGGTAGCAGGGGTGTCGCCGCCCGGCAGAACTTGCACCCGGCCCTGGGCCACTGGGTCGAGCAGGGTCCAGTCGCCGCCCGGCGGATCCCGGGCCTTTTAATTGTCGCTCTCCCAAGATGGTCTAGGGCCAGTTCGGCCATTTTGCCTGCTTGCAGCTGACAGAGAGAGCGCCTTCGCCCTAACCCTCTCACGAAAGGAGAGGGAACTATTAAAGGGCCCTGCGGGCAGGCTCTGTGCCCGGGCCCGGTTGATTTCTACGTCGTGGCACTCTTTCATTCGCCGGCTGACCCGCTCCCCGTGGGCATACCACGTTTCGGGTTATCTCGAACAGCGCTGGTGCTGAGCCCGAAGATCGAATGGCTTCCAACACCTGATGTGCTTCAACGGTTACAGCAATTGACCGAATGGTCGTCTGTCGTAGGTGGTCGTGCCGACTATAGGTGCTCCGTGTAGGCTGCTTCTCCGTGCTGGGAAGTGTCCAGCCCCTCTCCCTTCTGCTGCTCGTCCACCCTCGGGCCGATGGTGTATTTCAGAGCCAACAGTATTTCAACGGTTGTGGCGACAGCCCAGCCGAACGACACACCAATGGCGATCAGCTGCCTTACTATCTGCTGTCCCCTGCTCAAGTCGGTGAATTCACTGATAGTCCTGAAACCGACGCCTTTGAACAGGCCGACGGCCAACATTCCCCACGTGCCCCCCACGTCGTGGATGGCCCAGACGTTGAGAGAGTCGTCAATTCTCACTCGGGTCTTCATCCAAACGGCGCCGTAACACAGGGCACCGGCGCCGAGGCCGATGACCACAGCCGGCATGGGGCCGACGAACCCGGACGCAGGGGTGATGGTCGCCAAGCCTGCCACGGCTCCGATGGCAGCCCCCACGACTCTGGGTCTCCGGTTTAATGCCCAGTCCAGAGCGACCCATGCCACCGCAGCAGTCGCCGCCGACGTGGGAGTTACTACGAAGGCAGAGGTCGCCTCCACCAGCGACGTAAAGGAACTGCCTGCGTTGAAACCGAACCAGCCAATCCACAGTAGAGAGGCTCCCAGAATCACGAAGGGTACGTTGTGCGGGTTCAAGTCCGCTTGGCCGAATCCGAGGCGCCGTCCAAAGATGATTGCGGGGGCCAGTGCAGCAGCCCCGGAGCTAATGTGGACGACGGCACCTCCGGCGAAATCCAGAGCTCCCATTTCTCCGAGCTACCCACCGCTCCCCCACATTCAGTGCGCCGGCGGAGGGTAAACGATTGTTGACCAGGCAATTATGAATATTACAAAAGTGCTGAATTTGATCCGTTCAGCGAAAGCGCCGGCAATCAGCGCCGGGGTGATAATGGCAAATTTCGCTTGGAATTCCATGAGGGCCTGGTGCGGGATGGTGTCTGCGTAGGGACCGGCCTCGATAGCGGACACTCCACGGAGTCCGGCCCACTGCAGGTTCCCGATAAATCCGCCGACATCGGGTCCGAAGGCCAGGCTGTACCCCCACAGGACTCAGGACAGCCCCACGATGGCGAGCGCGATGAAGGACTGCAGCAGGGTGCTCAGCGCGTTCTTCCGCGGACCAGCCCGGCGGAAAAGAACGCCAGTCCAAGCACCATAATGAACCCCAACGCTGAGGAGGTGAGGACCCAAGCGGTATCTCCACTACTGATCATTGGTGCCCCGACCGCAAGCATTGTCAACACCGGTGTACAAATTGCTTCCGGCCCCAGGGATGCTGATCCAATGGAGCCCAGTAGTAGAGTCCCCATTTTGCCACTGCCCGAGTTCTTGCGTGGTGGTGCCCCGCTAGAATTTGCAGAATAACTCATTTGTGATGCGCAATAGGGCGAATATCACAAATGAGTACCAACAATAGGAGTTGGGTACACGACGTTTGGGGGGCAGGTGACACCGGCGGAAGGGCAGTCGCCGTTCGTGCTCGACGGCGCCCCTCCTGTGGGCTGTCACCACGGTTTCGGCTGAACACACGCCTACCGCGGCTGACCATTGTAAGGGTAGCCGAAGGTCCCAGTTAGCCCGATCCACGAAGGAGCATGGGATATGTCAGGTATTTGCTCGATCGCCACAGGCGAACGGCAGGGGGAACGTGCCGTAGACACATCCCAGGTCCGACTGGTGACCGAACCCCCCGGCAGGTGTCCCCCACGCCGCAGAGACGGACCTGGTTCTGGACTGCTTCCTCCCAGGGCTCAAGGAAAAATTTACCGCGCAAGCCAGGGAGGTTTCTCCTGCCTGCCGTTGGCTGGAGCAGTCAGTGTGCCAGTATAATGTGCCGAACTTCAAACTCCGTCGTAAGGTGTCCCGGATACGCCGCCAGGCACGAACCATGCACCCCGCAGTTGCTGCCTCACCAAACCGGCCTCCCTTTGCCGGAGTCCGGGAGGACGTGCAGCAGGCCAAACTTGGAATCCAGCAATTCCAGGTGATGTCAAATGATCCGGTCATCCACAGGATTGCCCTTCGCCGTAATACTCAGGCAGGCAGCCCGCCACCGTCGAAGGTTAGGCGCAACCGTGAAGTTAAAGCATTAGAGCCTAGTATCTGACTGAATGGACTTTTTCGCAGACTAACCAGACGGATGTTGTCGCTGAACAAATTTAAAAGACCAACTGGGTAATTGCAGACGGCCCGGGTTTTTCGACAGGTACGAAAGTAGGTCTTCTTGAAGGAGCTTTGTTATGGGTTGGCTAGACGGCCAGGTTGCTCTTATCACCGGCGGTGGGTCTGGCATCGGACGCGCCATCGTGGAGCGATACATAGAGGAGGGTGCGCGTGTGGGGGTGATGGACCGCTCCCCCGACCGGATAGGGCAACTGCGAGAGGACTTCGGCGAGTCTCTGGTGGGAATTCCCGGCGACGTGGCCCGACTGGACGACAACAAGGCGGCGGTTGAGCAGACGGTGCGTTCATTCGGGCGGCTGGATATCTATGCCGGCAACGCGGGGATTTTCGACAGCAACCACACCATTGACGATATGCCCGAGGAAATTCTGAGCGACTCGTTTGACGAGTTGTTCGGAGTTAATGTTAAAGGGTTGCTACTGGGGACAAAGGCTGCGCTCCCCGAACTCAGGAAAACCCTGGGTTGCATTGTGTTCACCGCCTCGGTGGCCGGCATCAATTCCGGCGGAGGAGGGTCCATTTATACTGCCTCCAAGCACGCCGTTATCGGACTCATCAGGCAACTGGCGGTGGAATTGGCACCGGAAATCAGGGTCAATGGCGTGGCCCCCGGCGGGGTGCTCACGGACTTGCGGGGCCTGGAAGCAGCTGGGCTGTCGGATAGCTCCCATTTCGCGGAGCCTGGCACCGAAGAGAGGATGCGCACCAACAACCCGCAGCAGAGGGCCCTGCAGCCGCAGGACATTGCCAACGCATTCCTGTTCCTGGCGTCGCGCGACAACGCAGCGGGCATAACGGGTTCAGTGGTCCCCGTCGACGCTGGATCCCTGTTGCGATGGAGGCGCCCTGGTAGCTAGTGGCAAAAATCTTACATCTATAGGACAAACGGGGCGAACTTGAGTGTTGCCCCTACCAATGGTGTAACTTTTCTTAAGGGCGTCCGCAAGGCACACTCCCACTGCTATTTTCCGGCATATCACTGCATAGTGACATGGCGACGGACGTCAAGTGCTTGGTCGATGCCGACCGAGGGTTGGTAAACCGCCGAATTTTTATTGACGAGGACATCTATCAGCAAGAACTGGAGAATATCTTTGCCCGGTGCTGGTTGTTCCTCTGTCACGAGTGCCAGGTGCCCTACCCCGTCGACTTCCTGGCCACCTATATGGATGAGGACCCAGTGCTGGTGTGGCGGGACAGCCAGGGCAAGGTAAACGACTTTCCGAACCTGTGCCGGCACCGGGGCAACTTTCTGTGCCGGGCCGATCCGGGCAACGCATCGGCCTTCACCTGCGCCTACCTCGGGCGGGCTAACGGCAACGACGGGAAGCTGATTGCGGTGCCTAGCCTTGACGACGCCTACTACGGCGAACTGAAGACAAACCCGCGGGGTTTGACTCCGGTGGCTCAACTGGACAGTCACAAGGAACCGTACTTCGGCCCCAAGGCTCCCTCCCTGCAGGAGTACCTGGGTGAAATGGCGTGGAATTTGGATGCCTTTTTCGACCGGCGCGAGGGCGGCGTGGAGGTGGTGGGCGGTGTACTCAAATGGGAAATTCCGCGCTATTGGATGCTGCCTGCCGAGAACTTCGGCGGGGGTGCTTACCACGGGTACTGGATCCAACAGTCGCCATTTTAGGCTGGCTTTTCCAACAACCGACCGTTGCAAGGAGCCTCCGCGCCTGGGACCTTGATCTCCGCAGGCAAAGGCCACGGCATCATCGCAGCTGCGGCCGGCCAGGTCACCGACCGGGCCATCGAGGAGCTGCTTGCTTACGAAGAGGGGGTGCTTACCGAGGTGGAAAGCCGGTTGGGTGATAGGCTAAAGCAGGAAAAGACCATCGTGGGTACGGTTTTCCCGAACTTCTCCATGATTATATATTCCTCCCGATCCTTTCGGGTGTGGCATCCCAGGGGCCGGGCAAGACCGAGGTGTGGTCTTGGATACAGGTGGACAAGGCAGCGCCTCCCGAAATCAAGGAGACGCTCAAGGTTACCGCGTTGCGGACTTTTGGACCCGCCGGAAACTTTGATCAGGACGACATGGACAACTGGCAGCAGTGCTCGCGGAGCGGACAGGGAGTCGTGTCCCACAGTTACCCGCTTAACGTGCAGATGGGTCTGGGGCACGAAAGCTACCAGGACTACCTAGAGGCCTGGGCGAGCGAGTCGATCTACAGCAAAATCAACCACCTAAACATGTACAGCCATTGGGCCAAGGTTATGGATGCCAAGAGCTGGAACGATATTCAGTAGATTATGCAGCCCCGATAGAGACGAAATAGCTCATCTACGACCAATAAATCCGGCAGTTAGCGCAGTTCCAGTTTTGCACAGAGCAGCAAGGCAACTGAGCGATAGGCGGTTGTTGGAATTCTTGGCTGTTTTGGGCTGGCAGCGCTAGGTAGTCAGGCAGTGCAACAACCACCAGCCTCCGGCGCGATTTTCGGCGTTTCCGCGCTCCGGTGTCAGAAGAGACAGGAAAACCACTGAAATGGACGCTGTGGATCTAGTCCAGTGCGTTGACGACTATTCCGCCCGCTGACGCCGCGATTCCTGTGGGCTAGGATGCCCCCAATTCCAGCACTTCATGCATTGTAGTCTCCGGTCTCGCCATTGTTTCTGAACTCCGGCCCAACTTGCGGTATCACCGCGTGTGGTGGAACTGAAGGGAGTCGAACCCTTGACCTCCACAATGCCTTTGATGCGCTCTCCCAACCGAGCTGCAGCCCCAGGCTGGTCCCCAACTATGGCAAAACCGTATTGCTGGCGCAATTGCCGTCCATGCACTACATTAGCGTACCACTCGTCTTAGACTAACATCTCTCCATTGTTCGGCCTGGCACTGCTGAGGAGGAATGATCCACAAGAGGGGGTAAAGACGTGTTCCGGGCATACAGACACCCATGAAAAAGGTCGGGTTCCTTGCTCCCCTCACGCAATGGAACGACGCCCCGCTGGATTTCCTGCGCGTGGCCCCCGACGGCACGAGCGTCGCAGGTGCATTCATCCCTGCCCGCGGACTGGGCCGGACGATGGCCGAATTCAGCCTCGATCGCATCGCTGAGGCACTCCCCGCCATGCAGGAAGCCTCCCAAGACCTCGCTGTAGCCGGAGCCGACGTCGTCGCACAGTACGGCATCCCGTTTTCGCTCATCCATGCGGAGCGTGCCCGGGAAACGCAGTCCCGGGTCGCGGACGCAGCGGGCATCCCCGTAGTGTTGATGGGTACTGCGATGCTCGACGCACTCGGCCATCTGGGCGTCCACCGTGTCGCCATCGCCGGCGGGTACTACACCACCGGCGATTGGACCTCCATGGCAACGCGCGGCTTTGAGTCCAACGGCTTCGACGTCATATTCCAGGAGAGTTGGATGGAGCAGGGCATCGTGTCTTCCGTCGAAGAGGTCGACAGGCTCGCGTGGGAACACGACGCAGCAATCACAAAGGCGCACGTCCTCAGGACAGCAGAGCGCGCCGGACACCGCGCCGACGCCATCGCCGTCTGCGGTGGAGGCCTCCGCCTCCTCGGGCACGCTGCGGATCTGGAAGCGGCGACGGGACTTCCTATGGTGGCAGGAGACCTGGCCTTGTTCTGGGCAATCCTCAAGGCGATCGGCGCGAAGCCTCGCAGCACCGGATGGGGGAGGCTGCTCGACGGCCTCTAGCGGAAACACCACCGGTGCCGCCTCGTCTTGAATGCCGGCTCCTTCAAAGACAATCTCACCGCCCGACACCGCCCTTCCGCTCCGGCATGGCCGCAAGTGCTCCTGCACCGGCGCATCCCCGTCGACCTTCGCTATCTTCGGGTTTCCACCCGACAGCAGCCGCACGTCGCCGCTGGAGTTCTCGGGGGTCTTTTTTGACGTTTTTGTAGACTTAGCCGACGCCTTGCGGGGCATGGGGCGATTGCTCCTCGGCTCAGTTAACTGGGCGAAAAATGGCTGGGTATCGAAGGAGAGTGTGGTTGGTGGCAATGTGAGTGTGAATGGCGAACTTCCCGGTAACAGGCCCAGATATAGGTGTCAAGTAACTAATGGGAGTCCGGTCGGGCTATTGGAAGTTCGTTCCTGCGGGCCACCATGCGGGTAATCCCCAAAGTCTGTCCCTTGTCCAGAGCCAGCATATCGGCCTCGTCGCTCGGCCCGCCCAGCCGTTCCGACCATAGACGGTCCGATACCATCCAGTGCCTCCTTCCGACCGAAGGGCCTTTGAGTTGTCGCTCTGCTTATAGGTCAAGGGCCAGGTCGGCTGTTTTGCCAGCTTGCAACTGAAAGAGAGAACGCCCTCACCCTAACCCTCTCCCGAAGGGAGAGGGAACAATAAAGAGGCCCTCCATCCGTCCGGAATCAGGTCGGCAACCTCCACGTCCACTAGCCCGCTCCGTTTCCAGTGACGTCTCCACCATGATGGGCTGTGGAGGCTGAAAAGCTGCGGAACCCAGTACTCCCGGAGATGTCCCGGCGGATCGTCGGAGGTCAATTCTTCGACTAGCCCTGGCACTACGATCCCCAATTGGCCGCCGGGCTTGATCAGCCGGGTCACGTGATTCTGCGGATAAAAGTCATCCGTCCCAAAGTAATGATAGGCGTCAATGCTCACCATGGCATCGAAAAATCCGTCAGCGAATGGCATGGCATGAGCTTCGGCATGTATTGGAAAGGGAATTACATACAAACGTTGACAATGCGTACCAGCGGAGATATGATTGCCGCACTCTCCTAAGGGGTATGCGTTTTGTCTGTCGAAGTCTACCAAGGCGATTGCGCCCAGGTGATCACCGAGTCCGTGCGGCCAGCGTCAGTAAGCCTCATCGTAACATCTCCACCATATGCAGACCAGCGTAGCAACAATTATGGCGGCATTCACCCCGACAGTTACGTCGAATGGTTTCTGCCGAAAGCCGCTGCGTTCAAGGAGTGCCTGAGCAAGGATGGCTCATTCGTCCTCAACATCAAGGAGAAGGCCGTCAACGGCGAAAAACATCCCTACGTCTACGACTTGGTGCTCGCCCTACGTCGCCAACAAGGTTGGCGGCTGGTGGACGAATACTGCTGGCACAAGAAGAACTGCTATCCCGGTAAGTGGCCCAATCGGTTTCGAGATTCCTGGGAGAGGCTATACCATTTCACGGTGGCGCCATCGTTCAAGATGCGTCAAGAAGCCGTCATGGTACCGATGGGCGACTGGGCGGATGTGCGATTGAGCAATCTCTCCGACACTGACCGGACCCGGGACGAATCGCGCCATGACAGTGGATTTGGGAAGCGCGTAGAGAATTGGGTTGGGCGGGATATGGCTTACCCCTCCAATGTGTTGCACATGGCCACGGAGTGCGGGTTCAAAGGACATCCGGCTACGTTCCCCAAAGCGCTGCCATCCTGGTTCATACATTTGTTCACGGACGAAGGGGATACCGTACTTGATCCGTTCGCGGGCAGCGGAACAACGCTATGGGCCGCCCTGGAGTTGGGCCGCAACGCCATCGGCATAGATACCGAACCTCAATACTGCGAGTCCATGCGCGAGGTGCTTGGTGTGGTCTCCTGATTGGTGGCCCCTAGCCGAACCGGAGATTCATGCTGCTGTCGCAGATTTCGTCCAGTGGGTGAGGACGAAGATTGCCAATGAACCGCCGCGTCTGCTGATCGTCAAAAACCCATTCCTGTTTCGCGCGCGCTCTCCAAACAACGCCAACGAGCTGGCAGGTAGGCTGATTGATGCCTTCCTGTCTTCCAGCGAGGAAACGCGATTTGGCGACATCCTGGAAGACATCGTAGTTGCGATGTGCCGACACGCCAAAGGCGGGCGAAAGTCTAGCACAGCGGGCATAGACCTTGAGTATGACGCGGGCAACATTCGTACCATCGTTTCAGTCAAATCTGGCCCGAAATGGGGGAACTCTGACCAACGCAAGCGGATGGTTGCGCACTTCCAAACCGCGAGCCGGGTGTTGCGACAAGGCGGACGTGCCGAACCTCGATGCATTGAAGGAATCTGCTACGGGCCAAGCGGGATCAGCCACTTGGCCACGCATGACAGGGTAGTTGGGCATGACTTTTGGGAAGAGGTCGCCGGCTGGCGCGAGGGCGGCCGTATCGTGCTCAATATCGTTGGACAGCACGGCGGGAACGGGTTGGCAGACGTGCGCGACACGGCCCGACGTGAGGTAGTGGCTTATCTGGAGCGAACGGGCGCCGCGACACCATCAGGCCACATCAATTGGGAGAGGTTCTTTGATCTTGTGATGATGCCAACGCGAGAGCGGCCCAAGTGAACAAAGAGCATCCCCGCCGATCAGAGTTTGGCGACGCTACCGGCGGGGACTATGGAGAAGAGACATGGACGCAGTGTTGAAGGTGCTTGTCTCACTGCTGATAGCCGTTCTCGTTGCGGGCGGCCTTATGGGCCTGGTATCTCACTTTCTCCCTGATGGGTTAGAGCCTCGGTCATATCAGGTTGGGTTTGCGATTCTGATTGGAGTGGGTTTCCTCGTAGCCTTGCAATGCTCATTTTGAGGTCAAGCCAAACGTATACTATGGCCGCAGTTATTACCAAAAGGGCTAGGCCATTTAGATATAACTCGATAGGCTTTAGTTCAATCATCTTATCCCTACCCCATAACCAGTTGCCCCGTTCGGGTCATTCCGGTATCGGCAATCAGGTCCACGTACCGGAGTCGCTTGCCGATGCAACCGCGCATCAAGTCCGCCATCTGACTGAGCGTATCGCTGGGCCGGTTATTGTGCCGCCCCTCGAACTCGGTGACGTAGCGGTCCAGGTGCTTGTTGCTCATCCAGTGGTAAATCCCGATGTAGCCGCGCTTGAGCAAGCTCCAGAAGGATTCCATCCCGTTGGTGTGGGCCATGTCCCTGACGTACTCTCCGACGCTGTGCTTGACCGTTTCGTGGTGGCGAGGGAGACCAGTGTAAGCGGTGGCCTCGTCGGTGTAGACGATGGCCGTCGGTTCGGTCTTACGCCGGACGATGCCCTGGAGCGTCGGCCCGTCGGTTGATTCTACCACTTCCGCGTCTACCTGGTTGGTCTCCCTGTCCTTGACGCCAGCGACGGCGGTCTTGCCGACAGCACCGCGTCCGGCCTTGAGCTTCTTGGATTCGTGCTTGTTCTTTTCCAGCCCGCCGATGTAGGTTTCGTCGGCTTCCACCGGGCCGGAGAATACCGGATCGTCGCCCTGCATGGCCTCGCGGATGCGGTGGCCCAGGAACCAAGCGGACTTCTGGGTAATGTTCAAGTCCCGGTGAAGCTTCATGCTGGACACGCCCTTGAGATTCGTCAGAATCTGGTAAAAGGCGATGGCCCACTTGCGGTAGCCAATCTTGGAAGCCTCCATGACCGACCCCACCTTGACCGAGAAGTAAGACCGGCAGTCGGAACACCAGTAGGGCATATAGGCATGGGTGGCTTCCCGTGTCCGCTCGCTCCCGCACTTGGCGCAAACGCGGCCTTCCGGCCAACGGATTTCCTCAAACCACACGCGGGCGGTATCCTCATCTGGGAACAATTCCAGCAATTCGATGATGCCGATTCCCGTGCGAAAGCTCTTGCCTGCCATGCCGTTCACTCTCCCTTGACTTGAGAGAATGGTACATCAATCAGGTTGATTTGTCAACGTTTGTATGTAATTCCCGTAAATATCCCCTTCGTCCACCCATCGCTCCTGTTTCAGGTTGTACAGTTCCCGGAGGGAGGAGGACACCACATCGTGGCCCAGGGATTGATACATCCCCAGTAGAAATGCTTCACCAAGAGCATAGTGGCATCCGGCAACGGATGATTTCGACTGTCGGGAGCCGCCCCTTACCACATCCAGCCACTTCTGGATATTAGAAGCCCCGGATTCAGCACACCGGGCCACGGACCCTTTCAGCCTCTCGGCCGCATTCTCCTGGACCTCCTGGACAGATCCTTCATGAACGCCTGCCGTATATGTGGCCAGAAAATGGGCCCCACCCTCGTCAATCCAAGATGAGATGCTTGTCAGGTAATCATGGGCTAACTCATGCAATATCAGGAACCCTCCTGTGTGCTTCAACAGAATGTGATCACCAACGTTCGCTCCGAATGACGAGCTGTTCCATTCCGGTTCCAGGGCAAAAATCACCCTCTGTTTCGGCCAGGGCTCACCCATGAATCCTTCCATTGCCTTCAACCCGATGCTTGCGGCCCACAGAACCCTGTCTCCATCCGTAATGCTGGATCGACTCACCACAAACAACTTTGTTTCGCCGGCCAGCGGCAATGAAACCGTTTCGGACAGTATGGAATTGTCGCTGATCAGGTCACGGAATACAGACTCCTGCCCAACAAAGGACCTCAACACAATAACCAGAGCAATCTCCTCGTCATTGAGACCATCGCGAAACCATTCCTTGCCTATCAATTCTCCCAAGAGAACTGGCCCGATTGAGTCGACGTTTCCGATTCTCTGCATGGCTCCTTCAGTCGAATCCAGACCTTGCCTTTCATCACGAGTTATGCCGTCGGTTACCCAGGGCAGATCCAGCATCTTCGCAAAGAGGGCGTCGTCAATCTGGCTGATGTTGCCGAGGGCGTACAGCACACTCGCCTCATCTTCAGAGACGCCGTCCGAATACCACTGCAACCCGCTGATCTTCTTGTACAGGGAATCATTGTTGATCAATGCAGCCGGAAGGACGCCGCCTGCGGAGTCCACGACCAGGCTAATGTAAAACTCCTTACCACCGACAATCCTAGAGTAAAGCGTTGCACTACGCCCTGGAATGACCTGCTCCGGTTCTATATCAGCGATTCTGTCCCCCGAGTACACTCGCACCCGAAATCGGCGGGGCCCGCCTTTGTTGTATTCCGCCTTGAGAACTTCGCCAGCCCTTTCTATGTTCAGCACACCGTTTTCGTAGGAAATAAATTTGACTGTGCTGGTCGTCATGCCGTCATCCGTCATCGAAATGACGCCAGTCTTCGGTTCCGGCGTGCTGGTCGGTTGCGGGGTTGCCGTGGGAAGTGGTGTCGGAGTGTGTGTCGGAGTCGGCGTGCTGGTCGGCTGCGGGGTTGCTGTCGGTGTCGGTGTCGGCGTGGGCGTGGGCGTGTGTGCCGGAGTGGGCGTGCTGGTCGGCGGCGGGGTTGCTGTCGGTGTCGGTGTCGGCGTCGGCATGGGAGTTGCCATCGGTAATGGAACTGGCGTTTCCGCCTGTGCCAGGGTCGCCGTAGGCTGGGGCTCAGCGGCCGGATCGACCGTCGTAGCCGGTGCGGCTGTGCCCATAGGTGTGGCAGAGACAGTGGTGGCCACTGCCGGAGCGGCCTGCTCCACGCCACATGCTGCCAGGGCAATTACGACTGAGAGGCACAGCAGCGGCGGGACTGCTGCTCTCACCGTTCTGCTCAGCCTGCCCCATAACGCTTCCATTGCACCATTCTCCACACCCGGACCGGTGGCGTCTATAACCCCGTCCGGTCTGCCAGTCTAGCGTCCGGTTCGTCTCCGACAGCGCCTTCGGCCGCTTGTGCGCCGTCGAAGCGCCAATGGCAAAAACAACCGCACGGAGGAAAGGGCCTGAGCCACAATCCAGCGGACGAGGGTAATTGACCTTCAAAGCCAACGTTGTTGCCTCGGCCGTCAACAGCGGACATTCGTGGTCCTTTCTATACCCGGATTACGTCCACCCAATGGAACGGGCATTTAGCGAAGCGCGGTCTCCGTGTCTGGACTACTGAAACAAACACTTCGTCTGCGGAATCTCCCGCAGGGCGGCCCAGGGGTACTTAGCCGGCATCGTGGCCCCCTCCCATTTCCAGTAACCATGAGCTCCTGCAAGTTGGCGGTATGCACTCTCAGTCCTTATAGTGGAACCAATGACTGTCCTTCTTGAAGCAAAATCCCTGACCAAGCAGTACGGGTCCATCCTGGCATTGGACTCTGTCGACTTTGAGGTCGGCGACGGCATTACCGGGCTGCTGGGCCCCAACGGGGCGGGAAAGAGCACCGCCATCAAGCTGTCGCTGGGGCTGATCCGCCCCACATCCGGCTCCGCGGAGGTGATGGGGCGGCGGCCCTATGACTCACCGGAGGTGCGGGAGCGACTGGGCTATATGCCCGAGCACGACTGTCTGCCCCCGGCGGCCAGCGCCACCGAGTTCCTCTCTCACATGGCCCAGGTGTCTGGTCTCCCACCGGCGCAGGCCCGTACCCGCGCCGCCGACATCCTCCGGCACGTTGGCCTGGAGGAGGAGCGTTACCGCCCAATTGGTCAGTATTCCACCGGAATGAAGCAGAGGGTGAAGCTGGGCCAGGCCCTGGTCCACGATCCGGTCCTGGTGTTGCTGGATGAGCCGACCGCCGGTCTCGACCCCGCCGGCCGCGAGGACATGCTGCGACTGGTGCGCCGCACGGGGCGGGAGTTCGGCATCAGCATCATCCTTTCCTCCCACCTGATGAACGATGTCGAGAGCACCTGCGACCGCATCATCGTCCTGGAGGGCGGCAGGGTTACAGAGCAAGGGACGGTCGCCGGGTTCACCGCCGACACCGAGGTGATCGTCCTCGACGTTGATGACAAGCGGGAGGAGGTCGCCACCGCGCTGTCCGCCAGGGGAATAATTGCGACCCTGGAAGGTCCGTCAATGACAGTCGCAATCCAGTCAGAGGAACAGTACGACGACATACGGGACTCGGTGGCGGAAGCGGGGGCGCGCCTGCGCCGGATGAGTCCGCGCCGCCGCCAGCTCGCCGAAATCTTCCGGGCCGCCCGATGACCGGTCCAACAAACCGACAGACAGGCGCCGAGGTCTTCGATCTTGGCTACCGGCACTACGAGGGTCTCCGGGAAGGGAGGGCAAGAGCTCGCCGGGCGGTATATGTCAACGGGCTGCGTACGACACTGGGCATCGGCCGGGGTACGATTCCCAAGGTGCTTGCCATCTTGATGTTTGGCGCCGCGATGGTGCCCGCCGTGATCATGGCGGTGGTGGCGTCCCTGTTTGAGCCTGTGGCCGAGGCCCTACCTTCACATGCCGACTACTATGAACTGGTCTCGCTGGTGCTGTTCCTGTTCGCCGCAATAATCGGACCGGAACTGCTGTGCCCCGACCGTCGCGACGGTGTCATTCACCTCTACCTGGTTCGCCCCATCACGCCCACCGACTATGTCGCCGCTCGCTGGCTGGCTATGTTTACGGTGACCATTGCCTTGGTCTACTCAGGACAACTGGTGCTCTGGATCGGGCTGGTGCTGTCAGCGTCCGATCCCGCGGAGTACCTCAGACAGAACTGGTTGGACATTCCGCGCATCCTGGGTGCGGGGCTGGTGGTGGCCGTGTTCCTGGCCACGGTGCCGCTGGCGGTGGCCGCGTTCACCGAACGGAGGGCCTATGCCGCCGCCTTCGTGATCGGTTTGTTCATCATCAGCGCCACGATTTCCGGCGCGCTCACCGCCTGCACCGAATCGGGCAGGTCTGGCGAGTGCGAGCAGCGGGTCACCGGCGGAGCGGCGAAGTGGTTGTCGCTGGTCAGCGTGGGAGAGGCGCCCACCAGGGTGAACGACATCATATTCGGCAAGGACGACCCCGGTTTTGGCAACGACACAGGCGGCGTTTCCACCGAACTCCCGCGTCCCTTGCCGGTGCTATGGTATGCCCTGCTGACCTTCGGCCTCGGGGTCCTGCTCTGGAGACGCTACGAAAGGATAGCCGCTTGAGTGCGCCCGGAGCAGTGATCGAAGTCGACAACGTCTCCAAGTGGTACGGCGACGTGGTGGCGGTGAATGGCATCTCAGTGGAGGTGTTTCCCGGTATCACCGGGCTGCTCGGCCCCAACGGCGCGGGCAAGACCACGCTGCTGCACCTGATCACCGGGCTGGCCGCCTGCTCCGAAGGGTCGGTCACGGTGCTGGGAGAGCCTTCGCGGAACAACCCCGATCTTTACCGGCGGGTAGGGGTGATGACCGAGAAAGAGGGGGTCTATGGCTTCCTCACAGGGCGGCAATTCCTCGAATCCACGGCGAAGATGCACGGCCTGTCCTCCGTCGCCCCGGCGGTGGACCGGGCGCTGGAGATCGTCGGGATGGCCGACGCGCAGTCCCGCCGCCTCGGCGGCTACTCCCGCGGTATGAGGCAGCGGATGCGTCTGGCGGCATCACTGGTGCACGACCCGGAGGTACTGGTACTGGACGAACCGCTGAGCGGCACCGACCCCCGGCAGCGCCTGGAGTTTCATGCCGCAATGGTCCGCTTCGCCGAACAGGGCCGCACCGTGCTGGTGTCGTCCCACATCCTGGAGGAAGTCGAGCTGCTGGCGGACCGCATCGTGCTGATGGTCAGCGGCAAGCTGGCAGCCGCCGGAGATATACGGGCCATCCGGGAGAAGCTGGACGAGCAGGCTTACCACGTGAGGATCGTGACCGATGCCCCTCGCCCGCTGGCCGCGGCCCTGGTGAACCTGGATGAAGTCGATTCGGTGAACCTCGGCCCGGACAGCGATCTGGTCGTTCTGAGCAGGAACGTCGGCGTGCTGCAGGAGGCAATCCCCCGACTGGCGCGGGAGTTGGGCGCTCGGCTATTCCGGGTTGAACCGCAGGACGAGTCGCTGGAAAGCATCTTCGGCTACGTGGTAGAGCGCTAGATGAGGGAGGTGTTCCTGCTCTCCATCCGGCAGTTGACCGGCCCGGTCCGGCTGGGCCTGATTCTGCTACTCGCCGCCCTGCCAGTCGGACTGGCCGCGATACTCGCCGTGGCCACGGGCAGGGAAGCATTCGGACGTGACGACTTCGTAAACGCCATGGTGAGCGGGCTGCTGGTCGCTGGAGTCCTTCCCATCGTAGTCATGACCCTGGGCACCGCCGCCTTCGGCAACGAACTGGAGGACGGTACGTTGGGCAACTTGGCGCTGATGCCGCTGGCCCGCTGGCAGATCGTCACGCCCAAGCTGCTCGCCACACTAACCATCTCCGTCCCAATTATCATTGTCAGCGGGGTGGTGACGTCTCTCATCGGAATCGGTTTTGAAGTGAGGGCCACCCTCTCGGTGGCCGTCGCTCTGCTGCTGGGCGCTGCGGCGTACTCGGCCATCTTCACCTGGACCGGTCTGATGACCGGAAGGGCCCTGGCGGTGGCCCTGCTGTACGTTATCCTCTGGGAAGGCATCATCGGCTCGCTCATCGAGGGAGTGGGCTACCTCAGCGTCCGGGGCTACACCCTGGCCATCATGCACGGGCTGGACTCCTCGACATTCGACACCTTCGGCGACCGGGTGATCTCTCTCCCGTCGGCCGTGGTGGGCGCGCTGCTGGTGACCGCAGTGTTCTACGGGCTGGCCGTGTGGCGGCTGACCCGCATTGACGTGCCCTGATATTGCAGCTGCAAGTTGGTGGGAGCCTCTGGCGCATATCTACCCGATTTCTACGGCGGCTGACATGGCTTGAGTTCATCTGCCACAGGAGCGTATGGCTGGGCATCAAATTGGTGCAGCATGCCTTCCAGCCATATGGAGCACGGGTACCTTCGAGATTCCGGTCTTGCCTTCGGTGGGCAAGGCTTTGGCGATTGAGTTGGCCCGCAGCAATTCCATACAGTGAAGGGAGAATTTCATCGCCGCCAGTGGCAGCGGCACCCAGCAAGCTCCACTTGCACCGGGGCCTGGCCACCTGCCAACAGTGGATGTAGGTGGACTTTACCACCTCAGCAGCACTGGCCCAGGAGTCGGACTATTCTTGCACGGGTCTCCGGTGTTCCCTCAGGCCGAGTAATCGGTAAGCACAAGAAGCCCCACCAACTATCTGGAGTCTATTCTATGGGGTCTGGCCTATGTCCTGCCTTGTCTGATATGTGCAATTATCGGACATGGCAAAGGCAACGCCGTAGTGGTGTTGCGGAGCAAGTAAGTGCGTACTCCTGGACTTGTTGAAGGACTAGTACGGGTCGATCCCGGTAGAGGGCAGAATCGTACGCTAAGGTCGCTATTGGCGCTTTGGACACCAATATTCGCCGATGAGCAGGATGTGGGCTCACCCAAGGGGAGAGATGGGTGCGAGGAGCTCTGGCTCAACTGTCAATCCGGCGTGTTTCCGCTGTCTGACCAATTCGCCAAGATGGGCGGTATTCCAGTAAATGACGACGGCGGTGAACAGGGTGAGTCCGGCCATGCAGCAGTAGTGCTGGCCTTGGCTGGAACGGTCGTGAATTTCGTCTTGGCGCCCGATCCGGAGCGCGAAGCCTAGCCGGTTGTGTTCCCCCGCACCGCACCCAGATCTGCTCAATGGCCTCGCCGGACAGCGTGTTAAGGCGCAGTGGCGCGGCTTCGTCCGTGGACAGGTCGAACGTGCCCGCGCACTGGCGCGCTCCAGATGCATCACCTCGGCATGTTCCATCTGTCCGTTATCCGTTCATCCCAGCAGGCGCGGCGCTGTCCGCAAAAGGAACGTCTATCGCCCACTCAACCGGAGTCATTCCGCTTAGCGTATCATCCTGCCTCCTACTGGAATCGACCCGACCAGGATGGATTTCGGATTGGGAGGGCAGTGGGAGTTGCCCGACTAAGCGGTGGCTGGCAGCCCCCAGGACTGCGCGGAAACCATCAACCATTGCAAGGAAGACGAAGGCTTGGACTACATTGGGCTGGCCAGTCTGAATCTGCCCAAGGAATTCCCCGCCAAGCAGGAATACCTGCAGCTAATCTTCGAGGAACTACTACCGCACTTGCACTAAGAGTCCCATTATCTGGTGGATGCACCGGTCTGAGTGAGAATTTCGCGGGGCAGCGCCCGCATACCGAATCGGGTCTGCACTACTGTGGTGCTGTCGGAAACGGGTCGTTCTCGCTGACCAAGGCCTGGGACTCACTTAACTTCAGCTCCAGCCCTTGGGACACCTTATCGCCCCACAGGCTCTTAAGGTACTCGATGACCGCAATGACCTCCTCGTGGGAGAGAATCTCTCCGAACCCGGGCATCCCGCTCTTGAAGGATGGGATGTCAGGGGACTCGTAGAACTTTCCTCCCCGGCTCACGTAGGTGTATAGAGTGCCGTCGCCGTGGTGCCAGGTGTGTCCGTCCCCGTCAAGGGGCGGAGCGGGTAGAATCCCGTCGGGTTTCTTCACATGCCAGTCGGGTTGCCCTTCGCCGCCTGCTCCGTGGCATACGGCACAGTTGGCCTGGAAGATTGCTTTCCCGTGGGACGTTCCCGAGTCCCGGGCCACGGGGTTCGAAGGTGCAGCCTCCTCCGTTGCCTGTGGCTGGCCCGCCTCTTGTGTTGGTGTGGCGGCGGATGACTGCGTCCGGGTCCCCTGGAGCGTCGTGGCCGTTGCCGTCGGTCCTTGTGCCACCGGCAGATTCGCCGGGGTGCTGAATTGCTCACCCCCACACGCCGCCATGACAATTAGGGCGGTGATGATTACCAGCGATGCCGTAGCTGTCCTTTCCGAAAGTCCTTTCGGTAGCGGTCTGCTTTTGCCCGGTTCTGTCATTCTCCCTCTCCCAGGGTTAGATCGAGGTCCGCAATAAGGTCATCGGCGTTTTCCAGGCCCACCGACACTCGTAGCAGGACCTCAAGGCCCGGTGCTCGATCAAATTCTCGTGGCAGCCCAGGCTAGTGGCTCGGCCTTTTCGACGATCCCATCCTGGGCAACAGCGCTTTGGACCGCCTGGCCAATGCCAGCTTCCAGGTCGTCATTGAGGGGGCCAGCTACCGTGAAAAACTGTCGCCCCACCGGAAGCTACTGGGTGCCAGAGGAGATGATTGACCTGTCCTCCATAACCTGATAGAAGACTAACTCACCCACGCCCAGGGTGGACTAATGGTTGTGGCGATGACTGGCCTAATGCACTTGGCGATTAACAGCCGACTGCTCCTCGGCGATCAGACCCATCCAGGCCACATCCAGCTCTTAGATGGTCCGGATGTTCCTGAAGCTGGCGTCGCCCTGACCAATCTCATTCCGTCCGGCCCAGAGTGCTGCGGAGCGTGGACCTGGCCACCCCGTACTTCCGTGCTACCGCCGCCACCGGCATCCCTTGCTCCACGTCCTGCCTGATAGCAATGAGCTGCTCACCGGTGAGACGCCGCGGCCGCCCCAGTTCCACGCCCTTCGCCCTGGCGGCGTCGAGCCTAGCCCGGGTCCTGCGGCTGATGTTCTGACGTTCCTGGCTGGCCACGTAGGCCGCCATGCTGGCCAGGACGTTGCCCATGAAGGCCTCGGGCGAGTCGGGGTCTGCATCCAGGTACTTTGTCCACTGGACCTCGCTGTCGGCCAGGGAGCGCAGCCGGATGCCGCGGCGCTGCAGGTCGTAGATCGCCCACATGGTCTCGAGGTAGCGCCGTCCCAGGCGGTCGATGGCAGCAACCACCAGCACGTCGCCCAGGGCGAGCTGCTGGTCCAGGACGCGCATTGCCTCACCCAAAACGTTACCTAACGAGAGTGGTTGCCTCAAGTAAAATGTTACCGAAAATGCGGACGCAGTCACGTAGGTGGAGGCATAAGCAGGATGGCAAAGCAAGAATTGTTGGTCGCACTGAGAGAGCGCTACCGGAGCGCCTCCAAGAAGGACAAGAGCCGTATCCTTGACGAGTTCATTGCGATCACCGGACACCATCGCAATCACGGCATCAGGTTGCTCGGCCAGCTTGACGAGGGCGACGATGTTCCCCGTCAGGCACGTGGCCAGCGCATTTACGATGAGGCGGTCAGGGAGGCGGTGATCATGATCTGGGAAGCCGCCGACCGCATCTGCGGGAAACGTCTGAAGGCGGCGATGCCCCACCTGGTGGAGTCAGTCCATGGAGCGACACGGCCATCTGGCGTTGGACCCGGAGGTGAGGGACCGGCTCCTGGTCGCCAGCGCAGCCACGCTTGATCGTCTCCTGAAACCGATCCGTCCCACGGCGGGCAGCCGGCGCAGACGCCGGCGTAAACGGTCGATGGGAAAGCGCGTTCCGGTGCGTACCTACAACGACTGGAACGGATCTCCGCCGGGTTTTCTGGAGATAGACTTGGTGGTTCACAGCGGTGGGCCGCTGTCCGGATCATTCATCCACAGCCTGGTCGCCACTGACGTTTGCACCGGCTGACGAAGCCGTTCCTCTGCTGGCCAAGGAGCAGTCCCTGATCGTGGAAGGACCGGAAGCCATCGGGCAGCGGCTGCCTTTCCCCATCCGCGGCATCGACTCCGACAACGACGGTGCGTTCATCAACGAGACGCTGATCCGGTACTGCGCTGACCACGACATCGAATTCACGCGTTCTCGAGCTTACCGCAGTAACGATCAGGCATGGATTGAGCAGAAGAACGGCAACGTGGTGCGCCGCTTCGTCGGCCATGACCGCTACTCGGGTCAGGTGGCCGGTCAGACCATGGCGCAACTCTACGGGGCGTTGCGCCTGTACGTAAACTTCTTCCAGTCCTCATTCAAGCTGATCGACAAGACCCGGTATGGAAGCACCACCGTCAAACGGTACAGTCCACCGACCACGCCCTGTGACCGGCTGATCCAGCATGATGCCACCAGCAATGAAATGAGGGCCGCGCTCATACAGTACCGAGCCAGGCTGGATCCGGTGCTGTTGCTGCATACCATCCGGGAAGCCCAGTCAGCCCTGGTGGCCGCGACTGCTCCGGAAGTGAGGGAAACCCCGTCCAGTGAAAGCCTGAGCAAATTCCTCGCCAAGCTGCCCAGGTTATGGCGACAGGGTGAGGTCCGGACTACACACGCGGACCGGGTCCGAGTTCCCCGGCACTGGCGGACCCGCAAGGACCCTTTCGAGGGCGATTGGGGTAACGTGTTGGTCTGGTTGCAAACCGAACCGGATGCTACCAGCAAGGCGATGATGGCCAGGTTGCAGGCGGAGCATCCGGACCGTTTCAGCGAGGCGCAGCTGCGAACCATGCAGCGCCGGGTGAAAGAGTGGCGCGGCATCATGGCCAAAGAACTGGTTTGCGCAGGGACTGCTGAGCCTTTCACGGAACCGAACGGACTGCCGGAATTGGCGCTGGTTGGGGCAGATCCCAAGTGCTAAAGTTTTAGTAACATTCTTCGGTGAGGCAACAGGTTAGGGGAGACAACGGGGATCATTCGAGTCCGTCACGCCCGATAAATGCCCCGAGAGGCCGAATCGGCCAAACCGGCGTGCAACCTCAACATGCATTCACAGCCTACCCCTGCTGCCGCCCGTTTCGCCCCGACACCGCCTTCCCCAGCCGGTCCCCGGGGCTGACCTGTCGGTGGAACTCGATGGCGTCCTCTTCGCCCAAGGTCTTGAAGTAGGTTTCGGGTATCTTCCTCCACCCACTGACGATTTTCAGCACCTGCTCCGGCATTCCCGCCCGCAGAGCGTTGATGGCGTAGGAATGTCGGAAACGGTGGGGATGCATGCCCTCGATGTTGGCTCGCTTCGCCAGGCGCCTGAGTAGCTGGCAGACTCCGTTGGACAGCAGGGCCTCCCCTTGCTCGGAAACCCACAGAGCATCAGTGCGGGGCATGAGGGATTCTCTTTCCTGCAGGTAGTCCCAAATCACGGACCTCGCCGTATCGCCAATGGGCATTTTTCGCTCTCTGCGACCCTTGCCCATCACCTGCAGCGTGCCGTTGGTCAGGTCGGAGTTTTGGAGTCGCAGCTTGGCGATTTCGCTCAGCCGACCGGGAGTATCCCAAAATGCGTACAGCACTGCCCGGTCGCGAGTCAACCGGAAGCGGTGGGAGGGAGTTCTGGCGAGGGCGGGATCGGCAAGGGTCAGCAGGTCCCGCATCTGGTCTTCGGTGACAATGGGAACAGTTTTCTCGTCCAGGCTGGGCGGCTCTATATCATCGAGCGGATTCTCGTCGATGTGTTTTCGCTCCACCAACCAATTGAAGAACCGGTTCAAGCGGCGGTACTGGGCGTTGATGTGGCCCTTGGACAGCTTCCTGGGCTCAGCGTATGAACGCTCACCGAACCACCGCTCCCGGTCCTGCAGGTAGGACAGGTAGTCCTCAATGTGCTCGGTGGTGATTTCCTGCACATCGGGCCAAACCTGCTCATCGGCGTACAGGGCGCCCATGCCGGGGGTGGCAAGTTACTCTTCGGAGTACCTGTTGGTGGCTTGCAGGCTGCTGAGAAACCGCTTTCCGTTTGCGCGAAGACTGTGGTCAAATGCTGCTTGACGACAATTTATCTGGTGGCTCCTGAGAGAAAAAGCAGAAATTTTGTATCTGAGTTCACCAGAAGTGGTCTGGATGGACTCGGGCCATCGACCTCGGTCTTATCAGGATAGATATCAGGTTTAAACCACGGCCTGGACCACCTGACTATGAACAATAGCCATCCGGGAAATCTATTTCCCGAAAGGCTTGAACTGCTTGAATGCTTCAATCGCCTCCTCTTCCGCTTCCATCGCCGCCACGTAGTGGTCCAGCATCTGGGGCGTCGACCAGCCTGCAATCGCCTGCACATACGGTCGAGGGATGCTTTGCTTTACGGCATTGGCGGCAAAGGTTCTCCTGAATATGTGGCAGGCATCCTTCATTTCTACCTCTGCCCTTTCTGATAAACGCTTCATGTCCTGCCAGATTCCGTCATATCCCAGTCTGATTCCCTCCTCAGTAACCCATAACCACTCCAGAGAATCCCAGCGCTGTTGCAAGTAACGGAGCATAGCTCGTTGGCAGTGCCGGTCGAACGGAACCTGCCTCTCTTTCTGGCCCTTGCCATAGACCACTCGAATCACTGAATTGTCCCAGTCCAAGTCCTCCTTTTTCAGCATCCACATCTCGTTTCGTCTGATACCAGTGGTGGCCATCATCCACAACATGGACTGCCTTCGAGCACCTGCGAACGTATTCAGGGGGCAAAGCTCGAGCAGAGAAGCAAATTGCTATTCGGTCAAAAATGGCTTTCGAGTCTTTGGCACTTTCGGGGCCTTGATATTCGCGGCTGGCGAGTAGTCGATGAGGCCCCAATCAACGCACCAATTCAGCCGGGTAGTGATTGCTTGCCACCGGGTGCGGATTGAACGGGGCTTCAATCCTCGCTCCCGCATCGAACCGAGGTGCTGAAGGACGTGGAGAGAGGAGAGGTCGGTCAGCGTCTGGCAGTCGGGATCAATCTTTTCAAGATCCTGGAGAAACAGCCGCAGTTCCTTGGCGTAGAACTTGACGGTGGCCTCTGTGCTCCCCTCAATGCGGTGGTACCGGAGATAGTTTTCGAGAATTTCGGGTAACCGCTGTGACATCTCCAAAGCTGGGTCAGCTTTGAGTCCCGTGTTAACCGCTGTGACACTCATCCATAGTTTGCCGACTCTGGACGCCCATTTTGTAGCTGTGGCTCCCCGAGTAGGATTCGAACCTACGACCTAGCGGTTAACAGCCGCCCGCTCTACCGCTGAGCTATCGGGGATCGTTCGCGGCCGCATCGCACGACCGACTTCGCAGAAATTCATTGTATCACCTGCAGTAGAGTTGCTCAACCGCGACTTTTTCCTCCTCCGAAAGGATAGTGGCATGGCCGACTTTCGTGCCACCACTAGGCCACAACCCTCCAGAGTTATGCGCTTCGACATAATGTGGGTGAGTCCGAATATCCACGACGCCGAAGGGGATGTCATCGCCCAATGGCACGAGGAGGTATTCCTGTAGCCAGTTGTTACGGGAATCGCGCACCTGCCTCGAATCCGGAGATGATACAACTCGCATTTATAAAATTGACAGTTAGTCTATCAAGTTATAGTATGGATTTACGCTTAGATCACTGAATAATCAGGGCAGCAATCCCTGCCCTTTCGCTTCGTATCATACCTCTTTGGCACCCTGAATCTGTGTGCTTGGTGGTGCTGCCATGAGCAACTACTATGACGTGCTCGGCGTCAGTAAAGACGCCACCGAAAAGGACATCAAGCAGGCGTATCGGCGCCTGGCGCGGCAGTATCACCCCGACGTCAATAAGAACGACGCTGCCGCCGAAGAAAAATTCAAGGAGATCAACGAAGCCTATAGCGTCCTCTCCGACGAGGAGGATAGAAAGAAGTACGACCGCTACGGTGACAACTGGAAGCACGCCGACCAGTACGACCGGGCCAGAACGTCACCGGGGGGTGGTGTTCGCTGGACATATTCCAATGGTGATGGCGCCTTCTCGGATTTTGGCGGACATGGAATGGAGGACATATTCGGCAATCTCTTTGGCGGACGCGGCCCCGGTGCCCGGTCCAGGCGGCCTCCGCCTGCCGAATACCGCGCCGAGATTTCTCTACAAGAGGCCTTTCACGGCACGACCCGCACCCTGAGAGCACAGGACGGCCGTAGCCTCGAGGTGAAAATCCCCGCCGGGGTGGATTCCGGCTCACGGGTGCATATAGCCCCCGATGGTCCCCAGGGTGCGGACTACTACCTGGTGGTTGCGGTGACCGAGCACCCGATATTCCGGAGGGAGGAGCGGGACCTGTTTGTGGAAGTTGATCTGCCGGTAGACGACGCCGTTCTGGGCGCCGAGATCCGCGCGCCGACCCTGACCGGCCAGGTGGCGTTGACTGTGCCGCCGCTCACGCCTAACGAACGCCGCTTCCGGTTGTCCGGGCTGGGCATGCCGTCCCTTTCAGGTGGTGGTGGCAGAGGCGATCTGTTCGTCACTGCGAAACTGCGACTACCCACGAACCCATCGGCTGAGGAAGTGGAGCTGTTTCGAAAGATACGGGAACTGCGGAATGACCGCCCAGTGGCCAGCGAGGCGCATCAGTCATAACCCATAGCTCGACTGGAGAGCGGTCCATGGACGCACGCAAAGGAGCGAAAATATGACTGGCGACGGACAGTTACGCGAGGAACCCTGCTTCGTCATCAGCGTGGCGGCCCGCATCGTGGGTGTACACGCCCAGACTCTGCGACACTACGAACGGCAGGGCCTCATCTGGCCCTCCCGCACCTCGGGACGACAGCGCATGTACTCCGTGGCGGATATCGAACGCATCAGGCGTGTCAGGACCTTGACCGAGGACATGGGTGTCAACCTGGCGGGCGCGGAGATCGCCCTCAAGCTGATGGAAAGAGTGGAGGAACTGGAGCGAGAGGTGGCGGAACTTCAGGAGAACATTGCGGTTCTCAGGCAGAACGGTAGGCGGCAGGGAGTTCGAGGCTCCTGACGCCGCATCTGCATTCCCAATCCCTTGTGAGGAGGGACGAATATGACTTCGCAGAATAAGGACTTCACAAACCAGGCACGGCAGGTGCTGCAAAACTCACAAGAGTTGGTGCGGCGCCACCGCCACAACCAGTGGGACGTGGAACATATCCTCCTGGCGCTCCTTGAGCTGGAGAACGGAGTTCCGTCCCGCATCCTGGAGGAGTTGAACGCGCCATCGGACAACATCCGCGCGGAACTGTACCGCGCACTGGAATCGGCTCCCAGGCTGGTAGAGGAGGCCAACCAGATTTATCCCACTCCTCGGGCGCAGCGGCTGATGGATACCGCCCGCGAGGAGGCGGGCCGCCTGAACGACGAGTTCATAGGCGCCGAGCACCTGTTTGTAGCCGCCGTATCGGAGCCCCAGGGCGTGTCCGCGACGATCCTGCGGGCCCATGGTATCGACCGCGAGCGGGTGTACTGGGCCCTCACCCAGGTGCGGGGCAGCCACCGGGTCGACGATCCCGATGCGGAGAGCCGGTATGGTTCGCTGGAAAAGTACAGCATCGATCTGACCGCCATGGCGCGCCAGGGCAAGCTGGACCCCGTCGTTGGGCGTGATCTGGAGATCAGGCAGGTGATGCAGACCCTGACCCGTCGCCGCAAGAACAACCCGGTGATCATCGGCGAGGCCGGGGTGGGCAAAACCGCCATCGCAGAGGGCCTGGCACAGCGCATCGCGGCGGGGGATGTCCCCGACTCCCTGGAGAACCGCCGCGTGATGGCTCTGGACCTGCCGGCAATGGTGGCGGGTTCCAAGTTCCGCGGTGAATTCGAGGAAAGGCTCAAGTCGGTCATCGACGAAGTGAAGGAAGCCGGCGGCGAGGTCATCCTGTTTCTGGATGAGCTGCACACCATGGTCGGCGCCGGCGGCAGCGAGGGTGGGGTAGACGCCAGCAACATGCTCAAGCCCGCCCTGTCCAGAGGGGAGATGCAGTGTATCGGCGCGACCACTCTCGACGAGTATCGCAAATACATCGAGAAGGACTCGGCCCTGGAACGTCGCTTCCAGCCCATTTTCCTCGATGAGCCGACGGTCGAAGACACGGTTGAGATACTGAAGGTGCTGCGCCCGAGGTACGAAGCTCACCACAAGGTGGACATCAACGATGCCGCGCTGATGGCCGCCGCAAACCTGAGCGATCGCTACATCACCGGCAGGCAACTGCCCGACAAGGCGGTCGACTTCATCGACGAGGCCGCAAGCAAGCTGCGCATCGACGAACAGATCCTGCCTCCCGAACTCAAGGCCAGAGAGGAGCGTATCCGCTACCTTGCGGACGAGGAGGTCGCGGCAGCCGAGCGCTCCGACTACGAACGTGCGGCGGAGTTCCGTTCGGAGCGACTGCGCTTGCAGCAGGAGTTCGACGCCGAACGCCAGAACCTGGCCGGTGGGCAGGACATCGAGCGTGCGGTGAATGAAATGCACATCGCGCAGCTGGTTTCCGAGTGGACCGGCATACCTGTCGGTCGCCTCCTGGAAGGTGAGGCAGAGCGGATGGTCCACATGGAGGCGGACCTCCACCACAGAATTATCGGTCAGGACGAGGCGGTTATTGCCGTTTCCGAGGCCATCAGGCGCTCGCGCTCCGGACTGAGCGATCCCCGCCGTCCCATCGGTAGCTTCATTTTCCTCGGGCCAACGGGCGTGGGAAAGACTGAGCTGGCCAAGGCGCTTGCGGAGTTTCTATTCGACGATGGGGCGAACATGGTCCGCATCGACATGTCCGAATACATGGAACGCCACGCGGTTTCGAGGCTTGTCGGCGCCCCTCCGGGCTACATCGGCTACGATGAGGGAGGCCAGCTGACCGAGGCAGTCCGGCGTCGGCCCTACCGGGTACTGCTGTTCGACGAAATCGAAAAGGCCCACCCGGACGTGTTCAATATCCTGCTGCAGATCCTGGAGGACGGCCGCCTTACTGACGGGCAGGGGCGCACCGTTGATTTCCGGAATACCGTCATTATAATGACCAGCAATCTCGGTACGGAGGGACTGCGACGCCAACCTTTCGGTTTCCGCGCCGACAGCAAGGACGAACTAGACGAGATGCGCGGGCTCAGGAGTTCCGTGGATGCTGCCCTCAAACGGGCGTTCCGACCGGAGTTTCTGAACCGCATCGACGACACCATCATCTTCCACCCGTTGAACCAGGACCAGATCGTTCAGATTGTGGAGCTGATGGTCCGGGACGTCCAGGAACGAATTGCCGAACGGGAGATCACATTTGAGATGACCGAGGCGGCGGAGGTGTGGCTGGCCCGAGAGGGGTTCGACCCGGTATACGGCGTTCGTCCTCTTCGGAGGGCAATACAGCGGCAGTTGGAGAACCCACTGGCCAGGATGGTGCTCTCTGGAGAAGTTGAGCCGGGATCCCACGTTCTCGTGGACGCGGGATCTGAAGGCTTATCCCTGACCCGGCGGGAGACACCTGCGTCGAGGGAGGACAAGCCTCTCGAAGCGGCGTTGGCCTGACCCGGTAAATTCATAGCTGGTGTAAACTGTGGTGGCCCGAATGGTGGAATTTGGTCCGGGCCACTTGAGGATCACAGGCATCGACGAATGACAGCAACGGCGTTGATGAAGCAGGCACGAATCGACGATATTATCGTGGACGGTATAAGAGTCCGCTACGCGACTGCCGGGGAGGGGCCGCCCGTGCTCATGGTGCACGGTCTTGCCACCTCAATGATCACCTGGTGCCGGAACATTGACGCGCTGGCCGGCGCCGGATTTCAAGCCATTGCAATCGATCTTCCCGGTTATGGGGGGTCGGAGGTGGCAGGGCATCGTGGCTACTCTCCGGAGAGCGCCGCGGATTTTCTGGTTGAATTTGCCGACGAAATGGGGTTCGACCGGTTTTCCGTGGTCGGCAATTCGGCAGGAGGGCTGGTAGCCGGGGTCACGGCCCTGGAATATTCCGACCGGGTAGAGAACGTAGCCCTGGTTGGATCAGCCGGATTGGGCAAGAGAGTGTCATGGCCCCTCAGGCTGATCTCCATTCCGGTGGTTGGGGAACTGGTCTACAAGCCCCAGATGATTGGCAAGGATGCCCTGATAAAGCGGATCTTCCACCGCCCACCAGAGTTCCTCGAAGAAATTATTCCGGAAATGGTACGAGTGCGTTGCCTCCCCCATGGACCGCACGTCATGCTCCAATCGGTACGGTCCGGCATTAACCTGCTGGGATTGAGACCGGAGCACCAGATCCTGAACAGACTGGGACAACTGAATGACCGGCTTCTGGCTGTCTGGGGAGAAGAGGACCTTGTCATCCCTCCGATCAGCGAGGAGGACGTTCTCAGGGTGGCGCCTGCGAGTACGGTGCATGTAATGCCGGAGTGCGGGCACTGGCCACACATGGAGAAACCGGAGGAATTCAACGAGATCCTCACCAGTTTCCTGTCGGGGCGGTCATCGCCCGATTCCGCACCGGCCGGCCCCGTTTCCTGCCGGAGCGCCCAAGGCTCCTGAATATCGTACAGCCAATTGACGTCCCGCCGGACGGTGGACCTGGCGCCGAGGGTGCCGCAGTGCCCGACGCCCTTGAATCCGTCGAGCATTTAGCCTCCGTCACTCCCAGCCCTCACTCTTGGGCCGTCGGAGTTTCCACGTTCCTCGAAAGCCTCGCTTCCACATGGCGGGGGCGCCTCGCCATCCTGGGTGTCGTCATCGTCATTTCGGCGACTGCCTACCTGCTGAACGACTACATCAGTTGGACCACATTCAGTTACCCGGCAGTGGCAGGATCGGTGCTGCTGGCCAGCGGAGGGCTGGTAATACCTGTCCCGGCCCTGGCCATCACCTGCACCACTTCCACGTTCCTGAATCCCGCCGCCGTTGCGATCATCGCTGGTCTGGCGGGAACACTGGGAGAGCTCACCGGATATTTCCTGGGCTACAGCGGCAGCGGCGTTCTCGAACGCCGCCGTTTTTATCACCGGATCGAGGGCTGGATGCGCAAGCGTGGCTGGCTCATTCTGTTCCTGATATCCGCTGTCCCGAATCCGTTGTTCGATATTGCGGGCATCGCCGCCGGTGCGCTGCGATATCCTCTCTGGCGTTACCTGGTATTCGTTGGATTGGGAAAACTGGTCAAGTTCTTCATCATTGCCTATGCCTGTCACTACAGCCTGCAGGGACTGAAGGGCGTTTTCGGGGTCTGACCGGAGGCTTGTTCGCGGCGCAGCCACCCGGTTACCGTACTGCGAGATATGCGCTGTAATGGTGGCACCAAGGCCTCTTGCGCTGTATCCTTTATCCCGTTCCAGATAAAGGATACCCGGTGCTCACCGGGCCATGGAGGTCCCATTGATTCGCGGACTGGACGGGAAATTCCCGAGCATTCATCCTTCGGTATTCGTCAGTGAGGCCGCCTATATCGTGGGCGACGTCACCATCGCAGAGGGCTCCAGCGTGTGGCCCAACGCAACCATCCGGGCCGACTACGGCGACATAATCGTGGGGAAAAACTGCTCCCTGCAGGACAACTGCGTTCTGCACACCGACGACCACCTGGAGTTGGGCGACAACGTGCTGCTGACCCACGGCGCCGTGATCCACGGCGGCAAGGTGGGCAGCAATGTGCTGATCGGCGTCAATGCCGTTCTGCTGGAGAATGCCGACGTCGGCGATTACGTATTCATCGGGGCTGGCGCCATCGTCCGGGGCCATGTGCCGCCACACTCGCTGGTAATCGGGGTCCCGGGCCAGATCCGACCCCTCAGCCCGGCGCAAGAAGCGCGACTGCAGGACCCCACGGCCAATTACGTCCGTAACGCTAAGCGCTTCATCGACAATGGCCTTGGCCTCCAGATACCGGCCACTCCCGATAGCGCAGAGGGATAGCCATGACCAACGAGCCTGCAACCATTCCCCTGCCTCTCGACGGCCTCCGTGTGCTGGATGTGACCCACATAGTTGCCGGGCCATTCTGCTCCATGATCCTCGCCGACATGGGCGCCGAGGTCATCAAGATAGAGCGACCGGGCGTCGGGGAGCGGGGCCGCAGCAACGGTCCGTTCATAGACGGCACCGAGGGACAGCGCGTCAGTTCCCGTTATCTGGGCCTCAACCGCAACAAGAAGAGCGTGTCCATCGACCTGCGCGACCAGCGCTGCAAGCAGGCCTTCGAGAGGATGGTGGTTGAGTCGGACATTCTGCTGGACAATTGGGGGCCCGGCGCGCTGCGACGATTGGGTCTGGGGTACGATCGCCTCTCGGAGCTCAATCCGCGCCTGATCTACGCCAGCCTCACGGGATACGGCGACCCCGAAGGGCCGGCGCCAGGGCCATATTCTGACTGGCCCGCCAACAACCCCTGCGTCCAGGGCATGGGCGGCTGGATGGCGGTGACCGGCAGCCCGGAAGGCGGACCCCAGATGGTGGGCGACAACATCGGCGACTCCGTCCCGGGCGTGTGGACCGCACTGGCCATCATGTTTGCGCTGGAAAGCCGCCACCGCACCGGACACGGCCAGTACATCGACATGGCCATGTATGACTGCATGGTGGCCCATATGACCAGCACCATGCCCTTCTACCAGGCAACCGGCCAGGTGGCCGGCCGGGAGCGGGGCAACATGCTCAGCGCTCAGCTCGCCCTCCGGGCCAGTGATGGATATGTCGTCCTGGCCGGAGCCGGCGGGCCGGAGAAATGGAAGGACCTCTGGAGGCTGATCGACCGAGAGGACTTGATTGAGGACCCGCGCTACCTCGGAGTAGGAATAAGCGGCGAGTTCTACATGAGTAATTTTGTTCCGGCCATCGAGGAATGGACAGCGGTGCGCCCCAAGGCAGAGGTCACTCAGCGCCTGATAGAAATTGGCTACTCGATGGGCATGGTGCAGGACCAGTCGGATCTGGACTCCTGTCCCCACCTGGATGCCCGTGGAATGTTCATCGACGGCGGCAACGATATGGGCGGCAAATTCCGCACCGTCAACACACCCATCCGCATGGCCGGAACGCCGGGCACTCCCAACCGCCAACCGCCCCTCCTCGGCGAGCACAACGGCGAGATCCTCAGCACCATTGGCGGCCTTACCGAGGGAGAACTGGCGGATCTGGCCTCCGAGGGCAAGGTCTAACGCAGCAGCGGCCGTAGCGCAAACATGATTGACACCAGCCATCTTGTCCGTTGTATCGACGTACTGGAATCTGCCTATGCAGGGCTACGCCAGCACTCGCCGGACTATATCACCTACGACATTTATCGAGCAGCTTGCGTAAAAGAATTTGAGCTGGTGCTGGAGCAGAGCGGAAAGCTCTTGCGAATGCGTCTGAGAGACTATTTCTCGTCTAACTTTGAAGCCGATCGACTTGTTTTCAAGGACGTATTCCGACACGCTGCCCGCAGAGGGATCCTGTCCCTCGAGAGTTGCGAACGATGGTTTGAGTATCGCGACAACAGGAACAACACGGCTCACGACTATGGAGAGGGGTTCGCCGAAACGACTCTCAGACTCTTGCCTTCCTTTATTGATGATGCCAGAGACTTGGCCTCAATAGTCGCAAGCGCGAACCAAGGCGACGGCAATGATTGATCGATTGGCTATTACGGAGAAACATCGGGCGATGGTCGTGGCCCTGC
>CAXXOI010000018.1:0-43330 GCA_963664175.2 Dehalococcoidia bacterium
AGGTACGCAGCAGCTGACCTTCCGGACGAAGCTCCGTCAGTAGGAACTCCGCGTTCCTGGCTGCGGCGTCCAGGTAGTCCTGTCGCTCCAGTGCTGCCCCGGCCTCAGCGAAGGCGCGCAGCATCAGGCCGTTCCACGAGGCCAGGGCCTTGTCGTCCAGCAGGGGATGCTCCCGCTTTTTCCCGCTCCAGCCAGAGGGCCTGCTTGCCGCGCTGGATCACGTCCACCAGATGATCGAGCGTTGTGCCCTGGCGCTGTGCGTAGTCGGCAGCCTTCACCGTGATGTTGAGAATGTTCTTGCCTTCGAAATTGCCTCTCTGCGTTACGCCGAAGAAGCCATTGAACAGGGCAGCGTCTTCTGCCCCCAGGACGGCCTCGATCTCATCCGGCGACCAGACGAAGAACTTGCCCTCCTCGCCCTCACTGTCGGCATCGGTGGCGGAGAAAAAGCCGCCGTGCTCACCCGTCATTTCCCGAAGCACGTAGTCCAGCGTCTCCTCTGTGATACGCCGGTACAGCGAGCGTCCCGTGGCCAGCCAGGCGTGCAGGTACAGCCGGGCCAGGAGTGCGTTGTCGTAGAGCATCTTCTCAAAGTGCGGCACCAGCCAGTAGGTGTCAGTGGAGTAGCGATGGAACCCTCCTCCGACCTGGTCGTAGATGCCGCCGCGGGCCATTTTTTCCAGCGTCAAATCCAGCATCGAGACGGCCCTTTCGTTGTGACCGTGGGCGTGGTAACGCAGCAGAATCTCGAGGGTCATGGCCTGGGGGAACTTGGGTGCCGAACCCACGCCGCCGTTCTGATAGTCGAAGTTGGTGGCCAGCTGGTTGTAGGCGTTGTGCAGTATGGACTCATCCAGCGCGCCGGTGCCCCGGGGCATGTTGGCCGTTCGTCCCATCTGTTCGGTGAGTTGCCCCGTCACCCGCTGGATTTCCGAATGACTGTTGCGGTAGGCCTGGGAGACGGTTTCCAGCAGCCGCGGGAACCCCGGCATATTGTGCCGGTCGACGGGCGGGAAATAGGTGCCGCCATAGAAGGGCTTGCCGTCGGGTGTCAGGAAAACGGTCATGGGCCAGCCGCCACTGCCCGTCAGCATCTGCACCGCCTCCATGTAGACGGCGTCAAGGTCAGGACGCTCCTCGCGGTCGACCTTGATGTTGACGAAGTACTGGTTCATCAGCTCGGCGATGGCGTCGTTCTCGAAGGACTCGCGCTCCATCACGTGGCACCAGTGGCAGGCCGAGTAGCCAATGCTGAGCAGGATCGGCCTGTCCTCGTCGCGGGCCCGCGCCAGCGCCTCATCGCCCCACGGGTACCAGTCGACGGGGTTGTTGGCGTGCTGCAGCAGGTAGGGGCTGGTCTCGTTGATCAACCGGTTGGGCATGAGGTGCTCCTGTAGTTGCTGATGAATTTGTCAGCAATTTCCTTCTGATGGCGGTGGGATTGATGAAAGTGAATTTCCGATTGATACCTGGACCAAATGCCGAATCTCTGGTGAATTAGTAGGACAGCTTCTGCTTCTACTAAATGGTCACGGTAACCGCTTTCTCGCTGAATACGGGTTCACTGCCTGGAACAACCTCGCAAGCCTCGAGGCCTTCGGGCAGAGGATGTCCATCCTCAACCATCACTTCCAGCATCGCCTGCGCTGCGTCTTGGATGGAGTCCAGGACATGTTCGAGCGGGTAACAAGAGAAAGCACACCCCGGGATCATCGGTACTTCGGCGAACCAGTATCCATCCTCTTCGTCCTCAGGCTCTGCGCTGATCGGGAGCAGGTAGGTCTTCATCGCCTGTTCTCCTTGCCCAGCAGCTCCGTGAACTCCGCCAGCGACATGGCTCCCAGGTCGCCTGCGTCGCGGGTGCGGACGGCCACTGCGCCAGCCTCGGCCTCGCGGTCGCCGACGACGAGCATGTATGGCACCTTCTGCATCTGGGCGGTGCGGATCTTCTGGTTCATCCGCTCATTGCGGCTGTCGACCTCGGCGCGGAACCCGGCGCTGCTCAGCTGCGCCAGCACGCTCTCCGCGTACTCCGCATGGCGGTCGGCGATGGGGATCACCGTGGCCTGCACCGGGGCCAGCCAGGTGGGGAACGCGCCGCCGTAGTGCTCGATGAGCACGCCCAGGAACCGCTCCATGGATCCGAGGATAGCCCGGTGCACCATGTAGGGACGGCTGCGCCCGCCCTGGTCGTCCTGGTAGGTCAGGTCGAAGCGCTCGGGCAGGTTGAAGTCGAACTGCACCGTGGTGCACTGCCAGGCCCGGCCCAGCGCGTCGGTGATGTTGATGTCGATCTTGGGGCCGTAGAATGCGCCGCCGCCATAGTCCACGGTGAAAGGAAGGTCACGAGCCTCCAATGCGCCCCGCAGCGAGTTGGTGGCGTTCTCCCACATTTCCAGGTCGCCCACGTATTTGTCCGGGCGGGTGGACAGGGCGATGCTGTAGTCGGAGAACCCGAAGGCCTCCATCAGCTCGAAGGTCAATTCCAGCACTCCGCCGACCTCGTCCTCTAACTGTTCCGGGCGGCAGAAGATGTGGGCGTCGTCCTGCGTGAACCCGCGAACTCGCATCAATCCGTGCAGCACGCCGCTGCGCTCGTATCGGTAGACGGTACCCAGCTCGGCGAACCGCAGCGGCAGCTCGCGGTAGCTGCGCAAGGCCGAGCGGTAAATGGTGATGTGGAAGGGGCAGTTCATGGGTTTCAGGTAATATTCCTGCTCGTCCACTTCCACCGCCGAGAACATGCCCTCGCGGTAGAAGTCCAGGTGGCCGCTGGTCTGCCACAGCGTTGAGCGGCCGATGTGGGGCGAGTACACGACGTCGTAGTTGCGCCGGTAGTGAATGTCCTTCCAGTAGTCCTCTATCAGCGAACGGACGCGCCCGCCCTTGGGGTGCCAGACCACCAGGCCAGGTCCGATCTCGTCGTGGATGGAATAGAGGCCCAGTTGCCGTCCCAGGGTGCGGTGGTCGCGACGCTCCGCCTCTTCAAGCCGCGCCAGGTGCTCGTCCATCTCGTCCTGCGACTCGAAGGCGGTGCCGTAAATGCGCTGCAGCATGGGCCGCTTCTCGTCGCCGCGCCAGTAGGCACCAGCGACGCTGAGCAGCTTCATGGCCGGGATTTCGGCGGTGCTGCCGACGTGCGGGCCCTGGCACAGGTCGACGAACCCGTTGTGCCGGTAGATCGATATGACCGCCGAGTCGTCGAGACCCTCGATCAGTTCCAGCTTGTAGGGCTGGTCGGCGAACAAATCTCTAGCCTCGGTCCGGCTCAGTTCCTCGCGCTCGAACGGGAAAGTACCGGCCATGGCCTCCCGCATCAGCCCTTCGATGCTCTCCAGGTCCTCGGGAGTGAAGGGGCGGGATACGTCAAAGTCGTAGTAGAAACCGTCCTGGGTGGGCGGCCCGATGCCCATCTTGGCCTCGGGGAACAACTTCAGCACCGCGTCGGCCATCACGTGGGCCGCCGAGTGCCGCATTGCATGGCGGTGGGCGTGGGCTGCGTCCGTTGTATCGAGGGTGCCGTGGTCAAGCATGCTCGTGTCCTGCCTGGAGGAGTTTAATGGATTGAAGACTGGCGCCTGTTTCGAAAGTCGGGGTTCATTATAGCCGACAGGTCGGTTGTGAGCCTTTGTGATTCTTGCCGACGACCTGCAAATCCTGCTGCTAGATTGCGTTAGGCTAACCGCCTGGCGGTCAATCAACGAAGCGGAACAGGGCCAGCCTGCGCCACTGCCCCCCGCTGACCATACGGGCTATTCCCCCTCGGAAGTTGAACAGGTAGGTGGCGCCCGCCACCACTGCCAGGATAATGCTCAACACTATCATCCCCCATTCCTCGCCGGTGAGTATTACGACGAGGCACACGAGGATGTAGCCCGTGGCCGCGCCGAGGACCACGTTCCGAAAGAGGACCATAATGATCGCAATGGGCACCAGGCAGGCGGCGGTTATTACCGGAAACAGCCCCAGCGATACGCCCAACAACACTGCGGCTCCCTTTCCGCCACGGAACCCCAGGAACACCGGCCAGTTGTGTCCGACGACAACGAGAGGGGCGGTGGCAAACACCACCCAGTCGGGCGCGCCGACAATGCCGGGAAGCAGGACAGCCAGTGCCCCCTTGCCGGCATCGAGGAGCAGCACCGCAATTCCGCCCGCAAGGCCCAGCCGGTGGTAGGTGTTCAGAGTTCCGGCGTTGCGGCTCCGTGACTGCCTGACGTCTTCGCCCGTTCTCATTCGCACCAGCAGGTACGATGGTGATACCGAGCCCAGCAGGTAGGCACCCACCGCCAGCAATATTCCGGCGACCGTTTCCAAGACTACTCCACATTCCCCAGAGTGTCAGTGCGGCGAAAAATCCCAGGGTCTATAATAGACGAGTCTCAATCCAAACCGGATTCAGGAGAGGAGTATGGCCACCAAGGCTGACCTGGAAGCCTTTGAAACAACGGTAACCTGTCCTGACGACTTTGACGAATTCTGGGGCGGCGTCCTGGAACAACTGGCCAGCGAACCGTTGGACCCGACGGTAACGCAGGATGCCATGCGCAGCAACGATGCTGTCACGGTCTACCAGGCGACGTACCGCAGCCTTGACGGGCTGGAGATCTTCGGCTGGTACAGCGTCCCGGCGACCGGGGACGGACCCTTCCCTGCAATCCTGGTGCTTCCCGGCTACAAGTCGGAGCCTGCGGTTCGTCGGGACTGGGGAGCCAAGGGTGTTGCAGTATTGTCGGTGGCCGTTCGGGGCAAACTGCCGAGTTCGGCGGAGTTCAACCCCGGCTACCCGGGCCTGCTCACCAGCGGGATTGAGAGTCGCGACACATACAGCTACCGGGGCGTAATCTCCGACTGTTCGCGCGGCGTTGACTTTCTCCTTTCCAGGCCGGAAGTCGATTCCCAGCGTATCTTCTGTTGCGGCAGCAGCCAAGGTGGCGGGCTTACGTTGGCGACGGCCGGCATTCGCCCCGAAATCAAGGGCGGAGTCTCCGGGTATCCGTTCCTGTGCTGTTACCCAGAGTCGAGGCAAATGCTGCGATCGTACCCCTACGATGAGCTGTCCTGCTACCTGCGCGCTTATCCGGACAGGGAGCAGCAGATGCTGGAAACGCTGCAATACTTCGACGGTGTCAATTTCGCCACGCGTATCAAGTGTCCTATGGTGGTCGGCATCGCGTTGGAGGACGAGGTCTGCCCGCCCGAGACCAGCTATGCGGCTTACGACCGGTTGGCTGGTGAAAGGGAGCTGTGGCTCTTTCCGGAGTCCGGACACGGCAACGCCCACGACTATCCCAAACAAGAAACCGCTTGGCTGGAGCGTCGAATCGCCGCCTCCAAGGCCGAATGGGCCGTTTCATGACGACGTCGGGATTCTGGGACAGGACAGAGGCCCAACTGGCGGAAACACCCCTGGACCTGGCCATTGAACGGGACTCATTCTACTCGCAGCCCGAATGGGATGTTTACCAGGTGCACTACAACGCCACCGGCGGGCACAGGTTGTATGCCTGGCTTTCGGTTCCCAAGAGTGTCAGCGGGCCCGTACCAACCCTGCTGCGGATGCCGGACTACGCCAGCGTTCACGACATAATCTACACGTCGATTCGCCACAACGCGGTGGTCATGAACGCGACACACCGTGGGCAGCGCAACAGCCACGGCGCCTACCAGGCGAGCTATCCGGGTCTGTTGACCGACGGTATCGCAGAGGGCGAGTCCTGGGCGCTGCTGGGCACGTATGCCGACGCTCTGCGGGCGCTGGATGCTCTGCTGGCACAGGACCGGGCGGAGATCGGCAACCTGGCCCTGTGGGGCGTCGGTCTGGGAGGCAGCCTGGCGCTGGCATTGGCATCCCGACGCAATCGAGTGGGCTCGGTGGCCGCCGACACGCCGATGCCTCTGGGCCATCCTGCGGCGCTGGAGCCTGGGCTGGGGTACCCGCTGGGGGAGATCGGTGATTTCTTCCGCGTTAATCCCGACCGGCGGGTGGATGTTGAGCAGACACTGGGCCTTTTGGACCCGCTGGGCGATGCTGCCCACGTCTCCGTGCCGGTGCTGTTGAGCGCTGGGCGATTCGATCGCGGGACCTGCCCGCTGGTCTTTGCCGAGGACCTGGCTGAAGCACTGCCCAACTGCGACCTGCGCGTATACGACGGGGCAGCCGAGGGCGGCGGCCACATTCATGCAGTGGCCCGTACCGCCTGGCTTGCCGACAGGCTGGAAATTACAGTACCCCTTTAGATTCCAAATTCAGCGAAGGGTGGAAAATTCACCATGGAACAACTACGGCAGAACCTGGCAGCCCTGGCACAGAAGGTGGCATCCGTGGTGGAGCGTCTTTGACCTTACTACCAAAGAACTTCAGATAACCGAACTCGAAAAGGAGTCTGCCGAACCCGACTTCTGGAACGACCATCAGCAGGCGCAGACAAAGATGCGCCAGATGGGTCGCTTGCGCGATACCGTGGTAGTGTGGCGCAATTTTGAGTCCCGGAACACCGATCTCCTTGAATTGACCGAACTGGCCATAGAGGAAGGGGACGACTCGCTGGAGGAACAGCTGGAGGCGGATGCGGAGGCCCTGTCCCGGGACCTGGCCAGAGAAGAGGTCAAGCTCACCCTCTCCGGCCCCTACGACGAACGGGCGGCCATTGTGAGCATCCATTCCGGTGCCGGTGGCACGGACTCCCACGACTGGGCCCAGATGCTCTTGCAGATGTACGTCGGCTGGGCCGAGGGCGGGAAGAGGCCGGTGGAGGTCATGGACCTCTCCTACGGTGACGAGGCGGGTCTGCGAAGCGGGATCCTTGAAGTGGGCGGCGATCACGCCTTCGGATACCTGACCGCCGAGCAGGGAGTCCATCGCCTGGTGCGGTTGTCTCCCTATGACCCCAACAATCTCCGCCACACGTCCTTCGCCAACGTCGAGATACTGCCGACGGTGGAGAGCGAGTCGGACATTGATATCCGCCCCGAGGACTTAAAGATGGACACCTTCCGGTCCAGCGGTCCCGGCGGCCAGAACGTGCAGAAGGTTGCCTCCGCCGTCCGGCTGACGCACCTTCCTTCCGGCATAGTCGTCTCCTGCCAGACGGAGCGGTCGCAACACCAGAACCGCGAGTACGCCATGCGCATCCTGCGGGCCAGGCTGCTGAAGCGCCAGGACGACGAGCGTGCCGAGGAACTGGCGAAGCTCCGCGGAGAGCGGACCAATCCGGAGTGGGGGCACCAGATTCGCAGCTACGTGCTGCATCCGTACAAGTCGGTCAAGGACCACCGCACCAACTTGCAGAGTACCAACCCGGACAATGTCCTGGGCGGGGAGATAGACCCCTTCATCGAGGCATACCTGATGCACCGGCTGGGAGATGGGGAGTAGCCTTCAGGCCAAGAATTATTCGAGTGGGCAAAACCGAAGGGGCGCACAACCGTGCGCCCCTGTTGCTAGTAAAAGAAAGGAGCGTCCCTTGCGGCCGCTCCTTTGTCTATCCGAGGCTATTTGGCGAGAGTCTGCCCTCGCTTAGCAGTTGCCCAGCAGGTGCCCCATTCGTTGCTTCTTGGTTGTCAGGTAGTTGCGGTTCTCGTCGTTTACCGGCACTTCCAAGGGAATCCTGTCCTGGATTTCCAAGCCGAATCCGGAGAGCCCGACCACCTTTCCCGGGTTGTTGGTCAGCAAGCGAAGCTTTGATACGCCGAGGTCCAGGAGAATCTGTGCTCCTGCCTCGTAGTGGCGCATATCGGCCTCGAAGCCCAACGTCTTGTTGGCTTCAACGGTGTCGAGGCCATGGTCCTGCAGGGAATAGGCCTTGATCTTGTTGTGAAGGCCGATGCCCCGGCCCTCCTGGCGCATGTAGAGCAGCACGCCAGTGCCCTCCTCCGCGAGGGTTTTCAGGGCCAACTCCACCTGCTCCCCGCAGTCGCAGCGCTGGCTGCCGAACACGTCCCCGGTCAGGCACTCGCTGTGGATGCGCACCAGGACAGGGTCGTCAGCGTTCCATTCCCCGGTGGTGAGAGCGATGTGCTCGCCCTGGTCGTAGTAGCTGCGGTAGCCGATTGCCTTGAACTCCCCGTAGCGAGTCGGCAGGCGCGTTTCGGCGACCCGCTCGATCAGGCGCTCGCTGTGGCGACGGTGGGCAACTATCTGGGCGATGCTGAGGATCTTGAGGTCGTGTACCTCGGCGAACTCCTCCAGCTCCGGGAGACGGGACATCGACCCATCCTCGTTCATCATCTCGCAGACGATGCCGGCTGGGTACATTCCGGCCAGGTTGCACAGGTCCACGATGGCCTCGGTGTGGCCCGGTCGCGCCAGCACCCCGCCGGGATGGTAGCGCAGCGGGAAGAGATGCCCAGGCCGAATGAAATCGTCACTGCTGGCTCCGGGATCTATCATCGCCTGCACGGTAGCGGCGCGGTCGAAAGCGGAAATGCCCGTGGTTGTGCCGATCTTGTAGTCCACCGAGATGGTGAAGGCAGTCTGGTCCTTTCTGCCAGCATTCTCGCTGATCATGAGCGGCATCTGGAGCTCATCCAGCCGCTCACCAATGACGGGCATACAAAGCAACCCCCGGGCATACTTCACAATGAAGTTGATTGCCTCCGGGGTCACGGTTTCAGCCGGCATTACGAGGTCGCCCTCGTTCTCCCGGTTCTCATCGTCCACTACAATCAGCAGTTTGCCCGCTTTGAGTTCGTCCAGTGCCTCTTCCAGACTACACAGGGGCATCTTTCAGTCCTTTTCCTGGCCTTGGGTTCCGCCGCTCGGAGTTACCTCTTGAGCAGGTTTTCCACGTATTTCGCCAGAATGTCGGCCTCCAGGTTCACCCTTGCGCCGACCAATAATGTTCGCAGGTTAGTATTATGGAGTGTGTATGGTATCACAGCCAGGGTGAACGAGGAAGTTCCTACTTTTACCACGGTCAAACTTATACCGTCAACTGCGATAAAGCCCTTCTCCACGATGTATGGCATCAATCTGGCCGGAGCCCTGACCCGGTAGATCACTGAATCGCCGTCATCCTTGGTGGATGTCACCCGCCCCGTTCCGTCCACGTGGCCCTGCACAATGTGCCCGCCCATCCGGTCGCTGGCAGACAGGGCCCGCTCAAGGTTGACGACGCCGCCCGTCGCCAGGTCTCCCAGGGAGGTGCGCCGCATGGTCTCGGGGGATAGGTCAACGGAGAACTCAGAGTCGCCGATGGAGACGGCAGTCAGACACGCGCCGTTCACGGCAATGCTGTCGCCCAGCTTGAGGTCGGACATCACCTTCTCTGCCCGAACTGTCATGCCGTTATTGCTTATCGCAACTACGGATCCGACCTCTTCGACTATGCCAGTAAACATAGCTGCACCGCTCCTTCACTCATCCGAAGTGGGAATCTTTGGGTACCCGGTGATCAGCCAGTCTGCGCCGACCTGCCGCATCGTCGCACCGGAAAGCCGGTGGGTGCGCGACATGATCTCGGCGCCTGCTCCCTCCACCGGCGAGGCGGCCCCAATACCTCCGATGATGACCGGAGCGACGAACGCCTGCACTTTGTCAACCAGGCCCTCGTCGAAGAGGGAGCCGAGGGTCTTGCCACCGCCCTCGACCAGCAGGTTGACGATGCCACGCTGCCCGAGATCCGCCAGCACTTCCCTGGGACTGACTAGGCCCTCGCAGGTGGTGCCGACCGGGACGACGTCGGCGCCGGCACGCAGCAGGCCGCTGACGTTTCCTGCCGGGGCCGCGTCGGTGGTGTACACCAGCGTCTCGCCGGGCTGCCGCAACAACTGTGAGCGTACCGGCATCCGGCACTGGCTGTCCAGGGTGACCCTGACGGGTTGCCTCTCCAGGGGCTGGTTGTCGTCGCCGCGGGCGGTCAGCTGAGGGTCGTCGGCCAGAATGGTATTCGCCCCCACCATGATGGCGTCCGTCTCACGGCGCATCAACTGCACCAGCGCACGGGCCTCGGGCCCCGTCACCCACTTGGAGTCTCCAGTGTGCGTCGCGATCTTACCGTCCAGGCTCATGGCGAACTTGGCCAGGACGTAGGGTAGTCCCGTCCCGATGTGCTTGGCGAATCCCTCGTACAGTTCACGGACATCCGGCGAGGAGTCCATGTCGGAATACATGAGGGAAACCGGGATGCCTGCCTCTCGCAACTCGGTGATCCCGTTGCCGGCCACCCGGGGATTGGGATCGGAAACGCCAACCACCACCTCGGCCACTCCGGCCTCGATGATGGCTCCGGTGCAGGGAGGAGTGCGGCCGTAGTGGCAGCAGGGCTCCAGAGTGACGTAAAGTGTCGCGTTCCGGGCGCTGTCTCCGGCCTGCCGCATGGCGACGATCTCGGCGTGGGCCTGACCGGGCGGCTGCGTTGCCCCCTCACCTATGACTCTTCCATCCCTGACCAGGACGGCGCCGACGGCGGGGTTAGGGCTGGTGGACCCCAACGCCGATCGCGCCAACTGGATGGCCCGGTCCATGAAGTCCATTTCCCGGCCCTCTAGCTGCTGCCCCGAAGGGTGCGGCCGGACTTTGGTGAGGAAGTCCGAATCGGAGTGCCCGGGCCGGAGAATTCCTGGGAAAATCGGCTTGCAGTGGGGTCCGTCTGTCCCTGGTATTTGCTGCCGAGTCCCTCGGAACCATAAAGTCGGTCAGCGGGGGTGGTGAGGCGCAGGTAGGATATCTGGCCGATTTTCATGCCGTAGTACAGCGTGATGGGCAGTCGCGCCAAGTTGCTCAGCTCCAGCGTCAGGTGCCCCTTCCAACCAGGGTCTACGAAGCCTGCTGTGGAGTGAATTACCAGCCCAATCCGTCCCAGGCTGCTCTTGCCCTCCAGCCGCGCCACCAGGTCGTCTGGAAGCTCAATGTGCTCCAGGGTGCTGCCGAGGACGAATTCGCCAGGATGCAGGATGAATGGGATCTCGTCCGCTATCTCCACGGTCTCCGTGAGGTCGTCCATGCTCATCCTCACGTCTATGTGGGGCCGTCGGGAGTTGGAAAAGACCAGGATCTTGCGGTCGAGGCGAAGGTCAACGCTGGCGGGCTGGATGTCTGCCGGATCGAGGGGTTCAATGACGATTCGGCCTTTTTCCAGTTCCTCCTTGATCGTATGGTCGCTAAGTACCATGTACAACTTCTGTCAGCGTCCGTAGCCGCAAATTGTTTCGGGGATTCTAGCAATGGCGCACGGGCCCGGCAAGCGATGGATCCATAAGAGACTATGGCCTTGAAAGCCCAGCTCTATCATTCAGAGTCCGGTTCGGTGATCAGGTATACGGCACTTACCGAAACCGAGACGTCCAACTCACCCAGCGAGATCGATGTGTCGGCTGCTGACTCGGAGGCAAAGGCGGCGCGGGCGAATACGGGCTGGAGCGGTTCGATGTAGGCAGTCTGCTCCTGCAGGTGCACCAGCCGTCCCAGGCCAACACCTGCCAGTTCGGCCAGGCCCTCGGCGTTCTGCCTCAGCTTGGCCAGGGCCTCGTTCCGCGCCTGGTCTCGCAGCGGATCTATGTCCTCAATGGTGAAGCTTATCCCGTTGACCCGCACAAGGTCTCCTGCTGCGTCAGTGACCTGGTCAATGATTGTTCCGGCCTGATCCAGGGCGCGCATCTTGACTGACACCTGATTGCTGACGGAATAGCCGACCAGTTCCTGTTCCCAGCGAGTGACGCAGTTTTCTCCCTCCCCTATTCGTTCGAGGGCAATTTCCTTGTCGTCTTCACATTCGGTGACCCTGACGCTCTCATACCTGGGACTGATGCTGAAGTACTGGGTCTGGATGTCCCGGTCTTCGATCTCCGCATCCATCAAAACGGTCATCACGCCGTCCATGGCGGCAGCAGCGGCAGCCCGCGCCTCCGAGGCGGTGTCCTCGACGGACTCAACTCCGAGGCGGAGGATGGCAAGATCGGGGGCGCCACTGACGGTGCCGGTGGCCCGGACGTGGATGCCCTGGGAACCGTCGTAGGGAGCGACATAGCCGCCGGATCCGTTACTGGACTTGCCGCCGCCGGATGAGGCCCAGGCACCGTTGGCGGCCTCTCTCTTTGCCTCGTAGTTCCCGTCTCCGTCGAAGGGGCCCTTGATAGCGGCTGCCCAACAGGCCGTGGTAAACACCAATGACAGGGCAGCCAGCAGGAACAGGAGACGATAATTGGCGAGTCCTTTCAGCTTGACCACGGTTAATGCTCCTGGGGCAGATAGACTCAGCCCTGGTAGTTTACGCGTCCATCCAGCAGGGCGCGGGCCATCACGAACTTGTGGATTTCCGACGTCCCTCCGCCGATGCGCGCGTGCCGCAGCAGGTGGTACCAGTGGGCGATGGGCAGATCTAGGGTCTCTCCCGTACCGCCGAACACCTGCATGATCTTGTCGATGCTGCGGTGCCCCCACTCCCCGGCGCAGTATTTGATCATCGATGCCTCCACCCGAACGTCGTCGCCCGCGTCGGCGCGGGCGGCGGCCTCGCGGGTGGCGGCGCGGAGAGTCATGATGTCGATGTATACGTCGGTCAGCATCCACTGGATCGCCTGGCGGTCGGCGATGGGCCGCCCGTAGGTGACCCGCTGCTTGGCCCAATCAACGGCCATTTCGAGGGCACGGCTGAGGATACCCAGGGCCATGGACCCTCGCAGCAGACGGTCGTGATGCACCAGCCACTTCTGGCCCAGCGTGAACCCTCGGCCCACTTCGCCAAGCACCTTGGTCTGGGGTACGCGGACGTCGTTCAGGTGGATGGTGTGCTGCTGGTTCTTGTGCGGGTTGATCCAGATGCGGATCGGGTCGAAGGACAGGCCGGGGCTGGGGTTGTCCACGATGAACATGGTGATGCCGCCCCTCTGCCGCAGTTCGGGGTCGGTCACCGCCTGCACCAGGATGTAGTCGGCGCTAGCTCCTCCCGAGATGAACGTCTTGGTGCCATTGAGCACCCAGTCGTCCCCGTCCAGCACGGCGCGGGTCTGCATCATTCCGCCTGGGTCGGAGCCGGCCTCAGGCTCGGTCTGGCCGAAGGCATAGTGCAGTTCGCCGTTGATCGATGGGACCAGGTATTCCTGCTCCTGCTCGGGAGTGCAGTTGCCGATCATCATCATCGGCACGGGCGAGGTTGGCAGCTGGACGATGCTCTTGTGCACCTCCTCGTCCAGCACCACGTGGCCCAGGGCTCCCATGCCGCCACCGCCGTACTCCTCAGGGACGAAGGAGGTGTAGATGCCGGTGTCCTTGGAAATCTGGTTCAACCTGCCCCATTGGTCCGGTTGCAACGTGCCCAGGATGCCCTGCAGGGCCTCGGCGATACCCCGGGGGGAGCCGTCGTCCACCCCTTCCTGCGTCGGGTTGGCCAGGTATCCCGCCTCGAGGGGATAACACTCGTCCTTGACGATCTGCCGTATGGTCAGTTTCAGGGCCTCCAGTTCCGGGGGCAGGCCCGCCTCGCCTGCTGTCATCTGATCATCTCCTTGGGTACAACTCCAATTTGGCCTAATGGAAGGAATTCATGACGCTGCAAAGGCGCGAGATGGCTCGCGCCTTTTGCCTGCGTTCTCTGCGTCGCCGACGGCGACAGGTTCAGTGCAATGGTCAAACGAATTTGAATGCGGAGATAGCGGCGTTTTCGCTACCCTCGGAAGTATGCTGGCCCGTTGCGGCGGCATTTCCCTCGGCGCTTTCCACCGCAGAGTAACCGATGGCGAAGAAGGTCAGCGTCAGGAACGCTATTACGGCGATAACGGCGATTTTGCCCTTTGAAACACCCACTCGCCCGATGCTGCCCGAGATTACATTCAGCATGATGCCCAATTCTATAATGCTGTGCCGATGATTGTCACCCCTTTGACACTCGTTTGCGCTGGGCTATCGCATTTGGGATTGCCCAGTGACGTTTTCGTCTTGCCAAGCCCCATGACGCGTCCCTACGCTGATTTGAGAATGATTCGCCGGACCCGAATCAGTGCATTGGCGATCTGCTTTAGCCCGACTGGCTGCCCGGAATGCAAGGGAATGCGAGAAAATGAGAGGAAAAACAACTATATTTGCCTTCCCAACCTGTGAAAGCGGTACCGGCTGATGCCGTGAAGCTAAATGCGAAAGCCCCGACTCTTTGCGCCCGGTGGGTTGCATCCTCACAATGCGGAGCCTCTGCGGTCGCCGTGCTAGAATATGCGGCGGCACACTTGCCTTCGCGGACCCCGATGCAATACAGAAATCTTCCCAGCGTCGACAATGTTCTGGCAACGCCTCAGGTGGCCTCGATGACTGCCTCCTTCAGCCGCCAGTGGGTGGTTGAGTTGGTGCGCAGCGAGCTGGACCTGGCCCGGGAGCGCATACGGCAGGGGGAGGCTGCGGCAGGACTGGATGAGGTTGCCGTCCTGGTCTGCCGGCGAGTGGACGACTTGGTGCGCGCCGAGCCGCGTCGGGTGATCAACGCGACTGGGGTGGTGATTCACACCAACCTGGGGCGGGCACCCCTCAGCAAGGCTGCCATGCTGGCTGCCGATGAGGCTGCCTCCGGCTATTCGAACCTGGAGTTTGACCTCAAATCGGGGAGACGCGGCTCCCGCCAGGCGCAGCTGGAGTCTCTCCTGCGGCAGATCACCGGGGCCGAGGCTGCCCTGGCCGTGAACAACAACGCGTCGGCAGTGCTGCTGGGACTGTTGGCGCTGGCGGCAGGTCGCGAGGTCATCGTTTCCCGAGCCGAGGCGGTGGAGATTGGCGGTGGCTTCCGGGTGCCGGACGTTTTGCGCCAGAGCGGTGCCACCCTCGTCGACGTGGGTACCACCAACCGAACCTACCTCCGCGACTATGAGGACGCCACGACCGGGGATACGGCGGCATATCTGAAAGTTCATGCCAGCAATTTCCGCGTCGAGGGATTCACTGCCGAGGTCGGGATGCGGGAACTGGCCGAGCTGGGCGACCGTCTGGGCGTGGCGGTTCTGCACGACGTCGGCAGCGGCAGCCTTCTCCCCACGGAGAAATACGGACTGGTCCACGAGCCCATGCCCCAGGAAAGCGTAAGTGCAGGGATGGGCTTGGCATTCTTCTCGGGCGACAAGCTGCTGGGCGGGCCCCAGGCAGGCATCGTGGTGGGGCGGCGCGATCTGGTTTCCCGGCTGGCCCGGCACCCCCTGGCCCGGGCCGTTCGCATCGACAAGCTGAGCCTGGCCAGCCTGACGGCCACGCTGGTTCACTACCTGAAAGGCGAGGCAGAGCGGGAAGTGCCTGTCTGGCGCATGATCTCCGCCAAGCCGGAGAACATTCGCCAGCGCGCCGAGCAATGGCGGTATAGGCTTTCGGGCGCTTACGAAGTCTGCGAATCACGGTCGGCCATAGGCGGCGGCAGCCTGCCTGGAGAGACGTTGCCTACATGGGTGCTGGCCCTGAATGCAGACGGCACTAGTGGTGGTGCGGACGGAGTTATGCAGCGATTGCGGCAGAACCGGCCTCCCGTAGTGGCCAGGGTTGAGGACGAGAGGGTGCTCTTCGACCCTCGCACTGTCGGCCCCGATGAGGACTCGGACCTGCTATCGGCCCTGCAGTCGCTGGGTGTGTGAGTGATATTCCCTGAAATTCAACGTGGGTGATGCGGCCTGATGATGAAGCCTAATAATGAAGACAGAAGCGGAGCATAAAGCACAATGACCGATTATCTGCTGGTGCATGGCGCGGGACAGGGTTCCTGGGTGTGGGGCAAGGTCTGGGGCCTGATGACTGCCCCCGAGGAACATCCGCCGAGGCTGCACAAGCCGCGTCGCGCCAACCGCGTCCGGACCATTGACCTGCCCGGCCACGGCCCCGATGCTCAGGGTGACACCGCCGCCGTTCGCGTGGAGGAATGCGTCGAGTCCATCAGGCACACGGTGGAACGGGAGCAGCTCCGCGATGTGGTGCTGGTGGGCCATGGCATCGGCGCCGGCATCGTTCTGAAGGCCGCGGGCAGCCTGGACACTCCACCCAAGCGCGTCTGCATCGTGGGCGGGATTGTGCCTGAAGGGTCCCGCACATTCGTCAGCGCCTGCGCCGGAAGCATTGGCCGGGGACTGAAGATGCTGTCCCTCTTGAACTCTCTATCCCGGAAGGAGCTGAGGTACCCCCACCCGTTTGTCAGCGGTTATCTTTGCAACACCATGGACTCCATGGAAATTGTCCAGATTCTGGGGTTCTTCGGTCCTCTGCCGACACGACTACTGAACTCGGGCGTGTCGCTGGACGACGAGCTGCCCGCACCGGTCTCATGTGTTGTGCTCACCCAGGACAAGGTGGTCTCCAGCCAGGCCCAGCGGAGGACCGCCGAGCGTCTGAACAGCGACGAGGTGATCGAGATTGACGCCTGCCATATGGGGATGTGGCAACGACCCCAGGAACTGGCGAATGCGCTGCTGAGCTACGCCTGACCCGCCCGCCGACATAACGGATGGCAACACCAACGGCGGATTGAGGTTGTGTGCCAGGGATTGAACAGCAATGCGGATGAGTGATCCGTTGGGCACTTACAAGTCCCGTTACCTGAACGGTCCGGGATTTGATGATGGCCTCCGGTCGGTGTTTCGGACAGTCAGGGATGAATTGCACGCTCGGCGGGTACTCTACCCCGGCAGTTACCTGCATATCACGCCGTCCTTGTACTTCCCATATGTCTGCTACGTTGATTCCCTCGCGGGATTCGCCGATGCCTTGGCGGACCCCGATCTGCGGGGGTACGTGACAGACCACAGGGACTACCCGGAAGCCCCCGAAATTTGCTGGTATCAGCAGGATTACCGCACCCTCACCTCCGAGCCGGAGGGATCCTTCGACCTGCTAATTTCTCTCAACGCGGGACTGATTTCCCAAGCCTGCAAGCGCTTCCTAGCTACCGACGGCCTGCTCCTGGTCAATGACGAACATTACGATGCCCGTCGCGCCTTTGTGGATCCGGACTATCTCTTGTGCGCGGTTTTCTCCGGAGAAAACCTGCGCTTGGAAACCTCCGAATGCGAACTGGCCGCGTACTTCAGGACCGCCCGGGGAACTCCGTTGACTCTGGAGATGGTGGAGTCCGATGTTCCCAGGCCGCCGAGCCGGGCGAGGTTCAAGCCGGCCTGTTCGGCGCCCGCCTATCTGTTCAGGAGGCAATGAGTGCCGAATAGCCCCGCAAGCCACTGCCCTAAGTCACGGACAAAGGACAACTTACGGGTGACACTACTGTGAGGCAAAACAGTAGCCTCCAAAGAGAAACGGGCTGGATCTACCAGCCCGTTCTTGTTGTTGTCTTCCTGGACAGGGGATGCGGCTTGGGGCTACCAGCCGGGGCGGCGATTGCCGCAGCCACCGCAGAACACGTCCCGCATGGGGCCGTTCTCGTATCCGCACTTGTCGCAGGTCCACACCGTGACCATCATCGAGAAAATCATCAAAATCACCTCAGCCGTATCTGAAATAATTTTCGCCTCCGGTTCGATGGTGCCCGGAGGCTGTGATCCCTAGTGGTGATGACCGTGGTGGTCGTGTTCCTCTTCCTCTTCCTGGGTGATCAGGGAGTAGGTGGTGAGGATCATTCCAGCCACGCTGGACGCATTCTCAAGGGCAGACCGCGAGACCTTCGTGGGGTCGATGATGCCCCTGGCCACCAAGTCTCCGTAATCGCCGGTCGCAGCGTCGAAGCCGTAGTTGCGCTCGCTGTTGCGGCTGACCTCGTCCACCACGACCGCCGGTTCTGCTCCGGCGTTGCGGGCGATGATGCGGACGGGTTCCTGCAGGGCTCCCCGCAGGATGCTACGGCCCACAGCCTCGTCGCCCGTCAGGCTCACGCTGTCCAGGGCCGACACTGCGCGCACGTAGGCAACGCCTCCTCCGGGGACGATGCCCTCTTCAACGGCGGCACGGGTGGCCGCGAGCGCGTCCTCGACGCGGGCCTTGCGGTTCTTCAGCTCGGGCTCGGTGGGTGCCCCAACCTTGACCACCGCGACACCGCCGGAGAGCTTCGCCAGCCGCTCCTGCAGCTTTTCCTTGTCGTACTCGGAGGTGGTCTCCTCGATGAGGACGCGAATCTGCTCAATCCGGCCCTTGATCATCGACTCCTCGCCTGTGCCGCCCACGATGGTGGTGCGGTCCTTGGTGGTCTCGATGCGGCGGGCCTGGCCGAGGTCGGCGACGGTGGCCTGGTCCAGCCGACGTCCCCGCTCCTCCGACACTACCTCTGCGCCGGTCAGGATGGCGATGTCCTCCAGCATGGCCTTGCGACGGTCCCCGAACCCTGGCGCCTTGACCGCGAGGCAGTTGATGGTGCCGCGCAGCTTGTTGACCACCAGCACCGCCAGGGCCTCGCTTTCCACATCCTCGGCGATCACCACCAGGTTGCGGGTGACCTGCAGGGCGCTCTCCAGCACCGGAACCAGTTCCGCTGCCGAGGAGATCTTCTTGTCGGTCACGAGGATGTGGGGGCTCTCGATGATCGACTCCATCCGCTCCGGGTTGGTGACGAAGTAGGGGCTGATGTAGCCGCGGTCGAAGTTCATGCCCTCGACGAATTCGGTCTCCGACTCGATTCCCTTGCCCTCTTCGATGGTAACCACGCCCTCGGCGCCCACCTGCTCGAGCACGTCGGCGAGCATGTTACCGACCTCGCTGTCGTTGGCTGAGATGGTGGCGACCTGGGCCATCTGGTCGCGCCCCTGTACCGGGGTGGAGATACCCGCCAGCTCCTTCACCAGCGCTGCCACGCACTTGTCGAGGCCACGCTTGATGGCCATGGGGTCAGCGCCGGCGGCCACGTTCCTCATTCCGTCGCGGACGATGTGGTGGGCCAGAACGGTGGCGGTGGTGGTCCCGTCGCCCGCCACGTCATTGGTCTTGCTGGCCGCCTCCTTGATGAGTTGAGCGCCCATGTTTTCGAAGGATTCGGGCAGTTCCACTTCCTTCGCAATGGTTACTCCGTCGTTGGTGATGACCGGAGCGCCCCATTTCTTTTCCACGGCGACGTTCCTGCCCTTGGGTCCGAGTGTCCTGCCTACGGCGTTCGACACCATGGAGATGCCTTTCAGCAGCGCCTGCTGCGCTTCCTCGTCGCTAATAATATGCTTGGCTGGCATACTTAAATTCTATCCTCCATTGTTGAAAGGTCTATGAGACAGCCAAATAACGGACTCGTACGACCTACAGGATAAATCTGGCCTCGTTGCCGGTCAAGCGGGACGCTGGCAAGTCGACCGGAACGAGGAGAGGCTCGCCATCATCAACGCTTGATATACATCATATTGTGAATGCATTCACACACTTGACAGATATAATATTTATTGGTATAACTAATACAGACACACGATTTGATGCGCGACGATGACTGGCGAGTGCGAAAGCAACTCCGCCGGTCGCGAAGGTTCAGAAAAGGAGGTACGAACCATGTCGACGAAGGCGAAACTCGGAATAGCCCTGGGAACCACAGCGCTGGCCCTAGCCGCATACGGCGGCTACCGCTTCTGGAAGCGGCGGAGGCAGGCCCGCTAGACACGGCGGGTGAGCAGGGGCGAGTCCAATGGCCTGTGACCAAAAGGCGTGATTGTCCCCAGCGGAAGTCGGCGCCAGCGAGGCACGAGAGCAACGCCCCGAGGCTGGAACAGGGGTCCCCAACTGAGGGCCCCTTTTCTATTAATGGATCACCGTCGTTCGGTTTCCTTCCCCATTCAAATGGACTGGAGGCAATCCGGTCGTTGGCAGGGCCTTGCTCCGGCAGCCGCAGGGTCGGCCACGGCGCCGGTTCCGTCGCGGAGCCCGTGTGCTAGACTCGCCCTATGTCCACTTCCGGCCAGTACATCGCGGACCTCCACATACATTCTCGCTACGCCTACGCCTGCAGCAAGAACCTGACGTTGGCCAGCATTGCTGAAACCGCCAGGCTCAAGGGGATTCAGTTGCTCTCCACCGGCGACTTCACTCATCCCGCTTGGCTGTCTGAACTGGAGTCTGGTCTCGAAGAAGTAGACTACGGCACCTACCGGCATGGCGGCGTTAATTTTGTACTCGGTACGGAAGTTAGCTGCGTCTTCAAGCAGGGAGGTAAAACCAGGAGAATGCACCTCCTTGTGTACCTCTCTTCATTCGAGTCGGTGCGACAATTCGTGGGTGAACTCGAGCGACTCGGCGCCAAGCTCGCGAGCGACGGCCGGCCGACTGCGAAAGTGAGCGCGGCGGACCTGACGTCCAGGACGCTGGACCTGGACCCTGACGCGATGGTCATCCCGGCCCACATCTGGACGCCGTGGTACGGGGTACTTGGTTCCGTGTCCGGGTTCGACAGCCTCGAGGAGTGTTTCGGCGATCTGGCGCCCCTCGTGGCGGCCGTTGAGACGGGGCTGTCCAGCGACCCCGCTATGAACTGGGCGATTCCCGAGCTGGACGGCCGGGCTATCGTCTCCTTTTCCGACGCCCATTCCCTTCCCAACCTGGGCCGTGAGTCAACTGCCTTCAGAGGCGTGCCGACGTATTGTGGCCTCAAGAACGCGATCCGGCAGAACGCGATTGCATATACAGTGGAGTTCTATCCCGAAGAGGGGAAATACCATTACGATGGCCATCGCAAGTGCGGCGTCAGCCAACCTCCTCGACAAACGTTGGAACAGAACAGTGTCGCTTGCATGGAATGCGGCCGGCCCATGACTCTCGGGGTGCTCCATCGTGTACTCTCGTTGGCGAATCGGGTGATCGGCGACCAACCGAATTACCAGCCGGGCGAAGACGGTTTGATACGGCACGCGGGCGGACGCCCTCCCTTTATGAGGCTGGTCCCTCTGGCCGAACTGTTGGGCGGGACACTGGAGGCGGGGCCCAGGACCAAGGGGGTGCAGCGGGTCTACCGCCAGCTCTGCGACGAACTGGGCAGTGAGCTCGACGTGCTGGCGAATGCCAAGGAATCGGATCTGACTCGGGTGGCCGGGGAGCCGGTGGCGAGGGCCATCCTGAATGCACGCATGGGCAAGGTTTCTGTTGAGCCTGGATTCGACGGGAAGTATGGGACCGTGCGGGTGCTATAAAGCCATCTGCGTCGGCCCGGTCAGTCGTCCCTTTAGTGGCCCATTGGGCGGGTATCTTTGTGCTACAATTCACAAAACTGCGGCGGGTGCATGAGCCGCCTGCCTCTTTAGTTGGGAATTGGACGGTTTGCCGCAGCCCCATTCCGTTTATCTTCGCCGCCTTCAGAGAGAGGACATTACCGAGGTTGTGGAGATCGAAAGGGAAGCCTTTTCTCCCACCTGGGTTAGTTCTCCCTTCAAGCGCGACATCAACAACAAGCGGGCCTGCTACCTGGTAGCCTGTTTGGATCAGGCTGATAACGCTCCACGGCCCGACCCGGAATCCGAGCCCGGTCAAGACGTAGAGGCCGAGCAGTCCTGGCTGTCCAGATTGGCTGGGCGGCTTGGCTTTGGCGGCGTCGAGGTGGAAGCGCCGGACGAGGAGGATCCGGCCATCGCCGGATATGTCAGCGTTTGGTACCAGGGAGATGAGGCCCACATCACTGAAATAGCCGTACGCGAGACAATGCGTGGCAACGGCATAGGCGAGCTCCTGCTCATCGGGTCACTCAGGGCTGCCAGGGAATACGGGTCCCGTGTCATGACTCTCGAGGCCAGGGTCTCCAACTTCATAGCCCAGCGCCTTTACGAGAAATACAGCTTCAAATCCGTCGGAATCCGCAAGGGGTACTACTCGGACAACCGCGAGGACGCGGTGATCATGACCACCACCCCCATCGGAACCGACGAGTACGCTAGGATGTTCCGCGAGCTGCAGGACCTGTGGGAGTCCAAACGGGGCACCATCGTCATCATTGATTGACAAAACCCCACTAACTCTCCTTGCGACCCGCGCCGCTGAGGGCGAGGTTCCGGACTTCAAGTTGACCATATCGGAGAGTGATTGTTAGAATGGGCCACGTTGTGCGGTAATAGTTCTCAGGTGTTAAGGCGCCGTGTTGATGGCACGGTGCGATTGCTTGTGTTTTTTCCATTGTTGATGTGAGCTGACAGGCGGTGAAACCAGGAAACATGTTGGTCATCGGCTTGACAGGAGGCATCGGGACGGGAAAGAGCGAGGCCGCGAGGTACTTGGTATCCTTGGGTGCGCAGCTGATCGATGCGGATGTGGTGGGACACGAAGCCTACAGGCCGCACGCCGAGGCTTGGCGTCAGGTGGTCGAGGCTTTCGGAGATGGCATTTTAGGCCCGGAAAACGAGATTGACCGGCGAGCTCTGGGTGCCATCGTGTTCTCGGACCCAGAGCAGTTGGCCCGCCTCAATGGGATCATGCACCCGCTGATGGCAGGTATGGTGCAGGAGAAGATAGACGCACATCGAGAGGCTGGCGCAGAGGCGGTGGTCGTGGAGGCAGCGCTTCTCTTTGAGGCGGGCTGGAACTCCTTGGTGCAGGAGGTTTGGGTAACCGATTCTTCTGTCGAAGTGGTGATTGAGCGACTGGCACAGCGGAACGGAATGAATGAAGAGGAGGCCCGCCGGCGTATCTCGTCTCAAATGAGCCGAGAGGAAAGGCTAGAGCGAGCCGACCTTGTGATTGACAACTCCAAGGACGTCGAATCGATGCGAGAGGCGATCGACGAGTTGTGGGCGACCCGAGTTAAAGAAAGGATTGAACAGACATAATGGTAGAAGCCGCAGAGCAAGAGGTACAACACTACAGTGAGTACGCGATCGAGGAGTTCCTCGTGCGGGCGGAGCCGTACTACCGGGCCGTCGGCGACGAGATGGAGCTGTTTGCCGCGGCTTACCAGCAGCACATCCCGGTTCTGCTCAAGGGCCCGACCGGATGTGGCAAGACCCGGTTCGTGGAATACATGGCCTGGAAACTGGGCCGTCCACTCACCGTGATAAAGGAACAGGACAAGGCTGCCGCCAACCAATCGCAGGAAGTCCGTGAGGGCGAGGTTCGCGTGCCACTGGTAACCATCGCCTGCCACGAAGACCTGACCGCCAGCGACCTGGTGGGCCGCTACCTGCTGGATGCCGATGGTACCCGCTGGATCGACGGTCCGATGACCCGAGCCGTCAAGGCAGGAGCGATCCTGTACCTTGACGAGGTTGTAGAGGCCCGCAAGGACACCACTGTCCTTATTCACCCGCTCACCGACCACCGGCGCATTCTGCCGGTGGAAAAGACCGGATCCATTATCGAGGCCGACGACCGGTTCCTGCTCTGCATCTCCTACAATCCCGGTTATCAGAGCGCGCTGAAGGACCTGAAGCACAGCACGCGCCAGCGGTTCATCTCCATTGAATTCTATTACCCACCCCGTGAAATCGAGCGGGAGATCATTCAGTCTGAGAGTGGTTGCACCGAAGAGCAGGCCGACTCTCTGGCCAAGCTGGGTGAGAAGATCCGGAATCTCGAAGACCACGGCCTGCAGGAAGGGGCCAGCACCCGCTTGCTGATCTACGCTGGCCGGCTTATTTCTGAGGGCATTCCTGCCCGCCGCGCCTGCCAGGTCGCCATCGTCTGGACCCTGACTGACGACCCCGAACTGCAGCGCAGTCTCGAAGAGGTTACCTCTTCCATTTTTGAGTAAGACCTCAAAGAGTCGCATTCTGCAGTGGGAGAGGAGGCAACCCTGACGCCTCCGGAACTGATCAAGCGGGCGTTGGCCAACCGGACCACCAGCAGGGTGACCGGGGATGACCTGACGCCCGCTGCCGTCATGGTGCTCCTGTATCCCAAGGATGGGGACCATTGGGTGCTGCTGAACAAGCGCTCCCAGGAAGTCGAGCACCACAAGGGGGAGATATCATTCCCCGGTGGCGCCACCGATCCCGAGGACAGGGACTCCCTGGATACGGCCCTGAGGGAAACCGAAGAGGAAATGGGCATCTGCCCGGAGGACATCACGGTACTTGGCGAAATGGACGAGGTGGCGACGCGTTCACGGTTTCGCGTCAGCGTGTTTGCGGGCACAATTGAGCCTCCTTACCATTTCCGCCCCAGCGTCGACGAGATTGCCGAGATTGTTGAATTCCCCGTAAGTGCTTTGCTGGATGCATCCAGCATTCGCGTTGAAACTCACTGGCAGGCGGATGGGGCGAGCACAGTCCACTCCTACGCCTATGGCAGGCACCTGGTCTTTGGTGCAACCGCAAGAATCCTCCAGCAATTCCTGCAGCTTTTGGAGGACGGGCTGGAAAGCGAGGGTCTGAATTGACAAGCAGCGCTCCGACACCCGAGATAGAACAGGAACTGGCGAAGATGCCCCCGGCGGTTCTCGAGGCCTACCAGGAGTCGGTCGGTGCCGTGGGTAGCGCCTTTGGCCCCGATGAGGTCGTCCTCTGGGCCAAGGAAGGCGTATCCATAGGCTCCCAGACCATTCGGTCTTGGGAGGCGGCGATCGAGTACTACAAGGTCAGCCCCGAGGTATGCCGTTTCCTGTCGTTCCCGTCCTTCATGCAGTGGGCGCGGTGCGGCACCTACCTGGCCCAGGACTCGCCCACCCTGGCGGTGGCGTTTTTCAAGTCCAGTGTCGCAATCGTTCCCAACCTCAGACCGCAGTACATCCCCCGCTGGGCGGGCCTGGGCCGCAGCCTGTACAAGGGTACGTGGAAGTCCAGCACTCTCGCGGCCAAGTTCTTCGAGGTTTCTCCGGAGCTGGTGCGCAGCCTGCCATTCTGGGATGTCGAGGTGTTCGCGTCCCTGATCGAGGCGTTGTCGTACAAGTCATACGACGTCGCCAGCGAGTGCCTCACCCTGGGCAAGGATGTTCTGCCGGGGATGGGCCGTGAGCGTGAGCCGTTCCTCGCCATGACCCGCGCCCTGATCGACACCAGCTGGCGCGAGGTCAAGACCTGCCTGGAGCTGGTGCCCCGGGCGCTGCAGCACGTCGACGAGGCCCAGACCGGCCGCTTCCTCAAGCTGGGAGAACGGTTGGCCAAGGTCGGGCTGCGCGACACCTCGCGCTTCCTGGCCGATGGCACCCAGGCGCTGGGACGTGTGCCGCAGGGCAACCAGGGGTACATCCTGGACCTTTGCGACCAGTTGGTGGCGGTGGCCCCCGAGGCCGTGCCGCCCTTCCTGCGCAGCCTGGACAGCGTTCTGAACCGCATCACCGTCAGCCAGCTGGACACTTGGTACCAGCACGGAATGCGGCTGCTGCAGGAAAACCCCGAAAGCGGCATCGCATTCTTCAAGATCGAGTCCAACACCTCCGAGCAGATGCTTGAGACCCTTTCCTCCAGCTTGGAACTGGACCGGGTCAAGGGTATCCTTCGCCTCTACTGCCGGGCCCTGTCCGGCGCTGGCGTGGAGATCATGAACACCCAGGAGCTGGTCCGCCGCAACATCGGCTGGGTGGACGAGGACACTGCCTCCACTGACGGCTCCAAGGTGTTCCTGCCGCCCGTGGTTGATCACTACTCCAACAAGCAGGACAACTTCTCCTGGTTCAAGGTGGTATCCACTCACCAGGTTAGCCACCTCGAGTTCGGTAGCTTCGAGTACAACTTCGAGACACCGGCAACCCAGTTCGAAGACCGCCGTCACGCCGTGGAGGAGGAACTCAACGCCAAGCGCGAGGAGGAGCAGGCAGCTCGCCAGGCCATGGTCGAAATGGCCAGGGAAATGGCCGGCGGCGAGGCCGATGTGGAAGTCACATTCATGGAAGTGGGGCCGGGTGGCTCCAATGAAATGATGCCGCAGGAAAGCGCCGGCGCCATTCGCGCGTACACCGACATCGGGCGATTCCTGGCTCTATTCGAGAACGGCAAGCTGGCCTTCGACCTGTTCACCGTCCTGGAGGACTGTCGCCTCGACTATCGCATCAAGGTTGAATACCCCGGAATCAGCCGCGCCTCTTCTCGCGTCCAGACTGAGACGCTGGATGGCCGGCCCGACATCGAGCAGATGCCGTTGCAGCAGGCCATGGTGGAACTACTCATCCACATGAGCCTCGAGAGGTTCACCGGCCTTCCCGTGCCCGAAGGATACGAGGAGGTTGCGGAGATGCTGTCGCGCATCCTGCACCAGCTGCGGACGGCCGAGGCCAACGTGGAGGACACCGGCGAGGCCACCCTCCGTGCCTATGAGATCATCTCCCGCCTGCCCAACCAGACCGAAGACGAGGAGAACTGGGACGAGCAGGACCTGGAAGAGCCCGGCGACTTCAACGAGGAGGAGTACCAGGACCTGGTCGACCGCCTCCAGGCCGACATTGACTCTCGGGGCGAGAGCCAGGAGGGCGATGAGTCCTACGAGTCGCCCGAGCCCGTGGACTATCGCGGCGATTTCAAGCCCGAGATGGTGCAATTGCTCACCCGTCTCCAAGCCGACAGCGGCGATCAGGACGGGGAGGCCCAGCCCATGACCCAGGAGATGCTGGAGCAGCTCCTGCAGGACAGCGACGAGCTGGAACTGGACGCGGAGCAGGGCGACATCACCGACGCCATGACCACCTTCGCCCAGAACATCATGAAGGAGGCCGGAGCGCCGCCGCCCAACTCGCAGCCCGGCCAGGGCTACGGCCCGCTGATGCACGACGACGACTCCGGCGGGGAGCTGGAGACCCGGGAGCCCCAGACCTACCTGTACGACGAGTGGGACTTCCGCGCTAACGACTACAAGCCCAGGTGGTGCATCGTCAAGGAAAAAATGGTCGAAGAGGGCGACATAAACTTCTACCAGGACTCCCTGAAGAACTACGCGTCCCTCTCGGCTCACATCCGCCGGCAGTTCGAGCTGATCATGCCGGAGAGCATGCGTAAGACTTACCGGCTAATCGACGGCGAGGACCTGGACCTCAACGCAACGCTCGAGGCTTGGGTCGATCTGAAGATGAACATCCCGCCGGATGACAAGATCTACTGGCACCGCAACCGCAACCGTCGCGACGTGGCCGTGGTGTTCCTGCTGGATATGAGCGCTTCCACCGCGGAGGCCATTGACGAGGGCCGCCAGATGGTGGACGACCGCGACGCACCCGACGATCCGGTGGAGTACATGGTCTGGCTGCGCCGCCGCCGCGAGGGTTTGGTGCGCCGCAACTACAAGCGCATCATCGACCTCGAAAAGGAAAGCACGGCGCTGCTGGTGCAGGCACTGGAGAACATCGGTGACACCTACGGTATCTACGGCTTCTCCGGCTACGGCCGCGAGAACGTCGAGTTCTATGTGATCAAGGACATCACCGAAAACTTTGGCGACAAGGTCAAGCGGCGCATCGACAAGATCACGCCGCTGCACGCCACACGCATGGGTGCGGCCATCCGCCACGCCATTACCAAGCTGGAAAACCAGGACGCGCACACCAAGATCATGTTCCTGGTCAGCGACGGGCGGCCCCAGGACCGGGGCTACAGCCGCGAGGGCGTGGAGAAGGAGTACGCCGTCCACGACACCCACATGGCGCTGGTGGAGGCCCGCCAGCAGAACATCACGCCGTTCTGCCTCACGGTGGACAAGGCGGGGCACGACTACCTGAAGAGTATGTGCGGCGATATGGGCTACGAGGTCCTGGGTGACATCTGGGCCCTGCCCGAGCGCCTGCCCATGCTGTACCGTGAGCTGACCGCCCGCCGCTTCGTCCGGCGGTAGGCACCGGCGCCGCTGTGGCGGCAACAACACTGGCAATAAGAGGCCCGCCCCGAACAATCGGGGCGGGCCTTTACTTTTATTTTCCTCGGCGTATGTGGCAGAGGATGCACTACAGTAGGCCTCTACTGGCGGTGCTTGATGTATTCGAAGGCCTGTGGGGAGGAGAGTTCGCTGAAGTCGATGGGCGTCCATTCTGGGTCGAGCCGCTTGCCCACGGGCCAAATGCCGTGGATCGAATAGAGACCGAAGGCCATTACATTGTCGTACATCCAGTCGAAGACCTCCTTCTCCCTCCGTTCAACCTCTGTCGGGTTGGTCTCGGCCAGCAGGGCAGTGACGTTCTCCTCCAGCCACGGGTGCTCCGTGCCGTAGCTGAAGGTGGAATTCGCCACGTAGTTGCCGGCGCCAATGGCGGGAGTCAAGCGCTGGCTAGTAGCGTGACAGGTGGCTCCCTGGAACGTACGGGTAATCAGCTCAGGCCTGAGGGTGGCGTAAGGAATCCGCTGGAAATTGACGTTGATGCCGACGGCCTGCCAGTATCCGCCAACCGCTTCGCAGGCTTCCACCTCGGCGGGTCGGCCACGAATGGCGGTGGCGAGAGTGATGGTGAACTCGTTGCCAGGACCGTAGCCAGCCTCTTCCAGGAGTTGCTTTGCCATCTCCGGGTCGTACTCATGGGTCCACCTAGGATCGGCCTTGTGTTCGAAGCCCATCCAGTCCCTGAGGTAAAGAGGTGCGCCAAAGCCGGCCAGCAGCTCGTCCACGATTTCCTGCCGATTGATCGAGATGGCCATGGCCTTTTTGACCTTGACTGCGTCCTGCCATTCCTGGGATGTGGGATCCTCGTCGCAGGACACCCAGGCGTTGTTGCAGTCGTGGTTGCTGTAGGGATTGCCCTCCTTGTCCACGCCATAGGTCTGCCCGTAGATGTTCAGACCCGATTGGGTGGCGTTGGGCCACGCGACTATCTCGGTGCCCTCAACGGCCTGCACCGCAGCCAGCGAGTCGAAGGCCATTTCCATGATATCCAGCTCGCCAGTCTGGAAGGCCGCTACGCGGGTGGCTTCCTCGGGGATGGACCTGATGTTGAGCTCTGCGAAGTAGGGGGTTTGCCGCCAGTGGTTGTCAACGGAGGTGAAACGCCAGACGCTGCTCTCGTTGGTCGGTCCGACGATTTCCCACGGGCCGGTCGCTGAAATATTCTTGCTCGCTTCCTTCGCGGCCGCTTCGTATTCCTCGGTGGCCACGCCCGGCTCGCTGTAACGGTCGTCCCAGTTGTTTCCGGCCCTCTCGAAGATGTCGCGGGTCTGCTGCATGCTCACGAGGGTGGTGCTGACGCCGCCCAGGGTCCGCATGAACTCGAAGGCCCGTTCCCGGAGCCAGGGCTCGCCGGTGTCGACCTCGACGGTGTAGTCATCGATGACGTTCTGGGAGCCGCCGGCCTTGCCGACCCAGAAGTCGCCGATGATCCCGGCGCGGGCGTTCAGGGAACCCTCGTGCCATTGTTTGTAGTTCCAGAGCACGTCGTGAATGTTCAGGTTTCCGCAGCTCTCGTTGGCGTCCGGTCCACACTTGTGGTGGAATTCAACGTCATCGCGAACTTTGAATGTCCATATCTGGCCGTTGTCCGAAATGTCCCATTCCGATGCGAGCATCGGGCCAGGGGACAAGTCTTTTTGGATGGCGACCAAGGATTCGCCGAATGATACGGAGGAATACTGGACGCGCGGGCTGGACATGAACCGGGGGTGACCCTCGAACACACCGGTCTCCTTGACGCCGTAGTTCATGACCCCTTCCGATACATGTGTCTGTACCGCCGTGGTGGGGGCGGGCCGCGGAGTCGAGGTCGGCTGAGGCGCCGCCGCTGTAGTTGGGGCCGCCTGCTCTTCCTCTTCTTGTTCCGCTTGGGGTGCTTCAGTTGCAGCCGCTTGCGGCGCTGCCGTTGCCTCGGGAGCGGCCGCAGGCGCGCTGGTCGGTTCTTCCGTCGCCGACGTGCCGCATGCCACGATCAGTGCCAACGCCATCAGCAGCAGAATGGGGAACCATAACCTTGAGAATCCAGATCTTCGGTTAAACACTACCTCTCCTTTAGGGCCTCGGAGATCCTCCCCGGCCTGTGATGGGTTTGTCGTCCGACGAAAATCGCGGGTCGCCGACAATGCAAACTTATCATATTATATGGATTGATATTCGTTTGTCAATAAAGATTATCGGCATCCTACGTAGTAGCAGGATGCATCAAACCGTGTCCTGCGGGATGATTCAGGCTAAAGACCAAGTGCGACTGTGACCGAATTCGCATATTTACGACCAGATTCCGCAAGGAAAGGCAATTGGCCCGAATTTGGATCCAATTTGGCTCCGAGGTCAGGTTCCGCCACCGGAACTCCAGTCCGCGGAAGAGAGGGCGACCCGTGATGGCAGTCACTCCCATCCATCTCGTGCTGACTATGCGTATCAGGCCTCCGGCTTTACGCTCTCGAAGTGGCGGCGTGGGTTTTCTATCATCATGCGGTCGACGGTCTCCTGCTGGACTCCCAGCTCCATCAGCTGCGGGATAAACTTGTTGCTGAGCCACAGGTAGCCGTCGGGGTTCTGGTCGCGGCTGGGGAACCCCGATGTGCTGAGGCGGGACAGGACCACGTTCCAGTCGTGAGACAGCATCATGTTCGACTCGATGCCCTCGTCAAGCAGGTTCTTCAGGTACTCGGCCCGCTGCTCCCACGGCGGCAGGTGCGGGCGCCCGAAGGCGTTGTTGATGTCCCATCCCAGCCAGACGCCCAGGCGGGCCAGCTCCCGGTGGTAGTCGGGGTCCAGGGTCTGGTTGATGTGGCCCACGTAGATGTTCTGAGGCTCCACGCCTTCCTCGGTCAGGATCTGCACCTGCCGTTCGCCGATGCGCGACATGGGCGGGGTGTGTGTCGTGATGGGGATGCCCGTGCGCAGGTGAGTGCGGGCCGAGGCGCGCAGCATCAGCTCCTCGTGCTCGGTGATGGGGTCGCTGGTGGCAACTTTGATGATGCCGGCCTTGATGTCCGTTCCGTCGATGCCCTCCTCGACCTCCCGCACCCACAGGTCGGCGATGAACTCCTTGTCGCGCCACCAGAAGCTACGGGGAATGTCCAGCCAGCAGCCGGTGCAGCACACGAAGTTGACTCCCGTTGCCTCTGACACTTCCCTCATAAGCGCCACGTCGCGGCCCAGGTCCATGGGCGAGACCTCGACCACGGTGTCGACACCTCCGGCCTTGGCCTTGCTGAAGTCTTCCAGCGCCATATCCAGCGCCCGGTCGCGCAGCTCCAGCTCTCCGTAGCTGATGCGGATACCGGCCGATGAGTCGATGAGGTGCTCGTGGGGCAGCGTGAACCCCATTTCCGAGGAATCGATGGTCCCGAGAACGGTGTTGACGGTAGCCATGTCAGACCTCCATCTGCGCCGGGCTGTGTTCTTGTGTCCGGGTTTCCGCCGATTATACTTGCATCGCCAACTTAACCGATAGCGGATGGAAACGGGGGTGCGAAATGGCGCTGCATTTCACCGAGGAGGAACTGAAATCCCGCCGCGACCGTGTGGTGGCCGAACTCCAGGCCAACGGCCTGGCCGCGCTCCTGATCTTCCGGCAGGAGAGCATGTACTACCTGACCGGATACGACACCACCGGCTACTCCCAGTTCCAGTGTCTGTACCTCGGCGCAGATGGCCGCCTCGTGCTGCTGACGCGGTCGGCCGACCTGCGCCAGGCCCGACTGACGTCCATAATCGAGGACATCCGGATCTGGGTGGACCGGGCTGGCGTCAATCCTGGCCTGGACTTGTGGGACATCCTGGAGGAGCAAGGCTGCCGTGGCCAGAGAGTTGGAGTGGAGCTGGAGGCGTGGTGCCTCACCGGACGGCGATGGGAGTATGTGCGCGCCGCCATGGAGGGCAAATGCCAGTGGGAGGACCAGTCTGACCTGGTCAGCCGCCTCCGCCTGGTCAAGAGCGACGCCGAGATCGAGTACGTGCACCGCGCTGGAGTTCTGGCCGACGAGGCGTGGCTGGCGGCCCAGCGCACGGCGAAAGCTGGCACCTCGGAGCAGGACATCCTGGCGGCCATGACCTCGGCGGTTTTCAAGGGAGGCGGCGACTACACGGCGACGCGGTTCATCATCGGCTCGGGGGAAACGGCGCTCAACGTCCGCAACTTCACCGGCTACCGCACCCTGGGCGACAACGACCAGCTCCAGCTGGAGTTCGGGGGCGCCTACCGGCACTACCACTCCGCCCTGATGCGCACCATCCTGACTGGGGATCCCGACCCTCGCCACGTTGCAATGCACGCCGCCTGCGCCGAGGCCCTGCAGGCCTGCAAGGACGCCTGCCGCTCCGGAGCAACCTTCGGCGATATCTTCCAGGCCCACGCCGACGCGCTGGACCGCTCCGGGTTCGGCGACCACAAGCTCAACGCCTGCGGCTACAGCCTGGGCGCCCTCTACCCGCCGACGTGGATGGACTGGCCGATGATTTTCCGCGACAACCCGGTGGTGGTGCAGCCCAACATGGTGATATTCATGCACATGATCCTGCTGGACGCGGACAACGTGCTCGCCATGTCCGTCGGCGACACGGTCATAACCACCGCCGAGGGCTGCGAAACGCTAACGCAGCTTGGCCAGGACCTGGTGGTGAATTGATGGGCGCCGACTACTCCGCCAGGACTTGCTCCATTGTCTTGCCAGCGTGGGGACCGGCGGTGATGCCGGTCCTGACCGCAGAGCCATTTTCGTCGATGTACAGGCCGACGTAGGGGCTGACGTGCTCGTTGAATGTCTCCACTGTTCCGTGGCCTGATCTGGGATACCCAAGCCTTTTGATCCAGCCTGGAATTACGCTTTCGACGGCTGATTCAAAGCCCAACGTTCGAATCTCCGTACTGAACTCTGCGTACTCTATCCCGGCATCTATGTTCCTTTGGAGGGGAGTGATGTTTTGAATGGCGGCCAAGCGCAGCGCCTCCAGCTCGAACTTCGCGCCCTCCTCGAGCAGGATTTGCTGAAGATCGCCTGGAATGCCGTCCCACACCTGGTCGTTGATCGCAATGATCGTGGAGTTAAAGCTTGTTAGCGGCCCATTCATGTAGTCGGTCACCTCGTACCAACGCTGGGAGAGACCGGGGTTGGCGCCGGTTACGCCGGCGTCCAGTATCCCCCGTTCCATAGCGGGGTATACCTCGGCGAAGGCTACGAACTGGGACTCCGCCCCCATTCCGTCCAGCCAGTCAGACAGCTCAGTGCTGTGACTCCGTGTCTTCAGGCCACGGAAATCAGCGGGAGAATTCAGGCGCAGATTGCTGAAAAAGTACTGATCGTCTCCCGCGATCCAGTTTCGCATCAACACCTGCGCGCCCATTTCTCCTGTGATAACCGTGTCCAATTCCGCTGCTATGCCGGTCTGCACTGCGAAGTGAGTCTGGTGGTCAGGCCACAGCCCCCACAGGTATTGCAGGGACAGCACTGGGTACTCCGCCCCCACATAGCCACCGTAAATCTCGATCATGTCCAGGGTCCCGTTGGCTATAAGATACGCCGTGTCAAAACCTGCTAAACCCAGTTCCGGAAAAGAGGAAACGTCTATGTGGACTTGCCGGTTGGTACGAGCTTCTATGTTTGGAACGAAATAGGCCTCGAACATTCGACACCACAGCAGCAGTCTGTTAATACAGGTATGCTGCAGGGAAATCCTTTCCCCTCTTGAGACCAACTGTGTGGGGTCGATTATCTTGGCTTTTTCAAGCAGCGACTGGTAGTAATCGGTCTCATAGATCCACTGGTGCTGATCGAGCGCGTACAAGGGGACCTGGCCGTTGTCGTCTCCCAGGATCGTCCCGTGTGACGGCATGTATTCTTCCGTAACAGCCGGCCCTGCCAGCTGCCCAAGATCGCCCACATAGATTGCTCCCGGCCCACCTGCGTATCGGTCTGCGTATTCGGTTAGAGAGAGAATCTCCAATGGGGAAAGGGTGGGTAGAGGCGTCGGCGTCGGAAAGGGTGGCAACGGAGTGGCGGTAGGATAGAAGGTCGGCCCCGGCAAGGGAGTGGCCGTGGGAGGGATGGTCGGCCCCGGCAAGGGAGTTGCCGAGGGAGGAATGGTCGGACCTGGCAGGGGAGTTGCAGTTGGACGTGTCTGGCCGGAGGCAGTCAGCGTTGCGGCCACCCGTGCCTCAATGGTGGCCTGCAGGGCAACATCGGCCACCCTCGTCGCCTCGACTGACGCCTCAACGGTGGCGGCTAAGTCCGGTGTACGGTCGAGTTGAGAACCTTCACCGGGCTCCTCGGTTACCACGCCGCAAGCAAGCGCCGCCAAGACGGTGATAAGTAAAACAGCGGCCAGGAAGCTTCTCATATTCACCTACTCCGGCCAGCGGGCTGCGTCCTTGCTGACGCGTATGCCGACCCTCCATGGGGCAGGTCGCCTACTGCACCCGTGCCACGACCAGCACCTGCACCCGGACCTCGTCGGCCAGGTAGGCCACCGGGCCGAAAACCGGCTTGCCCAGGCCTAGCTCCTCCCAAGTGAAGGTCGTTTTCCCCAGCACGTTGATGACACTGCCGTCGTGCCTTGCGATGACGTCAAATGTCAGAGGCGTAACCGTGTCTCCTACCTGAAGAGTACCGTCTAGCGTACCCTCCGTTTCTTCGCCGTCTAAGAAGCTCTGCGGCAGGTCGGGCAGGCTATCTACGGTAACAGTTGCCATCGGCGTGTTGGGAAACATCCTGTCGCGAATATAGCGGTCCCGGAAGCTCTGGTCGCTCTCCAGCGAGTGCAGGTCCAGCGTGATCACCGACGGGCTGCCGTCCAGGTTGGCGAACCCGCTCAGGCCGGAGCCGGAAATGACCGCATCAAAGCGGACCGGGGCGCGGTTAAGCTCTTCCTCCACGGTGAAGGTGATCAGCGATCCCTCTCCCACGATGAACGAGTCGGGTCCCGGTCCGCCCTCGACAGGTTCGGGCTTCGGGACCTCCGTTGGTTCTTCGGTCGCGGGAGCGGTTGTGGGCTGCGGTGTCGGCGCATCAGTGGGAGCAGGCCCAGGATTGGTGGTGGGTGGTACGGCCGTCGGCTCGACCGTTGTCTCGGGTTCCGTGGACACCAGAGTTGCCGGAGCGGCGTCGCTCGTGGTGGGATCAGGCATTGCAGCAGGCTCGGTGACTGGGGCCTGGGTTGGGGCTGCTACGGTCGCGGGTTCGGCCTCCTCGGCTCCGCAGGCGGCCGCTCCAAAAAGGAGCGCCGGCAACAGCAACAGGACGATGGCAATCGATCGCATTTCCGCTCTACTCTCCCGCGTCCACCAGCTTGCGCAGCTCGATGAGCGCCTGGTTGCTGATTCGCCGCTTGATGGTGATGCGCCGTGGTGGCACACGCAGCTCCAGCTCCTTGATCACCTGGGGCCCGGCGCTGCTAGCCCTTGCGATGGCCACGTAGGCCAGGCCCATGGGTCGTCCGTCCAGCTCGGCTGGACCGGGAGAGCCGGTGATGCCGATACCGTAGTCAGCGCCCAGCTGAACCAGGGCGGCGGAGGCCATGGCGTTGGCCGCTTCCTGGCTCACCGGGCCATGGTTGTCCATCAGCACCGGCGGAACACCCGAGGCGGCCATTGAATGCTCACCGAATGCCACGATGCCGCCCCGGAAGTGCCTCTGCGCTTCATTGGCTTCGGTGATGGCGTTGGTCAGAAAGCCGCCGGTGCAGTACTCCATCACCGCCAGCGTCTTGTTGCGCGACTGCAGTGCCTGCGCGATGGCCTGCTCCGGCGTCTCGTCGTCGTAGCCCCAGATGTACTCCCCCAGCCGGTCTTTCACCGCCTGCTCCACTGGCTGAATCATTCTGCGGGCGGTGTCCTCATCGGCTGCGCGGGCAATCACGCGGAGGTGGATCCCGTCGGCCTTGGAGTAAATGCCGAGGTACGGGTTTTCCTGGCCGAAATACTCGGACATGATCTCATCCACCGAGGCTTCGCCCAAGCCCATTGTCTTAACGTTGCGGGTGATGGTCACCTCCTCGGTCACCATCTCCTTCAGGCGAGGCTCAACCCGCTCGCGGAAAATGGCCTGCATTTCCACGGGCGGGCCGGGCATGATTATGATGATCTTCCCATCGCGTTCTGCCCACCAGCCGGGCGCAGTGCCGTTGCGGTTGGGGATGGACTCCGCGGACGGGATCAGCCAGGCCTGCTTCACATTGTGCGATGGCATGTCCTGGCCGCGGTTGCGGAAGTATTGGCGCAGCTCCTCGACCATTTCCTCCTGCACCGTTGGGGTTTCGCCGAAGGCTGCAGCCACCGCCTCGCGGGTAAGGTCGTCCTGCGTGGGACCCAGGCCCCCCGTGGTGAAGATGATGTCCGAGCGCTCCATTCCTTGCTGAAAGGCGTGGGTGAGCTGTGCCAGGTCGTCGCCAACCAGTGTTACCCATTGCAATGTGATACCCAATGGCGGCAGGCGAGTGGCGATCCAGCCTGCGTTGGTGTCGTTGAGTTCGCCCATGAGTAACTCGGTGCCGATACCCATGATTTCAGCCTTCATTCCGCCCTCCGGCAATGGCCGTTTTCTGAAACTCCGGGAACAGGTGGACATAAACGTAGGGGCGCCCAATCGCGCCCCGAGAGAAGCCAACCGGTCCAGGTCGTCAGTTTTCCTGGGAGTCTTCCTCCGGTCCCGCTCCGGCTGCCGGTGCTTCCCACCCGGGCAGTATGAGCGGGTCAGAGGCGAGTTCCTTGATGCCCTCGAGCCTGACTTTCTTGATGGAATAGAGGGTCTCGTCGACCTGGTCGACCGTCCTGGCATAGTAGCTGTCCTCGCCGGGCGGCCCTTCGGCGAGGTGGAATTCCAGCGGCGCCTCTCCACGGCGGGCTAAGACCACGCGAATGTCGGGCGAGGAGAATCCGTACTCTTCCAGGCGCTCCGTATCCCGGTCGCGCAGTTGCACGTCCACTATTGTGTCCACCCGAGGGGATGTCAGGATGTCCAACCAGATGGCCCACTCGCCCGATACCGGCGCCGACTGCAACTCGTCAACGGGGGGTGGGCCCTCGTGCACCAGCCAACCATCGTTTCCCAGGTAGTAGACAGCGACCTGGTCGCCCGCCGTCACCTCGATGACCGTAACCTGGGCAATGTCCACCCGATAGAGCCTGCCGTAAGGCGGGTCGTGGGCGAGGCGATTCACCACACCCGCCCAGACTGAGGGCACGGTGTACAGCGCCTCGTCGCCCACCAGCCTGGCGTACTGGTTTTTACCGTCGGGGGTGGGACTGCCCATGTGGAATTCGAAGGAATTGCCGACGATGTCGGTAACCCTCACGATGCTCTCGGGTGGGTCGAGTCCGTACTGAGCCGGGTCCTCGATGGTCTGCGCGAGGCCCCGGTTTACGCGTGGTCCGCTGAGCAGCAGAGTGGTCCCGCCCCAGCGCTCCTGGAAGACAGGGTAGTTGGGATCCCCGACTATCTCCCATTTGTGGCTGCCCGGTTGTCGGGCGAACTCAACGGCCTCGTCCTGGTATATCACCTCGATATGGGCTATATCGGTCTCATCGATTTTGAACAGCCAGGGTTCCGACTGCTCTGGTTCGCCTCGCGAAACCACGTCCGTAAACTCGATGATGGCCCAGGTGGAGCCGATCATCACCGCCAGAACAGCCAGCAGTATTGTCAGTCGAACATTCATGAATCAAGGATGCTGCAGGCCAAGGGTCGCATACCGACTACCGTCTTAGCCACCAGACCAGGCCAGCGGCCAGGGCCATTATGCCAGGCAGGAAGAGCCACGAGGAAAATCGGACAAAGTCAAACTCGTTGCGGTCGAGGTTGAACTCCCGGAACGAGAACGCCTTTGGCCTGATGGAGACAAGGGAGTAGTCGCCCACCAGGTAATTGGTGGAGTTGACGAACATATCCAGCCCGCCGCCCCGGCCCACGCTGCTGTTGGCCACGAAGTCGGCATCACCGTAGGTTAGAAGCAGTGAGATGTCTGAGTCAGCCAGGCTATCGACCGGGGCCTGCATTCCCACTTTTGATGCCGAGCGCATTAGCATGGCCGGGATGAAAGGTCCCCGTCGGTCGGGCGTATCACTTGCCAGGACCGGGTCGGTCCGGTCCGGGTCCTCGATCAGGAAGCTGTTGGGGGAGGTGAAGCCCATGGCCAGGGGCAACCTGGCCCCGTCATCCACCGGCGCCAGTGCGGTGGCGTCCGGCATGAACACATCCTGGAGCTGCTGCCCTTCCGGCGCGACGATTTCCAGGGCCGCTTCAAAAGCGGTGTTAATGACTGTTTCGTTGCTTCCCAGTATCTGGACGTTGAAGTTGACCAGGGTGTTGAAGTCCACGTTAAGCGCCAGTGTCTGCGGCAGCCCAGGGACAGATGCGTCCAGGTCCCGGATGTAACCCTCGCTGAGCAGCACGCCCCACTGCACAATGAACTCCCGCCACGTTTGGGGGGTGTCGGGCTCGGCCAGGAATATCATCCTTCCGCTTTCCCGACGGCGCTCACCCGACAAATCGCGGCCCAGAAGGTAGAGATCAAGGGCGATTGCGTGGGCCTCGGGTAGATCCGATGTGGGGCCCGCAACCACCACCAGCGCGGCGTCATCGGGCACCCGGACATCGCTTGATACGCCAGACCAGACCAACGACCTGACTTGGTAGTTTTCCTGCTCGAGGGCCTGCCTGAGGAATCCGTAGCCTTCCCCCGAGCCGCTGTCTATGTTTCGCTCGCCGTGCCCGGCAAGGAAATAAATGGTCTTCTGTTCCTGGCCGGTAACCACGTACAAGCCGGTGACGAGATCCTGCTCCAATTGACTGAAATTGGCGTCTGTGGGTTGCAGAGAGTCAAATTCGCCAGTATCCAGGTTCTCCACGACCACCGTCTCGCCGACAAACCCAACGGGACGGGCGCCGAAATAGGCGGCCACAATCCCCGGTTCCAGGTCCGGGTCCACGATGCGGTAGGAGAATCGCCCCGACCGGGAGTCAAACTCTTCCAGCGTGTCGACCACACGGTTCCTGCGTGCGGCCACATCGGGGCCGGGGGTGTCCTCCAGCGACTTGTAGAAGGCCGTAACCCGTATCTCGCTCTGCAAATCCCCCAGCAGGTCCCGTGTGCGGTCTGACAGGCTGAACTGGTTGGTGGCGGTTACGTCCATCCTGCTTGAATTCTCGAAGGACACCAGGTTAAGCACCACCACGATGGCCGTGAAGGCCGCCAGCAGTATGAGTGTGTTCAGGCCATAGCGCCCCGTCCTGCTGAGGAATGCGGCAATGACCGAGCTGATGAACACCGCGCCAACCAATCCGACCAGCACCACACCGATGATGATGTCGATGATGCCGTACAGGCGCATCGAACTGACGAAGGCGGTAACAATGATGCCGGTTACGAGGCCGATGATTCCGGCGATCAGCAACGGCGCGCCAAGGAAGCCGATGGCGTTTATCGCCGGATCCAAGAAGCTCACCAGTGGTCGGGAGAGTTCCCCCTCTGCTGCTTCATACTCGCCGTCGGATGTTTCCGGTTGTTCTGTTTCCGGTTCGTCTGCGGTTCCCTCGGGTGCTGCAGCCCTCCGCCTGCGACGTCTGCGCCAGTCGCGCGGGCCCTGTTCGCCAGGGTCTGCTGTGGGACGCTCGGCCATTCTAGCGCCACCGCCTTGATTCGAGCGCGCGCACCGAGAGGAACAGGAAGAATGCAATGACGCTGACGAAGTAAATGATGTGTTTGGTGTCGATTACGCCCCGGGCAAAGTCGTAGAAGTGGGTGGTCATACCAATCTCGGCCAGGATGTCCCCGGCGGTGCCTCCCACTGCCGCAAAGGCCTGGTCGGCGTAGAACAGGGCCAGCAGGATACCGATAGCGACCACGGCCGCCACAATCTGGTTATTGGTGACAGTGGATGTCAGCATGCCAACGGCCAGCGCCGCGGCACCGTAGAGGACCAGCCCGATGTATCCGGCATAGATCGGCCCGGGGTCGGGGCTGGCGAAAACGAACAGCAGTATTACGTAGAATCCTGACATTGCCAGCAGGGCGAGGAAAAAAACGAGACTGGCAATGTACTTGCCGATGATTATCTCCCAGTCACGGACCGGTGATGTCAGCAGCAGTTCGATTGTGCCCAGCTTCGCCTCTTCCGCGATCAGGCGCATGGTAAGTATGGGCGCGAGAAGCACCAGGACCAGGATGGCCCCGGTCGTGATGAACCCGGGCGGGCCCAGGAAGAACGTTCTCAGGGATGCCTCGGGGAATGGATCGCCCAGGTCCCAGACGAAGAGCACGCCGGTCAGGAACAGGAAGATCATTCCAACGATGTATGCCGTGGGACTAAGGAAGAATATCTGGATTTCTTTCCAGGCCACTGCCCGGACTGTCCGCATTGTTACAGGTCCTCCTGGGTCGTGAGGCGAAGGAAGATTTCCTCAAGGGACATTCCCACCATCTGCATCCCCCGCAGGCTCCACCCGTTGCTGATCACCTCTCGTGAAATGTCGTCTCTCAGGTCCCGCCCCTGCTGTGCCTGGATCACGTAGGTGTGCCGTCCCTGCAGGTTTCGGTGGTTGACGCTGATGACGCCCTCGATTTTCCGCAAAGCGGGGAGCACATCGGCGGATGGGCCACCAACCTCAACCTCGAGCCGTTCCACTCCCTGCAGTCCCTGGGCAAGGTTCTGGGGCGTATCCTCGGCGACTATGCGTCCCTCATGGATGATCAGGACCCGCTCGCAGATCATGCTCACTTCCGGCAGTATGTGGCTGCTGAGAACCACGGTCTGCTCACGGCCCAGGTCCTGGATCAAGCTCCGGGTCTCAACAACCTGGATGGGGTCGATGCCGATGGTCGGCTCGTCCAGCACCAGTACCTCGGGCTCGTGGATGATGGCCTGGGCTATCCCGACCCGTTGCCTGAAGCCCTTGGAGAGCTTGCCGATCTGCGTTTTCCGATAGTCGCCCAAGCGGCAGACGTCGATGACGTCGCCGATGCGACCGCGAATCCGGGATGCCTGCATACCTCGCAGTGTGCCCATGTATTTCAGGTAGTTGGTCACGGTCATGTCAGTGTACAGGGGCACCGTCTCGGGAAGATACCCGACCCTCTTTCGTACTTCCAGCGACTTCTCCACCACGTCGTAACCGTCGAGCGTGACTGAACCGCTGGACGGGGGCAGAAACCCCGTCAGGATGCGCATGGTCGTAGTCTTGCCGGCGCCGTTGGGCCCAAGGAATCCCAGGACCTCGCCTCTTCGTACGTCGAAGTTGACGTCCTGGATTGCCGGGTATGGGCCGTAGTAATGCGTAACGTCCGTGGCCTGAATCATAGAAGGCAGCACGACATACCTGCCTGAAGCTGTTGATTGCCCGGGCCTGTGTAAAGAGGCCCTCGTATCTGGCGCTGATTGTGTTGGAACCCGACAAATGATATTGTATATACTTGCGTTTGCCAACCATACCTATTTCATTGCGTCTTCTTTCTAAAGACCGTAACGGAGGTGAGATGCACCTGGTAATTGATGGATTTGGCGGGAATACGAGCAAGATGTGGGACGATGAACTGGTCCGCCAATTCTTGACTGATTACCCGGACACCCTGGAGATGACTCGAATAACCGAGCCCAATGTCCTGGTATACGATGCTCCCAAGCCAGAGGATTCAGGCGTGACGGGATTCGTGATCATCGCCGAAAGCCACATCAGCATCCACACCTTCCCCCGAAAGAACTACGTCAATATCGACATCTTTTCCTGCCGGGCGTTTGACCATGACAGAGCCCTCGATGACGCCAAGAGACTGTTTGAGCTGGACGACGTCCAGACGTGGCTGCTGGACCGGGGCCTTGAGTGGCTGGACGAGCGTCAGGGCATGACCGAGTCCCAGGCACAACGCACAACCCTCGAGAGCGAACTCGAAGCAGGACGTCCCGGTCTGCAGCGTGGGTGACGGTTCCACTCTCCCCGAACACGCTCAACGCTCCCCGCATCACGATCGTGGTGCGGATGCCGGGCCGGATGCACACTGGCTTTATCCTAACTTCCTCTCCCTAACCCCTGGGCAGTCGTCCTTGGACGCTGCCAGCGTTGTCCTGATCCCAGTCCCCTACGACAGCACCACGTCCTACCGCGGTGGCGCTCGTGACGGCCCGTCCGGCATCATAGCTGCCTCGGCGCAGATGGAAGACTACGACCCCGAGCTAGACCTGGACGTTGCGGCGCTGGGCATCCACACCCTGCCGGCCCTTGAGCCCCACATGGGAGGGCCGGAGTTGATGGCGCGGCGGGTCCGGCAGACCGTGCAGTCCTGCATGGCACCGGGACGGGTCGTCGGCGTATTGGGGGGCGAGCACTCACTGACCGCCGGCAGCGTGCAGGCCCATTTCGATGCCTTTCCCTCGATGACCGTTCTCTACCTCGACGCCCACGCCGACCTGCGTGATGAGTACCAGGGTACGCAGTGGGGGCACGCTTCCGGAGCCCGCCGCGTGTACGACCTCTGTCCGCTGGTTCTCGCCGGAGTGAGGAGCCTGTCGCTGGAGGAGAGGGATTTCATCCGCGATTGCAAAATCCCTGTCTGGCCCTGCCCGCCGGACGGTGGTCTTCTCCCATCAGACGAAATTCTGGCTGGATTGGGCGAAGACGTCTACGTGAGCGTCGATCTGGACGTTTTTGACCCGTCGCTGATGTCGGCAGTGGGAACGCCGGAGCCCGGCGGCCTGAGCTGGCGACAGGTGACCTCCCTGCTGCAGAGCGTTGCCGAAAACAGGCGCATAGTCGGGTTCGATGTCTGCGAGTTGGCCCCGTCCGAGGGCCCGACCGCCTGCACATACACCGCCGCCCGGCTGGTGGCCAAGCTGGCGGCCTACTCCGTTGCATTCCGGAAGCCCAGCTAGCCGCTGCCACCAATCCGCCATTCCCACTATGGAATGGATACCTCTGGGATTTGATATGCTGGAAGCACGTCCTCTTTGGCTGGGAGCGTGGTGAGCATGGGTAAGTCTCTGCGATTGGTCCGCATCTTCGGCATTCCCATCGAGATCAACGTCACATGGCTGGTCATATTCCTGCTGCTGACGGTCCTGTTGGCCACTCGTTTCGACTCGCTCCCCCTGCGGTGGCCGGTGTACCAGCAGTGGATCGTGGCTGTTATCACGGTGGTGCTGTTTTTCCTTTCGGTACTGGCACACGAGTTGTCCCACAGCCTTGTCGCCCTGAGCCGCGGAATTCGTGTAACGGGAATCACATTGTTCATCTTCGGCGGCGTCTCACACCTTGCAACTGAACCCAGGCGCCCGTCCGAAGAATTTCTCATCACCGTGGTGGGCCCGCTGACCAGCATTGCCCTTGCCGTGATTGCAGGCGCGATTATGATGTGGGTCAGTCCTTTGAACTCGCTCTGGCCGACCCGGTATGCCTCATCGGTTGAAATGGTGGTTTTTCTGCTGGCCACCTTCAACCTCAGCGTTGGCATTTTCAACATGATTCCCGGCTTTCCGCTGGATGGTGGGCGAGTCCTGCGGGCCATCGTTTGGGCCGGGTCTGGCAGCTATCTCAAGGCCACTAAGGTCGCGGCTCGCTGCGGCCAGGGAGTTGGCCTGCTTCTGATGGTCGGTGGCGTCCTTTACATCGTCCTTTGGGACAACTGGATAGATGGTATCTGGGCGGCAGTCATTGGCTTTTTCCTCCTGACGGTGGCCACCAGCAGCTATCCGAAAACGGCTCAGCCGTAATATCCAGGGTCTCTGTGTTAAAATGTCGAAGCCAACAGGCCTATCCGGAAATC
>CAXXOI010000019.1:0-181059 GCA_963664175.2 Dehalococcoidia bacterium
CCTTCCGGACCCGCGAGTTCGAGCAGATGGAGGTGGAATTCTTCGTCCATCCCGACACAGACCTGGAGTGGTTGGACCGCTGGGTCAAGGACCGCTTCCAGTGGTACGTGGAGCACGGCGTCCGCCCGGAGAACTTGCGGCTGCGCCGTCACGGACCAGACGAGCTGGCGCACTATGCCAAGGACTGCTACGACATAGAGTACCGCTTTCCCTGGGGGTGGGCCGAGCTGGAGGGGATCGCCGACAGGACCGATTTCGATCTCAAGCAGCATTCGGAGTTCAGCGGCGAAGATCTGCGGTACTTTGACGACGATTCAAAGACGCGCTATTTCCCCTACGTGATCGAACCCTCGGGCGGCGTCGACCGGGCCACGCTGGCCTTCTGGCTGGATTCCTACGACGAAGAACCTGATGGCAACACTGTGAGAGTCGTGTCCCGGCTGCACCGGCGCCTCGCTCCGATTACCGTTGCGGTGCTACCACTGAGCCGCAACGAGCGTCTCACCCCGACCGCGCGGCGCATTCACGGCCTGTTGAGGCCGCATTTCAACGCCCAGTACGACGACGCCCAGAGCATCGGCCGCCGCTACCGGAGGCAGGACGAGATTGGCACCCCCTACTGTGTGACCGTGGACTTCGATACCCTGGACGATCACCAGGTGACCATTCGGGACCGGGACACCATGTACCAGGCCCGCGTCCCCGTGTCGGAGCTGGTGACCGTCCTGGGAGACAAACTGGAGCACGGCTGGTAGAACCTCCCCATGCCTGACCTAGTTTCCAGAACCGTCCGCGGAGGCCTCTACACTCACATAGTGGGCCGCCGCATCCTCTACTATCCCGAGCTGGGTTCGACGATGGACGAAGCCGCTAGGCTGGCCGCGGAGGTCGCCGACGAGGGCACCGTGGTCATTGCCGAGGTGCAGTCGGCCGGGCGCGGTCGCCAGGGCCGCTCCTGGGTCTCCCGGCCTGGGAATCTCCTGTTCTCGGTGCTGTTCAGGCCAGACGTTTCGCAGCTTCCATACATCAGCATCATCGGCGGTCTGGCCGTGGCCCGTACGCTGCGCAAGGTGGCGGCCCTGGACCCCCGGATCAAGTGGCCAAACGACCTGATGCTGAACGGAAACAAGGTCGCCGGCATCCTGGCCGAGAGCGCCATTGAGGGCGAATCTGTGTGTTATGCTGTCCTCGGAATCGGCATCAACGTCGCCCACTATCCCGACGATGATGCGGAGATCGCTGGCATCGCCACCAGTGTCGACCGGGTGGCTGGTAAAGAGGTGCCGAGGGAGTCCCTGCTGCGGCAATTGCTGATGGACCTGGATGATCTGTACCGACGGTTGCCCGGTTCAGGACACGATCGGGATAACGGCCCGGTGGATGAATGGACGCAGCTGCTGGACACCATCGGCCAACGGGTTACCGCCACTTTCCGAGATGAAAAGTTCGATGGCGAGGCGGTCGGCGTGGACAGCACCGGCAACCTGCTGCTCCGACTGGACTCGGGCGAAGTCAAGACCCTCACTGCGGGAGACGTAACTCTCAGGGGATCGAACGCCTAAGAGCCGACGCTCTCAAGGCTGAATTTCAACTCTTGTAACCGGGGAAATAATGCTGGAGTCACTGAGTCTCGACGGCAAGAATGTAGTGATCACCGGGGGCGGCACCGGCCTCGGACTGGCAATGGTGCGCGCCCTCGCCCGGGCGGGAGCCACACTGGCCATCGCGGGCAGGCGGTCGGGTCCCATCGACGAGGCCGCGGCGGAGGTCGAGTCCCTGGGCAGCGAGGCAATCTCCGTGCCGACGGACGTCACAGACGCTGGGCAGGTCGAGAGCCTGATGCAGGCCGCAACGGAGCGTTTCGGCAAGATAGATGTGCTGATCAACAACGCCGGTGCCGTTCAGGACAACGTCCGCAAGCCCATCTGGGAGATCACCGACGAAGACTGGCACCGGGTCATGGACGTCAACCTGACCGGAGCTTTCTACTGTTCCAGGGCCGTTTCCAAGCCCATGGTCGACCAGGGGCACGGAAAGATCATCAATGTGGCCTCGGGTTTCGGCATGCGTGGCGGGCGCGAAATCTACGTCTACTGCACCAGCAAGGGCGGAATGATCCAGCTCACCCGCGTGCTCTCGTTCAACCTGGCCCGCTACGGCGTAACGGCCAACAGCATTGTGCCGGGGTTTGTGCCCACCGGCGACATGGGCAATACACAATCCAGCCTCCCCCGGTCGGGAGACTTCCTGCCCATCGGGAAGCTCGGCAAGCCGGAGGACTTCGGACCCCTGGCGGTTTACCTTTCCTCCAGCGCCTCGGACTATATGACCGGGGAAATGATCATCGCCGATGGCGGCGGCCTCGCGGGCGGGATCACGCCGACCGGCCACGCCCCAGTGATTGCCCTGGAGCCATAGGGGAATACGCTTCCTTGTGAGGGAACAGCCGGAGACAACCTCGGACCACAGCGGTCCTTCGATATTGCCCGAGCCAGGGCGACCACCACTAATTCAGGCTACATTTTCAGGAGAGATCTATGCCGGTGCTGCCGGAATACGGACTGTCGGGCCAGGTGGCCATTTTCGCGACATCGGGCGGCGACGAAGGGCCGTTCCTGGCCGGGGCCCTCGCTGAGTCAGGTGCGACGGTGTTCGCGGTTGCTCGCACCCAGCGCCTGCTGGATGCCATGATGGCGACTCTTCCTGCAGGCAGTCACGGTGCCGTCATGAACCCCGGCTCGGACGTTAGCGCCACCCGGGTGATGGCGGAGTTCGACCGTCACCACGACCGCGTCGACATCCTGGTCAACGATACCCGCAGCATGTTTGCCGCACCTCTGGGCGACATAACAACTCTCACGTGGGAGGAAGTCCAGACTCGCAACGTAAAGATGGCCTTCCTGCTCGCGCAGCAGGTACTCCCAAGGATGGCCGACCGGGAATACGGTCGTGTGGTCAACGTTATTTCGGAGCTGGCAGAGCGGGGAATGATAAACGGATCGGCCTTTGCCGCCAGCCAGGCCGCCCTCCTCTCCCTCACGCGCTCCCTCGCCGTGGAGTGGGGCCGGCACAACATCCGCATCAACGCCCTGGGCACAGGCTGGATCGACAGCACCGGACAGCCCATCGAGCAGCAGCTGGAGGAGTTGCTGGTGCGCTACACTCCTCTTCGAAGAAAGGGGAACCCCGGGGACTTGGGGCCCCTGCTGGTCTACTTGTGTTCCGAGTCGTGCGACTACTCCACCGGACAGCCGGTCTACGTCGACGGTGGCCTGAACGCCCATCCCTAGCGGGAATTCGTGTGGGCGGGGAATGGATGGTTGGGGCGAAAATCGGTGGCAAAGGGAGCGCCTCTAAATCACTATCTCTTTCGTTTTGATGTAAAATAACTGCTCGTCAGGCAATGAATCGACAAGCCGAAGAATCAGCTAGGCCCGTTGCGCGGTTGCGTGGCATGACTGATTTATCTGGCGAGTCGTATTGGAACCTCAACTCTCTCCAGCGCCGGCTTTCGGCTCTCCTCAACAGCTACGGATACCAACCCCTGGACACCCCCCTGCTGGAGCCCACCGAACTCTTCCTTAGAAAGTCCGGCGGTGAACTGGCCTCCCAGCTTTTCAGCTTCAACGACCCTGTGGGCAGGACCGTCAGCCTGCGCCCCGAGTTCACCGCCCCGGCCATTCGGCATTTCCTGGAACACGCGCAGGATATCGAACTTCCGGTCCGGTGGTGCTACAGCGGGCCCGTGTTTCGTTTCGATGGATCCTCGCTCCAGGACGACTCCCTCGCCGGAAGCCAGTTCACACAACTTGGCGCCGAACTGCTGGGCAGTTCCAGCATTCTCGCTGATGTGGAGTTGATGACCCTGGCGACCTCGGCCCTCACCGAGGCGGGGATCTCGGGCTGGACACTGCGACTGGCGGACCTTGATGTCCTCAACAGCCTGCTCGTCCCGGCTGGTCTCTCCGAACGTGCGCGGGCCTTCGTGGTCCAGAACGTCCCCCGGTTGGCCGAGGGGGAGTCCGCAATCGCGCAGCTTATGGAGGAAAGCCGCCGGCTGCACGTCGTGGGACGGCACTCGGATGATGACTACCTGAGCCAGGCGGTGCAGGGACTGGACGATGACGAGGCGCGGAGCGTGCTGCTGGGTGTGCTGCGTTCCAACCCCCTGGACCAGCTGGGGCAGCGCAAGCCCGAGGAGGTGGTGGAGCGTCTGCTCCGCAAGATCCGCTTCCCTGACGCTGAGGACGGCCTGCGCCTGGCGTTGCAAATGGCCAGCGAACTGGCCCAAGTGCAGGGCGACGCCCGGTCCGCCCTGGCTGCGGCCACTGAGACACTGCGTCGGGCAGGAGCCGATACCTCGGCCGTAGTGCGGCTGGAGCAGGTTATTGGCTTGCTTCCGGAGGAACTGCTCGATCCGGGAACCATGTTGCTGGACTTTGGCCTGGTTCGCGGGCTGGCATACTACAACGGCATCGTCTTCGAGGTGTCGCACGATGGATGGCGATCTCCGCTGGGTGGCGGAGGCAGATACGATGGATTAGCCCGGGACCTCGGCGGAGACACGACACTGCCCGCCCTCGGTTTTGCTTACAACCTGGACGCGCTGGCCGAACTTGCGCCCTCCCGGCTGCAACGTGATGGCAGCCAGGCAGAGGGCATCCTTGTGGTGCCTGCAGGAGAAGATGCACAATCATCCGTCCTCAAGGTGGCGCGGGAATATCGCGAACGCGGCGGCAGGGCGGAGATAGACGTCAGCGGCAGAACGGTTCCGGAGGCTCTGGAATACGCTGGCAGACGAGGCCTGAAAATGGTGGTGCTTGTGGACAGCGAGGGTACGATAAGGACAGAGGAGTTATGAGCGCAGTGCTCAACGGGTTCCTGGATGTGGAAGTTGCGAGACTCGGGTATTGGCCAGACCGGGAGCGTATAGAGGCGCAAGGGTCGTCTGTCCGTAAGATGAAATACCGGTCAGTTTACGGTCAGGACCGATGATGAGCGACTCACGGACAGCCAATGGAAAGCCCGCGCTGCGTCTCCTGTTGCCCAGCGACGGTGACCTTTACCAGCCGACACTGGACTTCCTGAAGGGTTGCGGCCTGCCGGTGCGCCGACCCAACGCCAGGCGCTACACCGCCACGGTCCCGGCGATTCCCGGTGTGGAGGTCCTGTTCCAGAGGACCGCCGACATCACCGCCAAGGTTGAGGAGGGCAGCGCCGAGCTCGGAATAACCGGTCTTGACCGGCTGATGGAATACCGGGAGGACGAGCGCCGAGCTGCCATATTGGTGGAGAACCTCGGTTTCGGCAGGTGCGACCTCGTGCTGGCAGTTCCGGATTCGTGGCTCGACGTGACCTCCCTGGCCGACCTGGCCGACCTCGCCCTTGAGTTCCGGCAGCAGGGCAAGCAGCTTCGCATAGCCACCAAGTACCCCCGGCTGTTGAGCGAGTTCCTCTACGATCGCGGCATCAACTACTTCACTCTCGCCCCGGCGTCAGGGACCCTGGAGGCGGCTCCGCTGGCCGGGTACGCCGATCTGATCTCAGACCTGACGGCCACTGGCACCACTCTCAAGGAAAATCGCCTCAAGACGCTGGAGGACGGGACCGTTCTCAGTTCCCAGGCCTGCCTGCTGGCAAACACGGAACGGCTGGCCGAGTCCGCGCCAACCCGCGAGATGGCCCGGGCCCTTACCGAGATGTTGGAGGCCCACATGCGGGCCGAACCATACTACCGCCTCACGGCAAACGTGCAGGGGGACTCGGCCGAGGCCGTGAGCGGCATGGTGCTGGCGCGACCCGACCTGGCCGGCCTCCGGGGCCCCACGGTGGCGCGCGTCTACAACGTTCAGGAACAGGACTGGTTTTCGGTCAGCCTGCTGGTCAAGAAGGACAATCTGCTATCTGCAGTAGACCATCTCAGGGACTGCGGCGCCGTCGACGTGGCAGCGTCCCAGTTGTCGTACCTGTTCGACAGCCACTCCCACGCTTACGAAGAACTGTTTGGATGACCAAGGGGTACGGTTCGACAAGGACCATTGCACGGGATAAAATACGCAGACCCCGCCTGATCCCGACAAGCCTGCTTTGCTGTCGAGGATGCGGATAACGAAGCGGGCCTTCCCCGGCGGAGATAAGGCTCCGGGGACGGGCCAAGGACGTTACGAATGCCCAACCTGCCGATGCACATTTATCTTGCCAACGTGGTCGCAGAGCAGCTTGACTGGGGTTCCGTCTACGACCACATCGGCAGCTTTTACCTGGGGTCAACCTCTCCGGACATTAGGGCGATGACCAAGTGGCCCAGGGAACAGACGCATTTCGCCCCCCTTTCGGTGAGTGAAGTGGGCACCGGGGCCCGCACCATGTTTCAGAACTATCCCGAGTTGTTGGATGAGGGCGCCCAGTCTCCGGCCACCCGTTCATTTTTGCTGGGCTACCTCTGCCACCTCGCCTCTGATGAGGTCTGGATCACCAGTGTATATCGCCCAAACTTCGACACCCAGGAAGAAACGCGGCTGACCGCCGACCAGGTGCAGGCCGACATCTGGGACCGTGCCGTGCAGCTGGATATGGACCGGTTGTCGTTGCCGGACGTGAGTGGACCTTTGAACGCCGGTCACGAGGTTGCCTGCGGAGACCAGGGTGTATCCGTGGCTTTCTTCGAGGATGGATTGCTCACCCAATGGAAGGAACGTGTCTCCGGATTCGTCGGACGTGAATTCGAGTGGTCCCGCCTTAAATTTGCCCTCAACCGAATGTACCGCGATAACGACGAAGTGCAGCAATCGGTGGACCACTTCCTGGAACGCATGCCCCACAGCCTGGAGGAAGTCTACGAAAGAATACCCGAGGCCAAGGTCGAGAATTACCGCCGGGAAGCTGTGGCAGCGACCATCGCCCACGTACGAAAGTACCTGCCCGACTGACCTGAATACCAGCACCCCAAGACGTTCCCCGAAGACCGGCTTGGACACTGGCGCAGAAGCATTCAAATTCTGGGAGTAGCCAAGTGGCAACCAACACCAGCCTGAACATCATCCGCGGCGCCAAGAATGCCGAGAACGTTCTCGCCCGCATTGACCCTCTGGATCTCTCGTCACTGCCGGAGTCCGTACTGGAGCGCACTCGTCAGGCCTTCGGTGATGGCGTTACCCCGGCGGAGTCGGTCGTCCGTATGCTGGCCGACGTCAAGCGGGACGGCGACGCCGCCGTCCGACGTTACGCCCGTCTGCTGGACGGATCCGACCTGGAGGATTTCCGGATTCCCGATGCGGAGTTGGACGCTGCCAGTGAACAGGTCAGCAAGGAACTGTGGCAGTCGCTGGAGCTGGCGGCCGACCGAGTTCGCTCCTTCCACCAATCAACCCTGCCCGGCGAATGGATGGACCCGGCGCAGGGCCTCGGTGAGTTGGTGCGACCACTCGCCCGCGTAGGCGTTTACGCCCCCGGAGGCAGTGCTGCCTATCCCTCCACGGTGCTGATGACGGTCATCCCCGCCCGCGTGGCTGGTGTGCGGGAAATCATCCTCACCACGCCGCGGACCGGCTCGCAGCCGCTCAATCCTGCCGTTGTCGCCGCCGCCAAGATCGCTGGCGTTGATGCCATGTACCAGGTCGGAGGAGTTCCGGCCATCGGTGCACTGGCATACGGTACCGAGTCCATCCCCAAGGTTGACAAGATTTGCGGCCCCGGCAACATTTTCGTGGCCTACGCGAAAAAGCTGGTGCAGGGCTCCGTGGACATCGACGGTGTTTTCGGACCGACAGAGACCATCATCCTGGCCGACGACGGCGCCAACGCTGATTTCTGCGCCGCCGACCTCATAGCCCAGGCTGAGCACGACCCGCTGGCGACGGCGATCCTGGTCACTGACAGCGCGGACCTGGTCGCACGTGTGGAGCAACAGCTGGAAATCCGGCTGGCGGCGGCGCCTCGGGGCGAAGTGGCCCGGCAGGCGCTGGAGCGCCAGGGTCGGGTGGTCATCGTGGACTCCCTGGATGAAGGTGTTGACCTGGTGAACAGCATCGCCCCCGAGCACCTCTGCCTGCTGTTGCAGGAGCCGTGGAGCTGGGTTGACCGCATCCATCACGCCGGGGGCCTCTTCCTGGGCGAATATTCTCCCGAAGTTATGGGTGACTACATTGCCGGCCCAAGCCACGTAATGCCCACGGGCGGAACGGCGCGATTTGGCTCGGCCCTGAGCGTCCACCACTTCCTCCGCACCATGCCGGTGGTGGGACTGAGCCCCGCCGATTTCCAGCACCTTGGTCCCGCCGCAGTGCAGATCGCCAACGCGGAGGGCCTGGCCGGCCACGCCGGAGCGGTGCAGGTGCGGCTGGACGCACTCAAGTCAGCGGTCTGACGTCCCTCTCAACCAAAGGGGTCCCGAAGATATAGGCAGGTCAGAAGACATGGCCGAATTTACTGAAAAACTGCAACAGTCGATGCTGCCCCACATCCGCGACCTTGGTATCTACCAGGGCGTTGAACCCGTGGAGGTCATGGCCGAGCGGGCTGGCATCTCGCAGGACAAAATCATCAGGCTGAACGGCAACGAGAATCCATACGGCGCCTCTCCCGCGGTTGCCGAGGCCCTTGCCAATTTCCCAAACTTCAACCACTATCCGGACCCGGAACAGCGGCAGCTGCGGGCAGAGCTCTCAAGGTATGTGGGTGTCGAGCCGGACCGCATTATAGCCGGTAACGGCAGCGACGAATTGATCGACATGCTGTTCCGGATGTTCATCGGCCCCGGGGACAACATCATCAACCTTACTCCCACCTTCGGGATGTATTCGATCGGAGCGGAGATCTGCGGAGGGCAGGCCATTTCGGTGCCGCGCGACGACAACTTCGAAATCGACCTCGAGGGAATCAAGCTCGCCATTACCCCACGCACCAAGGCCATAGTGGTCTGCTCGCCAAACAATCCCACCGGAAACATGCCCAGCGAAGCCGAAGTCAGAGCGCTGCTAGACACCGGCATTCTGGTCATTGTCGACGAGGCCTACTACGAGTTCAATGGCAACACGTTCCTTCCGTTGCTGGACGAGTATCCCAACCTCGTCGTGCTGCGAACGTTCAGCAAATGGGCCGGCCTGGCCGGGCTGCGCATCGGGCTGGGGGCCATGCACCCTGATCTCGCCGGTATGATGATGTCGGTCAAGCCCCCCTACAACGTCAACCTGGCCGCCGAGGTGGCCTTGATCGCGTCACTGAAAGACATGTCGGCGCTGCTGGAGCGGGTGGACGCCATAGTCCAGGAACGCGAGCGCATGCTCGGCTTGCTGGAGTCGATCCCCACCGTCAGGCCGTACCCGTCGAAGTCGAACTTCATCCTCTGCCAGTTGCCTGAGGGTACAGGTCCGCAGGTGTTTGAGGGGCTGTGCAACCGGGGAATTTTCCTCCGCCACTGGAGCAATCCGCGCCTCATCGACTGCGTCCGCACCTCGGTCGGCTTCCCCGAGGAAAACGACGCGGTGGCCGAAGCGCTGGCCGAACTGACGGGAGCATAGGAATGGTAGACGTCCACAATCCGCCCGCCGTCCCCGACGGTCGCACGGCCACTCTGCATCGCACCACCGGCGAGACGGACATCCGTCTTGCCATCAATCTGGACGGGACGGGCTCCTACGACGTCGACACGGGCAACGGGTTCCTGGACCACATGGTGAGCCAGATCTCCCGCCACGGCCTGATCGATATATCCCTGCATGCCAAGGGCGACCTGCACACCGGTTGGCACCACCTGGTGGAGGATGTCGGCATCACGCTGGGAAGGGCGTTGAACGAGGCAATCGGCGACGCTCGGGGGATCCGGCGCATGGGCCACGCCATTGTCCCGTTGGATGAGACCCTGGCGATGGTGGCGCTGGACTGCTCGGGGCGCGGCTATGCGGTCATCGAGACGACCATCGACGACTCAATGGTGGAGACGCTGCCCGGTTCGCTGGTGCGGCACTTTTTCGAGTCCATCGCGCTTGAAGGGAAGATCAACCTGCACGCGCGGATCATCACCGGCATAGACCCGCACCACAAGGCAGAGGCGCTGTGCAAGGCCACCGCCCGGGCGCTGCGGGACGCGCTGGAGCCGGACCCGCGCTCACCTCACGCCGTCCCCAGCACCAAGGGAACGCTCAGCGGCTAGGCGGCCTCCACAAAGAACCGCTCCACCTCTATGCTCTCGGCACGATCCCGTGCCTGCCAGAGATCATAGGCCATTTGCATTCTCAGCCAGGTCTCAGGGGTTGAGCCGAACGCTTTCGACAGCCGAATGGCCATGTCCACGGATACCCCAGACTTCTCGTTGACTAAGTCAGACAGGGCTTGACGGGTTACTCCTAACCCCTTGGCTGCCCTGGTAACGGACAGCCCTAGCGCGTCAAGGCATTCATGTTTGACTATTTCGCCTGGATGGCAAGGGTCATGCATTGGCATCTCTAGGCTCCCCGATCAATGATAGTCCAAGTAGTCTACGTCGTACGCATGGCCGTCTTGGAACTGGAAAATCACTCTCCAATTGGCGGACACTGACACAGACAAATACTCTTGCAGCCTGCCTGACAATTGATGCGGCCTAAATCCATGCAGATTCATGTCCTGTGGTTCGCTGGCTTGATCAAGGGCGGTGAGAATGCGTCTCAGCCTTCGAACGTGTTCCGGAGAAATGCGCCTTGTTCCGCGTCCGTTGTAGAAATCTTCAAGACCTCTGTGCCGAAAGGACTGGATCACAATTTTAGCTTAGAGCGTCGCCTGTCGCTTGTCAATTGACAATGACCTGGATCGTTCATCAAAGCCTGGTTGTCGCCCCTGTTTTAAAGACTCGTCTACAGCTCCCGGCCTCGGCGGGCGATGAACTCCGGGAAGGCCTGCTCCACTCCGTAGCCCTTGACCTGGTTGGTCGTGTATTCCACCTCGTTCTCCCACATTCCGCGCAGGTCGGCCGCCTTGTCCTGCAGCAGGATCTGCTTGATGCCCATTACCGACTCGGGGCGGTGCCCTGCGATGGTCGACGCGATCTCCATGGTCTTGTCTCGCAGCTCCGCCGACGGTACCAGGTGATTTAGCAGCCCGACTCGGTAGGCCTCCTCCGCCTCCACCACCCGTCCGGTAAACAGGAACTCCTTGGCGGTGGGCCAGCCCACCTGGTTGGTCAGGGTCCAAGTGCTGTTTATGCGGCCGTAGGCCACGGCCAGAAAGCGGAACTTGGTGTTTTCGCAACCGATGCGCATGTCGAGGCAGGAGGCGAGCACCGCCCCGCCGCCGTAGGCCAGACCATTCATCATGCCGATTACCGGCTTGGGAGATGCCGAGATGTCGTACATCCAGTTCTGGTACTGCAGGGAATTGGCCTCTCGCTGATCCTCGGTCAACTCCTGGGCGTGCACTCGTTGTTCGTGGATGTCGCCTCCTGCTGAGAAGGCCCGCTCTCCCGAGCCGGTGATGACGATGCAACCAACTCCCTCATCCTCGTTGCCCGACATTACAGCGTGGTGCAGTTCGCCGTCGAGCTTGTGGTTCATTGCGTTGAGGACTTCGGGGCGGTTCATTGTGATGAGTTTGACGCGGTCTTCGATTTCCACCAGCAGGTGCTCGTATTCCATCAGTGATTCCTCCGGGCTGAAAGCCGTAGTGTCATTTGACTTCAGATTGTATGGATTAAGGGCAGTAAGTGCAAAGTTACGCAGGGCCGTCAACCCGGTGTGTTAAACTGCCCAACGATTATTATCGGGCGGAGGCAGCAGCGTTGACCCAGCGACTGAAGGCAGGCGAGGCAGTGATCGAACTGCTGAAGCAGGAAGGTGTATCCCACATTTTCGGCATAGTGGGATCGTCTTTCCTGGACATCCTGGATCCCTTGTATGACCGCGAGGACATGCGGTTCGTAGGGGTGAGACATGAGCAGGGCGCGGCACTGATGGCGGACGGGTTCAGCCGCATCGCGGGCGCTCCCAGCGTGTGTCTGGCCACCAACGGACCGGGCGTGCTCAACCTGACCTACGGCATCGGATCGGCCTACGTGGCCCACTCGCCGGTTGTGGTCATAGCTCCCTCCGCCTCGCGCCGCGACCAGTACCGCAACTCGACGCAGGAGTTCGACCAGGTCGCGCTGTTCAAGCCCATCACGAAAGCCGCTTTCCCGATCAATCGCATCGACCGCCTGCCAGATGCCCTTCGGCATGCCTTCCGGGTGGCCACCTCAGGCAAGATGGGTCCGGTGCTGCTGGACATTCCCCGTGACCTGCTGCCCGGAGCCGAGATCGACCTGGACCTGCTACCCCCCAATTCGTATCGCGCCGGTCAGACCCGAGCCAGGGGAGACCTAGCACTGATCCAGCGGGCCGCTGATGTTCTGGCCGAGGCCCAGCGACCCGTCATCCTGGCTGGCGGCGGCGTGCAGTGGAGCAATGCCGGGGAGGACGTATGCCGTCTGGCAGAGCTCACCGGAGCCGCCATCGTGACTTCCTACGGCCGGGCCGACGCCGTTCCTTCGGACCACCCCAACTTCCTGGGTCACCTGGGGCGCCTGGGATCCGCGGAGGGTATCGAAGCCGTCCGCGAAGCCGACGTGATCCTTGCGGTGGGCACCCGGCTGAGCCAGTCCACCACCTTCTACGACCACCGGTTCATCCCCGAGGACGCCCGGATAATACAGATCGAAATCGACCCCGAGGAAATTGGACGCAACTACCCGGTGACCGTGGGCATTGAGGGAGACGCCGGAGCGGTTTCTCGTGAACTCCTGGAGGAACTGGGACGCAGGGCGCCTCGCGTCAACCCGCAGTGGGCCGAGGAGGTCAGCAGCTGGAAGGCACGCCGCGCCGACCGCCTGCGGAGCGAGGAACGACTGGACAGTCTGCCCATGAAGCCGCAGCGGGTCTACGCCGAGCTGCGCAAGGTGATGCCCCGGGACGCCATCGTGGCCCTGGACGCCGGGCTGGCGCCCAACTTTGGGCAGGACCGCCTCGACTACCATCTGCCCCGCAGCGTTATGACCTCGCTGGATCTGGGCGGCCTCGGGTTCAGCTTTCCCGCCGCTCTTGGCGCCCAGTTCGCCGCTCCCGATCGTCCTGTCGTCAACTTCAACGGCGACGGCGGGTTCCTGTTCAACGCCCAGGAGTTTGCCACCGCAGTGGAGTACAACCTGCCGGTGGTCACCGTGATCATGAATAACGGCAGCTGGGGCTCGGAGAAGGCCTACCAGAGATTCGCCTTCAACGAGCGATATGTGGGAGCCGACACCCTTAACCCCCGGTACGACAAGTACGCCGAACTTTTTGGCGGGGCCGGGTTCTACGTGGAGCGGCCGGAGGACGTTGGCAATGCCATGCTGGAAGCCCTGAACGCGGGCAAGCCCAGCATCATCGAGATTCCCATCGACCCTGACGAACTTCCCCGTCCGGCGCGCCTGGCCGACGTGCAGGCGCCGCCTCAACCCTGATCTGCCAGTGGGGGCGCACGAGTCGATCGAGACCGCGACAGTTGGACGACTCTAGCTCACTTTTTGCCTTGGTGATGAATTGACGCAAGAGCGAATATCCCCAATAGAAATCAGCCTGGAAGTCAACGGAATAGTGATCATCTGGGACGATGGGCACCGCAGCCCGTACTCTCATCGATACCTGCGCCTGCGCTGTCCCTGCGCCAGCTGCATCGAGGAGATGACGGGCCGTCCCATACTTGATCCCGACTCGGTGCCGGCCGACGTAAAGGCTATCGACCACATGCCGGTTGGCAACTATGGGATGCAGTTCCTCTGGGACGACACCCACTACACCGGCATCTACACCTACCGGGCCCTGAGGGCCGCCTGCACCTGCCTCATCTGCAACGAGGCTCGTGCCGAGGCCGCCGCGGAGGGGGGCTAGGACGCGTCGGAGGGAGTGTCGGGCCGGGACCGCATGGGCTGCTCCAATGAGGCCCGGAACTTGGGCGCCGTGAACGTGTTGGACTTGAAGGCGAAATTGGAGAGCTGCCTTTGTGCCGGTTCGCCGCATTCGCTGCAGTCCGCAGTGCTGTCCGACTGCGACACAGCGCGGATTAACTCAAAATCGCGATCGCACTTTGAGCAATAGTATTCGTATATCGGCATAGGTATACTCCCGGCAGGTAGTTAGCATCCCATTCTATCCTGCCCCGTAGGGCCGCGCCATGCAGCGCCACGGTCCATGCCATCTGAAACCAATCTGAAACGGAAGAATCGAAATGTCTGAATCAACAGATGTTGCCATCATCGGAGGAGGAGCGGCCGGTTGCGCCGTCGCCTTCTACCTGGCTGAGGCCGGTCTCAGTAGCACCATCATAGAGCGCGAGGGCGTGGGATCGCAGGCGTCGGGATATGCCGCCGGGGGGCTCAATCCTCTCACAGGCACAGGCATACCTGGTCAGCTGGCCGACTTCGCGTGGGAGTCGTTCCAGCTCCATTTGGGCCTTTGCACGAAACTGAAGACCCTCACCGAAATCGACTACCAGCTGCGCGATGTGTCGGAGGTGATGCTGACCTTTGATGAGTCCGCAGTGAATGATTTGGAAGACGTCGCGGCTCGCTTCACGGCAACCGATGGATTCAGCGCATCCACGGCCGACGAATCACGAGTCCGCCAGTTGGACTCGAGGATTACCGGCAAGTTCGCCGGAGCGGTGTTTAAGAAGGGCAACTACGCCCTGGACAGCCAGTCGTTCACCCTCGCCCTCTCGGCAGCCGCGCAGGCCTCGGGGGCCAGTCTGCGCCCCGGCACAGTTCGCGGCCTTGAGAAACGCGGCGACCACGTTACACGTGTCCTGCTGGACGACGGCGAAATCGACTGCGGCCAGGTCGTGTTGGCCATGGGCCCCTGGTCTCGCCGGGCGGAAGACTGGCTGGATACCTACATCCCCGTGGACCCGCTTAAGGGCGAGATTCTTCGCCTGCGGCTGCCGGGCGATCCCCTCCCGCACGACGTGTCCGGCGGAGGTGCCAGCATCTACTCCAAGCCCGACGGCCTGGCCTGGTGCGGCACCACCGAGGACTGGCGCGGCTTCGATCGCCAGCCCCTGCCCGAGACTCGAGAACGCATACTTGATGGGGTAAAGCGCATTGTGCCTGCGGTGTCCGATGCCACTGTCGAGATGCACACTGCCTGCCTGCGACCGGTTACCCCCGACTGGCTGCCCATCATCGGGCGCGTCCAGGGATACGAGAACGCATGGCTGGCCACTGGCGCAGGAAAGAAGGGAATCCTGCTTGCCCCGGGGTTCGGCAAGTCGGTCGCAGACATGATCACCACGTCGGGAACGAACCTCTCCGTCGGGGGCTACGCACCCGATCGGTTCGCCAGCTGGCGCGCCGCCTAGACGGGGGAACGGAACATGCCACGCAGCATAACCATCACGGCCGGGGCCATTTCTCTAAATGCCGAACTGACCGACAGCCCCACGGCCAACGCCATCTGCGATGCGCTGCCCCTTACTTGCGCAGGCAACACGTGGGGCGATGAAATTTATTTTCGCATCCCCGTGGACGCTGACGGTTCGAACCTCAATGAAGTCGTGCAGATGGGCGACCTTGCGTTCTGGCCGCCGGGGAACGCATTCTGCATTTTCTTCGGGCCCACTCCAGCCAGCCGCGGCGACGAGATACGAGCCGCCAGCGGCGTGGAGGTCGTCGGGCGGGTCCTGGGAGACGCTACGCAACTGCGGAATGTACCCGCCGGTACGGACGTAACCATCGCTCAGGCCTGACTCCCACTTCGGTTTCAGGTTTCAGGAACAGGAGCAACACATTGTCTTTGGGATGGGCAATTGCAGGAATCGGCTCTCACGCCGATCTGAAACTGGCGCCGGCAATGAAACTGGCGGACGATGCCCGGCTGGTGGCGGTGTACGGCCGTGACCAAGGCCGGGCCGATGCCTTTGCCGAAAAGCACGGGGCCGACGCCGCCTACAGCGACCTGGACGAACTGCTGGCCGACTCGCGGGTCGATGCGGTCTTCGTCGCCTCTCCTAACCACCTGCACGCGCCCCAGACGATCAAGGCCGCCGCCGCAGGCAAGCACGTCCTGTCCGAAAAACCCATGGCCAACTCCGTTACCGACGCGGCCGCCATGGTGTCCGCCTGCAGGGACCATGGGGTCAAGCTCGGGCTGGGATTCGAGCTGCGATTTCACCCGGCCCACCTCTGGGCCCGGAAGGTCATTGACGACGGCGCCATCGGGCGCATCCGCCTGGCCCATGGGCAGTGGGGCCGTGGCAATCGGGGTCAACCGGAGCACCTGCCCCGTACCGGCCTGCGGGAGTGGTGGGAGACGCCCGAGCTCATCGGCGACGCCTCGGTGCTGGTCGGACTTGGCGTCCATGTGTTTGACCTGTTCCGCTTCCTGCTGCAGGAGGAGGTCGTCGAGGTCGTGGCCCTGACGGACGGCCAGACCACTCACCAGCCCCTGGAGCACATCGCCACCATCGCCCTGCGCATGAGCGGCGGCACCATCGCCCAGGTGATGTGTGGCAGAATGCTTCCCGACACCCAGAATGACCTGGCACTGTATGGTTCCGATGGCCGCTTTGCCACCAAGGAGACCGTCTGGGAGGCCCGGCTGGGAAGAGCCGAACTGGTAACCGCCACTGTCAACGACAACGAGGCTTACGAGTACGACTACCTGGCAAACTTTGTGGCTGAACTGAACGACTTTCGCGATGCCCTGGAGTCCGATAGGGACCCGTCGGCGACGGGCGAAGACGGTCTTAAGGCCACGCAGATCACTGCCGCTGCCATAGAGTCCGCCAAGACAGGCAAGGTGGTTAAGGTCCAGGATAGAGTGCACGCCCACTAGCCGCATCTGGCCACCAGTCCCGCCAGATTAGCCCAAGAGACAAGCACCAACAAGCAAGCGAGGAATGACGCCCAATGAGTACAGCAGAACAGCCCATCGATACCCAGGGAGCGCTGCGCGGCATCCGGGTCGTGGAATTCGGACAATACATCCCCGGCCCCCTGCTGGGAATGTTGCTCGCCGAGCAGGGCGCAGACGTAATCAAGGTCGAGCGGCCCGGGGGCGACCCCGCCCGCAGCGAGCCTGCCTTCGCCACCTGGAACCGCAGCAAGCGTTCCGTCGAGCTGGACCTGAAGTCCGCCGAAGGCAGGGAAAGAGCGTCGGAGCTCATCAGCTGGGCCGATGTCCTGATTGAGAACTTCCGGCCCGGCGTTGCTGACAGACTGGGCATCGGCTACGAAGCGACCCGGACCAATTCCGGGCTGGTCTACTGTTCCCTGCCCGGATTCGGAGAGGACAGCCCCTATCGCGACCAGCGAGGCTGGGAACACATCGTCGGCGCGGCCACCGGCGCGCACCAGGGGGCGCCAGGGATGGACGAGCCGCTGTTCCTGCCCCTGCCCAGCGCCAGCAGCTTCGCGGCCATCATCGGCTCCGTCTCGGTGACCATGGCCCTGATCGCCCGTCAGCGCACCGGACAAGGCCAGCGCATCGAGGTGCCGCTGCACAGCGCAATGTTCGCTGCTATGGGTCGGCACCTGTCGAAGTTCCACGACATCGACCCTCCAGACCTGTTCACCCTCCCCCGCAATGTGATGTCCCACCAGTACCAGTGTGCCGACGGACGGTATGTCCAGAATCACGGGATGTACCAGCGCTTTGCCAGCCAGTTCCTTCAGGCCGCCGGTCGCCCCGAATGGATCGAAGACCTGGAGGACCTCTACGGTGCGGATGTGAGCCCTGACACCATCGAAATGTGGCGGGACCGCGTCGAGAACCTGTTCAAGGAAAAGACCGCCAAGGAATGGGAGGACGCGATCGCCGAGACCGGCGGTGCCTGCACCATCTGTAAGACCGTGGACGAGTGGATGGTGCACGAGCACGCCATCGGCGCCGGAATGGTGGTGGAGGTGGACGATGCCGAACACGGCAGGATGAAGCAGCCCGGCCCGCCGAACCGAATGCGTGGAACTCCCGGACCTGCACCGCGGCGCGCGCCGACGCTGGGGGAGCACACTGTTTCGGCGCTGGCGGAGATCAGGGCCGCGCCTCCCGGACAGCGCTTCGAAAGCCACGAGGACATCCTGTCCGCCCTGCAGGGCATGCGAGTCCTCGACCTGTGCATCGTGCTGGCGGGACCAACCTGCGGGCGCACCCTTGGCGAGTTCGGCGCCGACGTCATCAAGATCGACGACCCCAACCGTCCCTACGACTACGGCGGCAACCTGGACGTGAACCGTGGCAAGCGTAGCATCCAGATCGACCTCAAGAAGGAGGAGGGACGCGAGGTCTTCTGGAAGTTGCTGGAGACCGCCGACGTGGTGGTGGAAAACAATCGCAAGGGCGCAATGGACCGTATGGGCCTCGGGTACGAAGAAATCCGCAAGCGCAAGCCTGACATCGTGTACGCCTCCACCAACGCCTTCGGGTACGATGGCCCCTGGGCCGAGCGCCCCGGCTGGGAGCAACTGGCGCAGGCCACCACCGGCATTCAGGTCCGCCGTGGTGGTCGCGATGATGCTCCGCAGCTCCTGCCCTACCCCATGAACGACTACGGCACCGGCCTGCTTGGTGCCTTCTCCATCGCCCTGGCACTCCACGAGCGCAATCGCACCGGGCGCGGGCAGTCGGTCGACGGAGGTCTGTCGCTGACGGCATGCCTGCTGCAGTCGCCCTATTTCCTGGACTACGAGGGCTACGAGCGCAAGGATCCCGAGGGGCTGAATGTACGCGGTCTCTCGGCCCTTTCAAGGCTGTACCAGGCAGACAACGGCTGGTTCTACCTTCAGTGCGACGATGAGGCCTCGTGGTCTGCGCTTACGGGACTGCCGGAGCTGTCCCACCTGGCCTCCGACAGTCGTTTCAGCGGCACCCAGGCTCGGCAGCAATATGATGCAGCGCTGGCCGACGAGCTGTCACGGGTGTTCGCGCAGGGCACTCGCGATGGATGGGTCAGGAGCCTGACAGCCGCTGGCGTCAGTGCCATTGAGAACAAGTCTCTGCCCGACTACCACGACGACCCTCACGTCAGGGAGGCCGGTTTGATCGTCAGCCGCGAACACCCGGGCATGGGAAGGGCAGATCACCTCGGGGTGGTGGCGCGGCTGTCTGGCACCCCGGCGAGGCTGGGACGCCCTACACCGGTGCTGGGCGCGGAAACGAACGAGATCCTGGCCGAGGCCGGATACAGTGCCAGCGAAATCGCCGCTCTCAAAGCGTCGGGGGCCGCGGTCCAGCAGGGCGAATAAATCGAGATCCCACACCTTCTCCTTGTTGTTTCGCGGCAGGAGTGTGGGATCAAGCCGAGTCTCCACAGGAAGCGGGTACTGAATCCGAATGGGGACGAAGTGTACATACACAAACTGGCAGGGCTCTGGGGCCCGTGGTAAACTACCGACATTCGTCGGTGAGGTGTATTTGCGTTGCTGCGTATCTACAACACCCTGGCTAAGAGGGTAGAAGAGATCGAGCCCGCAGAGCCGGGCAAAGTGAGCATGTACACCTGCGGGCCGACCGTTTATCGTGACGCCCACATTGGTAACCTGCGCACTTACATGATGGCCGACTGGATTCGCCGGGCCCTCATGCACCATGGCCTGCAGGTCCACCACATCAAGAACATCACCGACGTCGGCCACATGCGCCAGGAACTGGTGGAGACCGGCGGCGACAAGATGATCCTGGCCGCGCTGGCCGAGGGCAAAACCGTCCAGGAGATCGCCGAGCTGTACGCTGGCCGTTTCCATCGCGACGAGGCCCGGCTAAACATAATGGACGCCCATGTGTTCCCGTGGGCCAGCCAGCACATCCCAGAAATGCTGTCCATCGTCGGCGCGCTCATGGACAAGGGCCACGCCTACGAGCGGGGCGGAAACGTCTACTTCGACGTGCCCAGCTTCTCCGACTACGGCAAGCTTTCCCGCAATACCGGCGTAGACCTGCTGGAGGGTGTTCGCGCCGAGGCCGACCCGATGAAGCGCGACCCCCGTGATTTCACCCTGTGGAAGGCAGCCGAGCCCGGTCGCGACGTAAAGTGGGACAGCCAGTGGGGCGAGGGCTTTCCAGGCTGGCACATCGAGTGCTCCGCCATGGCCTCCAAGTACCTGGGCGAGTTCTTCGACATCCACACCGGTGGCGTTGACAACATATTCCCCCACCACGAGGACGAGATCGCCCAGAGCGAGGCCGCATTCGGGGAGCAGCACGTACGCTACTGGGTGCACGCCCAGCACCTGCTTGCCGACGGCGCCAAGATGGCCAAATCCTCGGGCAACGTGTTCCTGGTCGAGGAGTTGATCGAGCGCGGCTTTGACCCCCTGGCCTTCCGCTACCTGTGTATGACCGTGCTCTACCGGCACAGGATGAATTTCACTTTCACCTCGCTGAAAGCCGCCGAGAAGGCCCTGACAAACCTGCGCACCCGGCTCTGGCAGTGGAGCATGGAGCCGGACGGAAACGGCCATCCCGCAGAGGCCGATGAGTACCGCAGGCGTTTCTGGGAGGCCGTGGACTCCGATCTCAACCTGCCTGGTGCCCTCGCAATAACCTGGGAAATGGTTCGCTCCTCTCTGCCAGGAAGGGCTAAGATGGGCCTGCTGCTGGAATTCGACGAAATGTTTGGCCTCGATCTGCACCAGGCTCCTGTGGCCAACAGCGTCGGCGAGGAAATCGTCGCCTCCCTGCGTGAGCGGGAGGCCCTGCGAGAGCGGCAGACGTGGGAATCCGCCGACTCTCTGCGCGCCCGGCTGTCAGCCAACGGGTATGTCGTCGAAGACGCGCCCGACGGGTCGCGCGCTCGCCCCAAGACCCTCATGGAGCAGCGCATGGAAAAGTGGGACGCCGTTTCGTCGTCCCGTGAGGTGGCCTCGCTGCTGGACGAGGAGCCTACCTACGATTTCACCTTCATCCTCAACGCGTACGGCTACCCCGAGGATGTGCGTCGCTGCGTCAATGGAATGCTGCGACACTCGCAGGGATACTCGGCGGAAGTGATTGTCATCGACAGCGGCTCCACCGACGGCACCGGCGAGATGCTGGAGGAAATGAAGCAGGGCCACGAGAACCTTCGCGTGTTTCACTGCGACCACGTCATCGGCGACGCAGCCAGCAAGAACATAGGAATCAAGCAGAGTCTCGGCAGGTACATCATTGTCGTGGACGGCTCGGCGGAAATTGTGGGTGATATCCTGGGCACCGTCAGGGACAAGCTCAGCGACCCGTCCGTGGGCATTTTTGGCCCTTACGGGTTGACCACCGACGACATGCAGCACTTCCACGAAGAGGTGGACGAGGGTGAGGCCGACGCCATGCAGGCCTACTGCATGTCTTTCCGACGCGAGGCAGTGAGTACCGTTGGCCTGATGCGTGAGGTCTTCCGCTTCTACCGCAACCTGGACATCGACTACTGCTTCCAGTTCAAGGACAAGGGATACCGGGTGCTGGCAGACTCGTCCCTGCCCATCGTCAGGCATGAGCATCGCCAGTGGACTGAGCTGGACGACAACCAGCGGGACGAACTCTCGCGCAAGAACTTCGGCCGCTTCCTGAAGCGCTGGGGTAACCGGCCCGACCTGCTGATAACGTCGGGAGCCAGGGGTTTCGCTGGCGGATTCAATCACTGAACCAGGCCCCATTGCTTTTCTGTCCCTGCATATCCGCTTTATTCCCTCTCCCTTCCGAGCAGGGCTAGGGTGGAGACGTCTCCCTTGAATGAATTGGCAGAACGATTGCTGGCCGGTGAGCAGCGTGCTCTCTCCCGCGTTATTTCCATGCTGGAACGCGGAGATTCGGCTGCTGTCGACGTGATGCGGGACGTTGACTCCCGGACGGGCCACGCATACACGCTGGGAATCACTGGGCCGCCCGGCGCCGGCAAAAGCACCATCGTCGACCAGCTGACGCGCCACCTCCGCGAACAGGGCAAGCGGGTCGGCGTCGTGGCCGTGGACCCCACCAGTCCCTTCAGCGGCGGCGCCCTCCTGGGAGACCGCATCAGGATGCAGCGCCACTACCTGGACACCGGCGTTTTCATCCGCAGCATCGCCACCCGCGGACAGACCGGGGGACTGCCCCGAATCGTCAAGGGCGTGGCCCGAGCCCTGGATGCGGCAGGCTACGACGTGGTCATCGTGGAGACCGTGGGGGTCGGCCAGACCGAACTGGGTATTATGGGCGTCGCCGATACTGTCGCCGTGGCCCTGATCCCGGAGGCCGGCGACTCGATCCAGGCTCTGAAGGCCGGCATAATGGAGATCGCCGACATCTACGTGGTGAACAAAGCCGACCGCGACGGAGCAGACCAGATGGCCGCCTCCGTGACAGCAATGCTCCATATGGCGCTGACCACGCCCGAATGGGCGCCGCCGGTGATGCTGACCTCCGCCCATACGGGCGGCGGAATCGACGATCTGTGGGGTAAGCTGGAGGAGCACCGAGCTTTTATGGAGTCCAGCGGCACCCTGGCGAAACGCCGTGGTGAGCACAGGACGCAGGAATTCCTGGAGGTGGTGGAAGAGGAACTGGTGCGCCGCCTTCGTCGCCTGGTGCAGACCGATCCCAGCCTCTTGTCCGTGATGGACCAGGTTGCCTCAAGGGAGGCCGAACCCTACTCGGCCGCCATCGAATTCCTCGGCTCGTCGGACCTGGCTCCCGAGTCCCTTTCTGCCGGTGCGCGATAGACGTCCGTTCCTCGGAAACCGAGGTCAAATCTTTCGCTGCTCCTTTCCGTCATGCTGTGAACGCATATTTGTGTTATTATCGCGGCCCCTTCCGGGAAGCGAGTCTCAGGCCCTCTCCATTAACGGGAGAGGGATAAGGGAGGTGCAAAATGGACCTGCGTATTCAGGGGAGGAACATAGAGATCACACGCTCGGTAAGGGAGCACGTGACCGCCAAGCTTGCCTCATTGGACCGCCACCTGCCTGCCAGCGCCAGGGCCGATGTGGAGATGGCCTCGGAGTCCACCCGCTCTCAGCAGGACAGGGTCGTGGTGCAGGTATCGCTCAACGTTGGCGGAGACCTGCTTCGCGCCCAACGCAGGGCGGGCAATGCCAGGGCGGCAGTGAACGCCACGGTGGACGCGCTGGACCGCCAGCTCAACCGCTGGAAGGCCCAAACCTACCGCAGCGAGCGACAGTCCAGGCATGCGCCCGACGCCGACGCGGTGGTCGCGGAACTGTCCGCAGTGGAACCCGAGTCAATCGGTGAGGGCGAAGAGGTGCTGGCCCCCACCGGAGACCTGGTGCGCATCAAGCGGTTCAGCATGGAGCCGATGTCAGTGGAGGAGGCCGCCCTGCAGATGCAATACCTCGATCACGACTTCTACATGTTTCTCGACGCCGACACCGATCGGTACAGTGTTCTCTACCGGCGTGGCGACGATAACTTTGGAATGATTCAGCCCGCCGAGGGATAGGCCCTGGAAACTGATCGCCTCAGGATACTGAGGCAGACTTCCACAGACACCATAAAGAAAGGCCGGTCAAGTCGACCGGCCTTTCTTTTAGCGGTGCAAAATTCCCTTATCCAGATCCATTGCTCTGCCGGTCGTTGTTCCCTCCGGAGTTGCCGCCCATGGACATGAAGTTTCCGAGCATGGTGGTGAACTCCATCGGGAATATCCACTTGGTGGACGGCGAGTCCCCCAGCGACTTCAGAGTGTCGAAGTACTGGAGGCTCATGGTGCGGCCGTCGGCCTGGTTAGCCACCGCGTTAATCCGCTCTAAAGCCTCGCTGAAACCCATCGCGCGGAGCACTGCGGCTTGCTGCTCGCCTTCCGCCTGCAGGATCTCAGCCTCCCGCTCGCCCTCCGCTTTCAGGATAGCCGACTGCTTCTCGCCCTCGGCCCGGTTGATGGCCGCCTGCCTGGCGCCCTCGGACTCGGTGATATCGGCGGTCTTGATCGCCTCTGCGGACTTCTCCCGCTCCATCGCGGCTTTCACACCGGGAGGCGGATCAATCTCGTTGATCTCCACCTGCGAGACCTTCACGCCCCATCGTTCCGTGACCTCATCCATCCGGACCTGCATGGAATCCCGGATCCTTTCACGCTCGGCGAGAGCATCTGTCAGCGTCGTGGAGCCGATGACCGCACGCAACGTGGCGAAAGCCAGGTTGACAACTGCCAGCTCGAAGTTTTGCACTTCCAGCACGGCGCGATCGGCCAGGTCTTCCATCACGCGGTAATAGATCACGAAGTCCATGTCCACCACCACGTTGTCCGCAGTGATGTACTTCTGGGTAGGAACGCGCGCCACGCGCTCCCTGAGATCCACTTTTGTACCGTGGTACACGAAAGGCATCAGAAAATGCAACCCGGATGACTTGGTACCTGTATAGGTTCCGAATCGCTGGATAACCATCCTTTGATACTGTTGTACCATGATCAGGCCTGCCGACATATTGGCCTCCTTGGAATTCTCAAGAATCCCCCATGCCTGTAGTACGTACCCGTCAGCTGGTTGGATCGTGCCTGGCTACAATTAGCACCAGGCCATCGACCGACACCACCCTCACCTGTTCGCCCGCGTATATGTGGCTGCCATCGGCACTCATCGCAGTCCACGTATCGTTGGCGACTCTGACCGCTCCCCTGGGTTGTATGGCGACAGTTACGGACCCTGTCTGCCCAATGATGGCGCTGCTCGCGTCCTCGGGGCGGTCCCTGCGGGACTTCAAGGCCTGCCGGGCCAAGTATATCACGGTGGTTCCGGATACCACGGAGACGCCCACCAGCAGCCACCGATTCACCCCGATGTAGGGCAGCGTTGGCGACGATTCTCCGAACTGGGCGAACAGCAGAAGGCCGCCTATTATCAGGCTCACGGCCGAGGCGACTCCGAGAACACCAAAGCCGGCAACCACAACCTCGCCGGCGCCGAGAGCGATGGCCAGCAGGATCAGGGCGACCCCGGCCCAGTTTACCGGCAGATTCCCAACGCCGACGAAGGCGAGAATGAGGCAGATCACGCCAACTATCACCGGTACCAGCAGCCCGGGGTTGAACAACTCGATGATTATTCCGAGCCCTCCCAGGGTGAACAGCAGGAAAGAAACGTTGGGGTCAGCCAGGAACTCCAGCAGGTTCTCCAGGAAACTCTTTTCGAACTCAGTCGAGGAAATTCCGAGGGTCTCCATCACAACCTGGCCCTCGCTGGTGTCCGCTGTCATGCCGTCGATTTGCGCCAGGAGGCCCTCGATGTCTTCGGCGATGAAGTCCACCACATTGCCGTCCACGGCCTCCTGGGAGCTGAAGGAGGCAGCCTCGCGGACCGTGTCCTCCAGCAGTTCGGCGTTGCGCCCGCGTTCCTGCGCGATACTGCGTATAAGGGCCGCAGCATCGTTTTCCACCTTGCTCGCCAGCGTCTCGTCAAGGTCCTGCCCGGTGCCTGACACCGGAGTGGCGGCGCCGATGTTCGAGCCTGGCGCCATTACAGCGAAATTCGCTGCCGCCGTCAGGAATGTGCCGGCCGAACCGGCCCGCGCCCCGCTTGGGGAGACGTAGACCGCCGTAGGTACGGGCGAGCCCAGCAAGAGCTCAACGATCTCCCTGGTGGACGTCAGTAGCCCTCCGGGGGTGTCGAGGCGGATGATGAGCAGGACTGCTTCGGTCTCCTGCGCCTCATCCAGGGCTCTCTGGATAAACCGCTCCTTGACCGGGTTGATAACGCCATCAACGTTGATCACCAGGGCGTGTGCGCCAGGCGGAGACTGGGCGAGGGCGGTGCCGGCCAGCGGCCCCGCCATGCCGAGAAGCAAGGCCAGGACAGAGCACAGAAGAAAGAGGCGTTTCACCCCATTCAACAACTTTTCTCGCGGAATCGACATTGCTCTAATCGCTCTAGCACGGGATTGCCAATCGGAATTTATAATATCAATTATAGAATACTTTTCGGCAATGCGAACTAATTCATTCCGAGCCGGCATTCAAGGGCTATGAGTTCAAAGTTGGTAAGGTCCTGCAGCCTGGCCCAGAAGGCTTCTGGAAGCGAGAATGGGCCACAATTGCAGCGAACGAGGGAAATCTCAGGACATCCGGTCTTTACGGAAACATCGCCCGGCAATAGCGACTCGCGGAAGCCTTCCAAATTCATTCAATATTCAGGGTTAGAATCCGGAGTTAGAATCCGGACATTCGCAACCGTCGTATTAGACCTCGGGGGTAATCTTCTATCCTTCAGGAGAAGTTTGTGATGCGAAAATCGGCGCGCCTTTTTTCGCGGTGGGTCGTTGGTGTTCTGATCCTCGCCGTCGTGATTGGTGTTCTGGCAGCCTGCAATGGCTCTTCGACTCAGGAGGCTGGCAGGGAGTCAATCACCATAGCCCCTGAGCCCACCAGCACGTCCTATCCGCCTGCGGAACCGCCAACGCAGGAGGCTGTGGCGGTGCCGGTCGCGGTCGGACAGGTTCCCGCCTCCGCCGAAAGCGGCAGTAAAGCCAACGGATCAGCCGAGCAGTCGCTGGTCCAGCAAGACAGCAGCGACCCGCCGATAGTGGCAGAATCCGATGCCCAGCTAGTGCTGGCGGCGTTCGAAAAGGTACTGAACGATATTTACGAAGGCGTCCTGCCGTCGGTGGTCTATATCAGGGTACCCAACCCTGCCAATTCTGCATTGCAGGGACTGCGGGGTGTACCGGATGAGCTACTGTGGGGCGCGGGATCGGGGTTCGTATGGGACGAAGAGGGTCATATAGTGACCAATCACCACGTCGTCGAGGAACTGGTGGGTGGTTCGGACGAGGTCACAGTGATCTTTGCCGACTCCACCCGGGCGACCGGTCGGGTGGTTGGCAGCGACCCGCATTCCGACCTCGCGGTAATCAAGCTGCAGGGAGATGATTGGGATTTGCAGCCGGTGACCCTGGGCGACAGCAGCGCCGTCGAGGCCGGCCAGCTCACCGTGGCCATCGGCGCCCCGTTCGGGCAGGAATTCACCATGACCTCGGGCATCGTCAGCGCAGTGGGACGCAACATCAGCGGCCAGAGCCAGTTCACAATTCCCGAGGTGATCCAGACGGACGCCGCCATCAACCCGGGAAACTCCGGTGGCCCTTTGCTGGACCGCCTTGGGCAGGTTATCGGCATTAACACGCAGATCATCAGCCGTTCTGGCAATTTTTCAGGTGTGGGAATGGCGGTGCCAGTCAATATTGCCAAGCGAGTGGTGGCGCCCCTGATCGAATATGGAGAGTTCAATTATCCCTGGCTGGGAGTGAGCATAGCCACTGCGACATCCAACTACGCAATGGAACTCGACCTTCCGGAGGGTACTGCTGGCGCGATTGTCATATCCGTGGTGGACGGTAGCCCGGCGGACAGGGCCGGGTTGCGCGGCTCTGATTCCACTCTGGAGTTGAACGGAGTGCCATACCCGATCGGAGGAGACATAATCACGGCTGTCAATTCTCACCAGATTAGCGGTTCCAGCGAGTTGATCGCGCACCTGCTGTACCACAACAGCCCGCGTGACGAAGTCATCCTGACCGTGCTGAGGGATGGACAGCAAGAGGAGATAGAGGTTACTCTGGGCCAGCGTCCCACCAGCCCGTGATGCCCCAAAGCTGTTGCAGGAAAGTCGTTTGCCCACTGTCGCTGCAATATTTATTGCGCCCGTCAAATCTCTTGCCCTGCAGGCTCGAGAATCGGTACCGGTAGGACCCTCTGGAATCGCCGAGGACCGCCGGTTTCACATGGTCGACGGCGGCGGTCGCCTGCTGACGCAGCGCCAGCGTCCGCAGCTCTCCCAGGTATCGGCCAGTTTCGATCCGGAGTCCGAGCAACTTGCACTGACCTTTCCGGACGGCAAGGTGGTTTGCGGCTCGGTGGAGGAAGGGCAGGCCGTCAGCACCCCGATTTTCGGGCGCACGGTTCCGGGACGTGAGGTGCCTGGGGAGTGGAACGAGGTCCTGTCCGCCCTGTGCGGTGGGCCGGTCCGGCTGGTCAAGACCGACCAGGTTGGGCTGTCTTACGACGAGTACCCGATGTCACTTCTGTCGCAGGCCTCCGTCGACCTCCTCAGCCAACTCGCTGAGAACGCCCGACTCTTCGATGGACGGCGCTTCCGGCCAAACTTCCTGCTTGACGGCTGCTCGCCACACGAGGAGGACTCCTGGCTGGGCGGCGTGGTGGCCATCGGTCCGGAGGTAAGGTTGAGGATTGTGGCCCCCGACCCGAGATGTGCCATCACCACCATAGACCCCGACACGGGCCAGCGTGACTTTGACACACCAAGGTTTCTGCTGGCATATCGTCCCGCGTCCAGGGCACCGTATTTCGGCGTGTACGCTGCGGTGGTGAACCCTGGTACCGTCAGCGTCGGCGATAGCGTTGAGGTCGTCGCTCTTCCGTCATCTCGATAGCGAGTCCACTGGCAACGGATCAGCGGCGATTCCACCCAGCTCGCACAATCGACCAATACCCCTTGTCCGCATTCTCCCGTTTGACAGGTTCGCTCGCCTCTATCTACACTCTAACGCAACCTGCAGCGGCACCTTGAATCAGAGGTCATTGATATGAAAGAAAACCGGGTGAAACGGGTCATGCGAGAGGGCGGTCTGGCCATTGTCAGCCACGTTGGTTTCGCCGACACGGCGGTCGTGGAGATCATTGCGGCTGCAGGATTCGACGGCGCCTTCATCGACATGGAACACTCGGCTTTCGATATCGGGACGGTTGGGGAGATGATCCGGGTGGCTGACCTGTGCGGCATCACTCCCATCGTCCGGGTTCCCGAAAACAACCCCAAGACCATCCTCCGTATCCTCGACGCCGGGGCCCAGGGCATCCAGGTGCCCCACATCGAGGGAGTTGAGGGAGCCAGAAGGGCCGTCGCCGCCGTTCGATACCCGCCCGAGGGCGAGCGGGGCGGCGCCGGCAGTACCCGGGCCGCGGGCTACGGCGCCGTGCCGTGGCAGGAACACATGCGGACATCCAACGAAGAGATCCTGCTCATCATCATGACCGAGGACCAGCGGGGGCTCGATGAACTGGAGGAGATCGCGGCCTTGGACGGCGTGGATCTGATCTCATTGGGACCTACGGACATATCCACGGCCCTGGGCATGACCGATCCCAACGACCCCCGGCTCAGGCAGACATTCGTGGACCTGGCTGCCCGTATCAACTCTGTCGGCAAGGCCAAGGTATACATCCCGGTCAATCACTCTGCCCTGCGCCTGTCGCCGCAGGAGTTGCTGGAGATGGGCGTGAACTACACCTCCGTTGCGCCCGCTCCGCAGACCATCGTGCTGAACGCGCTGCGCGATTCGGCGGCCCGAATCCGAGAGGAAACGGCCAGGGCTCCTGTGGCCTAGCGCACGCTTGCCGGAAGACAGCCTCCGAGAGGGGCGACTACACCAGAACCAGGGAGACCTCTGCATAGCTACTCAAAAACTGGCCCACGGGATTCCAACCATTGCCATAAACCGTCAGTTCGTTGAAGTGGCGGTACAGGAGTCCCATCGAAACTCGGAAAGCAAGGAATACCTCCATCTTCGCCGCGTGGTTGCCGAGCGAGGACTGCTGGACCGCCAGTACCTGTACTACGCCGTCAAAGTGCTTGGCACATTTGCGGCACTGGGCGTGGGCATCGCTGTGCTCGTGCTCTTCGACCAGTTCTGGGTGCAGATGCTGAACGCCGTGTTCCTGGCCATTGTGTTCGCTCAGTTCGGGTTCATTGGCCATGATTCAGGACACCGACAGATGTTCCACTCGGCCTTCAGGAACGATTTGGTCATGCTGCTGGCTGGGCTGGTCACTGGAATGACACCCAGCTGGTGGCAGGATAAGCACAACACCCACCACCGCAACCCCAACCAGCTTGACCTGGACGGAGACATCGAGGTGTCGGTCTTCGCCTTCACGGAAGAGCAGGCCCTGAATACCAGGTGGCCGCTGCGCCCCCTGGTCAGGTACCAGGCCTTCCTGTTCTACCCCATCCTGTTGCTTACCTCCCTCAGCCTGCTGGGAGGCGGGCTGGCCTACTTGGCGCGCCGGGAGCGCGTGCGGTATCCGCTGGCGGAGATCACGGTGGTCCTGGCAGGCGTCGGACTCTACGCCGGTCTGCTGTTTGCCTTCCTGCCAGCCTGGCAGGCCGTGATTTTCATACTGGTGCACCGGGGGTTGGGAGGCCTATACATGGGGTCGGTGTTTGCCCCCAATCACAAGGGCATGCCCGTCTTGGAACCGGACACAAAATTGGACTATATGCGCCAGCAGGTGCTGACATCACGCGATGTTATTCCCAATCCGGTTATCGATTTCGCCTATGGTGGACTCAACTACCAGATTGAGCACCACCTCTTCCCCAACATGCCACGCAACCGCTTGAAGCAGGCCCGGGAAGTTGTGAAGGCCTTCTGCATGGAAAGAGGCATTCCGTACCACGAGACCGGCTTCTGGCGCTCCCACCGGGAGATACTGGGTTACATGCACGAGGTTAGCGCCCCACTGCGACGTACAAGTAGAGCGGCGAGCGCCCAAGAGGCGTAGAGGAATATTACAAATCCCTTCTCCCTCTGGGAGAAGGTTAGGGTGAGGGCGCCCCCTTCTTTTGGTGCCAGCCTGCTGACGCAGGACCTCGCTCCAAGTCGGCCCTCTCTCCTGAGGGGAGTGAGAAGTAAACATCCTTCCGGTCAGGAACCGGGCTGCCTCTGGGACCGGGATACGGGAAGGTTACTGCTGTTGCTGCACGAAGCGGCGATAGACTTCCTCTTCCGACATTGGCGCCGAGTGAAACCACGATTCCTCTATGGCCGAATGCAGCCTGTCGAGGATGGGTAACAAACGGTCCATAAAGCCGATGACCTCTTCGGCGGTGGTGATGGCCGGCCCTTCCTTCTGCACCGCGTCTACCGCCTCGCCGAGTATCTGCAGTACCTCGACAGGAGCCACGTGAGTTGCGTTGAACCGGGCAGCCTCCAGGCATCCGCGCAGGGACGCGCTGCTGTCACGCGTAAGCAGCAGGTCCAGTGCTGTGTCGGAATGTCCCACTGAGAGGCCCCTGATGTTGGCTGCCATTTCCAGCACGCCTTCAATGTCGTGCCGGGTGGTTCCCGTGTCCTGCATGGCGGCCCATCGCACCACGCGGGCGATGGTCTGTGCCCGCTCTATCCAGCGCCCGAGCCACACCAGGTTGTAGACCCTGGAGTCCGTCAGCCATCGGTCTGCACCACGAGAGATTGTCCTGGGATCGGCCGTGCTTGTCATAGATCCTTCTCCGGTCTTTCCAGCGAGTGACCCGCGGTCCCGCCTTCGTTGTTTACTATGTATGCCTGTTCCAGCAGTTCAAGGGCATCCTCTAGGGTGGGCATGGTGTCCGACAGCCGCACATCGGCGATGGCGGCGATATCCACGGCGGCGCCGGTGGAGAGAAACGAACCGGTTACCGGGGAAACGTCGGTGTAGTCCCGCCCCACCCCCAGCTTGACGTAGTCGCTGGCCGGCGGCAGAGTGCCTCCCCTGGTCGGGTCGGCTCCCAGCCACCCCTGCTGCGGATGGTAGAACTCAACCCATGAATGAGTTTCACCGGTCTGACCGCAGATCAGGCCACTGACGTATCGGCAGGGTATTTTCAGGGCCCGCAGCATGCCCAGAGCCAGATGAGTCTTGTCCTGGCACACTCCCGCTCCGGCTTCCACCACCTGGTCGGCGGTGGTGGAGACAGTGGTGTTGCCTCTCCTGTAGATGATGTTTTCATACACCCACTGCACCACGCCATCGACGGCTGAGAGCAGCGACCCGGTGCCATCCGCAACGTCGGACGCTAGCCCCGACACGGTTTGCGGGTCCACCAGGGGTGATATGGCCGTATATTCAAAGCTCTCTTGCAGGTCCAGCAGGTCGGCGATTGGCATATCCGTCCGGGCCGGAGGCTCGGGGGAAAGACGCACAGTTCCTGCGGCGGCGACTATGAAAGTGGTATGAGGTTGCATGACACGCAGTCGGTGGACCCGGTTGCCGAATCTGTCCTTGAACTCCACACCCCGGCCGCTTGGAATGGACCAGACCTGGGAGGACGAACTGGTCTGGCCCTCTCCCTCGCGAGGAAAAATCCTCAGCTGATTGTCGTTGTTGATCACGGGTTCGGAGTAGCCGTATCTGACCGCATAGATGAACGATGCAGCGACAGTTTCTATCGGACTACCCACGTTGGTTTGCATAATCCGCCGGAGGAGTTGTTTGTGATTCTGCTGCCTGCCTGGGCAACTCGCGTCAGTCCGCCGGGAAAAACCGAGACCGTCCCGTCGCCGCTCTGCACCGCGAACACGCGGAGGTCGACGTGGTGGGGCTCCAGACTGCGAGTCTCCTCATTAAAAACCATGTGCTGTGAAAAATCCAAGGTCTCCTGGGCAATGAATGATAGTGGATTCTGCAGAATGTTGTTGGCGACCCTGGCCTTGTACCCCTCGCCCAAATCAGGCATCACGAAAACGCCCAGGCCACCGTAACCCTGGCGGGTCTTGATGACGAGGCTTTCCAGGTTTTCCAGCATGAACCGTCGGCTATCCGCATCGGCCGGATTGTAGCTGGTTGCTTGGGCAAGAATTGCCTCCTGGCCCAGGTAGCGCCGGATCATGTCCGGGACCCAGAGAAACACCAGCTTGTCGTCTGCGGCCCCCGTGCCAATTCCGTTGACCAGGACAACTTTGCCATCGAGATATGCATCGCCAAGCCCAGGAACAAAGAGGTCCAGGTCCTCCACCCGGCGGTAGATGATGTCCACTTTCACGTCGGCGTCCAGGGTGCGAGCGTAAACATACCCGTCGGGAGCCACGTACAGGTCCGGGCCTTCCACCAATGGGATGTCCAGCAATTCCGACAGGTAGCGGTGCTCGAAGAAGGCCGATCCGTATTTGCCGTCGGTCAGCAGAACCACCACCGGGTCCGGATTGTCCGTCAGCGACTGGAACATGCCTAGGTAGGCGTCGCGGATGTCGTAAGGAAGGATGTCGTATGCGCTGGCGAATTCCGGAAACAGTTCTTCAGACATGTCCCTGGCCTTCATCTGATAGGTGATGCCGGAGGGGATGCGCAAGTTGTCCTCCAGGACCACGTAGTGCCCGTCCCCAAGGTGAACCAGATCGATGCCGTAAATGTGGACGAAGATGTCCTTCGGCGGGCGGAAGCCCTGCACTTCGGGATAGAAATGCTGGGAAGAGTAGATGACGTCGTCTGGAACGATGTTCTGCTGCCCTGCGTATAGGTCCCCCAGGAACCTGTTGATTGACCTGAGCCGCTGCTCGACCCCGGCGGCTATGGTTTCCCAGTGCTCCAGCGGGATCACCCTGGGCACAAAGTCGGTGGGCATGTTCCGGTAGCTGCCCGGATCCAGGTAAAAGGTTACCGAGTCCAGGTCAACTCGCCTTCCGGCCTCGGCGAAACGGGAGGCGAGGTTCTCGAAGCCAGTCGACTCAATCGCCCCCGAGAGCCCCAGGTAGTGGGGCCTCAGGCCGCCGCTGGCATCCCGCCACTCGTTGTAAAATTCCACAGATCTGGCATCTGGGACAGTAACCACTCCGTCTATCCTTTCCGGTTGCGTTAACGATTGCCTCTTCCATTATGAGGTGGTTTTGTTACGGCGGCATTAACTGCGGTGGTCGAGTGGGTAACTTGGACATGGCTCATCATCTCGGGCCTAGGGCCATCCCATCAAGACAGCCCAATGACATTTTCGTCTTGCCAACACACATGACACATATCTATGCTGACACGAGGCTGATTCGAAACCCGAATCGTCGCATCGGACGTCTGTCTTTTGTCAGGCTGGTAGCCCGGAATGCAAGGGAATGCGAGAAAATGAGAGGAAAATCAATAATAGAAAACGGTAACGACGGATGCCGGGATGCTAAGTGCGATTCCTCCAGTCTCCGTTCATTGAGCATTGCTGAATATCGTGGCCCGCTTTATCCTGTAGATAGACCCCAACAATAGTACTGGTCGAGACGCAAACGAAATGCTCAAGAACGCTTCGGCAAGGGACCTGATTGGCGACGCCCGTGCCATCCACCGTGAGGCACTGGCGCGGCTGGAGGCGGGCGACTGGCGTGATGCCGCCGAGAAGGCATGGTGCGCCACCCGCAACGCGACCCAGGCTGTTGTTCTGGAAATCTACGGAACGCAAAGCCCCAGGAGCACAAACATAGATGCGGGGATCCGAGCACTGGCCAGAGAACAGGGAGCTGAGTGGATTCGGATGCGCCAACTGTTCTCCGATGTGGTCTATCACCTGCATATCGAGGCCTTCTATGGAGGCGTTTGGCACGATGATATTCCCGACTTGATCCGGGGTGTCGCCGACTACGTTGACCTGATCGAAGGGATGGCCGACTCACGCTGACTCGTGGCCCACCTGCCGATCCGCACCCTACGACCCTGGATACGGAAACGGGCCGTCCGAATTTCGGACGGCCCGCACCGTTTGTTCGATCAGCCCCTGCTGCTTTAATCGGGGTTCAGTTCCGCTAAGCGGGGCATCACCTCATTGGCAAAGAGGTTCATGGACCTTTCCCACCCCTCCTGGTTTTCGATGTTGTCGTAGATCAGGCTCAGCAAGGTCCCAAACCCGCCGCACATCTCGTAGAGGTTGAGCAGCTTCTTTTCGACGGTGTCGGGGGAGCCGACAAGCCACACGTGCTCCGCCATGTATTCCGGTGTAACCGCCTCGTCGGGCACGCTGGAATCGTGCTTGATGACGTGGAGCAGGCCGAAGGCACTGAAAAGTGGCAGCAGGTAGTCACCCCAGACCCGGCCCAGCATCCCGTTGACCGCGCCGTCCATGGCCTCGTCGTCCGAGTCGGCAACCCACACGTCGCGGGTGATGCGCCAGTCGGAACGCTTAGGTATCCGGCCGCCACGGGCGGCACCCTCCGCGATGGCGTCCCAATGGCTAATGACGTAGTCCTGGTTGAAAGCCAGGCTCATTGGAATGAAGCCGCGCTCTCCGGCGATCTTCAGTGTCTCCGAGCCTATGCTGACGGAAGCCACGCCTACGGGCGGGTGCGGCTTCTGGTACGGCTTGATGAAGAACCGCAGAGTGTCCAGCATGGGCTCCGGGTAGTTGACGTCCCAGAAATCGCCCTTGTACTCGAAAGGCTCGTCACTCTCCCAGAGTTTGAGGATGATGTCGATAGACTCGCGGGTCATGCGCCGGTGCTGGCCGTTCATCCCGTCGACGTCGAACAGCCGGTAGTCGGTGGGCAGGCCGCTGGAGCCGATGCCAAACATGAACCGGCCCTGGGCCATGTGATCAAGGTAGGCCACGCGGCAGGCAAGCTCGGCGGGATGGTGATAAGGCAGAAGGTGGACGCCGGTGCACAGCTTGATGTTCTTGGTCCTCATCAGGGCCTGGGCGATCATCAGGTCAGGGGCGGGAATGGGTTCCCATGGCGAGGTGAAGTGCTCACCAATCCACGCCTCGGAAAAGCCCAACTCGTCGCCCATCTGCAGACAGTCCAAGTCCCACTGGTGAGCGGTGTACAGCTCCCGCTCCGGCGGATGGGATGGCATCATGAACATTCCGTATTTCATCGGTCCTCCGTTCAACCTGTAAGCACTGGATCGATTTTGCGATTCCGGCCCGCGATGGGTTCAGGCGGACCGGGCCGCCAGTTTCCGCCATTGACATTGACCGCTAATTTACCACGTCGCACTGGGGTTGGGAATCTTGGCAACGAGTGCGTAAATCCGTCACAACCACTCACTTTGGTCGCCGTCGAAATGGAATGAGAGGCGCACCGACACCCTTGAAGCGGACTGTATTGTGCACTATGATAACTTCGCTCTAATAGTATGGATTTCTCCAGTTCCCGGTGAGAAAAACGTCTCGCAACTGAACGTTGTGAATGGCCAATTCACGTTTGCTGAAGATGGCAGAATCGGCCCCGCAGTGAGAACAATTGAGGGAACGTAAGATTTTCTACGGCTGGTGGCTTACTGTAGTCGCCGGCATTGTAATGGCTATCACTTCGGTCCCGGTGTTCCACGCCAACGCGGTCTGGGTTGTCGCCATTCAGTCCACGTTCCCGGAATGGTCCAGGTTTCAGCTCAGCCTGGCACTGACCATGACGAGGGTCGAAGGCGGGCTGTTTGGAGTGCTGGAGGGGTACCTGGCAGACCGCTTCGGTGCTCGACGAATGGTGATGATCGGGCTGCTGGCCCTTTCTGCCGCCTTCGTATTCTTTGCCTTCACTCATAACTTCTGGTGGTTTCTGGTCGCGTTTATCCTTCTGTCAATGGGTCAGGGGTTGGGCGGTTGGGTTCCCCTCATGACCCTGATGAACCACTGGTTCGTCCGGCAGCGCGGGACCGCCATGGGAATCGTGATGGTCGGAATGGGCGTCGGTGCCATGACCATCGTTCCGGCCATCGCTTGGGCAATAGACCCGGAGGTCATGCGGCTGGATTGGCTCCCGTCCTTCCCGTGGGACGGGGAGGATACAGAGGGGCGGCTGGGTTGGCGTAACACTGGGCTGCTCGTTGCCTGCATCGTATTACTATGCGCCCTGATACTGCCCAGGTTCATTTTCAGCAGGCCAGAAGACCGAGGATTGAACCCGGACGGAGACCAGAGGGAAACTCGTTCCGCAGTCTCTGGGGATGACCCGGGCCCTGATCCCGTTGAGGTTGAGGACGGTCTCACCGTCCGCCAGGCGTTGCGTACTCAAGCCTTCTGGTGCATCTCCTTTGGCCATGGGCTTGGTTCCATGATTATCCTCGCCATTATGTCCCAGCTCGGTCTTCTGATGAAGGATCTGGGCTACGGGGTTCAGGTCACCGCCAGCCTGGTGATCGTCTACACCGCAGTTTCCATTGTGTTCCAGTTTGCGGGTGGATACATCGGAGATCGCGTTCCGAAAAACGTGGCCCTGTTTGCTTTCACGGCACTCCAGGCCGTGGCTGTTGTCGTACTGGTACTTGCGCCGAATTTGGCAATGATTTTCCTGTTCGCCGTCCTGTTCGGTATAGGTTTTGGAGGGCGGACTCCACTGACCACTGCCATCAGGGGCGACTATTTCGGTCGGGCATCTTTCGGGAAAATACTGGGGATCTCGACACTTCCGATGAACGCCATGCTCCTGGTAGCCGGCCCGATGGCAGGATTCATGCGGGATCAGCTTGGAGACTACGACCTGGCCTTCATTTCCCTGGCCGGCCTGAATGGCATCGGCGCCCTGCTGTTCCTGATAGCGCGGCGGCCCAGGCTTTCGGTAACCCAGCCCGCTCCTGTCCTTGTGCAAGAAGACGGGGTTGCCAGCTCGGCAGCGGGCGATTCCTAGGATGGCAATTCTCACCCTTGAGACATTCCGCGTTTCCTGCCTAACGAAATCGCCGTTGATCCCAGTGGGCCATTCATGAGCAGCCTCCGCTCATTTCCCCCCCGAGGAATCTTCTACGGCTGGACGCTGGTCGGCGTTGCGGCCTTCGTCATGGTCATCGGCACCGTCCCGCTGTTCCAGGGCATGACCGCCTGGTTCGTGGTGCTGGAAAGCCATTTCAACTGGTCCCGCACCCAACTCTCCATAGCCTTCTCGCTCAGCCGCGTGGAGGGCTCGATCATGGGGCCCATCAGCGGCTACCTGATCGACAGGCTGGGCTCCCGGCGAATGGTGCTCATCGGGCTGGTGGTTGCCGGTGGTGGTTTCGTCTTGATGAGCCAGATGCAGAACATCTGGCACTTCTACATCGCTTTCGTGGTGATGAGCATGGGCGTTGGCCTGGGAACCTGGATGCCCATGATGACCGTGCTGAACAACTGGTTCGTCCGCAACAGGTCAACAGCCATGGCGCTGGCCATGGAGGGATTCCTAGTGGGCGGAATGGCGCTGGTGCCGCTCCTCGCCTTCGTCATCGACCCCGACGTGCCGGGGCGCCCCGGATGGCGTGTTACCGCCCTGGCCATTGGCATATTCCTGGTGGTTGTGGCTCTCCCCGTATCTCGTCTCATTCGAAACGCACCCGAACCCTACGGGTTGTTCCCCGACGGCGAGCCTACGGCCCGACCCAGGCAGTCCTCCGCCTCCTCTGCGTCTGACAGCGATGAGCCCGACTTCACCTGGCAGGAGGCGGTTCGCACCAGCACCTTCTGGATCATAACCATGGGGCACGCGTGCTCGTCCATCGTGATCGTAACCCTTACCGTGCACTTGGGGCCGATGCTGGACGACCGCGGATTCTCGCTGCAGACCATTGGGTGGGTTGTGGGCGCGTATACCGGAGTGGCCGCGGTGTTCACTCTCGTCGGCGGGTACGTGGGAGACCGCCTCCCGATCCGGCTGGCGCTGTTTGGGTTCTCGGTGATCCAGTCGGGATCGGTGGTTGTGTTGATGCTGGCGGATAACCTGTGGATGGCCTACCTGTTCGCGGTGCTCATGGGCATCGGGTTCGGTGGACGCAACCCGTTGACGACCGCAATCCGCGGCGTTTATTTCGGGCGCAAGGCCTTTGCCAGCATTACGGGGATGTCCATGATCCCGATGAACGTAATGCTGCTGGCGTCTCCGCTGTTCGCCGGCATCATGTTCGATGCCACTCAGAGTTACACCATCCCGATGGCCGTGGTCGCGATCGTCAGCCTAGCGGGATCTTCGCTGTTCCTGTTCCTGGGGTCTCCGGAGGCGGCGAGGGAGAGCCGGAGGCGCCGGGCAGCCTCTGCGGTGCAGGCCAGCCAGGCGGACTGACGGGGAAGCTGGAGAAAGCCAACCGCCCGGGTTGATGTGAATAACCGGGCGGTTTCAATTGAGCGAGTTGGGACAGCTCCGTATTGAGGGCGACCTACGAGATGCTCTTCTCCAGCAGTTCCCTGATCTCGACGACCGTCGCCGCGATCCAGTCGTCGGCCTTGGCGGCGGTGCGCTGACGACGCTCACGCCCGAAGGCCTGATCGTCGATGTCCGGATTCTCGGCGCGGATATCGACCTCGATCTGGTGCATTTCCCGCTCGGCAATCGCGGGCCGCTCGATCCAGTGGCAGATGTAATCATGGTCGCCGGTATAGAACACGGCCACCGGGATCGACATCCACTGCCCTTCCTTGAGGAACTCATTCATGATGTCGTGGTGCGAGTCCCGGGGAAAGATGCGCATCTCCATCCCTGCCGCCTCGGAGATGCGCGCCAGCACCGGCAGGCCGCGCACCACGTCGCCGCACCAGTCCTCTCCCAGCACCAGCATCCTCTTGGGACCGTTGGGCCGCGAAGTCAGCTCCCGGAACGCGTTGACGTCGCTTTCCGAAAGGACTGAATCGTCGTAAAACCCTTCCATTCGTGCCTTGTTGACCTTGATCTCGTTCATGTACGCCATGTAGTCAAAACCCTGGGAATACCGTTCCGGGGTTACCACGCTGGTTTCTCTCGCCATAACGCTCCTCTCTTCAGTATCGATTCGCACCCTCTCCCTACAGGAAAGGGTTGGGATGGAGGCGTTCCAATAACCGGGCACACGGCCCGTCAGCCGATTTCTCAACCGGTCATGCCTCTGAATCCCACCTCCACCTTGCCGTCCGGATAGACGATGATGGGCACGGCATCCCCGTAGTCCAAGGCCTCGTCCAGCGTGTCCTGGCTCTGGTCCACACGCTTTTCCTCGTATTCAATGCCTTCCCGTTTCCACGCCAAGCGCAGAGCGTCACTGGCGGGTCAAACGGTAAGGGTGTAAACAACCGGTATGTCGGCCATTCGGGGCCTCCTCTGCAGGATGCGGCACTTCCCAAGCCATTGCTGCAGGGCAATTCTACAACGCGCCATTAAGCTGCGCCAACCTGCTCCCAGATTGCCGACGCCGGAATGCGCGGACTATAATTACGCCGCCGTAGGCCCGCCCCTCTATGGAAACGAGGCGGTTCGACGAGCCACAAAATTCTGCCGCCCGGCACAGCCGCGCCCCAAAAGGCCGGCCCCGGGGATGGAGGAACAATGTTCACCCTGTTCGTTACCGTCAAGATCAAAGATGGACACCGAGACGAGTTCATCGCGGCCACCAAAGGCGACGCCGAGGGCTCGAACACCAAGGAGCCCCGCTGCATTCGATTCGATGTCCTCGCCGACAATAACGACCCCAATACCGTATACCTCTACGAGGTCTACGAGGACCGCGACGCCTGGGAGACTGCCCACCGTGGCATGCCCCACTACGCGGCCTGGCGCGAGGCCGTGGGCGACTGGTTCGACGGCGACCCGCAGCGCATCGAGACGACGACGCTGTTCCGCCGCGAAGACTTCGTATAGTTCGTAGCGGCAAGCCGACTGCCCGGAAACACGGAGACCCCGCCTGACAAAGGCGGGGTCTCTCGTCTTCGGATCGCTCGCGTACTTAAACCTGACGCTGCAGCACCGTCCGGAATGCGTCGACGAAGGTGTCCACCTCGTCCTCACCGAGAACCGTTGAGATTGCGCCCACCAGGTTGGGGGCTATGAGGATGCCCTCGTTCAGCAAGCCGAGGAACACGTTGTGCCGGAACGCCGAGTCTTCACGGGCGATGTCGCGGTAGCCCACTATGTCCTCATCCTGGAAGTGGATGCCGAACAGCGACCCCAAGCCGGTCACCTGCACGGGCACTTCCATCTCCCGGCCAACCTCCCTCAGACCGTGGCGCAAGTGCTCCGTGACCTCGGCCAGGCGACGGTAGACTTCGGGCGTAAGCTGCTCCAGCGTGACCGCGCCGGCCAGCATGGTGGCCGGGTTGGCGTTGAAGGTGCCAGCGTGAGCCACGCGCGGGCCGGTAGTCGGGTCGTACATCTGCATGATGTCCTCGCGCCCGCCGAAGGCGCCCACGGCGAACCCGCCGCCAACGATCTTCCCCAGCGAGGTCATGTCCGGCGTAACGCCGTAGTACTCCTGGGACCCGCCGGGCGCAACCCGAAAGCTGATAACCTCGTCAAAGATCAGCACCACTCCGTTCTCGGTGGAGAACTCACGGAGCATGGTCAGGAACTCGTGGGTGGCGGGCAGCATGCCCACCGAGCCCAGCATGGGCTCCACGATGACGGCGGCCAGTTCGTCCTTGTGCTGCTCCAGAATCTCCCGTGCCGGTCCGGTCTCGTTGAAGGGAATCACCACCACTGAATCCAGCACTCCCTCCGCCAAGCCTTCCGTAGCTGGCAGGGCATCAGGATGCAGCCGTTCCCCGGCCTTGCTCGGATCAACCCGCACGCTTACGCTCACGACGTCGTGGCTGCCGTGGTAGCCGCCTTCCGCCTTGGCAATCAGGCTGCGGCCAGTGAAAGCCCGGGCAGCGCGTATGGTGTTCAGGGTCGCCTCGGTACCGGAGTTGGTGAAGCGTACCAGGTCGAAGCTCGGTATACGCTCGCACAGCAGCTTCGCCAGCCGCACCTGGTGCCGGTTGGGCGCGTTGTACACCACGCCCTGGTCCAGCTGCGCATGCACCGCGTCCATCACCGGCTCCGGCGCGTGGCCCAGAATCAGCGTGGTCATGGTGCCGATGAAGTCCAAGCGGTCGGTGCCGTCGGCGTCGACGACGTGAGCACCGCTTGCCTGGTCAACAAAGATGGGGTACGGGTTCCAGAAGATCGAGTTCCGGCTGTCGCCGCCGGGCAGGTAACGCTTGGCTTCCTCCCAAGCCTCCCTCGACCTTGGGGTCTTTTCGATGTAGCGGTCAACTTCATTGGCCATGGAAGTTCCTCCGGAAAATACTTGCAGGATTCGAGATTGTTGGTCGGGTTCAGGCGGAGGCCACCGCCGGAACCGCTGGCGCCGGGAAGTAGACGCGCCGCAGCGTGCCGCTGCCGAAGCTCACGACCATGGCACCCAGGAACAGCAGTCCTCCCACCAGCATCACCGATGGAGCGGTAAACACGTCGGAAAGGACAGCCCCGATCATGTTGGTAATGGCCATGCTGCCGCCCACGTGCACCGAGTATACGCCCGCGACGCGCCCCCGCACCGAGTCGTCGGTCAGCATCTGGATTACTGTGTGGCTGATGGTCATGAAGCCGGCCTGCGTCGCGCCGATGAGCACGGTGGCGATGATCGAGACCTCTCTCATGGTGGACACCGCCAGCAGAATGGGCGCCGCAGCGCTTAGCACGCCAAAGGCCAGGAAAATCTTCCCCCTGGCGGACGCCCCGCGCACCCCCGCAAGAAATACCGACGAAATCAGGGCGCCGGTGCCCACTCCTGCCATCAAGTATGTCACACCGACCGACCCGGCCCCCAGCTTAACCTCGGAAATGGCCGGAAGAATCGATTCATAGGACATCACGAAGGCGCAGTGGGCCACCACCAGCATCACCATGAAGAGCAGTCTTGGTCTGGTGTAGATGTATTCGAACCCGGCTATCAGGTTGCTCCAGAACGTGCGGGACTCGTCGATTTTGCCAGTTGATCGGGTTTTCACTCTAGACATCTGAATGAACCCGATCAGGTAGAAGACACTGCAGAACCAGAACGCGGCGTCCAGGCTCACGAAGGCCAGCAGCGGGAGTATCAGAGCGGGCCCGACCAGCCTGGAGCCCTGCTGCGTGGCCTGGTTCAGGGCCAGGGCGTTCATGAGGTGTTCCCGGGGCACCAGGTTGGGGATCAGGGCCTGGGACACCGTCATCTGCCCGGCACGGAGGGTGCCGTTAAACAGGGCCAGGAAGGTCAACGCCCATGGCCCTGCCATCTCGTTCATTACGAGCAGTCCCAGCAGGATGTTGTGGCCAAGGTTGAGCGCGAAGATCCAACGCAACAGGGTCTGACGATCAAATCGATCAGCGAGATACCCGACGAAGGGCGTTGAGAACACCCTGGGGAACATGGCCGCGAAGGTGATGATGCCCACCCATAGGGAGGCCTCTGTGAGTTCCCATGCGAGGTATCCCCGGATAACGATGAGGGCCCAGGCCGCCGCCCCGGAGCAGGTGGTGGCGATCCACATGGTGCGGTAGTCGGCGTATTTCAGCCCCAGCAGGAAGCGGTCTCTGGTGGCGGCCAGGTAAGAGGTCAAGAGCAGCCCCGATCAGTGGTCAAATGTCGATAAATCGGATGCTGCATTATAACAGTACGCGATGACTATGCAGCTTCCCGAACGGCCTTTGGAAACAGATGCACAACTTGACGCCATTACCTCACCTTCCTACAATCCCAAGGCTGCTCTGGCTCCGTATCGCGGCCAGGTGGCACTCTAAAATAGGAACGCTGCTGCATCATGCCCCTCCAGATGCCGGAAGAGGGTCAACTCTTCCCCCCGTACCGGGTGCTGGACCTCAGCGGTCCGGAGGCCGTGTTTTGCGGCAAGCTGCTAGCCGACTACGGCGCGGACGTGGTGCGCGTTGAGCCGCCCGGCGGTGATCCGTCCCGCTCACGCGGGCCATTCGCTGGTGACGAGGAGGGGCCGGACCGAAGCCTGTATTTCCTCTTCTACAACACCAACAAGCGCTCCATTACACTGGATATCCAGGCGGAACAAGGACGGGAGTTGTTCCGCCGCCTGGTGTCCAGCGCCGACGTCATCGTTGAGAGTTACCCGGTGGGCTACCTGGACTCCCTCGGCCTCGGATTTGAGAGCCTGCGGCAGATCAATCCAGGCATTGTGATGGCATCGGTGACGCCCTTCGGCCAGACCGGCCCGTGGAAGAACTACAAGTCCAACGACCTCATCGCCCTGGCGTCCAGCGGATTCATGCAGATTACAGGAGAGCCGGACGGGCCCCCCATGCGGCAGGGCAACGACCAGTCCCACTTCCCCGGGGCGCAGTACGCCGCCGCCTCCATTCTCGGCGCGCTGTACCACCGTGACTTCAACGGCGGCGAGGGCCAGCACGTCGATGTATCGCTCCAGGAGGCCCTGATTACCTATTACACCGATGCCCATCCCGCCCTGGCCTGGATGCTGCTGGGCGACAACGTCACCCGCGTTGGCGCGACCTCCACCCTGGTCATTCCCTTAGGAGCTTACCCCAGCGCCGATGGCTGGATCTCCGCCGGGATCATCACGCCCCGCGAGTGGGACACCCTGGCCCAGTGGATCTACGAGGTGACCGGCAACGAGGAGGTCCTGAACGATGCCTATCGGGGCGGCAATCAGGACCGCGCCCCGTACAACGACATCATCACCGCTATGGTCATCGACTTTACCACCCGCTACACCAGCGAGTACCTGTTCCACGAGGGCCAGCGCCGCAACCTGGTGGTCCTGCCGGTAAACACCGTCTCAGACCTGCTGGCGGACCCGCAGCTTGACCAGAGTAATTTCTGGTTCGGCATCGACCACGCGGGGACGGGCACGGTGCAGTATCCACAGGGCGTTTTCGACAGCGAGGAGGTCTCGCCGCGCACGCAGGCAGCGCCGGACCTGGGGCAGGACAACGAGGCCATCTACTCGGGCGAGCTGGGTCTCTCCGAGTCTGAACTGGCATCACTGAGGAACGAGGGGGTCATTTAGGTGGTCGAAAACGGAAAGAAGGCCCTCCAGGGAATCCGGGTGCTGGAGCTTGGCCCCTACGTCGCATTGCCCCTCACGGGCCGTATCCTGGCCTCCCTCGGTGCCGAGGTAATCAAGGTCGAGACCAACAAGGTGCTCGACGAGATGTCCTTTATCCCCGCGTGGTCCCGTGGCGCTGGCCAGCCGGACTTCCAGCGTGCCAAGAAGCGGGTGTCCATCGATGTCCGCACGCCGGGAGGACTGGAGGTGTTCCAGGAGCTGGTCAAGGTCAGCGACGTGTTCATGACCAACTTCCGTCGCAACATCCTCGACCGCTGGGGCATCGATTTCCCCGCCGTTCGGGAGCTTCGGCCCGACATAATCCTAATGTGGCAGACCGGGCTGGGCGGAATTGGCCCCTACTACACCTACAAGTCATACGGCATCCTGGTGCAGCACATGGGCGGCGTCTCGCTGATGTCCGGCAACGAGGGGGAGCCGCCCTCTGCAATCAACACGTCCTATTCCGACTACCACACGGGGGTCTTCCAGCCGTCGGCCATCATCGGAGCCCTGATGCGACGCCGAATGACGGGCGAACCGACGACCATGGAGTCCTCGATATTCAAGTCCGGCGCCCTCACCGCCGGTCCTGCGATACTCGACTACCAGGTCAACGGGCGGATGCCGGAGCGCATCGCCAATCGCGGTACTGACAGCGCACCCCACGGCGTGTACCAGTGCCAGGGAGATGACCGCTGGTGCGCCATCGCCGTGCGAAACGACGAGGAGTGGGGCGGATTCCGCCGCGCCGTTGGCAACCCGGACTGGGTCGGCGAGCCCGAGTTCAGCACGATGGAAAGCCGCATCGCCAACCAGGAGCGGTTGGACGCCCTCATCGGCGAGTGGACGGCCCAGCGCACCGCCGATGACGTGATGTCGGCGATGCAGGCGGAGGGAGTCCCCGCCAGCATCGTCTCCCAGGGCGACGACCTGTACTCCAGCGAACACCTGAAGGCTCGGGACTTCTACCGGCCCACGCCCTACTACGTCGCCGAGCGAGGCACACCTGCGTGGGAGTGGGAGAAGCGTGACAGCCTGGCCTGGACCACCCCGGCGCGGCTCTCCGAAACGCCCATGGAGTTCGGCGATTACAGCTATGTCGGCGAGGATAACGACTACGTCTTCCGAGATATTCTGGGAATGTCTGAGTCGCACATCGAAGCCCTCGTTGAGGACGGTTCACTCTACTGAATTGAAAAGAGAGGATTTCCCTCCCTCTCAGGGGGAGGGTCAGGGTGGGGGTGAAATCTCCAACCGCGTAATTTCTGTCCTCATTCAGGCAACTACGGCAACTACAAGGAAGAGAAATGGTTGACTACAGCGGCTACCAGGACCTGCTCATCGAAAAGAAGGACGGCGTCGCCCTCCTGACCATGAACCGCCCTGAGGTTTTCAACGCCACGGGGTTCACGCTGCACAACGAGCTGTCGCGGGTGTGGCTGGATTTGGGACGGGACCCAGAGGTGCGAGTGGCCGTCATCACGGGCGCGGGCAACGCCTTCTCCGCCGGCGGCGACTTCGACATGATTGAGCAGTCCATCGGCAACGCCGAGGTGATTGCGGGCACCATGCAGGAAGCCCGCGACATCGTCCACAACATGATCAACCTTGACAAGCCGGTGATCTCCGCCATCAACGGCGTTGCCGTGGGCGCAGGCCTGGCGGTGGCGTTGCTGGCCGACATCTCCATTGCTTCGGAACGCGCGCGCTTCACCGACGGTCATGTGCGCCTGGGAGTGGCGGCGGGCGATCACGCCGCCGTCATCTGGCCGCTGCTTATGGGCATGGCCAAGGCCAAATACTACCTGCTGACCTGCGAGTTTCTGGACGGCACGGAAGCGGAACGCTTGGGTCTCGTCAGCCTTTGCGTGCCCCACGACGAACTGATGGAGCGTTCCATGACCGTTGCCCGCAAGCTAGCCGACGGTCCCCAGCCGGCTATCCGCTACACCAAGCGCTCCCTCAACCAGTGGCTGCGCATGGCCGAGCACACCGCATTTGACTACTCGCTGGCCCTGGAGATGCTCAACTTCATGGGCCCCGACGTACGCGAGGGCCTCGACTCCGTCCGCGAGAAACGCGACCCGGATTTTCCTTCCGCGCGGTAGCAGTTTCCCGGTGTTGCATTGGTGGGAGAGCTGGGCAACCACAAGGGTTGCCCCTACGGAATAGCGTTCAACGAGTAGAGGCTTCCCTTGCGGGCGCCCCGCTGATTATCTCAATGCCACAACGCCGGGTCTTAGCTCCGCGTCATCCACACTGCGAAGGCTACGATCCACAGCACCAGTAGCAGGTTGATGCGGGCGGCCCATTGCACGAACAGGCGGCCGATTCCCTTTGGCAGCTCCGCACCCGTTGCGCGAGCTTGTTCCAGCCGGTCCATCATCTTCGGCCCCAGCCAGAAGTCGTGGACGAAGCTGAGGATGATCACGATCACGAAAACGCCGGTCTTCCTCTGCAGGTAATCGAGAAAGTCCGTGCTGCCAGTGAAGAACGTGTCCGGGCGCACGTTCCAGTACTCCCAGGCAAGGTAGGCGCCCGATCCTGCCAGCACCAGCTTCGCTGCCCACGCGATGGGCACGAACTTCTCAGCGGCTGCTCGCAGGGTTCCAAACCCCACGTCTGCATTCCGCCGGGCCAGGGGAATCATCACCATCAGCAGGAACAGCATCCCGCCAAGCCACGTGATGGCTGAAATAAGGTGTATGAGAACCAGTACCTGATACATGCTTGAGTGATCCTCTCGCCCTCACGCTTGTGAGTGTTCCCGGGTTCGTAAGGGCGCATTGCCGTACGCCCGAAGTGTTCGACGGAATCCGCAGGCGGTTCGACAGGCTCACCACCACCGGGGTTCTCATTGGCCTCAAATAATGCCTTGCCGCCCTTACTGAAGTATTCGCTATGCCAACCAGGGTATGTCTTCCTTGAGGTAGTGCGTCGCCCGGAATACGCGGTTCACCAGCTGCTCCTCCGCGTCCAAGTGAAAATGGGGGTTGATGTATTCCCACACCACCTCGCACTCCGGGGTGACCTGGAACATCCGGCCCGATTGCCCCTCGGTGATCAACGTGTTGCCGTTGGGGAGCCGCCGGGCTCCTGAAATGTACGAGCTGAAGAAATTGTAGGCCGGGTTGTCGGTGTATTCCCAGACGATCTCGTTGTTCGCCGGGTTTACCTCTATGACTCTCGAAAAGGGCAGGCCGGAGCTCCTGCGGTGGGAGCCGTTGTCGAACACCAGCACGTTGCCGTTGGGCAGCATGTTGGGGTCGTGCTGCTGGGCAAGGGTCTCGTAGCCGAGCTGCCAGGTGATTTCACCGCTGGCCTTGTCGATGATGCCTATGGTGGAAATGTTCCGGAAGCTGAACATCACCCGGTCGTTGCCAAGCGGAACAACGGTATTGCCATGGCTCCACTCGTCCCGCCGGTCGTTCATGGTGACAATGTGCTTTTCCAGGTCCAGGTGCTCCGCAGCGTGCCACTCCCAGATGCGATTTCCTGCAGCGTCCACCTCCACCAGCACGTCCTCCCACATGCCCTCGGGCGCTGAATCCGGCACTCCGCCCTGCACTTTGGCCGCCAGGTCCGGGTCCATCAGCTCCAGGGTCATGTAGAGCGCGCCGCCCGATTCCGTTCTCCGGTGGTCATGGTGATGCTCGGGGTCCCGGTGCTCCCAGACCACGTTGCCGTGCCGGTCGGCCTCGATCATCACGCCGCCCTTGAACCGCTTCCACGATGGGAAACGGTCCCAGGTCTCATCGACGACCTTGCCGCCGTAGAATATGTTGCCATTGGGCAGCAGGTAACCGTAGAGGCCCGGCGGATACGGCAAACGCCACTGGTGGGCAACTGTCCCGTCCACGCCGATCAGGTAAACATCACCCCGGCTGGCCATGGGTGTATACAGGACGTAGCCGGGGCAGGCCTTCGCCGGGTCATGGGCGGTCAGACCGACGCGACCGGCCCGCCGCTGCGTCTGTTGGTCAACTGACGTCATTTCATCACCTTACCAGAACTCCCTCCCTGTACCCTACATTCCCTGTCCCTAGAGGGAGAGGGTTAGGGTGAGGGTGAAAATCTCGATTGTTGGCAGCTGTCCTTGGCAAGAATTGCCTGAACTGCGAGCCCACCGTCAGGGAGGACCCTACTGCGCCACGTACCCGCCGTCCACTGCCATGTTGTGGCCGGTTACGAAGCTGGCAGCGGGCGACGACAGCCAAATCACCGCCTCGGCGATTTCCTCGGGCTCGCCCAGCCGGCCCGCCGGGTGCCGGGAAACGATGGTCTGTTCCATGTCTGGGTAGTTGTCGAAGAGCGGACGGACCAGCGGCGTGTTGATGTAGCCAGGGCACACCGAGTTCACCCGGATGCCGTCCCGAGCGTACTCCAGGGCCGCCGCCTTGGTCAGCCCGGTTACCCCGTGCTTGGCCGCCATGTAGGCCACTGAGCCCGAGGTGGCTATCAAGCCCATGATCGAGGCGGTGTTGACGATGGCGCCGCCGCCCTGCTTCAGCATCTGCGGAATCTCCGCCTTCATCGAGAGCCAAACGCCTTTCAGGTTGATGCGGATTACGCGGTCGAAGTCTTCCTCCTCGTAATCGGCGGTGCGGCGCCGTTCCCGTCCTCCTGAGATGCCCGCGTTGTTGAAGGCGCAGTCCAGGCTGCCGAAGGCTTCGACCGCCCGGTCTACCATCAGCTGCGTGCCCGCAGGGTCCGAGACGTCGCCGTGGACCAGGATGGCCTGTCCGCCGGCCTCCACGATCATCTGCACCGTCTCCTCGCCGCCCTCAACGTTCATATCCGCCACCACGACCCGCGCTCCCTCCCGAGCGTATGCAAGCGACGCGGACCTGCCGATTCCCGAACCTCCCCCGGTTACCAGGGCTGTCTTGCCATCAAGCTGTCCCGCCATTCTTTCATCTCCATCGACTTTGGTGAGCCAGATTATACCCGTCTCTCAGGCGCCTATCACGGCCTCACTCTCTTACACCAATCCTTGGTGGTAGAATGAACCCAAAATCAGATGACCGCCCTTCATGAGGCCTCAATTTGAGGTGAAACAATGACGACCAATGTAGGCACTGGCAAACCAGATAACCCCAACATGACCGATTACGAACACGCCTACCTGAACGACCGAATCGAAGTCCCGGAGTATTTCAACTTCGGCTTCGACGTCGTCGACAAGTGGGCCGAGGATCGCACCAAGCTGGCCCTGCTTTCCGTGGATCCCACTGGAGAAAAGGCCACCCATCACACCTTCTGGGACCTCAAGACCCTTTCCAACCGCTTCGCCAACTCCCTGCGCGACCTCGGCATCAAGAAGGGAGACCGCGTGTTCATCATGCTGCCCCGCATCCCGGAGTGGTACGTTGCCATGCTGGGGCTATTCAAACTGGGCGCCCTGCCCATGCCCGCCACCACGCTGCTGACTCCCGGCGACATCGAGTACCGCATCAACCGGGCCGAGGCGGTCATGGCCATCACCGACGGCGAGAACGCCGCCAAGGTCGATAACGCCGCTGGCGCCTGCCCCGCCCTGCAGCACCTGGTGGCCACCGGCGAGGAGCGTCGCGGCTGGCGCTCCTACGAGCGCATGGTCGCCGATGGTTCGGCCAGTCTCAGCGATGTTGAGCCCACCCGGAGCGACGACCCGCTCCTCATCTACTTCACCTCGGGGACCGTGGGGTACCCCAAGATGGTGCTTCATACCCAAGCCTCCTGTGCCATCGGCCACACGCTCACTGCCAAGTACTGGCACGACCTCAAGCCCACCGACCTGCACTGGACCCTGTCTGACACCGGATGGGCCAAGGCGGCCTATGGCAAGCTGTTCGGCCAGTGGACCCTGGGCGCTACGGTTATGCAGCACGACGCCCGCGGCCGCTTCGATGCGCCGATGACGCTGCGCATGCTGGAGCGCTACGGCGTTACCTCCTTCTGCGCCCCCCCAACCGCATTCCGGATGATGGTGCTGGAGGACCTCAAAAAGTACGACCTGAGCGGCCTCCGGCACTGCACCGGCGCCGGGGAGCCTCTGAACCCCGAGGTCATGAAGCAGTGGGAGGACGGTACCGGTCTCACCATCTACGACGGCTACGGACAGACCGAGACTGTGCTTATAGTTGGCAACTACCGCTGCATGCGAGTCCGGCCCGGTTCCATGGGCAAGCCAATGCCCGGCTTCACCATCGGCATCGTCGATGATGACGGCAACGAGGTGCCGGTGGGCGAGGAGGGTCAGATCGGCGTCAAGGTCAAGCCCGAGCGTCCCCTAGGGCTGTTCCAGGAATACTGGCGTGACGAGGATGGCACGGCCGGCTCATTCGTAGGCGACTGGTACCTGACCGGGGACAAGGCGTACAAGGACGAGGATGGCTACCACTGGTTCGTGGGACGCGCCGACGACGTGATTATCTCCGCCGGGTATCGCATCGGCCCCTTCGAGGTTGAGAGCGCCCTGATCGAGCACCCCGCCGTCGCCGAGTCCGCCGTCGTGGCTAGTCCCGACCCGGTGCGCGGTGAGATAGTCAAGGCCTTCGTCATCCTGGCCCCCGACTACGTGCCGTCCGACGAGTTGGTCCTGAGCATTCAGGACCATGTGCGCAGCACCACCGCGCCTTACAAGTACCCGCGCTCCGTGGAGTTCGTAACCGAGCTCCCCAAGACCGTCAGCGGAAAGATCCGCCGCGTCGAGCTGCGCGAGATGGAACTGGATCGCTCCCGGTCCTAGCTACCGTAACCTGTCTCGCTCTCCCTCTCCCTCAGGGGGAGGGCTGGGGTGGGGGTTAACTCGTGGTCTAATTGGAACGACATAGGATACTTGGCAATCTAACCTGCGGTTTCCTTCTTCCCAAGGGAAATGATGAGGACGTACAACCTCCTTAATCCAGCCCAGCCAAGGAGCACTCATGGACAGTTTCAGCGACCAGCTCCGCGCCGAGGCGGAGCCCATCTGGCGGGAGATATTCGCCCACCCGTTCCTGAAGGGCATCAAAGATGGCACCCTACCCCTCGAGACCTTCCAGTACTACCTCGGCCAGGACTACCTGTACTTGGAGGGCTTCGCGCGCTGTGTTGCCATCGCCCTGGCCAAGGCGCCCACCATCGGGGTCATCGAGGAAATGGCCAAGCGGGTGATGACACCCATCGAGCGTCCCCTGCACCACAAGCTGCTGGGCGAAGCGGGCCTGAGCGAGGCGGAGGTGGCGAAGACCATCCCGTCACCCACCAACGCCGGGTATGTAAACCACATGCTCGCCGTCGCCAACCGCGAAGGCCTCGGGCCGACGGCTGCCGCCATGCTCCCATGCCCGTGGACCTACCACATGCTTCGCGAGGAACTCGGCCAGTCGGAGCATCCGCTCTACGGCCAGTGGACCAGTTTCTACGTATCAGGCCTGCTGGAGGACAGCGTAGAGGCATGGCGGAGCTTCGTGGACCGGCAGGCAGAGCATGCAAGCCCTGAGGAGCTGGAGTCCATGCGGCAGGCCTTCCTGACCAGCAGCCGCTACGAGTGGATGTTCTGGGACGCCGCCTTGCGCCGGGAGGGCTGGCCCGTCTAGCTCCAACAATGTTACTCTCCGATCCCCGCAATTTGCCCCTTTCCACCTCAGGGCGAGGGCTGGGGTGGGGGTGGAGTCCAGCAACTATCGAATCTACCATGAGCCGCAAAATCCCAACCCCAATTCCCCTTCCCCTTGAGGGAGATGGTCAGGGTGAGGGCGAAATCCCAGCAATACTGACCCGAGGAGGTCTCCATCATGCCCAAAGCGCCCATTAACGGCATCGAGCTCTACTACGAGTCCCACGGCAGCGGCCCGGCCATCATCTTCGCTCACGGGCGAGGTGGCAACCACATGAGCTGGTGGCAGCAGGTCGCCCAGTTCTCCAGCGAGTTCCGCTGCATCACCTTCGACCACCGCGGATGGGGACAGTCCGTCGCGCCATATGGCTCGCCCCTGCGCGAGAATTTCGCTGCCGACATCGTCGCCCTGGCTGACTACCTGGAATTGGGCGAGACGTTCCTGGTGGCGCAGTCCATGGGCGGCTTCAGCTGCCTCGAATTCGCCCTGGCCCGCCCGGAGCAGACCCTGGGCCTGGTGCTCGGCGACACCACCGGCGGCGTTGTATCCTCCGGCCTGCTGGATGAGTTGGCTAAGACCAACCCGCCCGACGGCGTGGCCCGCTCCCTGGCCGCCGGGTTCATGGCCGAACAGCCCGCCCTGACCTTCCTGTACCAGCAGATCCAGGGCCTGAACCCGGAGCGGGGCGAGGACGGCGTGATCTCAGGGTTCCGGCGCGAGGACGGACGGCAGGAGGCCGACTTCTTCGGCTGGCAAATACCCACGCTGTTCATAGTTGGCGATGAGGACGCCATATTCCCGCCCAGTGTCATCTCCGAGGCGCAGAAGATCATCCCCGGTTCCCGTATGGAGGTCGCGGTAGGCGCGGCCCATTCCGCGCACTACGAAAAGGCCGACGAGTTTAACGGCCACCTGGCCGGCTTCTTCGCCGGAATCCTGGCTGAGCAAACCGTCGGCGCTCCCGCAGACTAGGAGCCCACGTACGGGGAAACTCAAAGCGCGGGAGAGAAAATCCCTCCCGCGCTGTTTTTCTGGGCGAGGCTGGCCCTGCGATCACGTGCGGTTAGAGGATTTCCTCCTCCTTCAGGGCGGTTTCCGTTGCGGCGCGGTCGCTGATGGTCAGCGCGATCAGCGAGTAACCGTCCTGCCTGCCCAGGATGTGCAGGTTTTGAATGTTCACCTCAGCCTGCTTGAGCCGGTCCGCGACCCGTGCCAGGCTGCCGGGCTCATCCTTCAGTCGTATTACGACGGTGTCTTCTCCAACCGCCTTATAGCCCGCCTGATTCAGCATGGACAGAGCATGGTCGGTTTCGTTGACGGTCATAATGATAGCGCCGCGCTGACCGGCAACCTCGGTGTCCATGGACTCGATGTTAATGCCCGCTCCGGCCAGTACGCCCGTGATGTCGGCCAGGACTCCCACCTGGTTTTCGACTATTATTACGATTCGTTCCGTCTCGCTCATTCCATGACCTCTCCGTCCCAGCATATCTGTAAGCCGTCACTCCGCGCAGTCGTCAACAAGCTCGTCTATCATTTCGTGGGTCACGTGGGGCATGGTTATGATGTGGGCCTCCTGGCCCTCTGGGGCGATCTGCCATTTCGCGAACACGTCCTGTGGTGGTTTGGGGAAAACCACGGTTACCGAATTCCTGTTGCGCCAGGCGGGAATTCCCCGTTCATTGAACCGGGTCACGGCATATTCCGCAGTGTCCATCATTCCTTCCACCAGCTCTCGCATCCCCTCTGTTCCGTAGTTGGAGAGCGCGTACCAGATCATCAGCGGGGCGAAGGCGCTCCGGGACCCGGACAGTGTCGTGTCCTGCACCCCGACGTACTCGACGGCCCGCCCCACTCGCTCAACGTACGACTTTCGAGTGATCACCACGCCACAAGGCAGCGGGGCGCCCAGCAGCTTGTGACCGCTGATGGAGATGCTGTCGATGCCCGCATCGAAGCCAAATGGTTGTGGCTCCGGAACGAAGGGCAGTATCAGGCCGCTGAGAGCAGCGTCGGCGTGGATGTAGGAATTGGTGATTCTCAGATCGTGCAGGATACCCTTGATGTTTTCCAGGTCGTCAATCGCTCCCCGCATGGTGGTACCGATGTTGGCCATGATCACAGCGGGCAGGTCGCGGTGGACATTGACCATGTCATAGAGGTCCTGGTAATCGATTTCGCCATTCTCCTGGCGCTTGATCATGATGTACCTGGCGTTCAGTACCCGTACATTCTTCAGTACGCTGTAATGGGTATCCTCCGAGAAATAGAACATTGCGTTGGGGAACAGTTCTCTCGCCAGGTAGAGGCCGTACATGTTCCCCTCGGTGCCACCGGAGGTCACATAACCCCAGGCGTCGTCGGGGTCGATGTGGGTGAATTCGGCGAACCGCGAGATCACCTCCCTTTCGAACTCGTGGGAATTGGAGCGAAAGTTGCTTTCGTGAAATGGGTCGCCGATATTGTTGATTGAGTAATCCAGAAACGGAATGAGGGCGGAGAAGTCGAAATTCTGGTTGGTGGGGTACCCAATTTGGTGAGCGGCCGCCTCCTGGATCGTATTCAACAGGAGTTCGAGCCTTCGCTGGATGTCCGAAGCGTCCTGATCGTTGCCTGAACCGCCAAACGCCATTACGATTCTCTCATGGGGTTGGATTGAGCTTGGTTTGCTTCTACCAATACGATAGTGGACAAATTGGTAACTCGCAATCGACACGTGTCACCCCAGGTGCGAGGCACCCAAGCGGTTCGCTGGAAAGTAATTTGCTCCTTGAATTATCTTTATATTGAGGAGGTTCTGCGCGGCGGGAAAAAACCGTTCCCACGAAAATATTGACTGCTCTGAGGGGGCGTGCATTCTCAATCCGGAATCTGCCGAAGCCCAAGGATTGCGACCATCGCACGCCGAGGCGTCGTTGACGGGTCATGCTGGGCGATGGTAAATTGTGGCAAGAAGCCACACGGAAAAACAGACTTGGCGGGAGCTTGGGCGACCCAGGCTGAGAGGGCGGCAATAGGCGCCGCCGACCGTTTGTACCTGATCCGGCCGCAGCAGCGGAGCGCCACTCAAAAGCGCCCGGGCTCGGGGACAAGACGTCATACCTGGTAATGCTCAATGGCCGCCCGGAATCATCCCGGCGGCTGTTTATTTCCCGGCCGCACGGACTTTAGGAGCAGGGTCATAATGTCGGACGAATTGGTCATTGGCGGCAAGAAATTCAACTCGCGCCTCATCGTGGGCACCGGGCGCTACCGGACCATGGAAGAGATGGTCGCGGCCGTGGAGGCCTCGGGAACCGAGATGATCACAGTGGCCATCCGGCGCCTGGACCTCGACGACCCCACCGCCAAGACGCTGCTCGACTATATCGACTGGGGCAAGTACCAGATGCTCCCCAACACCGCCGGCTGCGCCACCGTCGAGGAGGCCATGTTCGTGGCCCGGCTGGGACGCCAGGTCGGCCAGACCGACTTCGTTAAGCTGGAAGTAATCCCCGACCACAAGTACCTCTTCCCCGACGGGGCCGCCACCCTGGAGGCCGCTCGCCGTCTGGTCGAAGAGGGCTTCATAGTTCTGCCCTACATCCACGCTGACCCTGTCCTGGCCAAGAACCTCGAGGATGTAGGGTGCGCCACCGTCATGCCCCTCGGATCCGCCATCGGCTCCGGGCAGGGCATCCACACCCGTGAGGAAGTGCGCATCATCATCGAGCAGGCCAATGTTCCGGTGGTCGTGGATGCAGGTCTGGCCGTGCCCTCAGACGCCTCTCAGGCCCTGGAGATGGGTGCCGACGCCGTGCTGGTCAACACCGCCATCGCCCAGGCCAACGACCCCGCCATGATGGGCGAGGCCTTCAAGGCCGGTGTCGAGGCCGGTCGAAAGGCGTTCATCGCCGGTCGCATCGGCGTCCGGCAGTACGCAGCCGCCAGCAGCCCCACCACCGACGTTCCCCTGCCTGCCGGGGCCACGGCCTAACAGGGGCGTCCCCTTCTTGAGCCTTTTCGGGTAGCCGTATATTGATGGCTGAACTCGGGTTGCCGTGTCTCTGCCTCGTGGCTGACTGCTCCGTAGTCAGCCCGGATGAGTTGACCGGGAGAGTAGCCGCGGCTGTTGACGGTGGGGTCTCACTTGTGCAGCTCAGGGCCAAGGAAATGCCCGGCGGGCTGTTGCTTTCCCTCACTCACGAACTCGTTGGCGCTATTGCCGGCCGAGCCGCGCTGCTGGTCAACGAACGAGTGGACGTGGCCGCAATTGCAGGCGCTTCTGGTGTGCAGCTTGGGGAACAGGCATTGCCGGCGCCTGCTGCAAGGCAGTTGCTGCCTCCGGGATCTCTCGTGGGCCGCTCGGTCCACTCCGAGGATGGCGCCGTGCAGGCAATGGCCGACGGCTCCAATTTTCTGGTTGTGGGAACCATGTTCGCCACGAGTTCCCATCCTGGAGAAGAACCGGCGGGCCCGACACTGATGAGGGGCGTTGCCCGCCGCTGCAAGCTGCCGCTGATCGGCATCGGCGGTATCACCCCGGCGAACGTCGACGTCGTCATCGCCGCCGGCGCATCGGGAGTCGCAGTGATTCGCAGCATACTGACCGCGGATGATCCACGGTCGGCATCGGTGGAAATGCGATCAGCGCTGGAGGAATCGTGGCAAAGACACCGGGCGTTGTTGGATAATGGTGTCAAACCCGGTGTCGGCCGCTCAAACTGATCGGAGGCCGTGATTTCTATGATCAACCTGATGGTGAATGGCAAGCCGCGTCCCATCGACGATAGCCAGGACCTCGAGTCCTATCTTATCTCCTTTGGCCTCGACCTGAAGCACGTGGCGGTGGGATACAACGGAGATGTGCTAAAGCCGGAGCAGTATCCGGAGGTAACCCTGCAGGACGGCGACATCCTGGAGATCGTCCGACCTGTCGGTGGAGGCTGACGTCGTGCTCCCCTCCTGTGTTGAATCCCGCGAGCGGACGTTGGCGCATTCGACGCAGTGGGTGGCCTGAGCGATGCAGCCAACCCAACTGGACCTTGAGACCCTTGACCCCGTTTTGAGACAAGTTCTGGGTGACCATGGCGACAGGGTCTGGGCGTGGATTCGCAATGAAAAGGGCGCCTGGGGTTTCCTGGCCGGGCAGGGAGTTTCCGCGACCCGACGGCTCCTGGGACGGCAACTCACAGACTCAGAGCGCAGGATGGTCTGGAGCCGTCTCTGGTGGTGGCTGGAGCAACTGAAGCTGCGTCTGCCGATGGATGAATCGAGAGAGTGACCAGGTTGCGTCCCTCGGCTTCCTCCTCTTGTTCCACTGATTGATTACCCTCCCGGTGCCTTCGAGACCCCGTTGGAGCACTGCCGCTCTCCGACCGGGCAATTGGCGGTATACTCCTGAGTTGAAAACAAAACAGTATGGTCGACCCTTGGGAAATCCTGTAGTCGGCTAATCCCGGAGCATTCATGCAAGAACCCATTGTCCGCGCCTCGGGCATCTTTAAGACATACGACACGGGAAAAGTGCAGGTAAATGCGCTGCGTGGGGTGGACCTGTCCGTAAGGCGGGGAGAGATGGTGGCAATCATGGGTCCGAGCGGTTGCGGCAAGACTACCATGCTGAACTGCCTGTCCGGTCTGGATGACATTGACGAAGGCCATGTTACCGTCGAAGGAGTGGTGCTTCACGACCTGCCGGACGACGAGCGCAGTGACTACCGGGCCAGGAATATGGGGTTCGTTTTTCAGCTCTACAACCTGTTGCCCGTGCTCACTGCCGTGGAAAACGTGGAGATGCCACTGCTGCTCTCGGGCATCGGCGCCACGGATGCCCGCAAGAGGTCCCTCGAGATGCTGGACCGGGTCGGACTTGCCGACCGGGCCGGCCACCTGCCCAGCGAACTCTCTGGCGGTCAGCGGCAGCGGGTAACCATTGCCCGAGCCCTGGTCAACCAGCCCTCAATAATCTGGGCGGACGAACCCACGGGAGACCTCGACAGCGAGACCACAGTAGAAATTATGGATTTGATCATTGATCTGAACCAGGCCAATCAACAGACCTTCATTCTCGTTACACACTCTGAGGCCGTGGGGCTGATGGCCCACCGCATAGTTCGCATGCGCGACGGCACAATAGTGGACGATGGCCTGGGAGCCGGCTAGCCATGGGCCGACCTGCCTCAGTGCAAGAATGCCCTGACAATCCTGTCTCTGGGCAGGGCGACTGATGGAGGATCTGTTCGGGGTCAGGATGGACCACATCATGCTGGCCCTTCTGGCGCTATTCTTGCCAGCCTTGGCGGTAGTTTTTGTCCTGGCGCTTCGCAGTCGCGTAATGCTCAAGATGGCGCTGCGGAACATTCCCCGGCGCAAGACGCAGACCATTCTCATCATTGTCGGCATCATGATCTCGACGCTGATCATGTCCGCCTCATTCGGCACCGGAGACACCCTCACCTTCTCCATCACCAAGTCAGTGATCGACGGCCTTGGCACCATCGACGAATTCGTCATATCGACCCGTGCGGGCGAGAATGATCAGTTTGGGGGGGCCGCCTACGTCCCTATAGAGCGATTCACCCGGCTGCAAGAGGAGCTTGCTGGCGTCGACATCATCGACGGCCTGGCCGCAGGACTGGCGGAGACCGCGCCCACGGTGAATGAACGCAACTCGCTCACCGAGGGACGGATGCAGATTGCCGGGGTGGACCCTGACACCCTGGGTGGATTTGGCGGGTTTACCCTGGTCGACGGCGGCGAGGTGAGGGTCGAAAACCTTGGCCAGAACGAGGTTTTCATCAACTCCAGCGCCGCCGGGGAACTGGAGGCGCGCCCGGGGGACGCCCTGACGGTATTCGTCTACGGTGAACCCGTCTCGCTGACCGTCAGGGGAGTGGTGTCCGGCGGAGGGCCGGTCGGCACCGATCCCACACTGCTCCTCGACCTTGCCGATGCACAGCGAATGTTCGGCAGGCAGGGCTACGTCAACTCCATAGTCGTTTCCAACAAGGGCAACGAATACGAAGGGGCGAACCTCAGCGATGAGGTCACCAGGACCCTGCGAGTGTTGTTTACCGACCGGGAAATCGCCTCGCAACTGAAAGCCGCCCTGTCCCGGCCCGCGGTAATGGAACAGCTCACCCTCAGGGCCGAGCGACCGCTAATCTCTGAGTCCCTGCAGTCCGACTTGATTCTCCTCCGCGAGGAACTCGCCAAGCCTGAGCTCAGCGAAACGCTCATATCCCTGTTCTCCGATGAAGACATCAGGGACGAGTTCCTGGAGGCCGTTGCCGCAACGGGTGACGGTAAACTGGTGCGCGAAGTCAACACGTTGGTGGTGACGCTGGCGGAATTCCTGGTTATTGACATAAAGCGCAGCCTTCTCGAAACGGCGGAGCTGGTTGGTAACGTCGTTACCAGCTTTTTCATCCTGTTCGGCCTATTTTCCATAATGGTAGGGATACTCCTGATTTTCCTCATCTTCGTGATGCTGGCGGCAGCCCGTCGTTCCGAGTTGGGAATGGCCCGAGCGGTGGGCGCGAAGCGATGGCACCTGGTCCAGATGTTTGTCTTCGAGGGCACCGCCTACGCCCTGGTATCAGGAGTAGTCGGCGTGGTATTGGGCCTCCTGGCCAGCGGCCTGATTGTGGGAATCATCAACCAGATATTCGCGGGTGGAGGAACTGGGGCCGGTGATGGCGATTTCCAATTGACGCGACACTTCGAATTGCGAAGTGCGGTCGTTGCCTACTGCCTGGGGATGGTCATCACGTTTATGACCGTCGCCATTTCCGCCTACCGCGTCAGCCGAATGAACATCGTGGCGGCCATCAGGGACCTGCCCACGCCGCAGGAGACCAACAACGCCAGCGCCTTGCAACTGCTGGCCAGGCTGCTGATGTCGGGTTTCCTGCTATTGCCGTTCCCAATGCTGTATTCGAGCGCAGTGTCGATGCGGCGAAGGCAGTGGCGACGCGCAACAGCCCAGCTGCTTATCGCGCCGCTGTCATTGTTCGGGTCGCCGTTCGTGTTCGTATACACGGCTTTCCAGTTGCTGCTCAGCCCCTATCGCCAAGGGTGGATGGTGGTGGTAAGGATGGTACTGTCAATCATAGTAGTGGCCATCGGCATCAGTTTGTCCTGGCTGGGCGCGCAGAGCAGTGATGCTTTCTGGGTACGAATAGGAGTGACATCGACCATCATCGGTCTCGGCCTGCTTTTGCGCTCTACACTGAACTTGAACCAGGTGCGGCCGGAAACGTCGGACCGCATCGCGTATACGTTTATCGGAGCGGTGACGCTGGTGTACTGGTTCATCCCATTCAGCGTCCTTGAATCGTTCTTTGGCGAGCTTAACGCCGGCATCGAGATGTTCTTCATCTCGGGAATTACCATGGTAGCGGCGGCGGTATGCACCGTCATGTTCAACGCGGATGTTCTGCTTAAAGTTCTCACCACCGCCACGTCAAGAATTGGCAGCCTGCGTCCGGTCCTGGTCACTGCCGTGGCCTACCCGATGAGCGCCCGGTTCCGCACGGGGTTAACCCTGGCCATGTTTGCCCTGGTCATATTCACGATGATCGTGATGTCCATCCTCACCGAGGCCTTCGGCACCACGGCGGCGGACGATGCTTCCGTCGTGGGCGGGTGGGATATTGCGGCCAGGGTGAATCCGAGCACCCCGATTGAGGATTTTCAGGGAACCATCGAGGAAAGCCCACACCTGGACCCCGAGCATTTCGAGGCCGTGGGGAATTACACCCAATTCCCTCTGCAGGTACGTCAGCCGGGGGCCGGGAATCAGAGCTGGCGATCGTATTCGGTGAGAGCGGCGGACAACGGTTACCTGGACGGGACCGAGACCGAGTTTCACCTGATTGCCGAGGGCTACGGTACGACCGCCGATGAGGTGTGGGATGCTCTCAGGGGCGATCCCACCCTGGTGGTGGTCGATGCACTGGCGGTGCCCGTGCAGAACGGCTTTCGCGGCGGGGAAAACGTTCCCGAGTTCCAGTTGGAGGGCGTTTTCTACGAGGACGAGTCCATGCGCGCCATCCCCATTGAGGTGTGGGAGCCATCCACCGGCATCGAGGCGGGGCTGACCGTGATCGCCATCCTCGACGAGACCGCCGATGCCTTCGGAACCCTGGGAGGGGGCATGATCATGGCCCGGGAAAGACTAGAGGAGCTGTCCCCTTTTCCCATACCGGTGACCGACTACCGATTCAAGGTGGCCGAGGGAGTGGACGTTGCGCAGGTATCCCAGGGGCTGGAGACCACGTTCCGGCAGAACGGTATGGAGAGCGACGTGCTGGCCGAACTGGTCGAAGAGTCGGTCTCGGCCAATCGCGCCTTCAACTACCTGCTCACCGGGTTCATGGGGCTGGGCCTGATGGTGGGTGTTGCCTCGCTGGGAGTGGTCAGTCTCAGGGCAGTGGTCGAGCGCAGGCAACAAATCGGAGTGCTGCGGGCCATCGGGTACCGGCGCAACATGGTGCAGCTCTCGTTCCTGCTGGAGTCATCATTCGTGGTGCTGCTGGGCGTCGCCATTGGCGTCGGCCTGGGAACCGCCATCTCCTATCTAATAGTCAGAGAGATACGTGAGGATGTGGAAACTATAAGGTTCACCTTCCCATGGCTGCAGATTGTCATAATCGTGGCCGTGGCCTATGTATTCTCCCTGCTGACCACCTTCCTACCCGCGCGCCAGGCCAGCCGCATCTACCCGGCCGAAGCGCTCCGGTACGAGTAGGGCTGTTTCGTGGAGTACGAGTGGGATCCGGAAAAGAACCGGCTTAATTTTGAAAAACACCTGATAGACTTTTCCGAGCTCGTTCATTTTCAATGGGATTAAGCTGTCGTGAGGCACTCAGACCGATTCCAGGAGGAGAGATGGCGAGCGATCGGTTACTTGAAAGAAGGGCTTCACATGGTCATATTTACGGACAGGGGAGATGTACGTCGTATAATTAGCTTACGCAAGGCGAGCAATAACGAGAGGCAGGAGTATGCCCAGGCTTAAACCGGGTGATAAACCTCTGACTCCGGAAGAAGACACCGCTGTTGTCGAGGCTATTCTTTCCGATCCAGATGATTTCGAGCTCGATGCTGAGTGGTTCGCAGGGGCTCAAACGGCTGCCGAGGCGCTCCCGCATATAGTGGAGGAGTACCTTAGAGAGCGTAAGGGCCCAACACAGAAATTGGATGGCAAGCACTCTAGTGGCGCAGACTTGCCAGCCCATCAACTTCGGAATAGAGTAGCCGAAATCAAAATTTCAGGAGGCTCCATGGCCAACGACCCGATCAACCTCTACGATTACGAATCAAGGGCGAAGCTTGTACTTCCCCACAACAATTGGGAGTTCATCGAGGCCGGTGCGATGGACGAGTTCACCACTAACCGCAACCGCTCCGCCTTTGAGGATCTCAAGCTGCGGCCCCGGTTCATGCGCGACGTGAGTGAGCGTAACATATCCACCACCGTGCTGGGACAGGAGATCAGCATGCCCGTCATGGTCGCCCCAGCGGGCAGCCACATGTTGGCCCATCCCGACGGTGAGGTGGCCACGGCCCGGGGAACGGGGATGTCCGACACCCTGATGATGCTCAGCACATCCTCCAACTACAGCATGGAGGAGGTGTCCGATGCCGCTGGCGGGCCGCTGTGGTTCCAGCTCTATCACCGAGGCTGGCATTTCACCGAGACGCTGGTGCACCGAGCCGAGGAGGCCGGATTCAAGGCCATCGTGTTGACTGTCGACACGCCGCTGCCCAGTCCCAAGGAGCGGGACCTGCGGAACCGCTATCAGCGCGAGAACGACCTGGGCAACTTCCGGGGCATGGACGCGGATCGCTCGGCCATCAGCGGTACGGACGAGACACCCGGGTGGGATGTCTCTCAGTCTCCCTCGATCACCTGGCGGGAACTGGAAAGGCTGCGGGGCATGACTTCCCTTCCGCTGGTGCTGAAGGGTGTGCGCACCGCCGAGGACGCCCACGAGGCCGTCGAGCACGGAGTGGAAGGCATCCTGGTCTCCACCCACGGCGGGCGCCAGCTGGATATGACCATGGGCGCCATCGAGATGGTCCCCGAGATCGTTGCGGCGTCACGCGGGCAGGCCGAGGTGTACGTGGACTCCGGCGTACGCCGTGGCAGCGACGTAATCAAGGCGCTGGCCCTGGGAGCCAAGGCAGTGGCCATCGGGCGACCGTTGTTCTGGGGCCTGGCCCTTGACGGCGCTGATGGGGTGCACGGCGTTCTGGAGCTGCTGCGCGAGGAGGTTTCCCGCGCCCTCGGCTACTGCGGCCAGACCGACGTGAACAACCTGGAGTCGGGTGTCGTCCAGATACCCGCCGGTTGGGGCGCCTTCGGCGGCACCACCGCGCCGTAGTTCCAGGCAAGCGCAGTGGTGTAGATACGATTGGGCCCCTCGTTGCGAAGGGGCCCATTTTTCTTCAGCTCCCGTTGAATTGCAGAGGACATTTCAGGAACGGACAGGACTCGCACTGGCGTTCCGGTTCGCGAGGTATCGCCAGTGCCGGTACGCTTCCAGTGCCGCCACTACACCGAAGAAGATCATCGGCCCGGGTTCCGGTTCAACAATGAGCCAGTGCGCCAGAACCAATACCGCTGCCACGTAAGCGCCGCGCTGGAGCGTCTTCCACCTGCGCCAACCCATGGCCCTCGCCATGACTGCGTTTGACGTAATCGCCAGCGGAACAAACACGAACAGGGCAACCCATCCGGTGAGGATCAGCGGGGTTGAGAACTCCGCAAGCACCTCCCGCAGGTTGCCAAGGTCGACAAAGTAGAACACCACATGAACAACCGAGTAAGAAAAGGCCGCGACCCCGAGATAACGACGGCGTTTGACAAGCCAAGCCAGTACGCCCGACCTTGGAAAAATCGTCTGCAGCGGCGACAGCGCCAGTGCAGCCAACAGAAGCAGTGTCGCGACTACTCCGGAAAGTTCCACGATTTCGTGGGCTGGTGATCTGCCCCTGGCTCCTTGGCTCCCTTCAACGAGCTGCAAAATCAGGGGGATTGAAGGGACTGCCAAGACTGTCCAGAAGAAGTAAGACGAATTGACGACCTTCAACACCGCCCCCAAGGGCGACAAAGTGCCAACGCTCTCTGCTGTGCCAGTTTCTGCCAAACTCCTTGTACCTCCTCCCGGCTTCTTGCACTACAAGTCTAATCGGACGATTTCAAGGAATTGTGAATACTCGGGAGCGAGTCAATCTGCGCCGACTTTCGATTTTCCCTGGAGCCCTCCTTTTCGCGGGGAAATGGTGTGCTTGCTGGATTCCTGAGTGGGAACTTACGATCCTCGTTTTCTGCCGGTCTTTTCCTCGTAGAGTTGCCATGTGCGGTCGTTGAAGGGGTAGTACTTGCCGGGGCTGCACTGCTCCACCTCCAATTGGGCCTTGATCACCGCTTCTACATCCTCTCGCTCGTGGGCTATGCGTATCACCTCGTCGACCGCGGCGGCGGGAACCACCACCGCGCCGTCGTCGTCTCCGACGATGGCGTCGCCGGGGCGCACGAGGACGCCGCCGCACTGCACTGCATCGTTCACCTGCCAGGGCCAGAACTCGGCGGGGCCCTGCTTGGCGGTGGTATTGGCTGCGTAGACCGGGAAGCCGTACTCCTTCAGTGCGTTGCTGTCGCGCACCGCTCCGTCGGTAACCAGACCGCCCACCTTGCGCTGCATCAGGCGCATGAACTTGATGTCGCCGCCGATGGAGCTGTATTCCCAGCCCATGGCGTCAATCACCAGAACGTTCTCGGGGCCGCAAAGCTCGAATGCCACGTACTCCGCGGAGTCGGCGCCCTTGGGCTTGTCTGAGGCGAGATCGGGACGATGCGGCACGAACCGCAGGGTAACGGCCCGGCCCGCCATGTGCTGCCCAGGCTGTAGCGGCTTGGCGCCGTGGATGAAACTCATGGGCCACCCCATCACCCACAGGCCGTCGATCAGCGTCTGTGTGGGGATTTCCTTGAGGGTTTGCAGCGTATCGGCGGTGATTTCAGGCACCGTGGTCATTGAGGGCCTCCGTTGGTTTTTGTTTCAGGGGATTTCTCCCCCACCCTAGCCCTTCCTCGCCGGGGAGGGGACTCTGTACGCCGGTGGGAGAGGGGATGGTCCAGGAAGAAATCACTGGCCGGGGGCGCAGGCTCTGATAACGGCCATGGCTCGTTCCCTGGCGTCAGGCCCCGATGCCCGGGGAGAAATTATCGGCATACTGATCCCGGCGTCCCGGTACAATTGGAGACGTTCGCGGCACTCCTCCGGGGAGCCAGCCAGGGCCACGGTATCCACCAGCCCGGCAGGCGCGAGGTTCAGGGCGTCCTCGATGCGTCCCTCTCGCCATGCCTGGGCCACGGCCTCGACTTCCTCAGCGAAGCCTGCCTCCTCGACCAGCCGGCGGTAGCGCGGGAATCGCCAGACGTAGGACGCGATGTAGCGCCGCAGCTCGTCCCTCGCCGTGTCGCGGTCGTCGGAGACGGCGCAGGCGATCAGCGTGGTGACGTCCACGTCCTCGGGGTTTCGCCCGGCTCGTTCCGCGCCAATCCGGATGTGATCAACGGCGGTCGCTGCGTGGTCGAGGGTACACCAGGTCAGGATGACCCCGTCGGATACCTCGCCGCAGATTTCCAGCATCCGAGGCCGAACGGCGGCGTAATAGATGGGCATCTGGCGGCGGACAGGCTCGAACCACAGGTCGAAACGCTCGATGTTGTAGACCTCGCCATGATAGTTGACATCGCCGTCGCGCAGAATCTGACGCACGATGTCGGTGCATTCCCGCATTCTTTCGATGGGGCGGATGAACTCCAGCCCGTGCTCCGGCTCAACCTGCACCTTGTGGCTGCTGCCCAGGCCGAGGATGAAGCGCCCGTTGGAGAAGTGGTCGACTGTGGCCGCCGCCATGGCGATGGTTGGCGCGGTGCGCACGAATACGCTGGTGATGCTGGTACCAAGCTTGATGCGATTCGTGGCGACTGCGCAGGCCGTCAGGATGGCGAACTGGTCGCCGCCGTGCCCCTCGGCCACCCAGGCCGACTCGTAGCCCAGATCCTCGGCCAGTTTCACGCACTCGACGATGTCCGGGGGAGGCATGCCCCCGGAAAAGCCGACACCTATCCGCTCCATATTCACCCTCACCTCGCCTCCCGTGACGGGAGACACGCTTGATTTGGAGACTCTTGCGATTTCCGATTGGCGGGATAGTATCCCGAAGGACTATGATATGCCAAATGCCCAATCCCATTCCATGATGGCATGATCAGAACGCGTTCCGTTGTGCCCGTTGCTCGAAGGGTAATAGATGACTAGTTTCCCGACCTATCGCTGGGTGTTGATATGCCTCTACCTGATGTCCAACGTATCCGCGCAAATGGTCATCAACACGCTGGGCATTCTACTGCCATCCATCGCTGAGAGCCTCGACCTTTCGCCATCCGAGCAGGGACTGTTGGGCTCCGCGCCCTTCTGGAGCACCATAGTGCTGGCGATCCCCATAGCGTGGTTGGGGTCGCGCCTGTCTCCCAAGTGGCTGACGGCGATGACGCTGGTGGGCTGCGCTCTGTGCCTGTTCCTGCAGGGCTGGGCCCCGGTGTTTGCCCTCCTCTTGTTGGGACGCTTGCTGTTCGGGATTTTCACCATCGCCCAGCAGCCGGCGCGCGCAATCCTTACGAGGCAGTGGTTTCCGGCCCGGGAGGTGGTGCTGGTCAACGGGCTTTCCAACGTCTTTTTCGGCCTGGTAGTGGGTGGTGGACTGGCGCTGTCGCCGGTGATTCTCATCATCCTCGGGGACGACTGGCGTGGAACGCTGCGCATTTTTGCCTTCTACTACGTTGCGCTGACACTGCTGTGGCTGGTAATGGGAAGGGACCGGGTTACCGAAGAATTCTCCAGGGGCGAATCCCAGCCCCTCCTACCTTTGCTTCGCAGTGCCCTGAGCCACCGCGACCTGTGGCTCTGCGGAGGCGGGTTCTGCGGCGCGACCATGGCCTTTTCCGCTTTCCTGGCCTTCTTCCCAACGCTGATGCTACAGGAATATGACATCTCTCTGCGGGTCAGCGGCCTGGCACTGGCACTGGACGTGGTACTGGGCGGCATCGGAGGCCTGGGCATCGGCTACTACGCAGCGAAGTGGCGTAAGGAGGGCCTGTTCTTGCAGATCCTCGGCGTGGTTATGGTGGGGTCGTTCATTGGCATGATCGTCACCGGGTCGGTCGTGATGATCTACGTGATGTCTATCATCAACGGGGTGACCTGGACGTTCTTCCCCATCCTGATCACGGTGCCCTTCAACTTGCGAAGTATCCAGCCGCGGCAACTGGCAGTGGCCTTCTCCGTCGTGATGATGCTCATCTCTACAGGGCAGGCCCTGGGGCCGCTGTTCATCGGGTTCCTGGAAGAAGCCACCGGAAACCTGTTCCTGGCCATGTTCATAGCTTGTTTCACGCCCCTGTCCCTGGTGGTCGCGGGGAGTACGCTGAGCTTCGGCAGGGAGTCGAGTCCTTCCCCGGTCGCCAGCGAATAAACGGAAGAATTGCCTGTGAGTCCCGGATACCGTGAATGATTACCTGTCCCAATAAAACCCTATCTGTCAGGAGAGGTGCGAAATGACCATTCGAAGGCCGACACCCCAGGATGTGCAGCGACTCGCGGAGGCCAACAATATCGAGCTGACGGATGCCGAGATGAGCGCATTCGGGGCGCTGATCCCCGGACTGTTCGACTCATTCGACGACCTGGCCCAACTTCCCGAGCAGCGACCACCCCTGCGTTACCCCAGCCGCGACCCGGGGTCCCGTCCCAGTCCTGAGGACGATCCCTACAATGCCATCCTGCGCCGCTGCTACATTCGGGGAGCGACGGGAGGACTGCTGGCAGGAAAGCGAGTCGGGCTGAAAAACAACATCAGCGTCTCGGGTTTCCCGCTGACGTGCGGCTCCCGCATCCTCGAGCATTACGTGGCCGACAGCGATGCCACCATCGTGACTCGGATTCTGGAAGAAGGGGCGGAGATTAACTCCCTGCTCAACCTCGATAACTTCGCGTTTTCAGGAGCGGGCGATACAAGCGCCTTCGGACCGACGCTCAATCCCCACAGCCTGCAGCATCTCGCCGGAGGCTCATCAGGAGGGTCCGCTGCGGCGCTGTTCTACGATGATATCGACATGACCATTGGGGGCGACCAGGGGGGATCCATCCGCATCCCCGCGTCCTTCTGCGGCATCGTCGGGCACAAGCCGACCCACGGGCTGGTGCCGTACACCGGAATCATCGGCATCGACAATACTTTCGACCACACCGGGCCGATGACCCGGACCGTCGCCGATGCCGCGCTGCTGCTGCAGGTCATAGCCGGCAAGGACCCCCTGGACCCGAGGCAGGGTGATGTTGTGATGCAGGACTATATCGGTGCGCTGGCCACGGGGGCGAGTGGGCTGAGAATCGGGGTGGTGCCGGAAGGATTCGGACTGAAACAGTCCCACACCGAGGTCGATGCCAAGGTGAGGCAGGCCGCCAACAGGCTGGCCGAGTTGGGTGCAACAGTCGACGACCTTTCCGTGCCCTGGCATGCCAAAGCGGGCGCCATATCGTGGGGACTGATCGCGGAGGGCGCCGCCTCGCTGTTGCAAATGAGTGGGACAGGCAGGCACTTCGAAGGGCAGTACAGCCCCGGATTTGCCCAGGCGCTGGGGCAGGGACTCCGGGCGCAGGCCAACGACCTGCCTCCCACGGTGAAGCTGACGCTGATCATCGGTAACTACATGACCGAGGAGTACAGCAGCGTGATGTATGCCAAGGCCCAGAACCTGCGTCGCGACATGCGGGCCGGGTACGACCAGGCGCTTTCGCAATGCGACCTGCTGCTCATGCCGACCACGCCGATGCCGGCCCATCGCAACGATGCCGGTGGCGACCCAAAGGCGGTCATTGACCATGCCTGGGACATGCTGCACAACACGGCACCCTTCGACATGTCTGGCCACCCGGCCATCAGCATACCGTGCGGCAAGACGTCGGAGGGCCTGCCCATCGGGCTGATGCTGGTGGGGCGTAGGTTTGACGACGCCACCGTGCTCCGGGCTGCCCATGCATTCGAGCAGTCGGGCGACTGGGAGACGATGTAACTAACCCCGCTACTCCAGCACGCCGTCGCTTTCCAGCGAGGCATACTCGTGTTCGCTGAGGCCGATTATCTCCCGCAGGAAGTGCTCGGTGTGCTGCCCCAAGAGGGGAGCGGGTGTGTCCAGGCCGCCGGGGGTCAGGGACAACTCGAACTCGCTGCGGTCGGTGGCGTAGGGGCCGATCTCAGGGTGGTCCAGCCACTGGAAGTGGTTGCGATGCTGGAGTTGCGGGTCCTCGAAGAGGTCACGGGGGTCGTTGATGACTCCCGCCGGAACGCCAGCTTCCTGGAGAGCCTGCATCAGTTCGTGCCGGTCGTGGTGAATCGTCCACTGGGTTACCAGGCGGTCCAGCTCGTCCTCGTCGGCCTTTCGGCCCAGCAGGGTCGAGAACTCGTCGGAGTGCAGCGGCCCGCCATCAGGTTCGGCTACTTTGAGCAGTCCCTGCCAGTGTTGGTCTGTGGCGCAGGCGATGGCCAGCCAGCGGTCTTCCCCGGCGCAGGGGTAGACGCCGTGGGGAGCGCCTCCCGGATCGCGGTTGCCCAGACGGCCCTGCTCGCGCCCGTTGGCCGTATAGTCCAGGAGCAGCGGCGCAACGAAGTGCATGGACGTTTCCAGCTGCGAGAGGTCCAGGTGTATGCCCTCACCAGTGCGACGGCTGCGATCGAGGGCAGCCAGGATGGCGGCCACGGCGAACTTGGGAACGATGAAGTCGGTGTAGGCGCCGTAGGGGTTGACGGGAGTCCGGTCGGGCCAGCCGGTTACGTTTGTGAGGCCCACCAGCGAGGACAGCACGGGACCGAAGCCGGGCTGCCGCTCCAGGGGCCCTCCCCTGCCCATCATTGACGCGCTGAACATCACAAGGGCGGGGTTGAACTCGCTCAGTTCCTTGAATCCGAGGCCCCAGCTTTCCATGGTTCCGGGAGTGAAATTCTCGGTCACAATGTTGGCCCATCCGGCGAGGTGAAGCATCAGATCCCGTGCCCGGGGGTGGCGCATGTCGATGGTGATGCCCATCTTGTTAGCATTGTAGCTGGCAAAGTAGGCGCTGCGATTGATTCCCGCAATGCCGTCCGGGAACGGTGCTGCGGATCGCAGCGTCCCCGGACGCTTGGCCGACTCCACCCGGACGACGGTGGCGCCGTATTCGCCCAGGTACTTCGTGGTCATGGGCCCCACGGCGACCCAGCAGAAGTCCAGTACATTGACTCCATCCAGTGGCTTTGTCGACATCAGATGGCTCCCACTCGCCTGAGGGACTCGATTTCGGAGGGCGTCAGGCCCAATTCCCCACCGTAAATCTCGAGGTTGTGCTCGCCCACATTGGGAGCACGGCGGCGAAGCGGGGCGACTGTTGCGCCATCGCCTGCCTTGATGAACGCCCCGGGATAGTCGATGGCCGTTCCGAGGTCGGGGTGCTCGATGGAGGTGAAGTACTCCCGGGCCTCCAGTTGCGGGTGCTGCCGCAGGTCCGACGGGGTGGCTACCGGGAACAGCAGGATGCGCCGGTCGACGCTGCCGCGGGTCAGCTCCTCACGGGTGTGGCGAAGGAAGAACTCGGCCATGGGGCCGACCACGGTATCCATCACCTCGGGCGTGATACGCCCGTAGCCCATGGTCTCCCACTCGAAAGCCTGGAGGTCGGTGACGTCGATCCCGTCCTCCTCCATCCACTGGAACAGGTTGCGTGTGCTGGGAGCAACACCGCCGCCCTGCAGCATATAGTTGACATAACCGTCGGCGCAGGGCCAGTTGATGCGCACCCGGTTGTCGCCCGACGTCTGCCGGTACACTCCCATGCGCTGGAGGATGGCGCCCTCGATGTCCCAGATCTGTGGGGCGTGGGCCAGTGTCCGCGCCACAGCTTGCTGGCATGAGACGTCGACGAACTGCCCCTCGCCGGTGAGGGCCCGGTGGGTGTGGGCAAGCATGGCGGCTGCAGCGGCCGCCGCCGAGCCGTGCAGGTAGAAGTGCGGGAAACTGGGCCGCAGCGGCGCGCGGTCGGGGTCTCCTGTGAGGTGCATGAAGCCGCCCAGCGCCATCCCGGTGATGTCGGAGGCATGGTAGCTGGCGTAGGGACCGTCCTGTCCGAAGGCGGTTATCGAGACCATCACCACGTGGGGGTTGATGGCTGAAAGACGCGAGTAGCCCAGTCCGACGCTATCGAGATAGCCTGGGTCGGAGGACTCGATCACGAAGTCGGCGTTGGACGCCAATCGCTCAAGCAGGGCTCTGCCGTCGGGGTGCTCGACGTCCAGGGTGACGCCACGCTTGTTGCCTGAGTAGGCCCACCAGTACAGGCTCTTTTCGGGGGATGGATCGTCGGCGTAGAAGGGCCCCACGTGCCGCGCGCTGCTGCCGCCCGGCGGTTCCACCTGGATTACATCCGCACCGAGGTCGCCCAGGATCTTGCCGCAGAGCAGGCCGCGCTCGTCGGTGAGGTCGAGCACGCGGTAGGGACTCAACAGCAGGGTTTCGGAATTATTTGGCATTCATCACTGACCATCACGAGGGCTGCGGTTATTCTATGCTGGTGACAGAATTCGTCAAGGCGGGATGCCGCAGAGGAACTGTGCCTTTCGACTATCAAGGAGCAATTGCCTCCGGCACCTGCGAGGAAGCTACTCCGCACTTGAAAGCGTTGCTTCAAGCAGGGATTTCACCCTCATCCCAACCCTCATCCAGAGGGAAAGGGAAAAATCGAACGACCCTGGCCGTGGGGAGTAGCCTATTGATTTTTCCTCCTATTTTCTCGCATTCTCTCTCATTGCTGCCATTCCTCGGTTCCTCACCGGACCCGGGGCTTGAATTTTCGTGATGACCAGGATGTAGGCTCATCCCCGTCATTGGCCTTCCTGAAGAGGAGAGGAGATTGGTCAGAATCATTCCTATTCAGCTTCCGGGTGGGGCAGGGGTGATGGGGTCATATGCAGGGCGGCGGCCCAGGGGAGGAGGACGCGGCTGATTTCCTCCCACAGCGGCGAGCAGCCGTTGGCGCGGCAGCGTTGAAGATATTTGTCAAGGGAGGCTAAGGTAGGCAGGTAGAGTCCGCTCTGGTTGAGCCGCATTGTAAGGGAGCGGTTGTCCGGGAGGGGCTCGTGATCGCTTTCTGCAACGTGCCAGCGCATGCAGTATTGCTGGGCGATCTCCTGGGTGCGGTGGATGGCGAGTTCGCGCGCCATTCGGCGACGGAGGGAATCTACGCGTCTTCTGAGTTCGTTCATGCGGGCTCCTCTCGGGTTTGAATTTATGGCCTTGAATTTACATGAATGGACTGGGTGTGGGTTCATACTCGCACGTGGCATACCGCTGAAAGGTCAGCGGTCAGGCTCGGTGGGCGCGGTCATGGAGATGGGCGTTGTGCAAGTTTCACAGGACCCCAGTCATTGAACTGATGCTAGAGAGGAGTCATGAGGCTTGGCAAGAGGGCGATGTCATAGAATTGGCCGCCGCGCCTTCGGGTTGCCATAGCGAAGGGTATGTTTTTATATCCAGACCAAGACTAGAGGCGTGATAAGATTGACCCGTAAGTATGGACTGACAGGACGAGTATGACCACAAGAACCAACTGGCACAGCGAACACCCGCCGGCCTGCACCTGCGCAAGGTGCCAGGACAAGCGCACGGTCCGGGGTGAGCGGACCAAGATCGGACGCAACGAGAAGTGCCCCTGCGGCAGCGGCAAGAAGTGGAAGCGCTGCCACGGCGACTGACGGGGTGGCAGCGGTGTTTGAAGGACTCACCAGGACCCGGATAGCGACCTCCGAGACGACCATCAATCTCGTGCACGGGGGCAGCGGGCCTCCCGTGTTGCTGTTGCATGGCTATCCCCAGACCCACGTGATGTGGCATAAGGTCGCCCCGATGCTCGCTGAAAAATACACGGTCGTCGCCCCTGATCTCAGGGGATACGGGGACAGCGGCAAGCCACTCGTGGCCGACGATCCCGAACGGTACAGCAAGCGACGGACTGCGCAGGACCAGCTCGAGGTAATGACGACCCTGGGGCATACGGCGTTTCACGTCGTGGGGCACGACCGGGGCGCCCGGGTCGGATACCGAATGGCCCTGGATGCGCCGGAGCGGGTGCTCAGCTTCACGACGCTGGACGTGGCGCCGTCGCAGGCTGCCTTTGAGGCCATGGACAGCAGTCTGGCTTTTGCCTGGTTTCACTGGCATCTGATGCGGCAGCCCGAACCGTTCCCGGAGACACTGATAGGCAGCAACGCCAAGTTCTACCTGGATTTCCTGCTGGAACGGTGGACGGCTGTGGAGGGAGCAATTTCCGAGGAGGCCTACGCCGAGTATCTGCGATGTTTCTCCGACCATGAGACGATACGGGCGTCGTGCGCCGACTACCGGGCCATCGACGTGGATCTGGCCCACGACGCGCTTGACCGGGGGCGGAAGCTGACCTGCCCGGTGCTGGCCCTCTGGGGGAGCAACATGTCCAAGCGGCCCGGGTGGCAGACTGGGAGGGCGCTGGACATGCTGACAGTGTGGAGGGAGCGAGCAGAGAACGTGAGGGGCCGCGCCATCGACTGCGGTCACTTCCTCGCCGAGGAGGCTCCGGAGGAAACGGCAGCGGAGATACTGGCGTTTTTTGGCGAGGCGTAGCCGGTCCTCGGAGCAGTCGGATAGGTGGGTGAGCGCCTGGGCGATGGTTCATCCGGCATTTCCCCGGTGGCAACGGCCATAACCGTCAAATGACCGCGCCGGCAGCGGCTCACCCTCACCCCAGCCCTCCCCCTGAGGGGGAGGGAGTTTTTTATCCGGGGCAACCACGAGGATTGCCCCTACATTCTGAATCGTCGCGAGTTGCCGTAGGGCCTGAAATCGGGCGGTGCCGTTTGAGCTACTTGGCAGCGGGGACGAAGCGCATGGAGATGGAGTTGACGCAGTGGCGGGTGTTCTTGCGCGTCAGTCGCTCTCCGAGGAACACGTGGCCGAGGTGGCCACCGCAGTTGGCGCACTCGATTTCGATGCGCCAGCCATCGGGGTCGGGAAGGCGGCGTACGGCGCCGGGGACCTCGTCATCGAAGGCGGGCCAGCCGCAGTGGGCATCGAACTTGTCGACGGAGCGGTACAGTTCGGCGTTGCAGCGGCGGCAGATGTAAGTACCATCCTGGTAGAAATTGTCATATTCGCCGCTGAAGGGGCGCTCGGTGCCCTTCATCTCGATGATGTACTTTTCCTGGGGCGTTAGCTCGTTGTAGGTGGACCTTTCCATGGTTTCACCGTCCTTGGTTAATGGGTGTAGCGGGTTTACGAGGCCAGGGAACCCATGGGGTCCCACGGGGGCAGGACGACCGGCTCCAGGTCGAGGGCCTGCTGCAGTTCCTCGGGGAGGTAGCTCATTGGGGCAGCGATCTCAAACATGTACTCCGCGAACCAGGAGTCGTTCATCAGGAAGAAACCCTTCTCGCCCACCTTGTCGTCCCAGCTGTTCTCCACCCGCCAGCGGCGCGGCTTGCCGTCGACGACGTCCACGCCGGTGAACAGCATGGCGTGGGTCATGGCTGTCTGGTGGTACTCCAGCCTATCCTCCTTGTTCATGGCGAAATCGGCGTTGTAAACGCTGCCGTAGTCGAACAGCTCGGCGTCCCACAGTCCCTTGTCGCGGTGCATCTGCTTGCCGGTGTCGCAGCCCATCCAGACGGGCTTGCCGTCCAGCAGCATTCGCATCGCGATGTCTTTCATCAGGTCGATGTCGATGTTCAGGTACTTGATACGGGCGCCGTCTACCACGTTGCCGAGGTACTGCACGGTGTAGGTGCGGCCCGGCGGGTTGGTCTGCCGGGGGTCATGGACCAGGCAGACGTAATCTTCCATGGGAGTGGAGATGTACTTCTCCACGAACCCCAGCGGCGTCAAGTTCCCGTCGCGGTGGAACTCACCATCCTTGTCCTTCCACTGCCAGTCGAAGGACTCGGGCGGCGTGCCCAGGTGAATGCTGAGGATGCGGTAGATGGCTTTGAGGGACTCCTGCTTGGCCTCCCGCATCGCATCGACACCACCCTCGGCGGCGTAGATGCGGCGGATGTTGAGGGCGCCCTGACGCACCTGGTAGTTAAGGCCGGAATTCATCCGCATGGAGTTGCCGGAGCTCTCCGTCTCGGGCATGACCGATTTGGGTACAACGCCGTGCTTCCTGACCAGGCTGACAAACATGTCCCACTGGCCGCCGTCGCCGAGGGGCTGCTGCAGCAGCCAGGCCACCACCCGGTCATCGACGGGGCGGTCGGCGGTCTCGATGATGGCTTCCAGGACGTAGTTGGCCCGTTCCATCTTGTCCCAGAACATGACATAACTTTGGCTGAACTCGAACTCCTTGACGTTGAGCAGGTTCCGGGTCTCGGAGCGGAAGAGGTTCAGCCCGGCGAAGGCCCAGCAACGACCGGAGCGGGCCTGGTTCGTCACGCTCCAGTCATCCAGCACGGTGGAGAAGCTGTGCACCGCCTCGGAAACGATCTGGCGATTCAGGGCAACATCATTCACGTCGTGCTGGGTCACCACGTTCTGCATCAGTTGGTGTGCCGGCTGTGACTCGTAGACCTCCTTGAACTCCGAGAGGGTTGCCGAGTCCAGGGCGCCCGGGTTGCTCTGGGTTGTCATAAGCTCCGTCCTTAGTGTTGGTTTTTTGCAGTGTTCGTCTGAACTTTGATTTTTGTGATTTAGGGGCCGTTGTCTGAATCAGGATTTTCAGGATTCAAGGATGAACAGGATTAAGATCATTTATCCTAAAAATCCCTGAGTCCTGTAAGATCCTGATTCTGACACTTCGTTCAGTCCGCCGCAGTGGGCAGCGGAGACATGCTGGCAACCACCTTGTTGACTTCTGCGATGGCGCGGTCAATTTCATCTGCCGTGGTGAACCGTCCCACTGAGAATCGCAGCGTGCCCATTGCGTACTCCTCCAGGACATTCATCGCTGCCAGCACGTGGGAAACCTCGACCCTGTCGCTGTGGCAAGCAGCCCCAGCCGAGGCGGCTACGCTGGGCAGGTTGGCCAGGATGCGGTCGGCCTCCAGGCCCCGGAGGGCGATGCTCGATGTGTTCGGCAGTCTCCGTTCGGGGTGCCCGTTGACCTTCCGGTCGAGAGAGGCGGACAGCAGGCCTTGCTCCAGACGGTCGCGCATGCGGGACATCTGGCTGGCGTACCTGGAGAGGTTCTGCTCAATCAGTTCACAGGCCTTGCCCAGGCCGGCCATGCCTATGACGTTCTCGGTCCCGGCGCGGTGGCCATCCTCGTGGCCCGCGCCGTGCATGAACTTTTCGAGTCGGGTGCCGGGGCGGATGTAGAGCGCCCCGATGCCCTTGGGAGCGTACAGCTTGTGTCCCGCTATGGAGAGCAGATCGACGCCCAGGTCATCCACTCGAACCGGGATCTTTCCCACGGACTGGGCGCAGTCGCTGTGCATCAGGGCGCCGTTACGGTGCGCGATTTCCGCTATCTCCGAGATGGGCAGGATCGTTCCTACCTCGTTGTTGGCGTGCATGATGCTCACCAGCACCGTTTCAGGGGTGATGGCGTCCTCCACCTGCTGCGGGTGGACCATTCCAAACTCGTCGACGGGAAGGTATGTTACGCGGAAGCCGTGCCCTTCCAGGTACCGGCAGACTTCAATTACCGCCGGGTGCTCCACCGCTGTGGTGATGACGTGGTTGCCGCGCTGGCAGTGGGCTTCGGCGACGCCCTTGATGGCGTGGTTGTTGGCCTCGGTACCGCCGCTGGTGAATATCAGGTTGTCTGTGTCGCAGCCAAGGAGGGAGGCCACCTGGGCCCGGGCGTGGTCGACGCCGGCACGGGCGGAGCGGCCGAAAAAGTGGCCGCTGGAGGGATTGCCGTAGAGCCCATGGACGTAGGGAAGCATTGCCTCGGCGACCTCCGGGTCGATGGGCGTGGTGGCGTTGTAGTCAAGGTAGATGCCGGTCATCACTATCTCCCCGGGAGGTTGGTTCCAAGTGGGTGTGCGGAACATTATAGCCCAGCGGAAACTTCCGATCTTCGTTGGCCCTTCGATTGTTCCCTCTCCCGCAGGAAAAGGGTGAGGGCGTTCTCTTGTCCGTTGCACAGTCTATGATGCGCTGGATTTCACCCCCACCCCAGTCCTCCCCCTCAGGGGGAGGAAGAAGCAAAGGAGCTCCTCGATCCCTACCGGCCAGTCTATTGCGGACGACCGAATGCGGTTATACTCCCCTGACTTCAGCTCACAAGTGAGACTCAGGCCATACTTGGGCGCGGGCATCATTGAGACGTAGCCGCACTGCGTAGTGCCTTGTAATTCTCTGGAGAATTCCCGGGGGATGGGGAGGCGTCAATTCAAGTGCTTGAATCCAGTACGCTTCGCAGGACTGCACTGGTTCTGGTCTTGGCAGGCCTTGCTTGGAACGTGCTCGAGGCCGGGGTCGCCTTCTGGGCGGCGGCAGGGTCGAGCAGTGTGGCCCTGCTGGCATACGGCCTCGACAGCATCGTCGAAATCCTGGCTGGCGGGGTGCTGGTTTGGCGGCTGAGGACCGGCCTCGACGAATCGGAGGCCGAGGCTGCTGAGGGGAAAGCACGAAGGCTGCTGGCGCTCAGCTTTTTCCTCCTCGCGGCCTATATCGTCATCCACTCACTGGCCAACCTGGCGGGATTCTTCCCCGAGCCCGAGCCCAGCCTGGCCGGGATGGTGCTGGTGGTGGCCAGCGCGGTCGTGATGTCGGCGCTGTATGTCGGCAAGATGCGTATCGCCACCCGCATGCAGTCCTGGTCCCTGCGCGCGGAGGCGCTGGAATCACTGTTCTGCGATCTTCAGGACGTCACTATCCTGATCGGACTGGGACTCAACATCCTGCTGGCGTGGTGGTGGGCGGACCCGGTTGTGGCCCTGTTTCTCGTTCCCTTTTTCGTCAAAGAAGGACTGGAGAACTTCTCCGGACACGACCATTGCGGCCATGTTCACGAGGACGAGCATGAAGATCACGAGGAACACGAACGCCGGGTATGTTTCTGCGGCAGCTGCATGTTCGGTATGCGCGCGTGCAGTGCGGCGTGTTGCCAGGTCTGATCGTCGACTGTACTCAATGAATGGCGCCGTGCCGACACGTGGTACCTGTTCTCACGTCGACTTGCAGAACAGACGCAGAGCAGCCTTCCTGAAAGACTGGTGGGTTAGCGCATTTTCGCGGCGCGGGGATGCGTAGCCGTCGCCGCCTCCTCAGCCGTCAGTCCGGCAAACCTCTGCGGACGGTAAGGCCCAAGCACCGCATCGGCGGGAATGCCGTCGCAGATCTCCTGTGCGGCCAATTGGCTGAGGGCGGGCGCGAGGGTGACGCCACTGTGGGTCAGGGCAACGTACAGGTTGGGCGCCTCTGACGCGAAACCCAGCACCGGGTAGCCGTCCAGAGGCATGGGACGCCAGCCGACCGGCACCGGGACAGCCAGCGCGCCCTTGAGCCCTGGCAGGTAGCGACAGGCACGGGTCAACAGATCGTCGGCGTGAGCCTGGCTGTCGTCCTCGGCGAGGCTTTCCTGGTCGCCCTCGCCGATCATCAATCTGCCATCGGCGCATTGCCTGAGGTGTATCTCTCTCCGGCCATCGCCCAGCGGTGGAGCGTATACAATCGGCACTTTCTGTAGCAGGGCCGGCATGGGGTTCGTCCGGATCACCACGCCCGGGCTCTCCGCCTGGGGGACGTTTACGCCGGCCAGGGACGTCACCCGGGTGGTCTCGGTGCCTGCGGCGATAACCACCGCATCCACTGCCTTGGACCCGGCGGACGTGGCGAGTCCATGAATCCTACCGGCTCCGTCCTGCTCGAAGCCGAGGACCTCGGTATCCCGCACTATCTCGCAGCCCATTTCCTTGAGGCGGCGCAGGCAAGCGTCCACGACCATCTGCGGCTCTACCTGGCCCTCGTTGGGGCTGTATTCTGCAGCGGCCACCGGGCCGACATCCAGGGACGGCTCCAGTTCCCGCAGTTCCCCGGCGTCAATCAGGCGGGTGGGATAGCCCCATGACTGGAGTTGCTTGACTCGTGCGAGCAGGCCCTCGGCGGCAATGGGATCAGATTCCCAGGAGACCTTGCCTCCCCAGCGCAGTCCGACGCTGTCAGGGTCGCCGTCATCGCCGATGGAGGTGGCGAACCGGTGCCACATTTCGAGGGAGCGCCGATTCAGGTTGTGGTAGCCGATGGGCTCCTTTGCTCCGGCATTTATCCACGCGAAGCTGTGGCTCGATGCGCCCTGTCCCGGCTGTCCACTGTCGATGATGGAGACGTTGATGCCGCGCCGTCCCAGTCTATACGCGATGGCGGCCCCGAGGATTCCCGCGCCGACGACGGCTATGTTCGAATGCTTCCCCGAATTCGGCATTGACCCTGTCTCCTTTCATCCAGAGGAGTGCTGAACTGGAACTCAGGCACCCTGTGCCCGGGTTAATGGCACCGGAACTGCCAGCTTGATTTCTGGAATTCTGCGCCTTGACGAGCTTGACAGCGAAGCACTTTCGACTCGGCAATCGCATAGTCGGTGTCAATGACGCTGATGTCAATAGCATCGGTCACGGCAAGCTGCGGAACCCTTCGTAGCTTCCCTATCGCCAGCGTAGGTCAGGGACACCGTGGCCGATGGGCTCTATCCCCACGCCATCGGCTGCATAGGGAGGAGAATGACTACGGAAGTTGACCATGCGGTGTGAAATTCAGACACGCCATCGAGCCGGGCCGAACGGGAACCTCGGTACGGGGTCCCTGCAGGCGGGGTATACAACCTTCCGAGGGAAGACAGATTAGCGCAGGAGACCGTCGGGCCGATGACGACCGTGGCGACCTCCTGGAATTTCTGTAGCCAGTGTTCGATGGCGACGCTCTGGCGGACCACCCACGTCAGGCGGGGGTGCCGGAGACCTGCCGCCGCTGCTCTACCATCCGCTCCTGACGCTGTCCCTGCCATCGGGACGCCTTCCAGGGCTTGCGCACGAACTGGCCGCCCAGTCCCCGGTCGATCTCGCGCCACTTGCGCTCCTCATCCGGGGTAATGAAGGTAACGGCCTCACCGTACCGGCCCATGCGTCCGGTTCTTCCGGCCCTGTGAGTGAACAGCAACTCCGAGTCTGGCAGGTCGAAATTGATGACCTGGCCAACTCCGTCGACGTCCAGTCCTCTCGCGGCCACATTCGTGGCAACAAGGATGGGCTTTGCGCCGGAACGGAAGTTCTCCATCACTATTTCGCGGGCTTTCTGGCTGAGATTCCCTTGAAGCGCACCTGCCGGATAGCCCATTTCGACCAGCTGACCAGCCAGCTTCTTCACGCCGCGCTTGGTCTTGCCGAAGACGATGACGGGAGAGCCGTCGCGCCCATCCAACAGGGTACGGAGCGCTTCAAGCTTGGCATCCTTCTGAATGGAATAGACCAGGTGCTTCACTGTGGGCAGCTTCTGCAGGTCTGCGTCTACCTCCACCCTGGCTGGACTGCGCAGGTGTCCGGCGGCAGTCTTCGCAACCCAACGGGGCATGGTCGCCGAAAAGAGCCCGGTCTGCCGGCTGGACGGCGTCCGGTCAAGTATGGCCTCGACGTCGTGGGCAAAGCCTTGGTCCAGCATCTCATCGGCCTCGTCAAGCACGAGAAAGCGGACCGATTGGAGCTTCAACGTACCTTGCCGGACATGGTCCAGGGTCCGGCCGGGAGTGCCAACGACTATCTGGGCGCCTTCCTTCAACGCCCTGTACTCCGGCTTCAATGAATGGCCGCCGTAGAGCAGGGTGCAGCGCAGCCGGTGGCGCGATGCCAGGGCCTCCGTCACTCCCGCCACCTGGATGGCCAATTCCCGGGTCGGCACCAGCACCAGCGCCTGCACCTGCCGGACCGATGGGTCGCACCGTTCCACCAGAGGCACCGCGAATGCCAGGGTCTTGCCGGAGCCGGTACGAGCCTGCCCCAACACGTCCTTGCCATCCATCAGGAGGGGAATGGCCTTTTCCTGGATGGGCGTGGGTTCGGATATGTTCATGCGGGACAGCGCTTCTTTTGTCCCGGCTGCCAGGCCCATCTCCGCAAATCCGGGTGCAGGATTGGCTACATGTCCATCCGAGGTGGACGCCCGCTCGTAGGAAGCAGTTTCTGAAGGAGCGGCGGCCCTTGTTGGGGACTTGAAGCAGGCAGAGCAGTAGATCGGGCGGTTCTGGGTGGGGACGAAGGGGACTGTGGTGGGCGCTCCGCACTCGGCGCAGACCGCCTGGTGCCTGTGAACAGGACGAGAAAGTCTTGGACGAGCTGATAGAGTTTTGGAAGGCATAGGGCTACGGACTCCTAAATCCATCCCGCTATGGCGGCATGGTCAATCTGGCGCAGGGCAGGGCACCAGACAAGAGACGGGACAGATGGTGGTCCGTGGCCGTAGTGAAGCCTTGGTGCGGTATCGAGCGCGTGTACCCACTTTAACACACCGCGCGAATGTGCTGCCAATGATTCCTTCTGGGTCTCAAGCGGCATCACCGGATGCCCAGGACCACGCGGATGGACAATGGTGCGAAATTCACTTTGAGACGGGGGTATACCAGTGGGCCCACTTGAACGGGGTATAGCTGGACCTAATCCGCTCCGGCGGGCCCGCAGACAACGCACTCGGAGTGGGTATTAGAGGCCGTTTCAGTCAGGAGCGGCTGAGACTGAGCGGGAACCGGTTCGAGTGCTTGGGATGCGCCCCGGATCGGCAGGAATCCCAAGAGGACACCGCAACAGCGAAGGAACGCTTAGGGCCCTGGGAAACCTGACTCCGAGGGAGTGGGCAGTCCACAGTGGTCGGACGTTGAACTTGAGGCCAGGGCACTCGAGGTAGGTCGAATTGGGCTTTTGCCTGGGGAGACCTGGTCCATATTTCCGTCCCGAAAGTCATGAGGTGATAGCCCTAGACGGGAGGTGGTGCTAACCCTGAATGAGCGGCACGCCGCCTTAGCCTGCAGCCCGGGCGGCGTCACTCACAGGTTCGCGCCAGAACCGGTGGTGGTATAATAGAGACCCACCAACGTCCCACAGAGACAAGTCCAAATCAATAGGGTGCGGCATCCGGTGTTTGCGGTCTCGTTATGTCTGATTCGCGATAGACAGCCTGAGGGATTGCAATACACATAAGTCCGAGGACGAATGGGACACAAGGGCATCCAGGCCATGCCCAATAGCTATGGGTAGCTACCGCCTGCTACTGACGTTGAGGCGGGAGGGACCTTGGAAACGCGGGTCCGCGTTCCGTTGGCGAGACGGGGCCGCTAACCTTGAGAATAGCCGAATTCGCACTCAAGCCGAAGTGGCGAAATGGTAGACGCGCCGGTCTCAAAAACCGGTGGGGGAGACCCCGTGTCAGTTCGAATCTGACCTTCGGCACTTTTCATTGATTTCGTAGCTGTGAATGTTCTTGTTTGTGGGTCGTGCCAACATAGGATTCCGGGATGGTGGTCATTTTGGGGCGATGTAAGCATTGAACAGCCGTCAGAGAGCAGGGTTCAAGAGGGGCCACTAACTTCTCTTGGCCTACCAAACGGAGACCGGAATTCGAAGAGTTCGGCACACGGCCGAACTTTCTGATTAAGAGCACATTTTCCATCCGGAGATCATTTTTATTAAGCCTCCCCGGTGATACCTGGCCACCGCACCCCTGACAGCCGCCTGGGTCTCGTTGTACTTAGCCGACATGGTTGGGCTATGCTACCTGCCCGCGGTCATCAGCTCCGGCAGCTCCGCCCACTCGGCGCTCAGATCATGGGCCATGCCCACCCTCGGCGAGTGCCCGCTGAACTCGTCGCTCAAGCCTACCATCTTGGTGGACGCCTTGATCCTCCGGGAGATCTGGCGGGGCGACAATCCGCAGACGCTGGCCGCAGGGTCGATTACCGCCTCGTTAGGCCGGAGGGCCAGCAGCGCGTCCACGGCCGCGGGGCCCCAGGTAGAGCACAGTCCCCTCTGCACTCTGGTCGAATTTGGACCTCCGAACGTGCAGCCGGCCCGACCCCTCGGCGTGGAACTCTAGGTCTCCCCACCGGAGCGTGTCAAGGGCGTCGGCAAAACTTGCCATTGGGGCGGAGCAAAACTGTACCATCTGGGCGTTGTCGGTCTGCATAAGTGTCCACACCAATTGTTCGGGAGAGGTGTCCCAGAGACTGGCTGGCAGCAGTCTGGGCGTGTGAATGAGGATGGCTCTGGTGCGACTTATGGGTTGTCCAGGTCGTCCAGAGCTTGACCCGGGGAGTTATCCCGGCTGTGCTTTAGCCGGTAGCTCTCGCCGTTCATCTCCAGGATGTGGACGTGGTGGGTGAGCCGGTCCAGCAGGGCTCCCGTGAGCCGGTCCGACCCGAAGACCTCGGTCCACTCGTCGAAAGGCAGGTTGGTGGTCACCAGGATAGAACCCCGCTCGTAGCGCTGGCTGAATACCTCGAAGAGCAGTTCCGGACCCGTAGGGGATAGGGGTACGAAGCCCAGTTCGTCGATAATCAGGAGGTTGAGGCGGGCCAGTTGCCGCTGCAGATTGAGCAGGCGCCTTTCGTCCCTGGCCTCCATCATCTCATGCACCAGGCCGGCGGCGGCGGTGAAACCCACGGAGATGCCCCGCTGACAGGCGGCCAGTCCCAGCCCCAGGGCCACATGGGTCTTGCCGGTGCCGCTGTTGCCGACGGCGATGACGTTCTCCCGGCGCTGGATGTATTCACAGCGTGCCAGTTCCATCACCAGGGTCTTGTTCACCGAGGGAATGGCCGGCAAGTCGAGGGTGTCCAGACGCTTCACCGCGGGGAATCGGGCGGCGCGGGTCCGCCGCTCCACCATACGCTGGTGGCGGTCGATGAGTTCCAACTCGGCGACGCGCAGCAGGTACTCAGGGTGGCCCACACCCTCGGCGGCGCACTGGGCCGCCAGCTTCCCGTACTCTCTCAGGAAGCTGGGCAGCCTCAGCTCCTTCAGGTGGTGTTCCAAGAGCAGCGTGGACCTTTGGCTCATGCCGCCCTCCCGGACAGCAGGGTCATATAGTCCCCGGCGGACGTGGTGCCGACCCGGACCCGGGGCAGGTAGGGATAGAGCTCCAAGTCCAGCTTGGGCGGCCGCCCCTCCAGCCGGCACAAGACCAGGTGCTTGACGGCGTCAAAGCTCAGAGACCCCGGGTGGATGGCATCTTTCACCGCTGCGTGCACCTCCTCCTGCTGGGAGAAGGTCTCTAGCAGCCTGAGCACCTTCATTTATTCGCGCTTGACCCGCCGGTCCATCCTGGACTCAAAGAGACGACGCAGGATGGCGAAATCTTTCGGCAACTCCCACCCCTGCAGCGGTGCGGCCTGGTTCAGGGCGCCCGGCCTACGCTCCAGGAGCGGCAGGTAGCGGATGGGATCGTAGACGAAGTCGTCGCGCTCGTATGATCCGGGATGCTTGGCGATGATCTCTGTTCCGCAACTGATCACCACTGCGTCGACGTAGCCCCTTACCAGGACGTCCCGGTGTCCGCAGGTCGCCGGGACCGAGTAGTCGTTGGTCCTGTACCGGACCAGGGAGAGGGAACTCACTCGGCCAGGCTGTTTGTCGCAGGCGTCATAGGCCACCGGCGGCAACGGCAGCAGGGCGTCCAAATCCCGCTCCATCCTCTGACCGATGGTCTCCGTATGTCCCCTGAGCCGGGCGTCCATCCGTTCCAGGCATCGTTGTTCCAGGTGGGCGTTGAGTGCATCAAAGCTCTTAAGGGACGGGATGGGCACCAGGAAATTACGCCGCGAGTACCCCACCAGGCCCTCTACTTTGCCCTTGTCATTGCCCTTGCCGGGGCGGCCGAACCGGTCGTCGAACAGGTAGTGGGACTGGAGCTCGGCGAAAGCACGGGTGCGTTGACGCCGGCCATCCCCCAGTATCTTGGCCACCGCCAGCTTGGTGTTGTCGTAGAGGATGCTCTGGGGCACTCCGCCCAGAAAGGCAAAGGCTGAGACATGTCCGTCCAGGAAGGGCTCGGTGGTCTCGGCGGGATAGGCCTTGACGTAGCAGTCGTCGCTGTGGGGCAGGTCGATGACGAAGCAGTGGGCCTTCTGCTCCACGCCGCCGATGACCACCAGGGCCTCGCCGAAGTCGCACTAGGCGTGTTCCGGCGCATGGGACAAGGGCACGAACATCTCCCTGGTCTGACGGCGGTGCTCCGGAACGTAGTCCTTGACCGTGGTGTATCCGCCGTCGTAGCCGTACTCGTCCCTGAGGCGCTGGGAGATGCGCTTGGCTGTGTGGCGCTGCCTCCTGGGGCGCGCGAGGTCATCCTCCAGGATCCGGTCTATGACGCCGGAAAAAGGCTCCTCCTGAGCTTGTCGAAGGGCTGGGTCTTCTGGGCGAAGTCTGTCGCCGGTAGCCCGGAGGCACGGAGTATGCCAGCATCTTGCACACCGTGTCCCGGTGCAGGCCAAACTCTCTGGAAACCTCCCGAATGCTCTTGCCCTCCACCATCACCGCCCGGCGAACCCGCAGATATACGTCCACCTTGTACATCCGTCGCACCATCCATGGGGTCGGCTATTACCCTATGGAAGATTGCGGGGGGTACAGTATTCAGTCGCCCAATGTCAGTCCGTCAACCCGCCCACATGGCACAATTTACCTCCGCCGCTTACATCAGGAAGAGGCACATACAGAAACCGGGAGGGCCTCGCAATCGCCGTGAGGCCCTCCCGGTGTATTGCCCGTGTAGGCGAAGGCTCGAACCCTCGCCTGGTGCTGAGTCTGTCTACTCCTCCGGCGTAAAGGTGATCTTGTAGTCGAGTGTCGTTGCTGCGACGTGGTTAATCACCCGGAAAGTAATTTTCTCGGCCAGGGTATATGCCTGTCCGCTCCCGCCGTACAGTTCGTGGACGGTCAGGCTTCCCAAGTCCAGGTACCTCGACAACCGCCCGTTGACAAACATCTCGATTCTCATTCCGACGACTGCCTCCGATTCCGGTACTGTCATCTCGATCAGGTAATCGCCGGCTGGCAAGCTCAGACCAAAGGAGTCCTTGTCGTCGTCGCCATTCAATGAGCCAGAGAAGGTGCCGACACCGTCCTCATCCACGGTCACAAGGTGGAGTGCTGGGTCTTGGACCCAGGTTGTATCGGTGTACTGGTCGGTAGTGTTGGTCACTTCCTGCAATTGTGGATTACGTATTGTGACCTTGTAATTGGCTGGGGGTTCAGTCTCGCCTGCCAGCCCCACATTCAGGAGGAAGTAAGCCTCCGCACCGCCGTCGTAGTCCTGTCCATCGTAGCTGATGGATCCGTAGTGACCGGTGTCGACTGTGGCAAGGACCAGGCTACCGTCCTCTCTCTTGGTTGTGTGCCAGTCCCTGGAATAAGGAGACTCCGGGTCATCTACGATCTCTAGGCTGAACTCCGCTGAGGCGGGCGTAGAGCCCCTGGGTTCGACTTCGATGATCCAGTTTTGCCCATCCGTTATCTCGATGCCAATACGGTCGCGGTCCCATTCGCCTTCGATGGTTCCTGTGACGGAATTGCCGGTTTTGGCAGTCTTTCCGAAGTGGTCGTGGAGAGTTACGTGGTCGTCGCTCGGCAGCCTGATGGTGTAATGTCCGGCATCGTTGGAATCTTCGCCCGCCACCTCTATGAAATAGGTCCCGCCAGTATCCGGGTTGAAGTCCAAAACGGCGTAGCCGCCAATCTCACCCAGGGCATAGTCGTCGGAGTCTGCTTCGCTGCCATCCTCGTCATAAACCGACAGTATTGGCGAACTCAGCGCGGTCTGACCGTCACTGTCATCGCCTCTGACCACGATGGTGTTGTTGAAATAGGCGAGGGAATTCAGCCTGAACCAATCGGTGTCACCTGCGGTCAATTCAGCACTGATAGCGCGTCGGTCTTTGATGAGGGCCGCCGTGGTGGTTGTGTCCCCGACCAGGTCACCCGCTCTTTCGTCGGCTAAGTCAAACTGCAATGCGTAAATGCCAGCGTTCAGCAGTTCGTCCGCGTCCTCGGTGTTGTGGCCGACCTCCAGGTAGTAGGTGCCATCGGATGTCGGAACGAAGAACACCTCTTCGTCATTGTCCGCGGTTGCCAGTTCGTTGCCGTCGCCGTCGAAGATCCTGAGCGACGGGTCGATCTCGTCAACAACTTCCTCGGCATCGTAGTCGAAGACCACAGTGGCTGTGTCGACGTCGTCGGGGTCCACTGCGGTAACTTTGGCTGCATACTTCACCGAGCCCTGGAGGTCTACTTGATACAGATCCAGGTCCGGTCCGGTGTCGAGTTCCCCCTCCACAGTGGATCCCGACGAAATCGAGCCGTAGGATTCATTCCTCCACTGGTCGATACTGTCTCTTACATCCCCCCTAAATCGGCAAGGTGCGGGTCTTCTGTAGCTTTCTCCGTTTACAATCAGATCCAGCCTGTGTCTGAGGAAATCCAAGTGTCCTTTGACCATGTCGTAGTCCAAATCTGATGGGCGCCCCTCGATCGACTCGTCTCCATAAGAGTAGTCCAGCGTGAAGTCCTTTGCTGTAACTACCATTTTGTCAACACTCAGGGCCACGTCAAGCAACCGGTTCTTCTTGATGTACCCATAATTGTCCCCACCACTTTGGTTGATCCCTTCCAGGTTGATCTGCCCGTCGAAATACAAAAGCGAAGGTAAGTGTGAGTAAATCTGCGTCGGGCTCCCGTCATAGCTAGTTACGGTGTAACCATACGTTGCTTGGTACTGCAAAGCGCCAGGGAAACAGGTCACGTCCGTGAGGTCAACCCAGTGCACGCATTTAGCGTCATCAGTTGAGGTGGTCACGCTGGATTCCCCGGTATACGGGCTCTCGTATTCGAAAGCCAGGCACCCTCTCAATATATCCTCGGTGACCTCCTGCAGCCGGAGGGCCTCCGCCTTGTAATCCGCCTCAGTGGTGTCCTCTGTGGTTATAGTCTCAGAGGATCCGCCCCCGCTGGAAGCCATCACGGTAACCTCCACCCTGGCCACGTTGCTGGGGTCGCTGACGTGCTGGTCCTGGAGCGTCCTAACCCTGTAGCGATATGATCCCGATGAGGGCAGATTGGTATCCGTGTAGGTGGTGTCTGTGTTGCCGGTGTCTTCAACCATGGTGGTCCATCCCTGGTACGACAGAATCCTGCGTTCGATGAGGTATCCATGCACCGTCCAGTTGGGGGCATCCCAGGAAAGGGTCACTCCGGTTCCGAGGTCCGTGGTCGTGGCCGTGAGGTTGGCCGGTGTTGAGCCCGCGCCCTCCGCCGTGCCGAAGCCTGCGTAGATAGCCAATCCAAGCGCGAGCAGGATGGGCATCGCCATCCAGATCAGGGTTCTTTTCTTCGCCATTGACATGGGGTTATTTTCTCTCCGGTTTTTCGGTTTCCGGGCGTCTGCGATTAAAACGCCCGGTACTTGATTGTTTTCGCTTAGCCTTTCACCTTGGCTGGCCTATTCTGTACACCTCCTCCCTTCCCAACACTTGGCGGTGCTGCGACCGGTGCAGCCGGTTTCTCCCGACTTCCTGCGGTTCGACGCCGTGGCTGCCTTCCGGACAGCCCTCCTGCAATAGCGAAACCACCGCCATTCCAATGAATGTCCCTGGTCCAGTGATAGCCATGGGTTCCATCGTTTCTCCTGGTTATATGATTTTCCGGTCTTTTCTTGTCCTGACACTTGTCAAAACCTGGCTACAATTACCCTCGATATCGGACCCAACTGGAAATGTAGAAAGCGTTGATCGCTGAATCTTTTGCCGCCGGTTCGCAGCGCTTCTGCCGGGAGCGCCTGAATTTCGACTCTCGAGAACGTCAGTGGCCAGGCTACATCGAGGCCGCCGCTGGGGAGCCCAGAGGAGCGTGGGTGCGGGCACATACTTTCTTCGCCTCTTGTTATCCCCATCCCGGCATTCAAAGTGCTTTCAAGGGTGATAAAGTTGCGTGTTTTCGACATGTGATGGAGTAATTTCGGAATCACTGGCCTTGCGACAGATGAGATCTGCTGAAGTACCGACACTATTCGAAATACGTTGCCCGCAAGGATAACTCAACAAGCAGTGCGAGATCAGTGTTTATAAAGTGATTTATCAGTGTGAGTTATATGTGTTTTCAAGAGACCATCCTAATTGGTGCAAATTGGACCAAATGACCTGACCGCAGGTCCTTCAATTGATTGCGGGCACGGCAGAGCGACAGGGCGGATGCCCTCCCAGGAGGCGGCGAGAGATCCCCTGAAGAATGCAAACGGGAGAAGGCATCCCTATAAGAGGGATTGGCCATGACAAGCGAGCCCGGCCTGCGCATCAACATGGGCCTTGACTTGGAGACAGTCCTGAACTAGCAGTCCAACTGCTTTGAAGTGATGGATGATGAGCTACCGCTTAGGCACAGCGACCGAGAGGTGGGAGGATGTGATGGTGAAGAAGTACCAGATGAGTCTGGCGGGAGAGGAGCAGTGGGAGCTGAAGGCACTGGTGCCAAAGGGACGAGTCGCGGATATCTGCCCGTCCCTCGTCCTCAGCCTCCTGCGGACCACCGTGGTTGCGGCGTTGTGCGGTGTCTGGTGCCTGACCAGTGGTTCAATCGGGAGATGAACCTCCTCTGCCGGTCGAAACCAGGGCCCGGCTCATCCCCGTGGCCCACAACACCCTGGCCAACGCCCTGCTGCATTCCGCTGCGGACCGGGCCTGGGTGGCGCTGGAGTCTCTGGGCGATCTTGTATCACTGTCCGTATCAGATAACGGAGTTGGTCTCCCTGATGATTATTCTGAGCGTGCCTGGGGCTTTGCCGGCATGGGGGCGCAGGCGGAACTTATAGGCGGCAGCCTCCCGGCTAGCCGTGCCGGGACCGATGGAGGAACCGCTGTGACGTGCGAGCTCCCCATGGGACTGCGGAGTGCAGGAGACTGACATGGCAAAGAACGGAGCAATCCGCGTGATGGTGGTCGACGACCATCCTGTGATACGAGAGGGTATTCGGCGGTTGTTGCAGCATTTTGCCGAGCTGGATGTCGTGGGAGTGGCCGGAAGCGGCGAGGAGTCTGTCCAGTTGGCCCCCCAGGTGGCTCCGGACGTCATCATCATGGATGTGTTCCTGCCGGGGATGGGCGAGCTGGACACCTAAAGGGAGATCATTCACCTGATGCCCGGAGTCAGGGTCTTGATGTTGACCGCATCGACCGCACCTGCCGCGGTTATCGAGGGGGTTGCCGCGGGTGCCAGCGGCCACCTCTTGAAGGACTCCGGGGTGGAACAGCTGGTGGGAACCATCCGTGAGGTAGCCGAGGGGCGTGTGAACCTGACGGCTGACGCATTGAGGCAGGCCGCGATGTTGATTCGCAAGGACCCTGCGGGGGCGCGGATCCGGGGAGCGGACCTGTTGACCGCCAGAGTGACGGAACTGCTGCGCTTGTTTTGCCGGGGTCTGTCCTATGCCCAGATTTCAGCCGCCGCTGAGGTCGGGCAGTCCACGGTACGCAATACCCTGGATCGTGTTCAGCACAAGGCCGGGGCCGGTTCCAAAACCGAGATGGTGATCTGGGCGGTTCGGGCCGGTCTGTTGGATGACTTGCAGCAAACGGCTGACGCCGCCAACTGTAAGCGGCGGAGATAAATTGTGCCATGTGGGCGGGTTGACCGACTGACATTGGGCGGTTGAAAACTGCACCCCCCGCAATCTTCCATAGGGTTGTAGCCGACCCCATGGATGGTGCGACGGATGTACAAGGTGGACGTATATCTGCGGGTTCGCCGGGCGGTGATGGTGGAGGTGATGAGTGTGCGGGAAGCGGCGAGGACCTTCGGCCTGCACTAGGACACGGTGCGCAAGATGCTGGAGTATTCAGTGCCTCCGGGCTATCGTCGACAAGTGCCGCCGCGGCGTCCCAGGCTCTCACCCTACGCCGGCGTCATTGACTGCATGCTAGAGGACGACCATCAGGTCCCCAGGAAGCAACGCCGCACCGCCAAGCGCATCTTCGAGCGCCTCAGTGACGAGTACAGCTACGACGGCGGATACACCTCGGTCAAGGACTATTTAAGAGAGCATCGCCGTCAGACCAGGGAGATGTTCGTGCCCTTGTCCCATGCGCCGGGACACGCGCAGTGCGACTTCGGCGAGGCGCTGGTGGTCATCGGCGGCGTGGAGCAGAAGGCCCACTGCTTCGTCATCGACCTGTCCTACGGCGACGGGTGTTTCGTAAAGGCCTATCCCGCCGAGACTACCGAGGCCTTTCTGGACGGCCACGTCTCAGCGTTTGCCTTTCTGGGCGGAGTGCCCCAGAGCATCCTCTATCACAACACCAGGCTGGGGGTGGCCAAGATACTGGGGGATGGCCGGCGTCAACGCACCCGCGCCTTCACCGAGCTGCAGTCCCACTACCTGTTAGAGGACCGGTTCGGCCGCCCCGGCAAGGGCAATGACAAGGGTAAGGTGGAGGGCCTGGTGGGGTTCTCGCGGCGTAATTTCCTGGTACCCATCCCGTCCCTTGAGAGCTTTGATGCACTCAATGCCCACCTGGAACAACGATGCCTGGAGATGAACGGCGAGAGCTACCGGCTAAAGCACAGCCGGGATAACTCCCCGTGTCAAGCTCTGGACGACCTTGACAACCCATAAGTCGCACCAGAAACCATCCTCATTCACACGCCCAGCCTGCTGCCAGCCAGTCTCTGGGACACTTCTCCCGAACAATTAGTGTGGACATTTATGCTGACCAACAACGCCCAGATGGTACAGTTTTGCTCCGCCCCAATGGCACGTTTTGCCGACGCCCTTGACACGCTCGGGAGGCGCCGCCCAGCCCGGCATTCCTCCGCAACGGCCAGGGAGATTCGGCCACTCCTATTCTCTTGCCCAACCGAGCCAGCTACTCGGACCAGCGCTGGGCGGCGGCCCTCAAGGCACTGGACTCAAGGGCAGCGGATGAGGAGGATCAAGCGGGTATGACCGGCGCTGCGTCCACTGCTTCAACGCCTGCAACCGTCCCTCCGCCCAAACCAACCCTCCTGGAGCAACCTTCCTGGAGAAGGAGAGATGGAATGCGATTCAGAAAGCCCTGCGCAAAGGGATGTCGCTGAGGGCCATCGAAATAGAGCTGCGGATCCAAAGGGCCACCATCAAGAAATACCTGGATGCCGACGGCCCCCTGGGCGGAGGTCCCGTCCTGCCCTCACCGGGTCAACATCCGATACAGTGCCGCTATGAGAGAGTGACATTTATGCTTGCCTGTTAGCGTGGACGCTTTTGCTGGACGTCAACACCCCAGTGGTACATCATCTCGCCGCCCTTGACACCCCGGCCTATTCCCATGTACTCGAAACCCATGCAGACTATTCGTCGGGCATCGAGGACGTTCCCTCCGTCGAACAGAAACCTCGGCGGCCGCATTTGTGCGGAAATGCGCTCGCAGTCCTCGCCTGCAATCTACGGCCACTCTGTGAGAAGCACCAGCCCGATGGGACTCTTTGCCGCTGCACAGGGGATTCCGCAAATTCGATGCCGGGTGGCAGTACATTTTCGGCGGAAGCATTTGCCTTTGGGTGAAATGCCTTTACCCTCGCTCTCACACCGATTCCACGGATGCCTCCTCTCTGACATCGTCGGTGCCAGACTTGAAGGAGAGTCCCAGAACCACGACCTGCAGCCCTCCAGACGACCCCGGAACCTGGAGTTCAACGTCTCGATGTGGAGATAACGCTATCCTTCGTTCACCCTGGCGACTTCTCCCTGCAGGTCCGATCCCACGCCGTGTGATGATACGAAGTGCCTGAGCGTATTGACGTCCTTCGGGAGACAGGACCCGCCGTGGCCAACCCCGGCAAACACCCTGGCGCAGGTTCTGGAATCGAGGGCCAGCCCTTCGCCGAAGGCATCCATTTATGACTACATCGGAGCGTAAATCGATGCCATTTCATTCGCGGAGGAAATGCGGGTTGCCAGGGGAGCGTTGCTGGCTTACTTGAGCATCTGTGTGCTGGTGGCGTCTGTGGCCAGGAGGGGGATTCTATACCCGAGTTCATCACCCTGACGGTTTCGATTGTCTTCACTGAGCAAGGTTCAGCCTCCAGGACGATTGGGAATGGGTGGAGCCAGTCTTGAAGGGCCTTCCCCTCTCTAAGGAACTCGGGATTGGCGACATAGTCGGGGTGGACTCTTTTCAGGTCGTCGAGGGTAAATCCCGCCCCTCCGCCCGGCGGAACAATGTTCTTCATCACCAGCACAAGGTCCTTTGGCTTTCGGTTTCTGACCCATTCCGGGCCTCTCGCACCTGAAACGCGTGCGCGGCGCCGCTTGCCGGGGAGGGCGTTCCGGCAGTGACCAGAAGACTTCCATCAACTTATCGGTCATGTTGTAAATGGGCATAGACCGCAGGTTGCCCCGGTTCGCGGCTGAGGTCACGCACTCTTCGAGACTGGGCTCGTAGGAGGGTATCTTCCCCTCTCTAGCGCCCTGATTCTCCGTTAATCTATGTCCAGAGCAGTAACGTCGCGTCCCGCGGCGGCAAGCCCGGCGGCTGCCGCTGCTCCAAGGCGCCCGAGTCCGATGACCATGATCTTCAATGGGTTCCCTCTAAGTGCTGCGGGATATTCCTGCTCCCGGAACGGCAGCCAACATCAGCTGCAGAGTACGTATAGAGTTCCCGAACTCATTCGAACTGACTAAATTATTTGAAGGATCTACATTAAGTTTGACATGTATATATCTCTATGTTATAAGTCTGCACGAAACAACGATTTGATAATATACACACCACGAAATAAAGAGTAAATACTGTTCTATGAATTCTATGTTAACAGGGCAATACGGGGTCGTCGGCAGGATCACGAGGCACTGAGGATCTCTGCGGGTAGATGGAAAGCCCTCTTTTCCGCCTCGAGGGTGGCGTTTTCCTCAGTGATACTGGGACTGGCCCCTCTGGTGGTTGGATTGCTGGCGGACTGGTCGCATCTTAGATGGGCTAAGCGGCGCCTGTGAGATCAGGCTTGGCTATTGGTTGTTTTGGTCGTCGCGTATACCGAGTTGTTCCTGTTGCGGGCCATCGCCTGGAGGGTTTTGTCACCCGGTCGCATAGGCATATGCCATGTGTTTGTGTCTATGACAGTTGTCTTATTGGCAAAGCACATTTTGTCGGTAAAGGTGGACAAATTGGTCCACCTTGTACTGGCGGTGCATGATGGGATGCCCAAGGCGGACGCTGCCAACACAACCGCCTTGGCTCGGTACCAGGACTTCGAAGCGCTGGTCGCAATTGCCGCCGTGGTCGGAACAACCGTCTCCCTCACGACGGGAGCGGACCACTGGCTGAAGGGCCTGGCCTTGCCGTCAGGAGTGATCCTGGCGTGCGGGGCCACGATGGTCGTGATGCGATTTTCCCGAATTAATACGCTCCAGAATGGGCCCGCTGCCGGACCAGCTCCGTGCCATCTCCGTGCCATCTCGCGGCGCGCCCTGGAGTGCGCGGAGAACATTAACGACTACAACTACGCCCAGGTCCAGTCCTGGCCCTTGACCTGTCGAGTAGGGGAACGCAGGCAAAGGAGGTGCTCATTTCATACACCCTCTGTACAAGAGCATAGTCGTTCGTCAGCTTTGAATACCTCTGGCGTATCCCGGGGAGATGCCTCGGGGCATGTTGGCCAAGATGCGAAGCGGCAGATCTAAATAGAACAACGTCGTGCAATACCCCGTTCAGGCCAGGGTTCCATTGTTGTCGGATGCTGCTATGGGCAATGGTACATAGGTTCAAACTGTCTCTAGCACAGTCTGATGCCCGGGGTGGCGATGAACCGTCGGCCGCACCTGATTCCCTAATCAGTCCATTGGTTGCGGTCGTATCGGACGCCGGCTCAGAATCAGCGGCTGAGGCTGCGCGTTACGCGGCACTGGCAGCCCTGAACGGGGTTGCGTCGGCGAAATCGCTGACGCAAGATGATCTGCTGACCAGCTATTAGAGACCGATTCTAAGTGCAAAACAGGAGAACAAATATGACAACCGTTTTTCGCTGGGATTTCATACGGGTCTTGCTTGTGCTGGCGGCGCTGTCAGTGGCACTGCCGGTGGCGCTGATCAGCTGCGGAGGGGACGAGCAATCGCCTCCTCCGGCTCCAACTACGTCAACTGAGCCGACACGGGCAGCGACTGCCGCTTTGGCTCCCTCCTCGCTGCCAGCGACCGAGGTGCCAACCCGGGCCGAGGCCGTCGAACAGGGTGACCGCACCCTCACTGTGTACTCGGGGCGCTCCGAGTCCCTTGTAGACCCCCTGTTGGAGACCTTCGGACAGTCTACTGGCATTGACATACGGGTTAAGTACGCCGGCAGCGCGTCGACGGCGGCCACGCTGCTGGAGGAGGGCGACAACACCCCGGCAGACGTGGTGTTCCTGCAGGACCCCGGCTCCCTCGGCAGCCTGGCTGCCGAGGGGATGCTGGGCGAGCTGCCCCAGGAGACCCTGGACCAAGTTGACCCCAGGCTAAGGGACCCCAACGGTCGGTGGGTCGGCACCTCCGGTAGGGCCAGGACCGTAATCTACAACACTGAGACCATAAACCCGGACGCCGACCTGCCATCCTCCATCCTGGACTTCACCGAGGAGGAATGGAGAGGCCGCGTGGGGGTGGGCACCCGGGAACGGGTCCTTCCAGTCCTTCGTCACTGCCCTGAGGCACCAACTGGGCGAAGATACTGCGCGTCAGTGGTTGGAGGGCATGAGGGACAATGACGCCCAGGAGTATTCGAACAACACATCTATCGTGCAGGCCACCGCCAATGGGGAGGTGGATGTGGGTTTCGTCAACCACTATTACCTAGAGAGGTTCCTGGAGGAGTACGGTGAGGAGTTCGAGGCTCGCAACTTCTACATCGGCAACGGCGACCCGGGAGCGCTGGTCCTCGTGGCGGGGGCGGGTATCCTCGAGGCGTCAGAAAACAAGGCAACGGCCCTGGAGTTCATAGATTTCCTGCTCTCGGAACCTGCTCAGCAGTACTTCACCTCGGACGTCAAGGAGTATCCCGTAGCCGCAGGCGTGGAGCCGGAGGGTGACCTGCCGACTCTCGAGTCTCTCGACCCACCCGACGTTGACCTTGGCAGCCTGAGTGACCTGCAGGGTACCATCGATCTTCTGCGTGAGGTCGGCGTCATTCCGTAATCTGGTCTCTCGTCCACTACACTGTGAGGGGTTGGGTCCAGGAGATGGAGCTGCTGCTGGCCGTGGCGGCTCTTTTCCTTCTGCTGTGTATCGCCTATTCATTCTCAATTGACTTAATTGCAACCCGTGGGGCATCCATCACAGGAGATGGACCGTTCTGCCTGCAGACCGGCGGCGACTTTGATCTGACCAGCCAGTACGAGTCGCGCTCGTTTGAGTCGTTCTTCGACCAACCGGACGGGTTGTGGTATCAATCCGTGCCCAAACCGGAAGACGGACAGTTGCTCAGTCCGCACAACCCGGGACTTTCCTTGCTGCTGGTCCCGGGGGCGTCTGCTTTTGCGTCGCTCCTAGATTGAAAGCGACTTGCTGGGGGCGGAATCCAAGGGTGCGCCATTTGTGCCTGGATATGCGCGGGGACGTCTGCTACTTCCACGGCTCGTGCGGGCTGGCGCACCGTATGCGTCGCCGTTTTGCTGCGCTACGGTTGCTTCCGACGGTCTTCATTCAACCTTGATACCCCCAAGTATGCCGGCAAACTGTCCGCCAGCGCCTCGTTACCTTGAGGGTGTGTTACTAAGGCACTCTCCCTCGGGGAGATGGCTGGGGGAGGGCGCTACAAGCTTGCTGAAGATGATTATTACGGCGCTGCACACTAAAATTCGGGACTGTAAGAGAGATGACACGCTTCCGGTTGCGCTATCGTGAACAGGCGGCCTTGTCACCACCGAACTCTCGGGCAGTGTGCCCCACGGGCTCTACCGAATGCAGCTACTCAGAATTATTGAACCAAAAGTGGAGGGAATGGATCACCATTTAACTGATCTCTCTGCATAGACGTGGTCCGGCATTCGATATGAAATGCCCGCTTCGTCGTATGCTGCTGCAGACATCATGTAGACGAAGTTGTCGAACCTCCTTCGATGGGAGCGGCCCTTGAAGAGATTGTCTATGAAGTAGTTCAGGTGTGTCTGCATCCTGACACCGAACAGGAGGTTCCGGTATCTGTACTTGGGATACTTGAGCTGGTCTGCCAGGTCGTCCCCGATGAGAGCGCGAGAAACAGTATAAGCTAGTTTCAGGAGATCCTCTCTCTCCTCGTCGCTCGACACTCCCAGCACCCTCGGAGCAGCATTTATCAGAGAATTCGCCATGATAATCGACTCAAAGTCAGGCGGAGGTTCGCACATAGAGCCGATTTCAAACGTCCTCAGCGCTTGTTTCTCATCGTTCGGAAGCAATGGGTCAGGGATGCCCATGATGTGCATGGCATATCTCCAGACCAGCATGAAACCATGACTCTCTTCTTCGCTGAAACGGACTCCCAGTCTCCTCGCATGTCTCAGGCATCTTGCGGAGAATGCGCTGGCCGCAAACCCCATATGAGCCGCACTGAGAGGAGTTCCCCATGCCTCGGGATCCCAATCGTCGTGGTCATCACTGAGAAGGCGCCTGACCTGGGGGTGGACCAGCCTCAGGCGGACCGACAGCTTCCAACCGTCGCCGTAGCGCTCCAGTCCACCGGGCATGAAGATTTCCAAGACGTGACGGTTGTTCTGCCTCAACCTTCGAACGCCCTGTTCACGCAGCCGTCCCGTGATGACAAAGGAGCGGGAGATGTTGGTAGAGAATCCTTCGACCAGGCTGCCGCCCACCAGGCCCTCCAGGATCAGGTCCGAGTTGCGATGAAAGCTGCGGACTCCCGGTTCAAATGCTGCCCGCGTAGCCCATGGCGGCCTGTCCTCGAGCAAGTCGAAGAACTCGCGAAGTTCGCTGGGACCCTCCTTAAAGACCGATGGATCCTCGTTCATGGCCCCCGTTAGCAGCCTGTGCAGTTCCTGCCCACCCAGGGGGGTCAGCGCTTCCACGAGGGCGTCTGCCGGCGGGTCTCCGATGTTGGTGTGGGCAATATATGTGTCAGCCAATTGCGGGTCGATTCGACGCGCTTTTTCGTAGCCCGGCTTGTAATCGATCGGCACCTTAAGCTGACGTTCGTTCATTCGTAAATCTGATTCCTTAGAGTGGCTGAGTTTCCTCAGGGGGCTCTATCTGCAACTCGGGCAGCCACCTGAGGAAGGGTGGCAGGTACCAGTTCCGGGCGCCCAGGATTTCCATGCTGGCGGGCACCAGTACCGACCGTACCAGCGTCGCGTCCAGGAAAACAGCAACGGCAAGTCCGAATCCAACCTGCTGGTTCAAAATGGTCTCGCCCGCGGCGAAAGCGCCGAACACAACCACCATGATCACTGCAGCCCCGGTGATAATGCCCGCCGTTGAACGCAACCCGTAAGCCACGGCCTCTGCGTTGTCGCCGGATTGATCGTATCTCTCCCTTATGCGGCTCAGAAGGAAAACGTGATAGTCCATGGACAGCCCGAACAGTATCGAGAAAAGGAACAAGGGCACCCACAGGTCAATGACGTCGGTCTGTTGGAATCCGAATAGGTCTGCGCCGACTCCCATCTGGAAGACCACCACTAGCAGGCCGTAGGCCGCTCCCACCGATAGAAGGTTCATGACGATTGCCTTCAGCGGTATAACCAGGGATCGGAAAACCACCATCAGTAGGATGAAGCTCAAGCCCAGCACGAATGCAAAGACTATGGGCGTATAGACATCAACGATTTTCCGAAAGTCGGTGTGGACGGCTGACTGCCCGCCCACGACCACCTGGGCCGGAAGTCCTGCAAAGGCCGACGGTATGTGCTCGTCGCGGATGATGTTTATCGCTTCCAGGGATTCGGGGGCGCTGGGCACTCCGGCAAAGGCAACGTACAGGACCGCCAGATCCGACTCGGGCACCACCTGCGGCACCGGAGGGAATGGGAACCGTGGGTCCTGGACCAGGGAAGCGCTCAAGGTAGCAATTGCGTTCTGGACTTCGGGGTCCTCCAGATCCCCTTCAATGACTATCTCGGCAGGGTTGACCACGCCAAAGCCGAAGGCAAACTCCTCCTCCAGTATCAGGAACGTGTCCCTGGTGAAAGAGCCCTCCGGATAGGCGTCCACGCCATTGGTGCCGGTGTTGATCTGGAAGAATAATGCGGCGGCAGCCACCATTGCGCCACCCACCACGATGAGACTAATCACGGGAAACCTGGTCACCGCTCCCGTAATAGCATTCCAGAACCCTGATCCGGAGTCCCCGGAGCCTTGGGCCTCCCTCCTTCCAACAAAGGGCACCCTGAGCCAGTTAATTCGATGCCCAAGAAGCGCAAGGGTGGCTGGCAGAAAAGTGAAGGTCGCAACGAGAGTGACTAGAACGACGATAATCGCGCCGAGTCCCAGTGACTGAAAGAAGGTTGAGGGAATGATGAGCATTCCGCACAATGCAAATACCACGGTGAAGCCGCTGAAAAGGACCGTTCTCCCCGCCGTTGCCCCGGCCTTGGCGACAGCGTCGCGTACATCCGCTCCTCTGCTCAGCTCTTCCCTGTAGCGGGAGACGATGAGCAGCGAGTAATCGATCCCGATGGCGAGCCCGATCATCGTGGCCATCAGGGACACGAAGAAAGACATTTCAAAGACCTGCCCGATCAGGGAAACAATGCCGAGAGCGACCCCGATGGACGCGATGGCCAGCAGAATTGGCAGAAGGGCCGCCAATGCGGCGCCAAATATGATGAGGAGAATTATCAGCGCGACCGGTATTCCGAATCGTTCCCCTTTCTGCAGGTCCGACTCAGCCAGCTCGTTTCCCTCGTAGGCTATGCTGGCTTCCCCGCCAATCAGCACGCGAAACCCATCCTTGCCGTCAAAGCTCGATGTAATGTGCAATATGGGTTCGATGTTCTCGATTGCCTGGTTCGGCTCCCCGGTAACATTGATGGGCAGCAGGGTCGTCCGGCGGTCGGTCGAAACCAGAGTCTCGTCGCCTGTCAGGTAATAATTCAGGCCACTGGCGACAACATCATCGCCCAGGGCTATTAGAGAACCGAATATTTCCTCGGTCTTTTCCCGGAACTCCGGGTCGTCTACTGTCAAGGAATCGGACTGAACCACCACTACTTCAGGGACGCTGATCGGCACCCCCTGTTTCTGTGCCTCCAGCCTTCTGACCTCCTCCAGCAGCCTCCTTGCCTTTTCCGACTCCACGCTTCCCGAGAGGCGCAACTCTGTGGTGGTGGCGCTTTCCAACATGTCGAGACCAGCTGGAGTCCTGGGGGGCCGAACGAAATGTAGGCGGCCACGAGGCCCAGGATGACCCAGAAGGCGACTACAAGCAGCGCGTGGGATGCGCTGAATCGGGACAATGACTCGGGAGAGAAGCGGCTGAATACCGTCATAAACCCTGGAACAAACTCCGGTAAGGATTCTGCCCACAAGATTGTAGTCGCCCACGGAGAGTCTAAACAACACAATTCTCTATGCCACAAAATAAACACAATATTTACACAAAACTACATATCCGGTCTAAATGAGGCATTCTGAGGTGTTCCGATCGCGATCCTGCCGTGAAAAAGGCACAAACACGACACAGAACAGGTCAGTTGAGGGAGTCTCTAGTTGACCGAAATTCGAGGGGCTAAGATCCCTTGCGGCCGCGGAAAGGCAACCCTACCGGATGGAACCGGATGGGTTTCATGTTTTCGCCGTTACTGATTTTCGGTGATGACATCGGGATGCCGTTCAGCGCAGGATGAGTGAGAAGTCTCCCTTCTGAATGCTGATGGAGGCTATGTCCCTCCTGCTGGTCAGCTCTCGCACCAGTTCGAGAACCGGCTTTTCTTTGGAGGGGTAGTCATAGGACTTCGGGCCTGCCGTCAGCACCTCGTCCACCGCTTGCTGATTGGAGCTGAGGACCCGGAGCAAGAACTCATCGTCGGAAATGTCTGGGTCGTAGTCTGCTCGCAGATCCTCGATGGAGCGTTGTGGTGGCTCCCAGTCCAGAAGTTCCCTTGTGCGGGGCAGGGCCATAACTCGGGCCTTCACGTCGGGGTCCACGGGGGCGGCTAACTCACCGTAGTGTCCTAGAACGTACTTGATAACCTCATCGGTAACGATCCGGTATCGCTCCCCAGCCGTGTGATTCAAGACGGCCTGTGCGCCGATGTACTGGGATATGGGCGTCACCATCACGGGGTACCCCAGCTCCCGTCGAATCCGCGCGATCTCGTCCAACAGCGCATCCAGTTGGTGACCGAGACCTCTCCTCGTTAGCTCCGCCTGGTAGTTGGACATCATCCCCCCCGGCACCTGGTGGTCGTACTGCCTGAGGTCGTACTCCACCGGAGCGCCCTCGGGGAAGCCTTCTCGACGGGCCACGTACCGGAAATGCTCGGTCATTTCCTGCAGCGCTCTTTCGTTTATGCCGGTCGAGTGGCCCAGCGACTTGACGTTGCGCAGGATGACATCAGCCGAGGGTTGCGACGCGCCGTTGGCCAGGGGCGCCACAGCGGTGTGGAGGGTATGGATACCCAGGTCCAGGGCGTCCATGTAGTAGACCGGCGCCAGGCCAGTGGTGCAGTGGCCGTGAAGCTCCATTGGTATGCCGTCGATCTCCTTCATGACGGCTGGTACCAGGGTCCTTACCCTTTCTGGTGTGAGCAGGCCATCCACGTCCTTGATGAAGATGCGGTCTGCGCCCGCTTCGGCCATCTGGCGTGCCTTGCGAGCGTAATACTCGTCCGTATGGACCGGGCTGTAGGAATAGATCAGCGCTACCATGGTGATCATTCCGGCGTCCCTGGACCAACCGATGGCCTTGGTGATCTGGTCTATGTCGTGATATGGGTCGTTGATTCGGAGCCGACCTGCCCCTGCCTCGCTGATCTTCCTGGTCCAAAACTCCGTGACCGAGTCTGGAACGTTGCCGAAGTTGCGAAGCACCCCTCCCACGATCAGCGGAGTGTTGGGCATGGCTTCCGACATCAGTCGAATACGCTCCCAGGGGTTCTCCCGTTGGTTTCGTACGCACCAGTCCATGCTGATCAGTGCCATGAAATCCAGTGCCTCGAATCCCACCTCGTCTATGACCGGTGCGATGGGCAGCATCATGGCGGTCGTCATCTGACCGTTCCACAGGCTTTGATGGGCGTCCCGGAGTGTCGTATCAACGAAGGCTACCTGGCTCATTGCTCTATGCCCCCAATGCAAGGAGTCGTCAGCACGTCATGCTTTGCTTAATTGGGTTTGACCACCGTTTCCAGCCACCGGGTATTGAGTCTGCCGGCTACGAATTCCGCCCTCTCCACGAGTGAGGCCAGAAAGGGGATGGTGGTATCCACGCCCTCCACGTGGAAGCTGGCCAGGGCCTGCTGCAGGCGCGCAATGGCCTCCATCCTGGTGTCGCCTGCCACGATCAGCTTGGCCAGGAGTGAGTCGTAGTATGGCGGCACGGTGTAGCCCTCGTGGCAGTGGCTGTCCACCCGTATCCCGGGGCCTTCCGGTGGCTGCCAGCGGGTTATTCTCCCCGGCGATGGCCGAAAATCGTCCTCAGGCCTCTCAGCATTGATGCGACACTCGATTGCGTGTCCCACTGGAGCTATCTGGGATTGCGAAAAGCTGATTGGATCTCCCTGGGCCACCCGGATCTGTTCCTGCACGAGATCTATGCCCGTGGTCATCTCAGTCACCGGGTGCTCCACCTGTATCCGGGTGTTCATCTCCAAGAAATAGTACCTTTCCTTGTCCTGGTCGAGGATGAACTCGACAGTCCCGGCATTCTCGTACTGGATGGCCTCTGCTATCCGCAGCGCCGACTGGCAGAGTTCCTCTCGCAGTTCGTCGGACAGCCCCGGTGACGGCGATTCCTCGATTAGCTTCTGGTAGCGGCGCTGCACGGAGCAGTCTCGCTCGAACAGGTGGACATAACGACCGTGGCGGTCGCCCAGTACCTGCACCTCGATATGGCGGGCGTTAGGGATAAAGGACTCAAGGTAAAGACGGTCATCGCCAAAGGCGGATCGTGCTTCCGCCGAGGCTTCCCGGAATACGGTCTCCAGTTCCTCAGGCCGGTGGACGGCTTTCATGCCCTTGCCGCCGCCTCCTGCCGCCGCCTTGAGCAGGACGGGGTATCCGACTTCGTCCGCGAAATGCGACGCCGTGGCGAACTCGTCTATCAGGGCGGAGCCCGGTACCACCGGGATACCCAGCTTTGCGACCGACTGTCTGGCCGCCAGCTTGTCTCCCATTGCTTTGATCTGCTCGGGTCCAGGGCCTATGAATGTGAGCCGGTTGTCCCCGCAGGCCTGTGACAACTCCGGCTGCTCCGACAGGAACCCGTAGCCGGGATGTATGGCGTCGGATTGGCTGCCGAGGGCGGCCTCCACCATGGTGGACACACTGAGGTAGCTGGCCGCTGACTGGGCAGCGCCGATGCACAGCACCCTGTCGGCCATTCTCGCGGGCAGGGAATTCACGTCGGCCTCAGAGGCGGCAAGCACCGATTCGACACCCAATTGGCGACAGGCGCGGATCACGCGGACGGCAATCTCACCCCTGTTTGCGATCAGCACCCGCTTGATGACAGGCAACGTGCGAACTACCTCCCTCAGTTTTCCTCACTTTCCAGATGGAAAAGCACCTGCCCGTATTCCACCAGCTGCCCGTCCTCCACGGAGACACGGGCAACGCGGCCTCGCTTCTCGGCCTTTATGGTGCTGAACAGTTTCATCACCTCAATGATGCAGACAGTAGTGTCTGCATCCACCACCGTGCCCACTTCGACGAAGGGCGGCTCGCCGGGTGCCGGGGCCCGATAGAAAGTGCCCAGCATGGGGGAGGTGATGGTGATGCGCCGGCCGTGGTCTACCGTCTCGTCGCTGCCGTCCGTGGTCTGCACGGTCGGTGGAGTGGGGGTTGGCGCTTGCTCGACGGGTTGCGGAGGATCTGATGGCGGGGCTGGCGTTGCCGGGGAGTGATCCAACCGGGGGGATTGTTCGACGTTGGGCAGCGGGGCCGTGCTCCCGGTCCTGCTGACCACGATGCGGAGATCGCCCAGCTGCAACTGGAGCTCATTGAAGTTGGATTCATCCAGGTACCTGATGATCTGGATGACATCATCCTCATTCAAGTCCATGGCTTATCCCCCGGTACGAGCACGCAGGGTGCGAATCGTCGATCATCATACTCCATTGCAGGGTCTCCCGGAGCAATTCAGGATGAGAATACCTACGACCGCTCGGTGTGCTGCCCCTCCACTGAGTCAGAATAGAATGACAACAATTTTTATGGATTTCCCACACTTTTGACACAATTTGCACACGGCCAGAATTTACAATGTAGACCGGCAAGGAGTGAGTAAATCGGGGAATCAAATTCACTCCATTGACGAGTGTGATTTAACCTATAATAGGGATCACCAGCATCGAAAAACACGGCTTATTGTTGTTAGTTCGACAAGCTCGTACTCGAATTCACCAGACCAAGGCTGGGAATCAACCAATGCCCGATAGTAACAAGAGACCAGTTGCCAATGACCTGCCTTCTCCGTTCCCAGAAGGCTGGTATTTCGTTGCCACTCGTCGGGAGTTGCAAAAGGCGAGGCTCATCCGGAAGACCTGGATGGGCGAGGAAGTCGTTGTCTGGGCCGACGACGATGGAGCAGTCTGTGTCGCAGAAGCATTTTGTCCGCACCTGGGGTCTGACCTGGGTCCCGAGGCGGGAGGCCGTATCTGCGCCGGCCGGCTGATCTGTCCCTTTCACGGTTTCGAATATGATATCAATGGGCAATGCGTGGCAACTCCCTACGCCGACCCACCCAAGTCCGCAAGATTGCGGGTTTTCGAGACACGGGAGATTTGCGGTCTGATATTCGGCTGGCTGGGGCTGAATGGTCGTGAGCCACAATGGACCCTGCCAGCGGACTCGCCGGAGCAAGCGGGATGGAGCAACATCAAGGTCCAGACCATTCGCTTTCCCGGCCATCCTCAGGATGTGACCGAGAACTCCGTTGACCTGGCGCACTTTCGATATGTGCACGGTTACGACAGCGTTAGCCGCGTTGTGCCCGTATCAATTGAAGGGCCCCGTCTTGTGAGCCAGTTCGTTTTTGCCAGCAGGCGAAAGATTATAAAGGGTCTCAGCATCCCTCTCAGTATATCCGCCAAAACCCTTGTCTGCGGATTGGGCTACTCACTCGTTGAGATTCGGGAAAATTCAGTGGGCATGGACATGCGCCTGTGGGTTCTTGCATCGCCGGTCGACGGAGAGCTCATAGACTTGTCCCTGGCGTCGCAGATTAAAGAGATTCGAAAACCCAAACGTTGGTTCGCCGGCCTGGGGTTTCTTCCAGTCAAGCTACGAGCTCCGGTGATGAACGAAATAATGTCGATGTTTCAAAAGCAGGATGTGTTACAGGACATTGCCATCTGGTGCCGCAAGAGGTATGTCAATCGTCCGCGCCTATGCCGCTCCGATGGTGAGATCATGCCATTCAGGGCCTATTGCGCCCAGTTCTATGCGGACTCGCAGGAAGCCCAGGATGCGATGCGCGTCGAGCCCGAGGTGGCTGCGCGTTAGGGCGCGGAATTGATTGACGCGTCAATGAACGACAACGTGATGTGCCAGGAGCAGGCTGCAAATACGGGGCGCATTCGATGCTAGTTGGCACCTCAAGGGCGCTGTGCGGGAGTAGCATTGAAGATACCGGCCAGAGGCACTCGAAAAGGATGAGGTTTCCTGGAGCGGCACCGCGTAAGGGACTTATGGCCGGTGGCCTTGACTGTGGATACACAAGACGGACAACTGATTCCCACTATTCAGCAGGACGGAGGGGTGTGGTATGAGCGGAATTCTCGGTTGGTTTAGCTGGGTGGTAACGGTTCGGCCTTACCTTACTGTACTTATTCTCATTATCATCACTGTACTGCTGGCTGCCGGGGCCACCATGAGGGCGCCGATCCCCGATACGGCATCCACCCTTCCCGACGACAGCGCCGTTGCCAAGGCCCTTGACGAACTGGACGAACTCTTTGGGGACTCGGCAGAGGCCAATGTTGTGACGCTCCTCTTCCGAGGGGACGCGATAACGCCGCTCGGCCTCTCCCAGATGGATTCCCTGATCGACGACATCCGGGACGACTCCGCTGTGTCCGACCTTCTTGTGCCGAGCAATCCTTTCCTCGCGCCATCTCTCTTCATTGCGGGTGCGTTGCAGGCTGACGGATTTGAGGGCGTCGACCAGGCGCAGATTGATTCTGTCGTCCAGGTCCCGCAGATTCAGGCAGCTATTGACGCGATGACCGGGACCGATACTGATGGCACGCAGGTGACCATTGCGACCATCCGCTTGCGGGACACGGGAGACGAGCGGATCAATGAAGCCGAGAGGAGGATTCACGAGCTCGCGACGGAGGATGAGGGCCCCTTGGCGGTCAGTACAATCTCGTTCATCGTCGTCGAGGACGAGTACAAGAAAGCCACCGCGGAGGGCATGGCGCCCCTCATCGGTATCTCGCTTCTACTTATATGCGGGCTCATTCTCCTATTCATGCGAACGATATCAGACCTGCTGCTCACTTTGGCCGGGCTGTTGATTTCGATGATCTGGATTGTCGGAGCGGAGGGCTGGCTTGGTCCCAACGCCCTTGGGCTCACGGGCCCCCCGAATTCTCTCACCACCTTGGTCCCCATTATCGTGATCAGCCTCACGGTTGACTATGCGATACAGATCGTTTCCCACTACAGGGAACAGCGCACTGCAGGAGCAGGTGTGGTTCCTGCCATCCGCACGGGGATGCGAAACGTTACTGTCCCGCTGGCGCTGGCTGCCATTACTACCATCGTGAGCCTTTTGGCAAACCTGTTCTCTCCCATCGGGATTGTTCGAGACTTTGGCGTCATTGCGGGTCTGGGAGTGGGCTTGAGCCTAATCGTAATGCTGACCATGGTGCCCGCTGTTCGGACGATTATCGACCGCAGGCGGGAGGCGCGGGGCAGGTTGTCTCCTCCTCGCCCCATTTCCAACGCGCTGCCCGGCGTGAGTGGCGTGGCAGACGTGCTTGGCCGCGCCGTGACGCGCAGGCCGGGCCCCTTCATCGTTGCCGTGCTGGCGGTTACAGTTGCCCTTGGGTTTGCGGCCACCGACCTGGAGTCGGAGTTCAGCATAAGGGATATCCTGCCGAGGGGCGGCTCGGTGTATCAGGACATGGAGACTTTGGATGTCGCCGTGGGCGGTTCAACCGAGATTGCCACGGTGCTGATCAAAATCGAGGCCACAGAAACGCGCAGTCTTCTGAACCTTCGCGATCTAACGGCTGCCTTCGCGAATGAGGCCACGCGGCCCAAGGGGGCAGCGGGCCCCATACAGGACTCCTACGATCTGCTGGTGCACGACTGGACTGAAAAGAGCGGAGAGCCCGGGGACAATCATGACCCTGAGCTCGAATCATTGCTGGCGAGAGCTTCTGCTGGAGTGGAACTGGATGGTTCGTTGATGCAGGAGTTCCTCGACAAGCTGGAGGAGAGGGACCCCAGGTTCTCTTCACTCCTGGTCAACAACCCCGATGGCATCGACGCGGCCATTTTGCATTTCCCGGCCTACGTCACGGACCCCAAGCAGACCAGGTTGCTGCAGCAGGACATCGAGGATCTCTGGTTTGGGGAGGACGACAACGTTACGGCCACCTCAGAGAGCATAATCTCCATCACCGTTACCGACTCTGTGACGGCTCGGCAGACGGAGTCCATCAGCACCACGATAGCTGCGGCCATAATCGTCCTTGCGTTATTTTTCTGGGTCACCGTTCGTCAGCCTGCACTGGCTCTCATTGCGGTGGGGCCCATCGTTCTGGTCCTGATTTCGGTGCTGGGCACAATGGCTCTGTTGAATATCCCTTATACGATGATCACATCGATCATTACCGCTCTCTCCATAGGTATCGGGGTCGACTACACCATTCACATCATTCACCGGTATCGTGAGGAATATACGCTCAGCCGGGACCCGGAAAAGGCGGCAATTCAAACCCTTTCGACGACGGGCTCCGCATTACTGGGGTCAGCGTTAACGACGGCGTTGGGGTTGGGGGTGCTGATTGCCTCCCCGCTGGCAGCATCTCAGCAGTTTGGCATCACTGCCGCCATTACTATCGCCTACTCGCTGATTGTCTCAATACTGGTTGTGCCGCCGCTGATGACCATATGGGGCGCCTACCAGAACATGCGACTCCGCTCCAACGTGCGGCGTTGGGCGGAGGAACTTGATGAGGCGATCGATGCGGTGCATCGGCGCCAAGGTTAAGAGAGCATGCCGCCAGATTTCTAACCGATTTGGATCGGGGGATTGATCCCCAAGTAAGAAATGAAGGGCAGCCTGATCAGGCTGCCCTTCATTTCGCTTGCAAGGTGGGTCATCAGGTTCCCGGTGGCAACTGCCGTCCGGCCCGCATGGGTACCGTTCTGTCAGGAGCGCGGCGGTCTCTGAATATTATTACCGAGGGATCTCCCGTCGTCTTTCCGTGACGTGGAACTTGAGCTTGCTGTTCGGCTTCATAGACGGCAGCGGATTGAACTTGAGCTTGTAGTTCCTCGGAGAGACAGTGATGTTGAAGTAGTGAGCCACCATCAGGACATTGACCGTCAGCTGCAGGTCCATCCACCTGGAACCCAGGCATGTGTGCGTGCCCAGACCATAGGGTGCAAATCCCGGGCTGAGGTGTTCGTTTCGCGGATGCTGATAGCGGTCGATATCAAATTTGTATGGCTCAGGAAAGACGTCCTCCATGTAGTGGGAGGCTGTCTGAGCAATGACAACCCGAGACCCGACGGGCAGCTCATAGTCCTCAACCACGCAGGAATTCATCACGTTTCTCATGGACATCGGGACGATCGGGTACAGGCGCAGACACTCAAGCAGGAACCTGTGGGTCACGTCTATGGCTGAGAGGGAGAAGTCTTCCCCTTTCGGATCGCCGTTTTGGAACAGAGCGTCTGCCTCTGCTTGAATCCTGGCGTATAGCTCCGGCTGCGATGCCATGGCGTACAAAGCGAAGCTGAACGCGTCGCCCAGGTACACGCTGGCAATCAGCGCCGCCGAGAGGGCGAATCGCAAGTTCGACTCCGGGAAGAACTGCGGGTCGCTGGCGTGAAGGCTGAGTATGTCGTCGGCCAGGTCGCGGGGGCTGTCGACCCGCTGGGCAGGTGTGTGTACGTTCTCGATTCTTTCAAGCAACGTATCAACCACTTTGGCCCCGCGCTTCATACGCGGGGTGCGCAGCAAGAATTTCGGCAATACTTCAACGATGTGGACAAGAAGTGCCCTTTCCTTGAATTTCGCCGCATCGTCAAAGATGTCTTGGGAGTCCACGCTGATGAATAGGGGGGAGAGTTGCGCATTTATCATCCGCCGCGACAAGCTAGTTGCCGCGTAGGCGTCTCCAATCTCCCAGCCCGCCATAAAGCCGCGTGCATCAGAATAAAGTTGGTTCAACTGTCCCGCGAGTCTTGCCCGGGAGTAGGCAGGAGAAAGGGACTTACGGAGCCGGAAATGGTCAGCGCCGTCGAGAGCGGGCAGGGCCCCGGAGGCGCCATATACCTTCTCGAATTCAGAAAAATATTCCCTTGATCTCAAATACATGCGCCCGCGGCGGTGCACCCAGTTATTTGTGTCCGGACCAGCCAGGAATATCATTGGCTTCCTGAATGGGGGGCTGATCTCGAATACCGGCCCGTATTCCTTCGCGAGGTCCGCAAAAAGGGCGGGGACGTTCCCGTCCCGAAGGTGGGGATTGAATGCCACCTTGCGCAACGAGACCCTGGGGATTGCCTTGGTAAACGCAGAGCGTCTCAGCAACGGGTTGGCCATGTTATGAGAGACAGCCGCAGCTATGGACCGGCCGATCAAAGCCATCCTGCAGATAAGTTTGATGCGGTCCTCCGCCGCGTCGTCCAGTGAAAACATGAACCGGAATACGTCGCAGGTATTGACGAGACTTATTAGAAGGGCGTCTCTCGGGTCGGGAATTTCATTGCTGAAAATCGCGTTGCTGATGCGAGTCTTCACAGACTGCACCCTGGAACCCTTGAGGGAATCTTCGAAAACGTTTGTCGGCTCGGAGGAGCGGGTTAGCGTGTAGAAATCTCCGTCGTGCCGTTCCAGTATTCGCATTTCCACCAAGCGGTCCAGGGTAGTATCAATGACCGATTCGGCAAGGTGGGCGAGTCTCTCAATCCAATACTGGGTATTATGCTGGGCTGACTCATTTGCAATTTCTTCCAGGATAGGATCCAGGGCTGGATTCCCTGTTTTGGTTGCGCTCAGGAGAAACAGGGAATCAAGGTCTGTGTCAATGCGCCCTTGAATTGATAGCTCTGCAAGGACAGCCCCGGTGACTGCACAATTCAGGTCCCAGCCGGGCACCTGGTGAAAATATCCGTTCTCCTCGTTGAGGAGCAGCAGCACGAGGTCTTCCGGCAAGGTTAACTGATAAGCTGTAACATCACGGGCTAGGAGTCTCATTACACCGTGCCTGCGTTCTGCATCGGGGTCGTTTCTACATACAGTTTACCGCACTGAATAGTCAATGACACGTTACCCAGAAACAAAGAGTAGCCACTTGTGGACGCCCACAGGCGAATTGCCATCCCTACCGGGCAAGTTGCCGGCCCTTGGGAGACTAGGACTGAGAATCTATAGGGGCTTGAAGGCCAGGAAACAGTACAAAGGCGTGAAGATCCCGGTCTTGCCCCCCGCTACATAGGCGTTGGCGGTGCGGTCCAGCAACGCGACTACGTCTGCGGACCCCCTCGGGAACATACCAACCGCTTCGACCAACATCGTCGTTACGATAAACGCCTTGCGGCCAAGCGGTGTCCGGCGCAGGGCGTTGCTGAGGGTATTGCCCTTGCGCTCCATGGGCTGATACCAGGGGGTGCTCTGCCCGTCTTCATCGACAGCCCGGTCTCTGGCCTCGATGACCTGAAAACCCGCAGCTTCGAGGTCCCGGTTCACCTCGTCCATTGTCGCTATATCATTCAGGGCGATGCCCTGCATCAGTTCCTCTTTAATGGCTATGTGCCTGGTGTCGCCGGGGTCGAACCCGTCCGTCAAGCACATTTCTTGGCCCCAGAAGAGCGCACCGGGCTTAAGCACACGGTAAATTTCCGCGAACGCGCCGGCTTTGTCCGGCGCATGGCAAGTCGATTCGATGGCGTATCCCCGGTCGAACGTGTCGTCCGCGATGGCGCCCATGTCCATGAAGCTGCAGTTGAGGAAGTCGACCATGTGGCCGATGCCCGCCTCGGCGTTCAACGCTTTTGCCTTCTCCAACTGTATTTCGCTGCTGTTAATGCCAACGACCTCTACGCCGGCTTCCCGAACGACTCGTCTCATGGGACCGCCGAGCCCGCAGCCCACGTCGATAACAGTCATGCCCTCGTTCAACTTCAGCTTGGCAATCATCAGGCGCTGATGCCGCACCTTGGAGTCCTCCAGGCTCTCCAGGGGCGAGAGCGGAGCGAAGTGGAGGGATTCGCCCCATCCGAAGGCCATGAACTCGGTGCAAAGATCGTAGTATTCCCTGACGGTTTCCCCGTGGTCGTAGTCAGCAGGTTCGGCCCCCCGCACCCGCGCCCGGTTCCTCCAGCCCTGCAGGTGCTTTACTCGGCCGCGTATGTCCGAACCCTGGTAGGCAGCCTTCAACCCGCCGGACAGCTTGTGGAGTTGCAAGGTTCCCCCTCCTGCAAAACTTCGCTCCTGCCAGAAACGCGGAAGTACGTTTCGGGTCGCCGCGTCGAGACAAGCCTGGGCACGCTTGACCCTTCTATGCAGCCCCGTCCAATTGAGAATAACTATTATATGCCAACATATGTTTTAGTGGAATTGTACCTACCAGTGGCAATGACGGTCGGAGGCCACAAGGGCTAACGCACTCTCACCGTCATGGCCATAAGAACAGCCAATGGAGCCCAAGGATGAACAGTTCCCTCGCACCGAGGGCGAGGGCGTTCTCGGTTTTCAATACAATACATGGCCGATAGACGTATCAGAATGGTCATTGGCAACACCCTCGTAAACACGAATCCCGGGAGCGGTGTCAGTAGAATCGTTGCGGAAATCTGGCACCCTGTAATCCTGGATTCCTGCCTTCGCCGGAACGCCGAACGTGAAATTTATAATGGGTTAGCCCCGTAAGGGGTACTGCCCTATACCACATCGCCAACATCCCTCCGCAATGACGCTGCGGGACCCCTTCCCCTAAGCGCAAGACGGCCGTATCACTATTTCTCGGAGGAAAGCTCCAGCAGGCGCATGCCCCTCTCGACCTGCTGCCCCGCCTGCACCGAGACCCGGCTGACAACTCCGTCGCGGGGCGCTGTGATCAGCAGCTCCATTTTCATAGACTCCATCACCACAACGGTCTGGTTTCGCTCGACCTGATCCCCCTCGCTGACCAGCACCTCCAGCACTGCCCCTGGCATTGGAGCGAGGATGTCTCCGGAGGATTCGTCGCCCGCAGCTCCGCCGCGACGGCTTCCGGACCCTGACGAAGGGTCAGCCCTTCGGAATATGTGCAGGTCGCCGGCCAGCCACAGGTGCAGTTCTCCTGAGGTTGTCGAGGGGCCTAACCAGGCCCATGCGAAGGGGAAAGCCCGTCCGTCTTCACCACGACAGATTCCTTCACCGGCCTGTCGTGAATCAATGTTGATGGTTATTGATGACTCACTGCCATCCGTGGCGTCTCCTGCGAGGGTGAAAATGAAGCTGCCGTCCTGCTCCTGCGACCAGTAGCGGTAGCTCTCGCCCTCAACTGGATAGACCTGCTGCATTTCGCCCCGGCCCTGAATCACGGCAGCCTCAAGTCTCCGGCCGAGCGCCAGGGACTGACGGCATTCCGTTCATTGCTCACAAGCGACGGCTCGCTGGTTACTGCGGGCCGCTGGGCTGCCCACGCCGCCAGAGCACTGGCCATTATGCGTGTATCGGTTGATATGAGCGGACGAGTAACGGCGGGGTTCCATTCCAGGAACCCGGTGTCGTAGTTGCCGCTCCGAAACTGGGGATGTTGCACCACTGCCCTGAGTAGTGGGATGTTGGTAATCACTCCCAGCACCAGGAACTGGGACAGCGCGACATCCATTCGTTCAAGGGTGAGATCGCGACTGGGCGCCCACGCGATCAGCTTCGCCAGCATGGGGTCGTAGTAGATGGATACCTCCTGACCCTCGGCCGCTCCGCTGTCCATCCGCAGGCCGGGTCCGCTGGGTGGGCGCCAGCGCAGCAGGGTGCCCGTGGACGGTACAAAGTCGCCGTACGGGTCCTCGGCGTAGATGCGGCACTCGATGGCGTGGCCGCGAGGTTGTATGTCGTGTTGCCGCAGCGTCAGCGGTTCTCCGTTGGCGATCCGGGCCTGCCACTCCACCATGTCCAGTCCCAGGACCTCTTCAGTTATGGGGTGCTCGACCTGTAGGCGGGCGTTCATCTCGAGGAAGTAAAACTCGCCGCTGTTGGGATCGAGCAGGAACTCAGCGGTGCCCGCGTTGACATACCCTGCGGCGCGAGCCACGGCGACAGCGGCGTCGCCCATGCGCTGGCGCAGTTCGGGAGTCAGGGCCGGCGACGGGGTTTCTTCAACGATCTTCTGGTGGCGCCGCTGTATGCTGCATTCCCGCTCGCCGAGGTGGATGGTATGGCCGGACCCGTCGGCCAACACCTGGAACTCCACGTGGCGAGGATTGGTGACGTACCGCTCCAGGAACACCCGCCCGTCGCCGAAGGCGGCCTGCGCCTCACGGCTGGCCGATTCAATTGCCTCATCCAGGTCGCACTGCTGGCGCACCACCCGCATGCCCCGGCCACCACCTCCCGCCGCAGCCTTCACCAGCAGCGGGAAGCCCGACTCTTCGGCGAATCGTTCGGCGACGCTGTCCCCCGGCAGGCACTGGGGAGAGCTGGGTACGGTGGGTACTCCGGCGTCTTGAGCTATGTTCTTGGAACGTAGCTTGTCGCCCAATACTTCCATGCTTTCGGGTGTCGGCCCGATGAATGACAGCCCGGCCTCTTCGCAGGCTCGGGCGAACTGAGGGTTCTCCGACAGAAAGCCGTAGCCGGGGTGTACCGCATCGGCGCCGCTGTCGCGGGCGGCCTGCACGATGCTGCGGATGTTCAGGTAGGTGTCCTCAGCCGTGCTGCCGGGAAGCGCCACCGACTCCCCCGCGCTGGCAACGTGCGGTGCCCCCGCGTCGGGATCCGAATAGACTGCCACGGGTACGATCCCCATGGCGCGCAGGGTCTGGTTGACCCGAACGGCGATTTCCCCCCGGTTGGCTACCAGAACTTTGGAGAACATCACCCAACATCCATCAATTTGGCACTGGAGTCTTGTCTGAACTGTGATTTATTTGATATCAGGATTGCCATGATTTCCAGGCGCTCGCTCCAATAATGCGTATCTCGTGATCCCTTAAATTGCATTTGAAACTATGGAGGGGAGGGGTAACATCACATCCGGAATACTCCCTGCTTCTTTTCGGGGAATGGGGCGTTGAGTGAGGCGGCGATCCCGAGTCCCACAACGGTCCGGGTGTCCGCCGGGTCGATGATGCCGTCGTCCCACAGGCGGGCCGTGCTGTAGTAGGGGTCTCCCTCAACCTCGTATTTTTCCAGGATGGGCTGTTGCAGGGATTCGCGCTCCTCATCCTCCAGGGTTTGTCCCTGCCGCTCCAGTTGCTGCAGCCGCACCGTGGCCAGGACCTCGGCGGCCTGCTGTCCGCCCATGACGGAAATGCGCGAATTGGGCCAGGTCCACAGGAATCTTGGCTGGTAGGCTCGCCCGCACATGCCGTAGTTGCCCGCCCCGAAGGAACTGCCGATGATCACTGTGAACTTGGGCACGGCGGCGTTGGAGACTGCCATCACCATCTTGGCGCCGTCCTTGGCGATGCCTCCGGCCTCGTACTGCTGTCCCACCATGAACCCCGTGATGTTCTGCAGGAACAGGAGCGGTATGCCCCTCTGGCTGCACAGCTCGATGAAGTGACTGCCCTTCAGTGCGCTCTCGGAGAAGAGGACGCCGTTGTTGGCCACCACTCCCACCGGGTACCCCCAGATGCGCGAGAATCCGCAGACCAAGGTCTCGCCATAGCTGGCCTTGAACTCATGAAAGCGGCTGCCGTCGACGATGCGGGCAATCACCTCATGGACATCGTACTGCCGACGGTTGTCCGGCGACACTATGCCGTAGAGTTCCGACGGATCGAAGGCCGGAGGCTCGGGGCTGGAAACGTCGAAGGGCGGGTCGCGGCGTCGCACGAAGTTTTCCACAATGTCCCTGGTGATGGCCAGGGCGTCTTCATCGTCGGCGGCCTGGTGGTCGGCAACGCCGGAAACGCGGGTGTGAACTTCTGTGCCGCCCAGGGTTTCGGGGTCTACCTCCTCGCCCGTGGCGGCCCGCACCAGAGGGGGTCCTCCGAGGAAGATGGTCGCCTGTTGCCGGACCATCACGACCTCATCGCTCATGGCCGGGATATAGGCCCCCCCGGCAGTGCAGGATCCCATGACCACCGCCACCTGCGGGATTCCAAGGGCGGACATCTGGGCCTGGTTGTAGAAGATGCGACCGAAGTGGTCCCGGTCGGGGAACACTTCGGCCTGCAGAGGCAGATATGCCCCACCCGAGTCCACGAGGTAAATGCAGGGCAGGTGATTCTCCAGGGCGATCTCCTGGGCTCGCAAATGCTTCTTGACGGTGACCGGGTAGTAGGTGCCGCCCTTGACGGTCGCGTCATTGGCGAGAATCATCACCTCCTTCCCGTGCACTACGCCGATGCCGGTGACGATTCCGGCCGACGCCTCCTCCCCATCGTACATGCCCCATGCCGCCAGGGGGCTGAGCTCGAGGAACGGCGTGTTGTGGTCCACCAGCCCCTGGATCCTCTCCCGTGCCAGCAGTTTGCCGCGGCTGCGGTGGAGGTCAACGGTCCTCTGTCCTCCCCCGGACCGTACCTGCTCCAGGCGGTCTTTCATTTCCCCGACCAGCTCGCTCATGCGGGCCTTGTTGTCCAGGAAATCCCGGTCGCTGGTGCGGATATTGGAGCTGATTGCTTCCATGCATTCCCCGTGTTGCCGTCCCTGGGACTGTGACGCGCAGGGTCGCTTTTGTTCCCACCGTCCATTATATCCTTATCCCGATTCGCTGCCAGAAACCTCCTGGACTGGCTGAGGACAGGCACTCGCCTTGCCTGCGCTGTAAAATGGCGCAGTGCATACAACACCGCGTCCCGGTCTGCCGCATCTCCGGACTGCTGCACGGTAGTTCGAGTTCGAGGGGTCATCCGAATGAGCCAACACGATAATTCCCAGCAGATCGCGTGGCGCGAGTGGAACGAAGAGGCGTTCGAGGACGCCAGAGCGGAGGAGAAGCCCGTCCTGCTCACGCTGGGCGCGACCTGGTGCCACTGGTGTCACGTGATGGACGAGACCGCTTACTCGGACGAAAGGGTCATCGGCCTGGTCAACTCGAGGTTCATTCCGGTGCGGGTTGACGTGGACCAGCGGCCCGACATTTCGCTGCGTTACAACCAGGGTGGGTTTCCCTCGGTGGCGTTCATCACCGGAACAGGAGACTTCATCACCGGGCGGCCGTACACGCCTTCCGACGAGATGGTCACCCTGTTGGAGCAGGTTTCCAGCGGAGAAGTACCTGCTCACGACGGCCGGGCCGCAGCCACTCCCTCCCAGACGGGCGGCAGCTCCGGTGGGGCCTCGGTTGATGCAGTGCGGGAGAGGCTGCAGGAGCTTTACGACGCGGAGTTCGGTGGCTTCGGATTGGAGCCAAAGCAGCCGCCGTGGGAGGCGCTACAGTTCCTCACCGCCCGCTATGGCCGCACGGGAGACCGGGAGCAGTTCGCAATGGTCGAAGCCACATTGCAGGGCATGTGGCACGGCATCTACGACAGGAAAGACCAGGGTTTCTTTCGCTACGCAGTCAGCAGGGACTGGAAGGTGCCCCACTACGAGAAGATGCTGGTGAGCAACGCCAGCCTGGCAAGATCTTATTTGGAAGCATTCCAGATCACCGGAAAGGCGGTCTATCGGACTGCAGTTGAAGGCATACTCGAATACCTGCTGAACAACCTTTTCGACACACAGAACGGACTGTTCCATGCCAGTCAGGACGCCGACGAACCCTTCTACCAGATGTCCTGGAAGGACCGGGATGCCACGGACGCACCGCCAATAGACCGTACCCTCTACGCTGGCTGGAACGCACTAGCCGCCCAAGCGCTGCTTGATGCGTCGAACGTGCTGGGAGATGCCGGGCAACGGAGCATCGCGTCGGACATAATCGAGAAACTGTGGCAGGAAAGCTGGACACCAACCGGCGGCCTCCGCCGCCGCGCCGCTCAGTCGACTGACGGGACACCCATCCTGGCGGACCAGGTCCATTTGCTGCGGGCCCTTCTGGCGCTGTACCAATGCACGGGAGCAGCAAAATGCCTGGGTCGAGCAGAGGAGGTGGCAGGCTCAGTGCAGCGTCTCTTCGGTGGGTCTGACGGAGGCTGCTTCGACACCGTGGCGCCCAGCTCCTTCGAGGCAACCTTCCTTCGCCGGGAACAGCCGGTGCTGGAAAACGCCCACTGGGCTGAAGCCCTGCTGACTCTCTCATACCTGACCGGCGACTCCGGATATTCCCAGCGCGGGGCCGCTGCCCTGGAAGTCTTCGAGCCGGTGGTGCCGGGTAGTAGCTACCTGGGGGACCATTCCTCACGGCGCATGGAGGAGGACGAGGAGGCCTTGTTCCTTCCCGCCGGGTCCGCATGGGGTCGCGCGAAGGATATGCTCGACCACGGGCCGGTCAGCCTGGTGCTGGTTGGGGACTCATCCACCGCGGCATACACGCGGCTGCTCCAAGCGGCGCTGAGAGCTCCCGCTCCTCACAGGATAGTTCAACCGCTGGATACGGCGCGGGATGCCGATAAAGTTCGCGAGCTGGGCTTCCCGTCCGACAGGGCGCCGGCAATCTACCTATGCTTCGAGGATCGCTGTCTGGCTCCCATTACGACTGCAAGAGGTGTGCGAGAGACGGTCAGGTCGCGCCCCTGGTCGGGTGGGCGGCTGCCAGGTGCTGGAAGGCAAACAGCGTGGCCGAACTGAGACGCGAGAGACTGTAACGGGAATCTCAGTGTGCGCCGCCAAAGACGAAGGCCCGGAGCTCCCCGGCGGGGATAGAGCTTCGGGCCTCTTAAACCGTCTATTGCTGGGCCACTACGCCCAGTAGATCTATGGCACCGCCTTCGTTCTGCCAGTGGTTATCTCCGACCGACTATTGTTGGTGCGCCCATCGTTCCCCCTTGATCCTGAATGGCTGCTACAGTCCAGGGTTTCGGGTTCTTCGTTCAGCCTTCAACCGTGGGTCCGCTGGCTTGGAACCTCAATTCCCTGAAGTGATGCGGTGCGTCCGGAAGCAGAAAGGCAAGTCCCTGATCGGAAGTGTTCTAGTTGCTCAGCTTCCAGGTCTTCACCGTGAGACGGGCGACGGGGTCGCGCCAGTCGTGGGTGGCCGGGTCCAGGTCGGATACGCCGGTGCCGTGGATCCCTGCATGCACGTGCACGAAGCCCTCGGATTCGGACGGGTCCTTGGCGTGGTTGCCGCATGGGGGACCAGGAATGAAGGCGCAGTCTTCGCTGTTGGCCTCGGTGCCCGAGTCGTAGGCGTTCAGGTAGACTGTCCGGGACTTTGAGAGGTCAAAGCCGTTGGAGCCGATGAAGGCATCGTTGGTGGTGACCAGCATGCTGGCGAAGGACATGTACTTGTCGCCGCCATCGACGTCGAAGCTAAAGGTGACTGTCTCGCCGGGCATGATGGGGCCGTCGTTGAGCTTGACCACCATGGCCTCAGCCGCGTTTCCGTTGGTCTCCGGGTCGTACGCAGCCATGAGACCCGAGGCGTCGGCGTCCTCAGCCATCTTAGCCATTGCCTCGCTGGCGGAGGCGCCCAGGGAGTAGAGGCTATCGGCACCCGCGTCGTGCCTGGCGACGAACACGGGGGACATAATCTGGCCGCGGGTCAGGTTGGTGATGGACACCTCGGTCTTGAGCTGCTCGTCGTGCCCATGGGCGCTGAGTACTCCCCCGGCCAGCAGCCCCACCAAGGCCACGAGACCTGCCAGGACCACAAAAATGGAAATTGTTTTCTTCATTGGATGTTCTCCCGAACGTAGAATCTTGTTAAACCAATCGAGATTCCCCGCCGGTGAGGGGCTGTCGCTACCGCGGCTTGTACAGTTCCATCTCTACGCTAGCGTCAATGAATAGCAGAGGGGTTGGACCCGTTGCCGCACTAGCAACAACATCGGTAGAGCCAAATGGGATCGATTTCGCTCAGCTCCATCGCGCTCGGATCCCTGGACCTCGCCTTCTGCGAGCGCACCAGCCAGACTACCGCCTGAGCCGCGCCAACTATTGCTAGGGTGACCAGGGAAACCCGGCCTGCAGGAGTTGGAATTCGTGGTTTCATGACGTCTCCTCCTTGGGAACGTAGTAGTTCCCCTATCAACCAGATGGGATGGGAAGTTTCAGTTTCCTGTCCCATTTGATATGCCTCAATAGTTGATAATTAGTATTACGATTGTTGATTTACTTCGGATGTCTTGTTCTTCGTCGTAATAACACCGGTCGGTGGGAGAGCTATCCAACTGGGATGGTTTCGGAGTCATGCGACCCGTTCAGCGCACGTCTCTACCTGCGGCTGGCCTTCAGCCAGCACCGCGAACCAGGCGCCTGCTTCTTCCAACGAGGTCTCTGTTGGTTCAGGTGCTTTTCAACGGGGATACTTGCTGTAAACTGGGGCCGGAACACCGGTTAGTCCTGCAAGAGACAAAAGAGACATCAGTCTCCGCTGATTTTCGTTGATTTATGGAGGTGAAAAGAAATGGCGACTCAGAATCAGACCATCGACTGCCAGGTACATGCCTACCTGCGCAACTCACCGGAACGCCCCTGGCGTGGACACCTGGAGGGGCCCGATGAGGTGACCGGCGACGACATGGTTGCGGCAATGGATGCCGTTGGAGTTGACGGGGCCATACTCATTTCGCCCTTTTCGCTCTATGGCTACGACGCCAGCTACGCTCTTGAGGTCTACTCGCAGCATCCCGACAAGTTCGGCGTGGTGCGGCCCTTCGACCCGGAGTCGGAGACGATTGAGGACGATGTGGCCGAGTGGACCAGCACTCCCGGCGTGGTCGGCTGCCGGGTGATGCTGGGGGCCATCGACGCGGGAGGCGACCACCCGGGCCTCAACCGGATCTTCGCGGCCTGCGCCAAGGCGGGAGTGCCTGCCAACGTGATGTGCGCCGGCAAGATTCCCCTCATGAGCGACCTGGTGCGTCGCAACCCGGATACGCAGTTCATCGTCGACCACGTCGGCCTGGCTCAGCCCTTCGTGCCGCCGGCGCCCCCGGAACCCTTCGCTGACCTGTCCAACGTCATCGCTCTGGCAGAAATGGAAAACGTCGCCATCAAGATTTCCGGGGCCGGTACGCTGTCCCACGAGCCCTTCCCTTACCCGGACATCTGGGAGCCCCTTGGTCGAGTATTCGATGCCTACGGCCTGGGCCGGTGCATGTGGGGGACCGACTGGACCAGGGCGGTCAGGCTGCTCACCTTCGAACAGGGAGTCGAGTCGTTCCGTGTGACTGACAGGCTCACGGACTCTGACAGGGCCACGCTGATGGGAGGGACCCTGTCGCGGATCTACAAATGGTCGCCCGGGAGGTCTGCCTAGTCCGGCCCTTAACCCGTACAGGGCGACAATCTCCAGATTCCGAGGCAAAGAAAAGGCCCCTCACATCGGGTGAGGGGCCTCCGTGTGGGGGGATTTCCATTACAGGAGTGGCCCTGCAGTTTGCAGGTGGCTTTACTTTTGCTTCAGGCGTCCGGAATATTCGGGCCGGATGAGACCCTAGTTATGAGACACTGATTCGATGAACTCGTGAGTCCTGCGGGCCAGTTCGTCTGGAATCTCCACCTTCATGTTGTGCCCCACGCCATCCAGAAGCTGCAAGGTAGCGTTCGGCATCTGGTCGGCCATCAGGTGCTGCACTTCCGGCGGAGTGATCTCGTCGTTGGCGGCGGCCAAAATTAGCGTCGGGGCCGCTATGTCCGGCAGCAGGGGCGTCAGGTCTTCCGCCAGGAGACATCGCTGCAGGCCCAATATGGCAGCCGGGGATGTCTTGGCTCCCTCATCCGCGTACCATTCGATGACCGCGCGGTCCGTGGCGGGTCCGAATCGCTTGTCGCTGTCAGCCAGGAGCCAGGCCCGTGAGCCCTCTTCCTCGAGGATGCGCCTCCACGCCCCGGCATCCATGCTGGCGCCCATCCTGGCCAGCCGCGGCGTCGACGCCACCAGGGTCAGGCTGTGCAGGCGGTCCGGAAAGTCGTGCGCAAATCGGAGGCTGACGATCCCTCCCGCGGACGCGCCGACGAGATGTACCCTGTCAATGTCCAGGCCGTCCATCACCCGAGTGATGTCAGCGGCCAGGTCTGGTAGGGAGAACTGCATATCCAGCGGCGGCGGGGTTCCGGCATGCCCACGCATATCGAACCTTACGACAGGGTGGCGCCGCGACAGGGTGGGTACCCACGGGCGCCAGCGATGCAGGTTGCCGCCCGCCGCGTGATGCAGCATTACCGGCTCACCCGGGCGCCAGGGGTCGGAGAAATCGTCCAGGTGATAGTGGAATTGACCGCTCTCAAGGTCAAGTTCTGGCATACTGTTGTATCTCCTGTCGGTTGCGTGAGCCCAAAGACACTCGGGATCCCGCGGGTGGTCGGTCGGCGGCTACGATAGCACAATCGGACAGACCTGTTAGCCAAGGGCAGGCTGCGCTTCAATTTCAGGCGTCACCGGAAGCCAGTCGGAACGATCGCAGAGTCGGTTAGTCCATTTATTCTTCTGAATCAAGATTGAGAGGATTCGAGGATGCCCAGGGTTAGTGTCCCATCAGTGGACTCCAAAAATCAGATGAATCATAGTTCACACAACGACATCGCAATCGCTGTCGGCGAAATACGCCGCCCTTGACGGGTTTGAGTCCCGAAACATATAATCTCGCAAGCAGGTTTTGAATAATGCCTAAAAGAACGTATCAACCAAAAAAGCGCCGCAGGGCCCGTGTTCACGGGTTCCGTTCGCGTTCGGCCACGTCCGATGGGCGGGCCATACTGCGGCGGCGGCGGTTCAAGGGCCGACACCGGCTGACTGTGTGATTAACGGTGCCTCGTGATGCAGCGAAGGCACCGCATTTCGGGCTCGAAACGGCATTCCCAGATCCACAGTGGAGGCACCAGCGCCGCCAACAGGCTGCTGGTCATTCGTGTTCTGGCCAACGGTCTCGATCACTGCAGGTTCGCCTTTGTGGTCAGTAAGAGGCTGGGAAATGCGGTGGCCCGGAACCGTATCAAGCGCAGACTCAGGGAGTCCGTTCGGGCGCACGAGTTGCAGCCTGGATGGGACGCGGTCTTTATCGCCCGACGCGGCTCTCAGAATGCGAGTTTCCAGGAATTGGACCGCGCCGTTTCCAACCTGCTGCGCCGAGGCGGTATCTCGGAGCGCTGAGAGAGGTCGGCTGTCCCTAGTCCAGGAGGCAACCAGTTTTCCAAATCAGGCGGGGATTCATCCAAATGAAATTGGCAGTGCTTACGTGCATCCGTGGCTACCAGGCCTTTGTTTCTCCGCTTCTGCCAACTTCCTGCAGGTACCTGCCAAGCTGTTCAAATTATTCCCATGACGCAGTGACCCGGTACGGCGTGTTGAGGGGTGCCTGGCTTGGCGCCAAACGACTGGCCCGATGTCATCCCCTGGGCGGCCAGGGATATGATCCGGTGCCGTGAATATCCGGACTCTACGTTCGAGCTGAATTTGCTCCATCGTTTTTTCCTTCCCTTCAATCGACTCTTGAAACGAACTGATCCCGGTCACCCCAGGGGGGCAGTACGGGGATTTGGTAATTTCCTTCTTTCGGATTCCTCGGGCTTGCCGGGATCCTCGAGTCGCGCTTTTCTAGTGGCCAGTGTTCTGATTCTCCTCCTTTCCGCTGCCGCCTGCACTCGCGACATCGGCGGCGTCAGTTCGGGCTGGAATGCGCTGACCGTGGGCAACGAGGTTGTCTATGTGGGCACCAAGGACGGTCGTGTTCAGGCGCTGACGGACCGCGGAGACGGGGTTCTCCCGGAGAAGTGGAGTTACCCCTCCTCACCGGATTCCGAAGAGTCTCTGGAAGGCGTCTACAGCGCCCCGCTGCTGGCCTCCGGGCTGCTTTACGTAGCGGCCGACAGCGGATACCTCTACGCACTGGACCCCGAGAACGGCAGCGTTTCAGATCGTGGCTGGCGTCGCCCGCTGGGACAGGACGAGAACCTGCATCCTCTAGTCGGAGGGCCCGCCTACGAACCGGTCAACCGGTTGGTCGTGGTCGGATCCGAGGATGGCAGCCTCTACGCCTACGACGCAGAGACGGGGGAACCCTACTGGAGGCCGTTCCAGACGGGCGACAAGATCTGGTCGACTCCCGTTGTCGGCAACCTTGACGGTATCCCTGCTATCTACTTTGGGTCCCACGACGGAAATGTTTACGCGTTGAGCGCTGCCGACGGCTCGGAACTGTGGAGGTTCGAGACAGGCGGCGTGGTCGCGGGGAAGCCGCTGCTGCTGGATCGGATGATCATTGTCGGGTCGTTCGACAAGAAGATCTATGCCATCGACGCATTTGACGGCTCCAAGTTATGGGAGTTTGAGGGCGGTAACTGGTTCTGGGCCGGCGCCGTGAGCAATGGTTCTATGATCTTTGCCCCGAATATGGATGGGCGCGTCTACGCACTGGACCGGTCGGGGATCCTGCAGTGGCAGTTCGACGCGGGCTCCGAGATTGTAGCGCCGCCCGCCCTGGTGCCGAAGGGCCTGGTGTTCGCTAACCGGGACGGCGATCTGATCCTGCTGGACGTGTCAAGGAATGCGAGCCAGCGGGAATTGCATCGACTGACCCTTGGGGACGCCGAAGTAAAGGCGCCGCTCTATGCCGTGGGCGATACTGTGTACGTTGGTTCCGACGATGGCAGCGCCCGGCGAGTTGAGGTGCACGAGCAGTTTTCCGAGTCTGTTTTTACGGCTCGGGCGTGCTGGAAGCACGATGAGGAGTGCCGCTGATGCGGTGCCGCGTGAACGATTTGAACCGCCGACCGGCAGGATGGGGCCGTAGCCCCTCCCCGGTGGCGAGGTAGGCCCTTTTGGGTATCGACGATCTCTGGCGAGAAATAATCATTCGGCCCATGCTGAACCTGCTGGTGGTGCTCTACACCATCTGCTTTAACAACATGGGTGTGGCGATCATCGTTTTCACAGTCATTGTGCGTCTGATCACGCTTCCGTTGACCATCAAGCAGCTGAAGCAGATGCGGTCCATGATGGATCTGCAGCCGAAGATGCGCGAGATACAGGATCGCTTCGGTAGAGACCGGCAGCGCGTGTCCCAGGAAACCATGCGCCTCTACCGGGAGGCCGGCGTCAACCCCGTGGGTTGCCTGGGCCCTCTGGTCATCCAGATGCCCATCCTGTTCGGCCTGTTCCGCGTGCTGATCCAGACGGTGTACTCGCGGCCTGACCACCTGGTGGCCCTGGCGGAAAAGTTCTACGCCTGGATACCGTACTTTCCCATTTACACCGCCGCGCCTCTGAGTGCAACCTTCCTGTGGATGGACCTCTCGGAGCCGGATCCGTCAAACGTCGTTATGCCGGTGCTGGTGTTCGTCTCCACATGGCTCCAGCAGAAGATGACGATGACACCGTCGACCGACCCACGTCAGTCGACCAACCAAATGATGATGCTGTGGCTGATGCCGCTGATGATCGCGTTCTTCTCGTTCACGCTGCCCAGTGGACTGTCGTTATACTGGGTGGCCTCCAACGTCATCGGTATCGGTATCCAGTATTTCATAACGGGCTGGCAGCCCATATTCCCGCTGTTCCCGAAGGCCGATCCGGTGCCCGCCACCGGACCGTCGTCGACCAGCTACGATGAACCTGAGGAGGTTGATGGCGATGCAAGAACCTCTCGAAATGAGCGCGCGAACCGTCGAAGAGGCAATCGAACTGGCTCTGAAAGAGCTCGACGTCGACCGCGACGAGGCCGAGGTAGAAGTACTAAGTAGGGGCAAGGCCGGATTCCTGGGGATAGGAGCGGAGTTGGCGCGAGTTCGCGTCACCCTGCTCTCTGCGCGTGCTGGGGGGACCCCGCCCTCGGCAATTGCCGCGGCGGCGACTGTGGCACCTGGAGACAGAAGCCCGGCAACCCTGGCCACTGCCGCAGTAGCCCAGATCCTGGATGCCGCCGGAGTGAACGTTACCCGCACGCTCCGGTCGGCTCATGACGAGGACGCCGGAGGGCCGGTCATCGACCTTGCTGGCGAGGACTCCGGGCTACTGATTGGGCGGAGAGGACAGACGCTGCAGGCGCTGCAGTTCCTGGTCACGCTCATCGTGCGCAAGCAGATGGGTGAGGATGTGCGCGTGGTGCTGGACGTGGAAAATTACCGGCAGCGGCGGGAGACCTCCCTGCGGGATATGGCATCCAAGGTAGCCTCCCGCGTTGCCCAGACTAACCGGAGCATCAGCCTCGAGCCGATGTCCCCCGCAGACAGGCGTATCATCCACACCTCGCTGTCGGAGCACCCGGAGGTCCGGACTGAGAGTGCGGGTGAAGGGGAAAACCGGAAGGTTACCATCATGCCCAGGCGGGATTAGGCACTCAGGTACAATCCTTGCCTGGTACAACCACTATTAGTAAGGACTGCTCTCACTGAACGGGCCGGGGCTCCCGACGTCTGGACGAATGGGGTTGCCCTACCCGTGGCGCCGCCGGTTTTGTTAACATTCACACGTACGAAGAGCCGAGACGGCCGGGAGAATCAAAGAAAGAAGAGCCGGAGGAGGGCCTGACTTTGATTGCGATCGAACCTACTCGAGAAGTTGTCTCCGAGATCTACGAAAGGCTGGACAAGAACCTGCAGATCGTCCGTTCCGTCCAGAACCGACCGCTTACCCTGGCGGACAAGATCCTGCTGAGCCACCTGGACGATCCGACCACCACCGGCATGGTGCGTGGCCAGACCTATGTTCAGTTGCGTCCCGACCGGGTCATCCTGCAGGATGTGCTCGGACAGACAGCCATGCTGCAGTTCATGCAGACTCGCCGGGCCACCACCGCAGTGCCCACATCGGTCCACTGCGATCACTTGATCCAGGCCAGGGTCGAGGGTTCCCGCGACCTGACCGAATCCCTGGCGGAAAACGACGAGGTCTACAACTTCCTGCGCACTGCCTCCGCCAAGTACGGGGTCGGTTTCTGGTCACCTGGCGCCGGGATCATCCACCAGGTTGCCTTCGAGAATTACGCATTCCCCGCCGAAATGATGCTGGGCACTGACTCCCACACGCCCATGGGCGGAGGCCTCGGCTCCATCTCCGTTGGCGTGGGCGGCGCGGACGCCGTTGAGGTCATGGCCGGCCTGCCGTGGGAGGTACTGTATCCCCGCTTTATCGGAGTGCATCTCACTGGCGAGATGAGCGGCTGGACCGCGCCCAAGGATGTGATCCTGTACCTGGCGGGGCAGCTGACCGTGTCCGGTGGCACCAACGCCATCATCGAGTACTTCGGCCCAGGCGCGGCCTCCATAAGCGCCACAGGAAAGGCCACCATCACCAACATGGGCGCTGAACTGGGCGCCACCACCTCGGTATTCCCCTACGACGAGCGTATGGCCCGGTACCTGCGCGCGACCCGCCGCGGGGACATCGCAGACCTGGCCGACCAGTACCGGCAGCTACTCACCGCAGACCCGGAATGCGAGGCCAACCCTGGCCAGTACTACGATCAGGTTGTGGAGATCAATCTCTCGGAACTGGAACCGCACCTGGTGGGGCCGCATTCGCCCGACCGCGCCAGGCCAATCTCGCAGATGGCTGCAGAGCTGAAAGAGGATGCCGGACTGGTCGAGACGATTTCGGCGGCGCTCATCGGCAGCTGCACCAACTCGTCCTACGAAGACATGAGCCGCTCGGCCGATGTTGCCGAACAGGCCAAGGCTCGCGGGTTGAAGTCGGCCGTTCCGTTCATGGTAACCCCAGGCTCGGAGCAGGTGCGGGCAACCATCGAGCGCGACGGTCAGATGCAGTCGCTGACGGACATCGACGCCACCGTGCTGGCCAACGCCTGCGGCCCTTGCATCGGGCAGTGGCGTCGCGCCGGCGAATCAGTGGGCAACCCCAACACCATCGTAACGTCCTACAATCGCAACTTCCCTGCAAGGAATGACGGGCAGCCTTCCACCATGAACCTGATAGGCAGCCCGGAAATCGTGACTGCCCTGGCCATCGGCGGGCGCTTGTCCTTCAACCCGATGACCGACACGCTGACCGCCGCCGACGGGTCCGAGTTCCGCCTCGACCCGCCAAAGGAGGCCCCTGAGGTCCCGGCATCGGACTTCGCGGAAGGCCGTTCCTTCTACCAGGCTCCTCCGGACGACGGGAGTTCCATAGAACTCACGGTCTCTCCCGAAAGCGAGCGCATCCAGCTGCTAGAGCCGTGGCCGGCATGGGACGGCAACGATTTCACTAACATGCCCGCGCTCCTGAAGGCCAAGGGCAAGACCACCACGGACAGTATCTCGCCTGCCGGCGTGTGGCTGCGGTTCCGCGGGCACCTGGACCGTTTCAGCGACAACATGTTCATGGGCGCCATCAACGCCTACACCGACGAAGCCGGCAAAGGGCTGAACGTCGAGACCGGTGAGAGGGACCAGGGATTCTCGCGGATCGCCCGGGATTACAAGGCCCAGGGCGTCAAGTGGGTGGTCATCGGCGACTCCAACTACGGCGAGGGCAGCAGCCGGGAGCACGCCGCGCTATCCCCGCGCCTGCTGGGCGGCGCCGCGGTCATCGCCCGCAGTTTCGCTCGCATTCACGAGAGCAATCTCAAGAAGCAGGGGCTCCTGGCGCTGACATTCACGAATTCCGACGACTACGATCGTATCCGTGAGGACGACCGCATCAGCCTGACCGGGCTGATGGACATTGCGCCAGGCCAGCCGGTGCAGTGCACGGTCAGTCACAGCGACGGCACCTCGGAGACCTTGGAGTTGCAGCACTCCTACAGCGATTCGCAGCTTGAGTGGTTCCGGCTGGGTTCGGCCCTGAACCTGTTCCACCAGTAGAATCCAGCGTTGCCCGGCTATCCGGGACACTCCGAAAACCTGACCCGCCTTTGCCGATCGGCAAGGGCGGGTCTCTTTTCCGCCTGCACTCCGGCATGGAGGGACCGAATCCTTGCCGCCTTAGGCGAGGGTGAACTGCTTTGATTCTCCCTCCGACTTGAAGCGGGAAGGTTGGGGTAGGGTGCAATCCTGCCCTCAATAATGTGGCGGCAGGAGAGGAGACACCCTCACCCTGGCCCCACCCGGGAGGGGGAGGACAGGAGCAAAGGACCTTGTAATGAGTTTGGACTTGGTAAACTGGGGGTTGGAGTTAACATAATCGTTAGCAACGCTGTTGACCGCCGTTGGGGCGGGCCGATAGAATAGCCCGGTGAACAGAGAGCCAGACTTCCCCAAGGTCTATGGCCCGTTCGACAGTCCCCGCGAAGAGTGCGGGGTAATCGCTGTATATTCCCCTGAAGAAACCGCCAGCCGCCTCACATTCTTCGGCCTCTTCGCCCTCCAGCATCGTGGACAGGAGAGCGCCGGGATTGCCTCCACCAACGGCGACGAGATTGCTACGCACGCCGAGATGGGGCTGGTCTCCCAGGTTTTCCGCGAAGCCGACTTCCTACCCCTATCGGGTGAGCTTGCCATCGGCCACACCCGCTACTCCACCACCGGCAGCAGCGAATTGTGCAACGCACAGCCCTTGCTGGTCGACGGACAGGCCGGATCCGTTGCCTTGGCCAACAATGGCAACATAGTAAATGCCCTCACCTTGCAGGAGCAGCTCCAGCGAGAGTGGGGCTGCACGTTCTTTTCCTCCACCGACACCGAGGTAATAGCCAGGATGCTGGTGAATTCTCCCGGGTCAACCTGGGAGGAACGGCTTTTCCAGTGCATGCGCCGACTGGAGGGCGCCTATTCGCTGGTGGGGCTCACGCCGGACTGTGCGTTTGCCGCGCGGGACCCTCTGGGCATCCGCCCTCTCTGCCTGGGCAAGCGGGGTGACGGTTGGATTGTTGCCTCGGAGACCTGTGCTTTGGACAATCTTGGTGCGGAGTTTGTCCGGGAGGTCGAACCGGGAGAGGTGGTGGTTATAGACCGGAACGGGCTTCGCTCATCGATATGGCCTGGGGTGAACGAGGAAAGAACACGGGCCCTGTGTGTCTTCGAGCTCATTTATTTCTCCAGGCCCGACAGCGCCCTGGACGGCAACCTCGTGCATTCCAAGAGACAGGAGATGGGGGCGGAGCTGGCGAAAGAGCACCCCGTTGATGCTGACCTGGTTATCGGCATCCCGGATTCTTCCACCGCCGCGGCGGTGGGCTATGCTCTTGCTTCAGGAATACCCTTCAGCGAGGGGCTGATCAAAAACCGCTACGTGGGGCGGACCTTCATCGAGCCGGAACAGCGTCTGAGGGACTTGGGTGTACGGCAGAAATTCAACACCCTTGGTGATGTCATCAAGGGCAAACGCATAGTTGTGGTGGACGACAGCATTGTCCGTGGCACCACCACGCCGCACGTGGTCAGCCTGCTGCGACGCGCCGGCGCCGCCGAGGTTCACATGCGGGTTTGTGCGCCCCCCATTCGGCATCCCTGCTTCATGGGCGTGGATATGGCCTCACGGAAGGAATTGCTGGCCGCCAACAGCACCATCCCGGAAATCAAGAAACTGATAGACGCGGATAGCCTGGGCTACCTCAGCGTGGCCGGCCTGATGAAGGTGGTGGGTGGCACCAATGGCGGGTTCTGCGATGCCTGTTTCACCGGGAACTATCCGGTACCGGTGCAGTTGGACATGGATAAGCTGGTACTCGAAAAGTCCGGTGCCTAGCCAGGCCTACATCGGAAATCATTGACCGCTTCGACCTCATGGCACTGTCCATTACTTTTTCGCGCACCAGTTTTCCTGACGACGTCCCACTTGTTGAATAGAGATTTGACTCCATGATTGAGGACCCCAGGGTTTGAGCTCCTTTCCTTCTGCCAGTCACTACCATCAATCGGGCGTCGACCTTGACCGCATGGATGACCTTAAGGACCGTATTCGGGGCCTGGCGGCGAGCACCCACGGCCCGGAGGTCATTGAGGGCGGCAGCAGCTTTGCTGGCCTGTTCCAGATGGGTGGCGACGATGGCCCGGTGCTAGTTGCCAGCACTGACGGCGTCGGCACCAAGCTCAAGATTGCAGCGCAGCTGGGCCACTTCGAGTCCATTGGCCGTGATCTGGTGACCCTCAATGTCAACGATATACTCACCAAGGGCGCCCGACCGCTATTCTTTCTAGATTATGTGGCGTTCAGCGATGTCGATTCACAGTCCCTGGACTCGCTGATGCGTGGCATTGCCTGGGGATGCCGTGAGGCCCAGTGCGCTCTCATCGGCGGAGAAACGGCGCAGATGCCCGGGGTGTACGCAGATGGCGAGATGGACCTCGCGGGATTCGTCGTGGGAGTCGTGGAACGAGACAGGCTCCTGGAACCCAGCCGTGTGAGTGAGGGAGACTGCCTGCTGGGCATACCGTCCAGCGGACTGCACACCAACGGCTACTCGCTGGTCCGCCGTGTGTTCAACACAGATGAGAATCCAGCGGCGCTGTTCAGTCGGTTCGATGGATTGAACCACCTGCTGGGAGAGGAGCTCCTGCAGTATCACCGTAGTTACTACCCAATGCTGGCTCCTGTCCTGGGGATGCTGAACGGGCTTGCCCACATCACCGGCGGGGGCCTCCCCGGAAAGCTCCCGGCGGTGCTGCCCGAAGAACTGGCTGCCCGCATAGACACGTCGTCGTGGACGCCGCCGGCGATATTTGCCGTCCTGAAACGTAAGGGAGGGATATCCGACCAGGAGATGTTCCGCGTTTTCAACATGGGCCTGGGAATGGTGGCCGTCTGTCCGGAAGAAAACGTTGCCGCTTTCAGACAGGCAATTCCCGATTCGATGGTTGTGGGGCAGGTAATCCCGCGCGAATCCGAGGATCAAGTGCTGCTGGAGCGGTAGAAGCCTATTCCCTCTTCCTTGAGGGAGAGGGCCAGGGTGAGGGTGAAACCCTTGCTGGAATCAACGGAGATAAGTCTTGAGAGCGTTAATCAGCGTATACGACAAGTCCGGCGTGGTTGAATTTGCCCGAAGCGCCGCCGCTGCCGGCTATGAACTGGTCAGCACCGGCGGCACTCACCGCACTTTGACTGGGGAGGGCGGCCTGAGCGTCAGGCAGGTGGCGGATGTGACGGGTTCGCCGGAGATCCTCGACGGCCGGGTAAAGACCCTGCATCCCGTGATCCACGGGGGGCTGCTGGCCCGACGAGAATCTGCGGAACAAATGGCAGAGCTTGCGGCTCACGGCATCGAGACCATCGACCTCGTGGTGGTCAACCTGTACCCCTTCGTGGAGACCATCAGCAGGCCGAACGTTGCGCTGGATGACGCGCTGGAGAACATCGACATCGGCGGGCCGACCATGCTGCGCGCGGCAGCCAAGAATTTCCCGTCGGTGGCAGTGGTGGTTGACCCTGAAGACTACGGCTGGGTGGCAAAAAAGCTGGCGGGCGGGTTGACTGCAGATGACCGCAGGGGGCTGGCGGCAAAAGCGTTCCGCCACGTTTCCGAGTACGACGCGGCGGTTACAGACTACCTGTCCGGGCCGAGTGAGCCAGGCCAACTGCCGGACCGCCTCACCATTTCGCTGGACAAGGTCTCGGGGCTCCGGTATGGCGAGAACCCACACCAAACGGGGGCCCTGTATTCACCGGCGGGTACCGCCTTGGCCGGTATAGCCGGGGCGATTCAGCTGCACGGACGCGAGCTATCGTACAACAACCTGATGGATGCAGACGCCGCCTGGCGCACTGTGTCGGATTTCGTGGAGCCTACCGTGGCCGTGGTGAAGCACAACAATCCCTGCGGCCTGGCCAGCCGCGACTCCATCGCCGAGGCTTATCAACTGGCCTACGAGGGCGACACGGTCAGCGCATTCGGCGGCATAGTCGCCATCAACCGTACCGTGGATGTGGCGACAGTGCAGGCAATGGACGCGATATTCTACGAAGTGGTGATCGCACCCTCCTACGACGATGAGGCACTGGCCATCCTGCAGCGGAAGCGCAACCTGAGAATCCTCACCGTCGGGCAAGAGCCGGAACAAGCGGCTCTCGATCTCCGTCCCATTTCCGGCGGCATGCTGGTGCAGGGTGCCGACGTAGTCCCAGAGGATCCCGCCGAGTGGAATACAGCGACCGAGCGAGAACCAACCACCGCGGAAAGGAATGACCTCGCCTTTGCATGGAAGGCGGCCAAGCACATAAAGTCCAACGCCATAGTCTTCGCCAAGGACAGGGCCCTGTTGGGCATGGGCGCGGGGCAACCCAACCGAGTGGTCAGCGTACACCTGTCGCAGCGCATTGCGGGTGACAAGTCGAAAGGAGCCGTGCTGGCCTCCGACGCCTTCTTCCCCTTCCCCGATAACATCGAACTTGCCGCAGAGGCCGGAATAACGGCTATCGTGCAGCCGGGCGGGTCAGTGCGGGACGATGAGGTCATCGCCGCCGCCAATGAGGCAGGACTGGCGATGGTATTCACCGGGGTGCGTCATTTCCGCCACTAGGCCGCGCGACACGGGTGGCTGGTCATGAATGCCAGTGTCGACGTCGTAATTCCCGTCTACAACGAGGAAGATGCCCTGCCGGTCAGCATACCGAGATTGTGCGCCTTTCTCAGGGATAACCTGTCCAATCCGTGGCGTGTGACTATCGCCGACAACGCGTCCATCGACGGTACGCGATCCGTCTCCGAGGAACTGTCTCGCGAGACAGAGGGCGTGAACTACCTGTACCTGCCGGAGAAAGGGCGCGGCAGGGCGCTTAGGCAGGCGTGGCTGGGCAGCGAGTGCGATTTCGTGAGCTACATGGACGTGGACCTGTCAACGGACCTGTCGCATTTCCCGCAGCTCGTTGCGTCGCTGGAGTCCGGGTGCCACGTGGCCATCGGCAGCCGACTCAGCAGGGGCTCCCGGGTCACCCAGAGGAGCTTCAAGCGGGAGTTCACGTCCCGCGGTTACAACAAGCTGATCTGGTCCATGTTCTTCGTGGGGTTCCCCGATGCCCAGTGCGGATTCAAGGCAATGACCAGGCAGGCGGCACAGGCGATCATTCCACACGTCAAGAACAACAACTGGTTCTTTGATACGGAGCTGCTAATTATCGCCGAAAAGCGGGGCTACCGCGTGGGAGTGGTGCCGGTGGCCTGGGAGGACGACCCATCCAGCACGGTCAACGTGGTGAAGACTGCCACTGAGGACGTCAAGGGACTACTGCGGCTGCGCTTCGGCGGGATCCCTCGGGTAGATCCGCCCTCCCCCTAACCTGGACCGGTCAGGCAAACTCAATTCTCCTACCCTCTTTCTTTCGCAAGAGCTTTCATAAGGACGTGTTTCACATGGAGCTGGGCCTTTCGGGCAAGACAGTCATCATCACCGGAGGCGGATCCAACATCGGACGCGCCATCGTGCATGCCTTCGCAGATGAGGGCAGCAACATCGTTATCGCAGAGCTGGACCCAGCCCAGGGTCAACGGGTCGCCGACGAAGTGAATTCTTCAGGCGCCGACGGAGGGGCCATGGTGGTTGCAACGGACGTTACCAACCACGAATCAGTGGGCGCGATGGTCGAGGCTGCCACAACCGAGTTCGGCAGCGTGGACGTGCTGGTCAACAACGCCGGCTGGACCATTGACCGGCTGTTCCTGGAAAAGCCCCGAGAGGAGTGGGAACGGGAAGTGCAGGTGAACCTGTGGGGCGCAATCAACTGCATCCACGGCGTGCTGCCCGGAATGGTCGAGCGGCAGGGCGGCAGTATCGTCTGCCTCAGTTCCGACGCAGGACGCATGGGCGAGTACAGGGAGGCGGTTTACTCGGCGTGCAAGGCTGGGGTTATAGCCCTCAGCAAGTCCATCGCTCGTGAGACCGGTCGCCATGGCCTGCGCCTGAACTGTGTCTGCCCCGGACTGGTGGTTCCTCCCGACGAGGAGACGATCAGCGAGACGAGCATGTGGCACGAGATGCGCGGCGTTTTCACGCCAGAGGCCCGGGAGCGCGCCGTTCGCGCCTACCCCCTGCGCCGGATGGCAGAGGCCCGCGAGATCGCCAACGCCGTGGTGTTCCTGGCCTCAGACGCGGCCGGCTTCATCACCGGCCAGACCCTGAGCGTCAGCGGCGGGTATACGATGGCATAGGGCTGCACGAGGTTTAAGGCGCCAAAAGAAATGGCCCCGGCATATTGCCGGGGCCATCTTGCGTCGCGGGGTTGTCCAGCCGATGGGCTAGAGGGCGGCGACCTTTTCGCGGAGGGCGTCGAGCTCGGCGATGAGCTGCGCCTTGGGGTCGTCGCTGCCGCCGTTATTCATGTCGACCAGCTCCCAGGAGCGGCGCTCGATCTCGGGCAGCGTGGCCTGGAGCAGTTCCTCGTCAACGTCGTTGGCGATGGTGGGGTAGCCGGCGCGGGAGATCATGCTCTTGATCTTGCCCTGCTTGAACTGGTCCAGCGTCCAGGCAAGGGTCTCGCCGGAGGTGGTGACGTCCCAGTAAATCCGGACGTCCTGATTGCGCGGGCCGTAGTGGTAATGCGGGCCATTCTGGAAGCAGTCGAAGGCCAGCAGTTCGATTTCCTGACCGGCGATGTCGGACAGGACGTGGATGGCCATGCCCTCGTCGTTGATCTGTGGCAGGTGGCGGTACTCGAGACCGAACTTCAGGTTGCCAACAGTGATCTTGTCGCCATCAAGCATCTCGGGCATCATGTGATGCACGGTGCGGCGACCGTTCAGTGACATCTCGCGAGCGGTGTCCTCGATCTCGTCCAGCTTCTCGGAACTGACCGGGTGGGCTTCCAGGTTGTCGGCCAAGGCGTCGTAGCCGGAGCGGCGAACCATGGAGGACAGGTTGTTGCGCAGGTTGCCGACGGTCCAGCCGAGAGGGTTGCCGGCAGTGGTCTTGTCCAGGTGCAGGCGGATGTTGTGGTTCTCCGGCCCGTAATGGTAGTGCGGGTCCTGGTCGAAGCAGTCGAAACGCAGGATCTCGGTGTCGTGCCCGTCGATTTCCGAGTAGACCTGCAGGCACAGGCCCTGGTCATTCATGATCTCTTGCCGGTAGCTCATCGCAATGTCAATGGGACCGGCGTTGATGACGGTGCCTCCCTTTTCCACGTTGTGCCTCCTCTATATTTGTAAATAGTTTTGACTAGCAGTTTCAGACGGTTTGCCCGCCTGCATAGCGTATGAATTATATCACGGCGGGGTATACTGGCAAGCGGTATCTGTCAATACAGCTGGGCAAGACATAATGGCGGGTATCGAGAGCCGTGCAGCAGCAAAATCGCCCTTACCGGACGCGTGTTGCTCAAGCCGGCGTGAACCGCCCAGCCATTGAGTTTCAATCACGCTCCCGCGATTAACAACTCTGTCGGAGGAACCACAATCATGCAGATCGGTGTTTCAATGCCGCGCACACCCGACGGGCCGGCGCTCAAGGAATTCGTGCAGGCCGCTGAGGACATGGGGTTCGAGTCAGTGCTGATCGGCGACCACATCGTCCTGCCGACCGGGGGGACCACCCAGTATCCTTACTCCTCCACGGGGGCGTTTTCCCGCCCGTCGGACGAGCCGTACCTCGAGACCATGACCCTGCTGGGATACATGGCGGCATGCACCGAGCGCATAAAGATTGGCAGCACGGTGGTGATTCTGCCCTATCGAAACCCAGTGGTCCAGGCCAAGATGTTCGCCTCGCTGGACTCGCTGACCGGAGGACGCATGATCTGCGGTGTTGGCGTGGGGTGGCTGGAGAAGGAGTTCGACACCCTGGGTGTGAGCTACGCGGAGCGTGGACCCATAACCGATGAGTTCCTGGAGATTTTCAGGACGCTATGGTACGACGATCACCCGGAGCATCACGGGAAGCATTACGACTTCGAAGGGATCCAGTTTTACCCGAAGCCGGTACAGAAACCGTTGCCAATTTGGGTGGGAGGTTCCACCCGCGCCGCCCTGCGCCGGACCGCCAAATACGGGGACTGCTGGCACCCTTCCCGCCAGACCCCGGAGTTCGTCGCGTCCAACTTACCCTACCTCCAGCGGCGTATAGAGAGGGAGGGACGAAAAGTGGAAAACGTTACGGTGTCCCTGAAGCGCAGCGTGCACTTCACTGACATCGGGCTGCCGGAAGTGAGCAGCGAGCGAACCGGTGGGGCGCTCGTGGGCAGCACACAGGAGGTTGTAGACGATTTGCACGCCTGCCACGAGATTGGCATCCACCAGTTGACCTACGACTTCCGGGTCGACGAAATTCCGGACTGCATTCGTGTCATGGAGCGTCTGGCCGAGGCGGTGCTGCCAGTGGCCGGACGGTTGGGGTGACTCGACATGTCCCTGATGACATTCCCGGCTTGTGTGTGCCCTGCGTCGTGAGTAGCCTGACAGCATGACGACTGAAACGATTGCGATCATCGCCGTGGGCGTTGGATTGGGTGGGCTAATTCTGACCTTTTTCCAAGTCACGAACAGGCGATTTGATTCTATTGACAGGCGATTTGACTCCCTCGACAGGCGGGTGGAATCGCTGCAGCAACAGCAATCGAGTTTGACCGAACGGGTGGCCCGGCTCGAAGGAATCGTGGAAGCGATCCGAGACATGCTGGTTAGGACACCGACTGCCCCGTAGCACCTCCCTCAGTTCTGCTATAGACCGCTGTCCTTGAACCACTTGGCGCGCTTTATGAGCTCTTCGCAGGTATGGCGCATTGCCGATATCTGCCGCTCGGTCACTTGCCGTTTTACCGAGGCCGGGGCGCCGGTCACAAATGAGTTGGCCGGTACCTGCGTTCCGTTCAGCACCGCTGAATTGGCCGCGACGAGACAGTTCTCTCCCAAGGTCACATTGTTGAGAATGGTGCAGTTGTTTCCCAGCAACGACCCGCGGCCCACGCGGTCGCAGTGCACCACCACGCTGTGGCCGACAGATACACTCTCCTCTATAGTCAGTCCGTTGCCGTGGATCACCGAGCCCTCCTGGATGTTGACGTAATCGCCAATGACTATGGCGTCGTCTCCATCGCCGCGTACGGTGACTCCCGGCCAGATGCTGGCATACTCGCCGATTTCCACGTTGCCGACCACGTAGGCGAACTCACTGACCCATGCGGTCTCGGCAACCTTGGGTGTAACGCCGTTGAGGGTGCGAATCAAAACTGTGCTCCTTGGAAGAGTCCGAATTCCCGTTCAGTACCTGGCTGCCCCTACAGCCCTTCGGGCTTCCCGGTCCATGTCCCGGTTGATGATGGCCTGCCGCTTGTCATAGCGGCGCTTGCCCCGTGCCAGGCCCAGCTCAACCTTAGCCACGTGGCGCTTGATGTAGATGCGGAGGGCGACAAGGGTCAGTCCTTTCTCGGCCACCTCGCTTCCAAGCTTCTCGATTTCCTCCCGGTGCATCAGAAGCTTGCGAGGGCGTCGTGGCTCGTGGTTGAACTGGCTGGCCGGATCGTAGGGGGCGATGTAGGTGTTGTGCAGCCACAGCTCGCCTTCCCGTACCCGGGCGTAGGCGTCGCTCAGGTCCGCCTTTCCTGCGCGCACCGACTTGATCTCAGTTCCTGTCAGTACGAGGCCAGCTTCGTGCCGCTCAAGAATCTCGTAGTCAAAAAAGGCGCGGCGGTTGGTTGCCGCGATGCGGTTGCCTTCCGTGGTGCCATTTTTCGCTGTCTTGGCAGATTTTTTCTTAGCCATGTTCACTCGCCGTACGCGGTTGGCGATTCAGTTTGTCCTGCCCACCGCAGAACTTTCAACTAGCTTGGTTACTTCCTCGATGGCAAAATCCAATTGCAAGTCCTCGGAGTCATCCTCCGGAGATTCCTTCACGATGTCGGGGGTAATGCCTTCACCTTCTATCAGCTTGCCATCGGGTGTGTACCAGCGGCCTATTGTGAAGTTTACAGCAGATCCGTCCCTGAGTGGCCACAGGTTGTTAACGCTTCCCTTGCCGAAAGTTTTGACGCCGATGGTCTCGGCCCTCTCGTGGTGGGTGATGGCGCCAGCAAAGACTTCACTGGCCGAGGCGCTGAAACCGTTCATCAGCACCACCATCGGTACCTCGACAGCCAAACCGCCCTGCTCCGCGTTCCAGTCCCGCCGATTGCCCTGCCCGTCAAGCTGGTAAAGCACCAGACCCCCATCTATAAACTGGCTGGTAACCTCGACGACCGATGAGAGCAGTCCTCCGGGGTTATTCCGGACGTCCACGATCAGTCCCAGGCCTTGCGACCGCTCAAACCTGTCCAGCGCTCTCTCCAATTCCTCCAGGGTGGTGCCACTGAAAGACGTTATCCGGAGATGACCTATGCGCCCGACCAGCATGGTGAGGCGCACACTCTTCAGTTGGATGACGCCTCGAACGATCTCCAGTACTTCGGTTTCGCCGGTGCGGTCCCGTCGAACTTCGATACTGACCGTGGTCCCTTTTTCGCCCCTGATCAGGTTGATAACCTGGAACAGATCCCATCCGGTTACGTCTTCTCCGTCGACACTTAGGATGACGTCGCCGGGCTTGACTCCGGCTTCGTCAGCGGGGGTGTCGGGAATTGGGGCGACGATCGTTATCAGGCCGTTCCTGACGGTAACCTCGGCGCCGATTCCCTCAAAGGTGCCCCGGATTTCCTGGCGCTGGAACGAATACTGTTCTGAGTCAAGGTAGGAGGCGTGATCGTCGCCGGTGGCCTCCAGCATCCCCCGGATAGCGCCGTCCGTCAGCGCGGATGGATCGAGTTTTCCGGCGTCGATGTGCTCCCGCTCCAGTATCTCCCAGACCTCTGCCAGCTTGGCGAACTCTGGCGGCAGCCCTTCTACAGTTTGTTGTTCCGGGACTTCCGGTTCATCTCCTCCAACGCACCCAACCCCCGCCAGCCCGGTGCAGAACACAAGGATAAAGACGGGGACAATCAAGTAGAGTCGGGGAGCCGCGAAGACATGCGCCAACGGGAGAGATCTCCTGCTCGGTTACGCTGTTCACATTGTGCGAAGGGTACATATGGATTCTAGCATACCTACTATTTCCGGAATGGCACCGGGGAATCGCGGCTGTTCTTGTTTCAGCCGAGGTGCGCTGTCGTTATGAACTGGAGAGCAAAACACGGGCCCATGAATACCCTGCCTTTCGAACGGGATACATCTCGACATTACGTGTTCGCGCCGAGGGTCAACATTCGCCTGCAGTGGTCTTAATCCCCCAAGTTTCGTTCAATATGTTAAGATTGCGCAGAAAAATTGTGTCGGCTCAACTGGTCGAGAGTTGGCGAGCGTTCAGCTTGCATTCCCTCGATTCTTGTGACCATCGGCAGCCTCACAGTGGACCCAAACTAAGGAGGAAAGGTATGTCCACCCTTGCTGTGGAGGTAGTGTACCGGGGTATCTTCCAAAAGACCCTGGCGCGCAATATCGTCCGCTCCATAGTGTTCGCCGCCCGGAAGGACGGAAAGATCGGTACCGCTTTCGGTCGCTATGGGGACTCCCCGGAACGCAACGGCATCCCGGCCAAGCAGTTCGCCATCGTGGCCGATGACCCAGAGGAACTAGAGGAGAGCCTGGCGGTATACCAGGCGACCACCGTCGACGTTACCATCAACGTCGACGACACAATGTGCAAGGGCATCGAGTCCTGGGCTTGGTACGGTCTCCAGCCGATCAATGAGCTGACCAAGCCCGGTGGGACCATGATCGTTACCTCCCGGCAGCAGGCGGATAATCTGCTGGAGGACATACACCCCAAGGAAACCCCATATAACCTCTCCATCATCACGAGCACCCCGAGTTTCTCAGGTCTCTGGGTCTATAAGGATGACCACACCGACGTACGAATCCTGGGGACGCTCTGCAAGGTTTGCCCGGATCTAGTCAGCCTCGACGCGATGCTGGAGACGATTGAGGAACAGATGGGCGGCGGCACGAAACTGGCCTCAGCCCAGCGTGCGTTCGATCGTGCGGCCACACGTCCGGTAGAGCCCGGTGAGGGCGGCAACCAGCGCGAGATGAAGTTCACCATGCCCGGCTGGAAGACCATGGAGGAGGGAGTGGTCATCCGCGCGCTTCCCGAGGGCGGAGAGTTCACCGAAGGAGAGGGCGGGTACGTGCCGGGGCGCAGCGAAGTTTTCAAGAAGTTCAGCACCCGTTCAATGCGGCCTGTGGTCAACTTCGAGACATGCATCAAGTGCACTCTCTGCTGGCTCCAGTGTCCCGACACATGCTTCGACGTCACGCCAGATGGATTGTATGACGCCAACATGGAATCCTGCTGCGGCTGTGGCGTATGCGAGGCGGTCTGCCCTGTCCCCGAGTGCGTAACCATGGTCAACGAGGCCGAGTTCAACGACCACAAAAGCCAGTGGGAGATGTGGCAGGATAACAAGGAAGGCTACAACAAGTGGATGACCCAGCTGGTTGAGAAGCAGAAGGCCGAGACCCGCACCCATGGCTTCCACCACGTCGGCGGCTACGCTGAAGAGATCCAGGCGGAGGCAGACTAATGACCACCGTTGAGACCGAAATGTTCACCCAGTCTACCGAGGAGCTGATCAGCGGTTCCGAAGCCATCGCCATTGCATGTGCCCTGGCTGACGTCGACGTCATCACCGCCTATCCCATCCGTCCGTACGATACGGTGATGCAGTACGTCTCCAAGCTCAAGGCCGACGGCGCCTTCGACTGCGATTTCATTGTAGCCGAGAGCGAGCATTCCCAGTTCGAGATCGTCAAGCACGCCTCGGCAGTCGGTGCACGCACATTCTGCGGCTCAAGCGGCGTAGGCTGGTTCTACGCCTTTGAGGCCATCACTGTGACAGCCGGACTGCGCATGCCCGTGGTGGCGATGGTGGGCAACCGCGCGCTGGACGACCCCGGCGCTTTTGGTGTCGAGCACAATGACGCCATGGCCGTTAGGGACTTGGGATGGCATCTCTACTGGGTGGCCACGGCGCAGGAGGCGATGGACACCGCTCTGCTGGCGTACAAGGTGGCCGAGGACCGCAGGGTTCTGCTCCCCTTCGCCATCAGCTGCGACGGCTCGTTTCTGACGCACTCGCAGGCCATCGTGCAGGTGCCGACCCGGGATCAGGTGAACAGCTACCTGCCCGACTACAACCGGCACGAGTTGCAGCTGCATCCGGACAACCCCATCACGGTCGCCCCGCAGGTCAACGAGGATTGGCTGATGGAAATCCGGCGCCAAACCGACGAGGCAATGCGCCGGACCGTCGGAGTCATCTACGAGGCCTACGACGAGTTCAAGGAAGTATTCGGACGTGGGGACCCCAGCCCATTCATCGAAGAGTACATGACCGAGGATGCCGAGATCATTCTGGTGGGAATGGGAACGCTGGCAATGCCCACTCGCGTAGCGGTGCGCCGGATGCGGGAACAAGGCAAGAAGGTTGGTTTCGTCCGGGTCAAGTTCTTCCGCCCGTTCGCCGCGGAAGAGATCCAGAATGCGCTGAAGGGCGCCAAGGGCATAGCGGTCATTGACCGAGACTACTCGTACGGTTCGCCTTCCTTCGGTGGCGTGCTATTCCACGAGTTGCGCTCCACCCTGTATCCACTCAAGGAACGGCCAGTGATGCTGAACTTCATCGCCGGCCTGGGTGGACGCGAAGTGATGGTGAAAGACATTAACGAGATGGTTGAGACTACCGAAAAGGCGGTCGCCACTGGTAAGATTGAACAGGAAACAACCTGGATTGCGGTAAGGGAGTGAGAGAGATGACCACCATGATGACACAGACGGACCTCCCCCAGGTTCGTGGCGTCAAGAACATACCGGTGGAGGAGTTCTACTCCTCCGGCCACCGCACCTGCCAGGGCTGCGAGTCGGCGCTGACCATGCGGCTGATGATCAAGGCCGCCGGCCCGCGCTCCATCGTGCTGGGCAGCACCGGCTGCATGTACGTGGCCAACACCACCTACTACAGCACGCCGTGGGTGGTGCCGTGGATGCACACGCAGCTTGGCTCCTCCGGCAGCGCCGCCACCGGTACCGCCGCCGGCCTGGCGTCCATGATGCGCAAGGGCAAGATGCACAAGGAGCCGATCAACGTCATCGCGTTCTGCGGCGACGGCGGCGGCGTGGACATGGGCCTGGCCGCGATATCTGCGGCCCTGCAGCACGATGAGTACAACCTGCTCATCCTCTGCTACGACAACGAGTCCTACGCCAATACGGACATCCAGGTGTCCGGCAGCTCCCCTTGGGGCGCCAACAGCACCTTCAGCCCTCCGGGCAAGGTGCACCGCATCATGAACAGCCGTTGGAAGAAGAACACCGCCCCCATGCTGGCCGCGGGGCACCCTGATGTCCGTTATGTGGCCACTTCCTGCGCCTCCTACGGTCTGGACCTGAACAACAAGATCCGCCGCGCCCTGACCATCGGCGGGCCGACGTTCATTCACAACATCGATCCCTGCCCCAAGGGCTGGGACTACGATCCCAAGTACTCGCACGAGCTGGGGATGCTGGCTGTCGAGACCGGTCTGTGGGTCCAGTACGAGATCATCGACGGCGAACTGACCCTGAATGGGGCCAGCCGCGCCATTTCCAGGGGCATCCGCAAGAGGAAGCCCATCTCTGAATACCTGACGCGCCAGGGCCGCTTTGCTCACTTCACCCAGGAGGACATCGACCACTTCCAGCAGCGTGTAGACGAAAGCTGGGAGAAGTGGTGGATTCCGGGAGTTATCCCCTTCACCATGAGCGAGGAGTAAACCAGGGCGTCTACTTCGGCGAGGCGATCGCTGAGAATCCAGAGGGGCAGGCTTTTAACCTGCCCCTCTTTTTTGGTTCATCGATGAATGTGGATCAATTAGCGTCGCAATCTCTGAATTTCATTAACTTTCGGCAATTATTTGATATTTTTGCCGAAACTGTCATTTGCGAGTTATGAATCCGTTAAGTTCTGGAGCAGATATGAACAGATCTCGGAGACGTAACTAAAGCATTCACTTTGTCTGTGCTATTATTGCCAATCAGTTACTGATCGTCTTTGTGGGTACCCGCCGAGCCTCGGGACGACAGTCAGCAACCCTTAATTGTCCAAAGGAGAGTTGTTCATGCGAGCCACGGTAATTCTGTCCCTGGCCATTGTCCTGATGATGGCATTCGTTGTGGCCTGCGGAGAAGCGGCCACCCCGGTACCGACAAACACATCCGTACCTCCCACGGAAGCACCTGCGCCGACAGAGGTTATGGAAGAAGAGCCCACGGCAATGATGGAGGAGGAGGACGCAACGGAAGGCGACACGATGTCGGGAGTCAGCGATGAGCTGAAGGCCTACGCCGCGGAGTATGCCGGCGGTCCTGGCGCCATATACATCCGTGACGGCAACTTTGAGGCCCTGGTCGGCCCCGCCGCCACGCAGCAGGCCCTTGACGACTTGGGCGATGACATAGGCGTTACCCTGGGCGATGCCGATGGCAATGTACCATTGGACGCCCTTCTGGAAGCCCAGTGGATCTACGAGTCCGACTACTACCAGGCGCTGATTGAGAAGGCGAATTTGACCAATCCCACCGAATTGGTTTCGGAGGGAGAGCAGATCACACTGCAGTACGCCTGTATTAACAGGTCAACACTCCAGTGCAGGATCGTACCGGCCTACTTCGTCAACAACGTATTCGAGCGCACCAACGGGCAGCTCAAGGTTGACATCACCTCCTTCCCGGAGCTGGGTCTCGCCGGTTTTGACACCATGACCCTGCTGTCTGACGGCACCCTGTCGGCTGCCGAAATCTATGGCGGCTACGTTGGCGGCGAATACCCCACCCTGGCAGTGCAGTACCTGTGGGGACTGTGGCCCAACCACCAGACTCACTTTGAAGTGCTGGCCAACCTGTTCCCCGAGATTGAGAGGGTGATCAGGGATGAGACCGGGGCACAGGTGCTGATGCACCTGTGGATCGCCGGAGATGATCAGTTCTTCTTCAGTAAGAAGAAGCTCGAAAAACCTGAGGACTTCCAGGGAACCAAGACCCGGAGCCACAGCACCGAGCTTTCCGACTGGATCAATTACATGGGCGCAGAGGCGCAGGCAATGGCCTTCGCAGAGGTCTATACCGCTCTGGAGCGCGGCATCCTCGACGCTGGTGTTACCGGCGCCAATCCGGGTCTCTCCCAGCGGTGGTACGAAGTGACCGAATTCATGAACGGTCGGCTGTACAGCTTCAATGCCACCATCGCGGTGATCAACGGCGAAGTCTGGGACAGCATTCCCGCTGATCTGCAGCAAATTCTGATTGAAGAGGGTGCCAAGCACGAGCTCGAAGCCCTGCGCCTGGCCTCCATCCAGAACATAACCGGTGTCTCCCGCAACGTGGACGCTGGCCTGGAGCTGGTTGAATTCGGCCCGGAGGCGCAGGCATTGAGCGCCGAGGCTGCCCGCAACCAGGTGATTCCCAACTGGCTCAAACGCGTCGGATATCCCGACGAAGGCCAGGACACCGTCGACGTCTTCAACGACAAGATCGGTCCCTTTGTCGGTCTGGAAATCGTGGAAGACGCAGCTGCCGAGAACGGGTTCTCGATCGTGGATGCCCCGACAACCATGGGTCCCCAGGCCCCGTAGCAATCGGGCTTTGGGCAGGCTAGCGCCCTCTAATTGAGGGGCAATCGACAGGGGCGGGCTTATGGCCCGCCCCTCTGTTTTGGAGAATGAACGGGTTAGTCTGCCAGACTGCGTTGTGGCAACGAGCGGCAGGCGAAGACTATCCAGTCAGGTGAAGTGCATTGTCCATTCTCCGTTAGCATTGGCCAATTGTCCTTAGCACTTCGTAAGAAATCAATCGTTGTTTGGCTATATTATCTGAATTCCGCATCAGCATAACAATTTATCGTTATATTTACTGGCGCATTTGGCCTGTATCCGATTAATTCTTAACGTTTTCAGGCAACCTGTGCTATCATATTTCGGCTGTTTCGTGTCGTTCTGACGGGTGCCCGCTGACCCGGATGGGCGACTGGCGACAAGAGATTCAATCTTTCCAGGAGAGGTGTTCATGCGAACCACGGTAATTCTGTCCCTGGCCATCGTCTTTATGATGGCGTTTGTTGTGGCCTGCGGGGAGGCGGCCACCCCGGTACCCACCAACACTCCGGTACCACCTCCCACGGAGGCTCCTGCGCCGACTGAGGCAATGGAAGAAGAACCCACCGCCATGATGGAGGAAGAGGAAGAAGACGCCATGGAAGGCGACGCGATGATGTGGGAGATCAGCGATGAGCTGAAAGCCTACGCCGCTGCGAACGCCGGTGGCCCGGGCGCCATCTACATCGGCGACGGCAACTTCGAGGCCCTGGTCGGTCCAGCGGTGACTGACGGAGCAATCGAGCAATTCGGCGAAGATCTCGCCATATCTCTCGGTGATGACCAAGGTATTGTTCCCCTTGATGCCCTTGAGGATATCGATTGGGTTTTTGAGTCAGACTACTACCATTCCCTATTCGAAAAGGCCAATCTGACCAATCCCACCGAGCTGGTATCCCAGGGAGAGAGCATCACACTGCAGCACGCCTGCATCAACCGCACGCTCCTCTGGTGCAAGCACATGGATGCTTACTTCGTGCCAAATGTACTGGAGCGCACCAACGGCCAGGTGAATGTTGAGATCACCTCGTTCCCTGAGTTGGGAATTGCGGGATTCGACACCATGACTCTGCTCTCTGACGGCACTCTCTCGCTCTCAGAGATCTACGGCGGATACGTGGGCGGCGAGTTCCCCACTCTTGCTGTTCAGTACCTGTGGGGACTGTGGCCGAACCACCAGACCCACTACGAAGTTCTAACCAACATTTTCGACGACATCGAGAACGTGATTCGAGACGAGACTGGCGCGCAGGTCCTGTTCCGCAACTGGATTGCCGGTGACGACCAGTTCTTCTTCAGCAACCACAAGCTCGAAAACCCTGAGGACTTCCAGGGACTGAAGACCCGGAGCCACAGCACTGAGCTGTCCGACTGGATCAACTACATGGGAGCCGAAGCCCAGGCAATGGCCTTTGCTGAGGTTTACACGGCCTTGGAGCGCGGCATTCTTGACGCCGGCGTAACCGGCGCCAACCCCGGTCTCTCCCAGCGTTGGTACGAGGTGACCGACTACATGAACGGTCGCCTGTACAGCTTCAATTCCACCACCAACGTAGTTAACGAGGACGTTTGGGATGGCATTCCGGATGACCTGCAGCAGATTCTGCTGGAGGAAGGCGCCAAGCATGAGCTGGAAGCCCTGCGTCTTACCGCCATCCACAACGTTACCGGCATCACCCGCAACGTTGAGGCTGGGCTGGAGCTTGTTGAGTTCGGCCCCGAGGCGCAGGCATTGAGCGCCGAGGCCGCGCGCAACCAGGTGATTCCCAACTGGCTCAAGCGCGTCGGTTACCCCGAAGAGGGGCAGGATACCGTTGACGTGTTCAATAGCAAGATCGGTCCCTTCGTTGGACTGGAGATCGTCGTGGACGAAGCAGCTGAAGACGGGTTCAGCATAGTCAACGCTCCGATCACCCAGGGTCCCCAAGCCCAGTAACCCACTGCTCACGTGGCAGCAAACGGACCAAAAAGAGGGGCGGCCAATCGGCCGCCCCTCGCTGCTTTGCGGGAAATTTCAGGGTTCCGAGGCTAGAAGAAAACGCTCAGGTTCTTTGCCATAATCACGTTGGAGTCCAGTACGATGGTGCGTTGGGCGATCTTCCAGTCCCCGTCGGCGGGACGCAGGACGTCATCGCGGTAGCCGGCGAAGATGTTCTCCTCGGTCTCGTGGTGCGAGCGGTAGAGGATGAAAGCGGTCCTGGCGTGGACCTCCCCGTCCGGTTGCGGGTCGACAACCAGGTTCCCCACGATGTGCCGGGTTCGGGACGGCGGGTCCTCGCCCCAGGCCATGCCCGTCTCCAGGCGCTCGACGCGCATGGTCAAATAGGTCTTGTCGTCCTCGAAGATCGCCAGGTCCCCGACTTGCGTGAGCTCCCGCTCCGTCTCGTGGCGATGGACATTCAGACGTCGCGGCATGAAATAGAACACGTCGTCGGTGAACAGGTCCAGCCACTCCCGGAAACGCCTCTCGTCGAGGATCCACGCCTCTCGGATGTAGAACTGCATCAGGTCGTGCCACAGTTCCATCCGCGAAACCGTCGCGCTCTGCGTCTCTGTAGCCATGCTTCTTGTGCTCCCAGCCTCGGTTCCTTCTCCCAGAGGAAGAGGGTGAAGGCGTCTCCTCTAGCCGTGCAGTGTCGCGCTGCCAGCGAAGTCCATGGATTTCGGCTCCAGAGGGATGTCCTCCCAGTTCTCGCCGTTCATGAACTGCTCCCAGCGCTTGTAGAACAGCCGCTGGTTGCTCTCGGAAGTGTACCGCTCGGCGATCACCCCGGGATACTCGGGGTGCCGCCGGTCGTGGCCCACGCCCATCGACAGGTCCTGAGTGTATTTGCGCCCCATTGCGGTCAGTCCTGAGTTCGTTACGCCCCGCCAGTTGTCCATATCGTCCTGCTCGAAGATACCGTTGACACCGTTGTAGTTGCTGCTGCCGCGTCGCAGGGCCGTCTTGAGTTCCTCCGGCATGTCCTTTTCCAGCACCACGAAGTGCCAGAACTCGGTCTGCAGCGGGCCACGCGGATGGGCTAGCCGGAAACCGAGAACGCCGTTGGGGAACAGGCTGTGGTTGCCCAGCTGCAGTTGTCGGGCCCTGAGGCTGCCCAGCCTACGCTCCGCCTCGGGAAGGGTCTGACGGTAGTAGTCCTCGAAGGCCTCACGGTTCTCGGCGGTCACTCCGTGGTTCTGGCGGGCCTGGTCGGCGCGCTCCAGGAAACGCATGGTCAGCGAGTGCCCGTTGACGAACATGTGCTTGAATTCCGACTGGAATTGCTGCTCATGGGTCAGGCGCGGCAGTCCCCGGTAGCGCCCCTGGACGAGGATGGCCGACAGGTGGGTGGTCGGGACGTGGTAGTTGTCGGAGCAGTTGTCCACCGCCGTCTTCCAGTTCACTGGCTCAATCCACTTGATGGGGCCGAGGGCCTCGGTACCGTTGTCGAGCCGGTTGAAGTTGATATCCAGGAGCCAACGGGCGTCGCCCAGGTAGTCATCAAGGCTTGGAGCGCCCGCGTCCCAGGTGGCGAACACCACACCGGCGTAGGTATCCACCCTGGCCTCAATCAGGTGCAGGGAGTCGCGGTCCAGGGCGCCGTAGTAGGCCTCCTCTTCGCCTGGCAGGTACTCCAGATCGCCCTCGTTGGAGAAGGTCCAGCCGTGGTAGGCACACGCGAAGTTGCGGGAATTCCCGGCGTCGGTGCGGACGATGCGGTTGCCTCGGTGCCGGCACATGTTCAGGTAGGCGCGCAATTTGCCCCTGCCGTCGCGGCAGAGGATAACCGGTTCCTCACCCATGTAGGTGTGGAAATAGTCGTTGGTGTTCGGGACCAGCGACTCGTGCCCGATCATCAGCCAGGCCCGCCCGAAGACCTTTTCCTGCTCCTCGGCGTAAATGTCCTGGTCGACAAAAATACTGCGATCCAACTGCCCGGTCTGCAGGTCAATGATCCGGTAATCACGGCCAGTGGCAACCATTGCTGTACCCCCGCCAGGGTCAGGATTAGGGCTCTTTCCCACAGTATCAAACATCCGGTGCATTCTGTCCAATGGTGTAGTAGAGTAGGCCAATCGGAATCCCAACCGCGGGAGAAGCCGCATGAAATTCGGAATCTTTACCATCGTTCCCTACCACGAGGACTTCACACAACAGCAGGCTCTGAACGATGCCCTGGACCAGATCGTCTACGCCGACGAAATGGGCATCGAGGAGGTCTGGCTGGGCGAGCACAGCTTTTCTCGGCACGGACTGCTCTCGGGCATCTGGTCATTCCTGGGGGCCGTCGCCGGGCGCACAAAGAACATACGCATAGGCACGGCGGTCATCGTGTTGCCGCTGCACAACCCGGTCCTGGTGGCCGAGGAAGTGGCCATGTTGGACATAATCAGCAATGGACGCATCAACTTCGGCATCGGCGCCGGCTACCAGCAGCAGGAGTTTGACGGCCTTGGCGTTGACATCGACACCAGCCGGGAGAGGTTCAAAGAGGCAGTCGACGTCATAATCAAGGCCTGGACCGAGGAGCGGCTGACGTTCCACGGGAAGTACACCAACGTTGACGACCTGTGGGTGCTGCCCAAGCCGGTGCAGAAGCCCTACCCGCCGCTGTTCCAGGCCGTAAGCACCAGCCCTGAGAGCATCGATTTCGCAGCCAGCCGCCAGATCCAGGTCATCGCCGGCGGCCCCACCGACATTCTGGGCCAGGCCCCGCAGGTCATCAAGCTGTGGCGGGAAAAGATGGATGAGTACGGCCATCCTCATGCTCACCTGCACCCGCCCATGTCTAAGTCAATCTACGTGGCCCCGACCATGGAGGAGGCCGAACGCGACCCCGTTGGTCTGGAGGACTTCTCGTCGCGCATCCTGCGTTCGGCGGGCAGCAACGGCGCACCCATCGGAATGCCCGTGGACCGGAACGGCAACGTCGCCAAGGGCTACGAGCACTGGGCCAACCGGCAGCGGGACCGCGAACGTCGCGACGACGTTGGCCACGCTGGCCTGCCACCCCTCCGCGGCACCCCTGAGGTGGTGGTGGAGCGGCTGAAGGAGACGCAGGAGGCGGGTATCAACCACGTGTTCGGCAACTTTGGGTTCGCCGGCCTGCCCCACTGGAAGGTAATGCGCTCCATCGAACTGTTCGCCACCGAAGTGATGCCCCACTTCAAGGAGCCAGCCAAAGTCTAACGACCTACCGTCCGTTCCCTCCGCCTCAGGGGGGAGGGCCAGGGTGGGGGTGACTTTCCTGCGTCGAATACTATTGGAGCAGATGAAGACATGACCAACGCAGCGTTCACCGAGGAGTCGACCAGCAGGACCGCCATGGTCGGCGATATGCCCGTTCACTACCACGACGTCGGCGAGGGCGAGCCGGTGGTCATGCTCCACTCCTACGGGCCGGGCACCACGGGGTGGATAACCTTCCACAAGGTGCTGCCGGCCTTTGCGCAACACTACCGCTGCATCGTGATGGACCTGCCCAACTTCGGTCGCACCGGGCCGGTGGTGTACAACGAGCCGCTGCACAACCTGCAGGCCCGCACTGCCGTGGGCCTGATGGACGTTCTGGGCATCGAGAGGGCGCACGTGCTCGGCAACTCGCAGGGCGGGCAGTCGGCCATGGTGCTGGCGGCCCATGACCCCCACCGGGTCAACAAGCTGGTCTTCGGCGCGTGCCACATCCGTACGGGGGGCGACCTGTACCTGATGGGCAACCGTCCCTCCGAGGGCAGCCTGGTAACCCGCGAGGTGCGGGACAATCCGACGAAGGACAGTGTGCGCCGTTACCTACGAACCCACATCGACGACAACGGACTGGTAACCGACGAGCTTGTCGACTACATACACGGGAACTACACCGGCAACCCCAACCACATCAAGGCCGACGCCGACTCTGTAAGCGTCCCTTACGACCACGGAGTGGACCTGCCCAACATAAACGCCCCCAGCCTCATCATCTGGGGGCGCTACGACCGGATGTGCGTCTTTGAGATCGGGATAGCGGCCCTGAACAACCTGGATGATTCTCGCCTAGTCGTCCTGAACCACTGCGGCCACTGGGTCCCCTTCGAGAAGCCTGAGGAGTACACGTCCCACGTCCTCAATTTCCTGCGATCATAAATAGCCTACTAGAATCAAATAAAGCAAGAGGGCCACATTCACTGTGGCCCTCTTATCGATGTTATCTTCGTCATCTTAGCGTACTTCGTATCGATGTTATCTTCGTCATCTTAGCGTACTTCGTATCGATGTTATCTTCGTCATCTTAGCGTACTTCGTATCGATGTTATCTTCGTCATCTTAGCGTACTTCGTATCGATGTTATCTTCGTCATCTTAGCGTACTTCGTATCGATGTTATCTTCGTCATCTTAGCGTACTTCGTATCGATGTTATCTTCGTCATCTTAGCGTACTTCGTATCGATGTTATCTTCGTCATCTTAGCGTACTTCGTATCGATGTTATCTTCGTCATCTTAGCGTACTTCGTATCGATGTTATCTTCGTCATCTTAGCGTACTTCGTATCATCCCTACATCATATTGGCCACTGTGGCGACCGCCATGATGAGCGAGGTACCTATTGTTACGACGACTTGTATGTCGACCAACGTAGGCCTTCTCATAGAACTCTCCTCTTCCTCCCACCAAAACCGAAAACCCACGTCGACTCTTTGTCTTTTTCAGTGGCATTCTCCTCAGTCCTAGTTTCGACGCCGCCCATTGAGATTTGACAGCGATAAATACAATATAACATAACCAACAGCTAAATGCAAGCCCTTGCCTCTCAGCGCGGGAATTTTAGTTGTCGCTCTGCCTAAGGGTCAAGGGGCAGGCCGGCTATTTTGCCAGCTTGCAGCTTAAAGAGAGAACGCCCTCTCCCGAAGGGAGAAGGAACAATGGAAAGGCCCTGCTCTCAGCAACAATTCTATTCTCGATGCTTGCCTTGGGAGATTTGAATTGCTGCCCGTTCGCTCAATTTAAAGGGAGCCCTACTCCCTCACATACCGCTCTTGCAGGGCGATGAACTCGTCGGTGCGGTTGACCTGGCGCAGCAGATCCGGCGTGGCCTGCCGGTCGGCGAGGTCTTCCATGGCGCCGCCGTCTTTCAGGTGGCTGAGGGTGTCGTAGATCGCCTGGACAGCCACAGCGTAGGTGGGGTTGCCCAGCATCAGGATGCGCACTCCGTTGGCGTCGAGGAACGCCTGGTCGTTGCGAGCGTCGGCGGGCGGGTTCAGGACGCATAGGGGCAGGGATGTCGCCCCGTGGACAGCCTCCAGCTGCTCGCGGCTGCTGGACCCGGTCAGCATCACGGCCTCGGCCCCTGTCTGCGAGTAGGCCTGGATGCGTTCCAGAGCCTCATCCAGCGGGCACAGGCCCAGTGCGGCGCTGCGGGCCACTATGACCGTGGTCGGGTCAGTGCGGGCGGCAACGGCGGCCTCCAGCTTGCCAACCTGCTCCTGCGTGGAGACCAGGCCCGGGTCGGCCACGTTGAATCGTTGCGGCACGAAGTTGTCCTCGATCTCGATGGCGGCCACTCCAGCGGCCTCCATCTCCCGCACGGTGCGAACGACGTTGACCGCGTTGCCGAAACCGTCCTCGGCGTCCACCATCAGCGAGACGTCAGCGATGCGCGTGATGCGCCGGCAGTGGTCCACCACGTCGGACATGTTGGACAGCACGATGTCGGGAACTCCCAGGTTTGCCACCTTCCCCACCGAGCCGGAGAGGACGCAGACCTCGTAGCCCAGCATGTGGGCGATGCGGGCCGACAATGGGTCGAATATGTTGGCCGCCAGTGTGCAGTGCGGTCGGGAGATCACCTCCCGGAATAGCTCACGAGCGCGGGACATGGTTCACCTCACAACTTTCTGCCTGCCGGCCAGGCCGGTTGGCGCGATTAGTCTTCGTTCGGCCCGGCGTCGGCGCCGCAGTATGGACAGTACCTGGGGAGATTGCCAGCAGGGCCACTGGCCGGGATTTCCCTGCTGCAGCGCTGGCAGATGACCCCCGACCCTTCCCCGCCGCTCGTCCCGGGAGGGACGTTTGGCAGGTCCGGCTGAACGGCATCCACCGACTCGTTGAAGCCTTCTGCTGGCAACACCCCTTGCCTAGCCTGGGCCCGCCCTGGGCCAGCGGGCCAGAATCGACGGCGAAGCCGTGGTAGGAATATGACGGCGGCAAGGACAGCAAGCCATACCGGACTCAAGATGCCAATCCAGATCACCACGATGAGCAGCGCCTGGCCGATTGCGGTGAGTGCCCGCACTGCCGATTTTGCCGTGCCGCCCACGTCCCATCCGGCAACTACGAAGCCCTCGACCTCGTTGACCTGTACAAGGATCGAACTGGTTCCCCTGACCTCACCGGCATCGCTCTGAGCTGTGACTGTGAGCACCACCTCGTAGGGGTCCGGCCTGTAATCGCTGTATGCGTGTGCGGCCATGGCCCTGGTGGACCCCTCGGCGGGTACGTCGATCACAGTGGCGGTGCCGTCGCCGAAGTCCCACCGGTACTCGAAGTCCCACAGCGATTCGGGGCGGGTGAACGATCCGCTGTATTCCACCTCGTCTCCCTCATCCACCACGCGGAACTCACCGGCGAAGACGTCTATTCCCGGGATTTCGGTGACGGTCGCGATGAGAGTATCTGAACCCTGGAATACCCCTGACTCGCCGATTCCGCTGATCTCCAGTTGGACAATGTAGGGCGACTGCTCAACGTCGAAAAAGGTGTGGGTTACGGTGGCCGTTACGCGTTCGCCCACATTGGTGGTGGGAGCCGTGCGGCTACCCCGCACCGGATCGGTACCGTCGCCAAAATCCCAGGTGAAGCTGTACTCATCCGCTCCATCAGGGGCCTCGAACGTGGCTCTGAATCCTGCGCTGAGGCCAGCGCGAAATGTGGCGGCATCCTGGCCGATTTCAACCTCCATCTCACCGGGTTTGGTGGTGAGTGACAGGTTGACCAGGGAAAAGGCAGAGGTCTGCGATAGGAACCGTAGGCGGCCCTCGATCCGCTCCATTTCAAGCTGGATTCCGGCCAGCGCCTCCTGCACTGCCAGGGCGTCCTCCACGTCGACGGCGCGTTCCAGGAACTCGAGCAGCCGCTCCTCGGTGCTCCTGAGTCCATTCAGGCGCGCCTCGTTGTCGACGTATTCGTCGGTCACATCCTGGCTGGTGGAAGTCTCATATTCGACACGCTCGGCCATCTCTCGTATCGAGTCGACGAATTCGTCGAGTCGGTCCGCCGGGACGCGAACGGCCAGAGAGGCCCTGTGAGTGCGGCTGCGATCTGAACTGACCTGCCATCCGCCCGCCTGTCGAGTCGCAGTGAGCACGTAGTCCGCTGCTTCGGGCACATCGGCTACGATGATCCCCATGTCCACGGTCCGGACGATAATCCGGTTCTGGCCCACCGTGCTGGACTGAGCCTCCGCCGACAGTGGGGAGTTTTGGAAGAGCCCGTTGCTGCCCGCAAGCAGCGCGTCCCCTTCCTCAGTGTCCTCAAACTCGGCGGCAGATTCCTCCATCGCCTGGTTTGATGTCGCAGCGGTGGATGAAGCCATGATAGCTTCCTCCCGCTCGACTTCGGCCATCATCGCCGCACTGGATTCGTCGAAGGATAGGGAATTCTCCTCGGCAGAACCGCAGGCAACCAAACCGAACACTGTCATCAACGCCAGGAGCACCGCGAGGATGCGGGCCACGACATCAATCTTCACCGGCATCCCTCTCCTAGTCTGCCAATCCGCGAAGGGTTTTCAGGTCGAACTCTGCTTCACAGACCCGGCGCTACGGCGTGAGGATGACCTTGCCCCTGGTGCCCCGGTTGGCCAGGTGCTGATGGGCCGTGGCGACCTCCGACATTGGCAGGACCTGGTCGACGATCAGGCGGGCCTTGCCGTCCGCCATCAAGGGGAATATCTCAGCCATAGCGGCCTGGTGGTCCAGCGTTCCCACCGGTGACCGTCCGATGCTGAAGCCGATCACGGTGCGGTTCGCGGCGAAGATCTCGCCAGCCGGCAGGTTGGCCGGGGTTCCCGAGGCGTTGCCGTATGTGAGCATCCGCCCATAGGAGGCCACGCAGCGCAGGCTCTTCTCCAGCACTGGGCCGCCAACGCACTCGAGAATCAATTCCACGCCGTTGCCGCCGGTCTGGTCCTTGATGACCTCTTCGAAGTCCTGCTCGGTGTAGTTGATGGTCTCGTCGGCTCCAAGGGAGCGGCACAGGTCCAGCTTCTCCTTCGTGGAGGCGGTCGCCACCACGCGGGCGCCCCAGGCCTTGGCCAGCTGAATGGCCACGGTGCCGACGCCCGACGCGCCGGCCTGGATCAGCACCGTTTGGCCGGGTTCCAGGTGGCCGCGGGTCTTCAGGAGGTGATAGGCAGTCAGGAAGACAATGGGCATCCCACCGGCCTGCACCGGGTCGACGGTCTCGGGGTATGGGAACACGAAATTGCCGTTGACGGCAACCATTTCCGCCTGCCCGCCGGGTCCCATGGCCATCACCCGCTGTCCCACGGAGATGCCGGGGACGTCATCCCCCACCTGGACCACGGTCCCTGCTGCCTCCAGCCCGAGGGAGGATGGCAGGTCGGGGCCGGGGTAGTTGCCGCCGCGCCGCATCAGGTCGGCGTAGTTAACTCCGGCGGCGTCAACCTTGATCAGAACCTGGTGTGGTCGGGGTTCCGGGTCTGGCGCGTCCTCCCAGTTGAGAACGTCAAGGCCGCCAAATTCATGGATGCGTATTGCTTTCATTTCTGTGATACTCCCAAATCGAGCGTAACCGCTTGTTTAATTTGAATGTCATTGGTGAACCGGGAAACCACAAGGGTTGCCCGAAACCGGCGAAAACCATTTCGTAGGGGCGTCCCTTGTGGACGCCCTCGTCGCGTGCTTTCAAACCGCTGCTGAAACAGGCTGGAATTCTTCCGATGCGAGAAGATGCCGGCCTCTACTGATAACCGCGGAACTGGGAGGCGCTGAGCACGTCCTCGTTGATCATGCGCACCGGCTCGCCGCTGGTGAACGCCCGGATGTCCTCGACCACCCCGGCGTACATGGCGCGGTACGAGTCCTCGGTAACGTAGCCGAGATGGGGCAGGATCACGGTGTTTTCCATTTTGAGCAGGGGATGATTCTCGGGCAGCGGCTCTGTGGCGAATACGTCCAACGCAGCGCCGGCGATGGCCCGTCGCTGCAGGGTGTCGACCAGTGCGGTCTCATCGACGATGGGCCCTCTGGAGATGTTGACCAGGTAGGAAGTCGGCTTCATCAGGGACAGCTCGTGCGCTCCGACAAGGCCACGCGTACGGTCGCTCAGTACCAGGTGAATGGATACGAAGTCTGACTCGCGGAACAGGGTGTCCTTGTCCACCAGCGTCGCGCCGCAATCGCGGGCGCGTTCGGCGTTGAGGTTCTGGCTCCAGGCGATGATGTTCATGTCGAAGGCGGTGGCAACCCTGGCCACCAGGGAGCCTATGTGGCCCAGCCCCAGGCAGCCCAAGGTCTTGCCCTTCAGGCCCACTCCGACCGTCGTACCCCACTTGCCCTCGCGGGTGAGCCGGTCCTCCTCGGGGATGCTTCGGGCGATCCCGAGAATCAGGCCCCAGACCAGTTCCGTGGGGCCCTCGCCCGCGCCGTCCGTGCCACAGACCGCGATCCCCAGCTCGGTGGCGGCTTCGATGTCGAATGAGGCGTTGCGGCGGCCGGTGGTGACCAGCAGCCGGAGCTTGGGCAGGCGTTCCAGTAGCGAACGCTGGAACGGCGTGCGTTCCCGCATGCCCATCACCACATCAAAATCGGCAAGCCGTTCGACCAGGGCGTCTTCGCTGGTCAGGTGTTCGCTGAAGAACACGACGTCGCTGCCAGGGGGCAGTTGGGACCAATCGGCCAGGCTTTCGGCGGCGGACTGGTAGTCGTCGAGCACGGCGACTCTCATATTGAACCCCTCGTTTCTTTCAATTACACGACGGTTTCCGGAAGGCTTTGCAGGAACTGCACTACTTGAAGACAGGCATGACCTGTTCGGTGATGATGCGAACGCTGCGGGTGACCGCCTCCTCGGGTATGAGGCCACCCGCGTTCAGCTCGGCCACAATGCCGTCGAGGCCCAGTTCCTCCTTCAGCTCGGTGAAGCGATCAATCAGGCCCTCGCCGGTACCGAAGGCCACCTTGGTCTCCAGCATCTCCTCGTAGGACATGGTCGCCAGCCGGTCGGCGCGGCCCTGACGCAGGGAGCCGTCGGCATTGGCCCGCGCTGAGGCAGCGTCGCGGAGCAGCGACCCCATCCGGTTGAAGTAAGCATCGATGCTGTCGCGCGGCTCCGACAGCGCCTCCTTCTCGCCTTCGGCGGCGTATACAGGGATGCGCAGTGAAACGTCGCCGTCGCCCTCGTGTCCCGCCTCTCGCCATGACCTGCGGTATTCCGTCAGGTGGCCCTGGAGTTCGGGAATATCCATTCCGCGAAGGCCCACAAAGATGGGGTGCCCCTGCTTGCCCAGGCGAGTGAATGTCTCGGCGGTGTTGGCGGCAATACGTATGGGCGGATGCGGGTCCTGGTAGGGACGGGGCCAGACCGTGGCTTCATTGAAGGTGTAGAACTCGCCTTCATAGGAGAAGGGCTCACCTTTCCAGGCCTCAAGAATGATGTTCAGGGCTTCCCGGAATCGCTCCTGGCTCTCCACGTATGGTACGCCGTAGATATCATAGGAACGGGCGAAGCCGCTGCGTCCCACCCCGAACTCGAAACGTCCCTCGCTGATCTGGTCCAGCGTGGCGATCTCCTCGGCGATGCGCAGAGGGTTGCTCAGGGGCAGGACGTGCACCGCCATGCCGAGCCGCAGGCGCTTCGTGCGGGTAGCGATGGAGCTGCCGACCACCACTGGCGCCGACAGAACGGAACGCGACGGGTTGAAGTGCAGTTCGGCCAGCCATACGCCATCCAGCCCCATTTCTTCGGCGGTATCTACCAGCCGGAACCCCTCCTGAAAAGACTCGGCCTCCGAGAGTCCCGGACGGCTTCCAAACTCCATGAAAATGCCGAAGTGCATACATCCTCCAAGTCTGTTGAGAAGAGGTGATGGCGGATTTCGCCGCGCCGCTAGAGTATAGCACGGTGGACTGGTCCGATTACCTTGACCCGTAGCCGATGGCCCTCTAACCTTACCTTGCGTCGGAGTGTCTTTTTGACCACATTTTCCGACGGTGGAGAGTGCCGTTATGGAGAAGCAGCAGTATGACGTCGCCATTGCCGGTGGGGGCATCATTGGTCTTTCCACCGCCATGCACCTGAACCAGCGATTCCCCGATCTGAAAGTCGCAGTGCTGGAAAAAGAGGCCGAACTGGCCACCCACCAGACCGGTCACAACAGCGGCGTAATACACTCCGGCATCTACTACCGCCCGGGATCCCACAAGGCCAACTTCTGCGTGGCCGGAGTGCAGAGGCTGATCGACTTCTGCGACGAGAATGAGATTGAGTACGAGCGCTGCGGAAAGGTCATCGTCGCCACCGATGAGTCCGAGCTGGGCCGACTGGACAACCTGTACGAACGGGGCGTGGCCAATGGAGTGGAGGGCCTGGAGGTTATTGGCCCGGAGCGACTACGGGAGATCGAGCCGCACGCAGCGGGCATCAGGGCGTTGTGGTCGCCTGCCACCGGAATCGCCGATTACCCCAAGGTGGCCCAGGCATACGCCAGCAAGTTCGCACACGCAGGCGGTGACATCTTCACCGAGGCGCCGGTGCAGGGCATCCAACGCAGCGGAGAGGGCGTGGCCCTTGAAACCCCCAGGGGAACGGTCCAGGCCAAGCACATGATCAACTGCGCCGGGCTGTACGCCGACCGGATTGCGTCGATGATCGAGGAGAGGGTTGATGTCAAAATTGTCCCGTTCCGAGGCGAGTATTTCACCCTGCGTCCGGAGAGCCACCACCTGGTGTCGGGTTTGATCTACCCGGTGCCCGATCCGAGGTTCCCCTTCCTGGGCGTGCATTACACCCGCAACATCTGGGGGAGCGTGGAGGCGGGACCCAACGCGGTGCTTGCCCTGAGCCGCGAGGGTTACCGCAAGAGCGACGTCAGGGTTGGCGAATCACTAGAGACGCTCACCTATCCCGGTTTCTGGAAGATGACCGCCAAGCACTGGAAGACCGGGCTGAGTGAGATGCGACGCTCCTACAGCAAGAGCATCTTCCTGCGCGACCTGCAGCGGTTGCTGCCGGAAATCCGCGAGTCGGACCTGGCCCCCGGCGGTTCTGGCGTCAGGGCACAGGCCGTTGACCGAAACGGCGGCCTTTTGGACGATTTCAGCATCATTCGTGGGAGGGAGGCCGTTCACGTTCTCAACGCTCCCTCACCGGGCGCGACCTCGTCCCTGGCCATCGGCGACCACATCGTTGGGCTGGCCGCGGAGGCTTTCGGCCTGCAAGACCGGGGTTGCTGAGGCGCACGTCGCACAGACTGGATGGAGCGACGAAATACGGCAGGCACCGATTTGCCCCTTGAGCGAGTCGCGTTTTATTGCCCGCCCGTCTTTGCGATATGTATAATTCCTACCCGGAGCAAAGAACCGGGACGCTGCCGGGAGTGCCTGCTAACCTCCCCAGGCGTATTCCAGATGCCCCTGCCGTAGGCCAAAGGGGATACAGTGCGCTCCTGAAGGGGATCCACGCTGCTTGACATCGAGTCTCTAGGGTCACCCTCCGAGCCCCTGGACCTGGGACGGGTCAGCACAGACGAGAAACCGGTGTTGACCTATCTCCAAGCCGTCGGCGACGAGCTTCCCGTTTACCAGGACCTTGGCTTGGCGCCGCCCTTGTACGTCGTCGCTCTGGCCTTGGGCCAGATTCTGCAGCGTACACGCCTGCCGTCAGGGGCGATTCACAGCCTGCAGGAATTCGACGTGCTAGCGCCCATCCCTCTCGGCAGTGAGATCAGGGTGAAGGCGTGGCTGGAAAGGCAAAGAGAGCGCGGTGGCCTGCGGTTCCTGACCTTCGGGCTGGGTGCCGAGATCGGTTCCGGAAGTCCGGCGATGACCATCAGGACAACCCTGTTGGTCCCCCAGCAGCAAGAGTACGCAAGTACGGGTAGGGGAGAGGCGGTTCAAGAACCCAAAACAGATTCGACGAAAACAGCTAAGGGCGACTTGCCTTCGCTGTTCCGCATCATTTCGCAAAGCCAATTGGACGAATACTCCGAGGTTTCGGGAGACCACAATCCACTACATCTCGACCCGGAATTCGCAGCGGGATCCCAGTTCGGGGGAATTATCGCCCACGGCATGCTCACTCTCGCTTTTGTAAGTGAAATGTTGACTTCAGAACTCCGGGAAAACTGGCTGTCGTCAGGGTCCTTACGCGCCCGGTTCAAGGGTGCCGCATATCCGGGGGACTGCGTGGAGACCTGGGGTCGAGACAACAGGAAAGAGGTCGAATTGGCGAATTACGCTATAGGACTGAAAAATTCCGCAACCGGTGAAGACCTGATAACCGGAACGGCGACGGTCAGGAAGAATTAACGACCGGCCCCAAATGTGGGTGCGGGGCGGCCAAAGAGGGGCGCAATGTCACTAAATGGAACGGAAAAAGGCCGCCCGGTCCGGGTTGCCGTGGACTGTATGGGGGGAGACTACGCTCCCGAGGAAACGGTCAAGGGCGCCATCCAGGCCCTGACGTCCTCAGACGCTGAACTGCTGCTGGTCGGAGACCCGGCTGCCGTGGAGAAGGAGCTCGCCAAGTACGATGTGGCGGGTCTGCCCATCACGACTGTCCCCTCTGAGGGTAAGATCGGGGACGACGAGCATCCCGTACAGGGAATGCGCCAGAAGCCACGCGCATCGGTGGTGGTGGCGACGCATCTCGTCAAGCAGGGCCAGGCCGATGTCATGGTGTCCATCGGCTCGACAGGCGCATCCATGGCCAGCGCGGTGCTGACGCTGGGCTTGATGGAAGGGCTGGAACGACCCTGCCTTGGCGGGCCGTTCCTCGGGGAGTTGGCTCCGAACACCGTTCTGGTGGACATTGGCAGCAACCTGGACTGCCGTCCGGGGCTGTTGCTCAGCTTTGCCGTCCTGGGAGCCGCTTTCGCTCACACGTATATGGGAATCGAGAACCCCCGCATCGGTCTGCTCAGCGTGGGAGAAGAGGCCGCCAAGGGAAACCGCCAGGTCCAGGAAAGCTACCAGATGTTCCGGGACAGCCACCTCAATTTCGTTGGCAACGTGGAGGGGATGGACTTCTTCACCAACAAGGCCGACGTGATAATCTGCGACGGCTTCGTGGGGAACATACTGGTCAAGTTCACTGAGGGAATGGGTGGGGCCCTGGCCAACTTTGTACGGCAGCGAATGCCTGATTCGGTAGACAGCAACGTAGTGGAACAGTTGGCAAAGGAACTGTGGGAGACCACGAACCGGCCGCTGACGGTCGGCGGCGGTCCCCTGTTCGGAGTGAACGCCCCGGTGATCCTTGGCCACGGCTCCTGTCGCGCCAACGCGGTGGAAGGCGCCGTGCGGACCGCTGTCAGGTATGTGAACGTCGGTCTGCTCGACATAATGAGACAGGATCTGGCCATTATGAACAGCTCGTCTACCGAAGGAGTGGGGAAAGCATCCGATGACGGCGACTAGGCCGGGTATCAACCTGGATGGGCAGGTGGCCCTCATCACCGGCTCCTCCCGGGGCATCGGGGCTGTAATTGCCCGGCGTATGGCCGAGGCCGGGGCCAAAATAGCGCTGAACTACAATGCAAGTCTGGATGCCGCCATGGATGTGAGGGATTCCATAACCACTGGCGGCGGTGATGCTATGCTCATCGCCGGGGACGTTTCCGACGAGGGCCAGGCGCAACAAGCTGTCAAAGCCGTTCTGGAGCACTACGGCCGGTTGGACATACTGGTCAACAATGCCGGTATCCATCGCGACCGCCTGCTGCTGCGGATGACGTCGGCGGACTTCGACGAGGTGCTGCAGGTAAACCTGAGGGGCGCCTTTCTCTGCACCAAGTTTGTGATGCCTCACTTTGTACGCCAGCGCTACGGCCGGGTGATCAATATGTCCTCGGTGGTGGGGCTCACGGGCAACCCGGGTCAGGCCAACTATGCTGCCGCCAAGGCCGGCCTGATCGGGTTCACCAAGGCAGTGGCCCGGGAGGTTGCCTCCCGCAACGTCACCGTCAACGCCGTCGCGCCGGGCTACATCGCCACCGGCATGGTGGAGGGCCTCAGCGATGAGCAGAGGAACCAGATCCTTGAGCGCATCCCCATGGGGCGCTTTGGCACCTCCGAAGACGTGGCCGAAACGATCCTTTTCCTCAGCAGCGCGGGCGCCGGATACCTCACCGGTCAGGTCCTTACGGTCGATGGCGGCCTGATAGCCTGAACGGCCAGGCCTTTCGATTTTCCCTTCACCCTGATGTAGAGGGTTGAGGTGGGGAAGAATCGGTGCGGTTCGACGCACTTCCCAGCAACGAGTTTTAGTTGGAGGCCAATATGCGCGCCACGACACAGTTTCGCCGACTGCTTGAACAGCCGGGCATCATCATGGCACCCGGGGCATACGACTGTCTCACGGCCAAACTGATCGAGTCAGCGGGTTTCCCAGCTGTATACATGACGGGCGCCGGCACGTCGGTGGCGCGGCTCGGCTACCCCGACCTCGCGCTGGCCACCATGACCGAGATGCTGGACAACGCCTCCCAGATTGCCTCCGTCGTCGACATCCCCCTGATTGCCGATGCGGACACCGGCTACGGCGGCATTCTGAACGTCAGGCGCACGGTACGGCAGTACGAGCGCAGCGGTGTGGCGGCTCTGCACCTGGAGGACCAGGAATTCCCCAAGCGCTGTGGGCACCTGGACGACAAGCGCGTCATACCTATGGACGACATGGTCCAGAAGATTCACGCCGCTGTGGACGCCCGCACGGATGACGACTTCACCATCATTGTCAGGACGGACGCAATCGCCGTTACCGGGTGGGACGATGCCATGCGCCGCTGCGAGGAGTACGTGAAGGCCGGGGCCGACGTGCTGTTCGTAGAGGCTCTGCGAACGCCGGAGCAAATCGAGCAGGCCGGCCGGGAGCTGAGCGTGCCGCTGCTGTACAACTACGTTGAAACAGGCAAGTCGCCATTGCTGCCTGCATCCGAGTTGGAGCGATACGGGTTCAAGATCGTGATCTACCCGGCCAGCGGCATCCTGTCGGCCATGCACGCCGTGCGGGAAACCCTGGCCACGCTGAAACAGCACGGCACCACCTCGAACCTGCTGGAGAACATGGACAGCCTGCAAAACTGTTTTGAGGCGGTCGGTCTCAGCGAGATGCTGGAAGAGGATGCCCGCTATGCCACGCCCGGGGCCTTCTAGCACACATCGGTTGTCCCGGTGAACCGCGAACTACGGGCCTTCATCAAGGAGGCCCTGGAGAAGGGGCACGGGCGCGAGGAAATCCGTATGGTGCTCCTCGATTCCGGGTGGCAGGACAGCGAGATTAGAAGTGCGCTGTCAGGCTTTGCCGAGGTCGATTTCTCTGTCGCGGTGCCACGTCCGGCCCCTTACCTGTACGCGCGTGAGGCGTTCCTCTACCTGGTTTCCTTCATTGCGCTGTATGTAACAGCGATCAGCTTTGGAATCCTGGTATTCGGGCTGATTGACTATTCTTTCCCGGACGCTCTCGATTCCCGGCAAGGGTTCAGCACCGAGAGCGGGGCGACAGCAATCGCCTCGGTCATCGTGGCATTTCCACTGTACCTTTTCCTCACACGATGGCTGTCCCGGCTGGTGGCGGCCGATCCGGAGCGGCGTCAGTCCCTGGTGCGGCGATGGCTAACGTATCTCACTCTGGTCGTCGGCGCGGGAATCATCATCGGCGACCTGATCGCGCTGCTTGCAAATATACTTACCGGTGACCCCACGCTCCGATTCGTGCTGAAGACGATCTCCATACTGGTGATTACTGGCTGCATATTCGGCTACTACCTCTGGGACATGCGGCAGACTGAATCCTCTGCCACCACCCCGGGAAACTACCTTTACACCCGCGGCCTGCTGATCGTGGTCGTGCTGGTTGTGGTGGGTTGCATCGCCTACGCCCTGACCCTCACGGGTTCTCCGGGCAGCCAGAGGGATATGCGATTAGACGAGCAGAGAGTGGAGGATCTGTCCAACATAGCGCGAAACATTGACCTCTATTGGGAACTGAACGAGGAGCTGCCCGCTGGCTTTGACGATTTGCCTGGTCCCACCTACTACATCGACAGTGTGGATGACCCTGTGACGGGAGCGCGCTACGACTACCGGATATTGGATGCGCCGCGCTACGAGCTGTGCGCAGTCTTCTCAACCGATACGACGGGTGCGGTTCACGGAGATCGCGGATTTTCGGAGCGCCGGTGGGACCACGAGGAAGGCCGAAACTGCTTTGAGCTGGTGGCGCAGTCCTCCAAGGAATCGAGTCCGTAACTCCCTCTTCTCGCAGGCTGCGGGTTTCTGATTCCGGTTATCGGCTGTTCCACCTCCTCCCACTGCTGCGCCCTCGCATATGCTGCCCCGGTGGGGAACCGCCACCCTGCATAATGGCTCGAAATTCGTATCACCGCGGCAGGTTGCTCAGGGTCCGCTGGATGGCCCATACTTCGCAGTACCATTCATGCTCGCGGGAGGCGGCAATGAGCAATGTTGTCTTGGTCGTAGATATGCTCAGGGGGTTCCTGGAGCCCGGCTACAACCTGTACCACGAGGACTCCCGTCGCATAATTCCCAATGTTCACGAGCTGATCTCGAAGGAGATTGCGGCGGGCTCCGAGATACTGTTCCTGGCCGACAACCATGACCCCGACGACCTCGAGTTCAACATCTTTCCTGTCCACTGCGTCATTGGTACCGAGGAGACCGAGGTTATCCCGGAGCTGTCCGAGTTCGTTCCAGGCCGGGTGGTCGTGCCCAAAAAACGCTACAGCGGCTTCTTCAACACCGACCTTGCCGAGAAGCTGTCGGCCGTCCAACCGGAAAAGCTGATGGTCTGCGGTGTTGCCACCAATGTCTGCGTGATGCACACCGTGTCCGACGCCCGCAACCGGGACTACGAGGTTGAGGTCTATTCCGACTGCGTGTCAGGACCTGACGCCGAGGCTCATCGCTGGGCTCTGTCCCACTGCCAAAGGGTTCTGGGAGCCAAGGTAATTTGATGATTGTCTGAATCAGGATTTTCAAGATTAAGGGATTGCCCTGATTGCATTGTTCCGAACACCCCGTGTCAGTATTGCCAGGGCGCAGGATCCGCAAGAAAGAGAAAGAAATCTTGGCAATCCTCTAATCAAAAACATCACAGTTCAGACGATCTCAGTTGCCACATCCTTCGCTGGCGGGTATCATCGCCGTAATTCTAGCCCCGTGTTTTCAAGCCGGACTATCAGCCTCGCACATCCGTTTTGGGGGACGCCATGCTGTATCGAACACATCGCTATTCCATGTGGGACGGTACCCAAAACATCTTCGATATCGACGCTGACGAGCTTATGGATATGCTGTCCGACGATATCCTGAACCGCGGCGACATTATGCAGGCGCTGCGGGACCTGTTCCGGCAGGGTATGGAGAACCGCGACGGCGAACAGATGCCCGGACTGCGCCAGCTCATGGAGCAGCTCAAGGACCGCCGCCGCCAGCAGATGCAGCAGCACAACATGGACTCGGTGCTGGACGACCTCAAGGAACGGCTGCAGGACATCATCGATACGGAACGCCGCGGCATCCAGAACCGGCTCGACGAGGCCCAGCAGCAGGTGGAGCAGTCTCCGGAGGACGAGCGCGAACAGCAGGAGGCGCTCAACAATCTGCTGAAGCAGCGGGCGGACCGTAACCAGGAAAAACTCGATAACCTTCCGGAGGGTGTGGGCAGTCAGCTCAAGGAGCTGATGGACTACGACTTCATGGACCCGGAGGCCCAGCAGAAGTTCCAGGAACTGCTGGATATGCTCAAGAGCCAGATGGCTCAGAACCTTTCCCAGCAGATGCAACAGCAGATCCAGAACATGTCCCCCGAGGACATGGAAGCCACGCGCGAAATGATGCGCGACCTCAACCAGATGATGCGCGACAAGCTGTCAGGCCGGGAGCCGGACTTCGATGGGTTCATGGACAAGTGGGGACAGATGTTTGGCCCCAACCCGCCCGAAAGCTTCGAAGAACTCATGGAGATGCTGCAACAGCAGCTGGCGCAGATGCAGTCGATGCTGGACAGCATGTCGCCCGACGCCCGCCAGGAAATGGAGGACGCGCTGTCCCAGGCCTTCGATGCCGAGACACAGCGGGAAATGGCCCAGTTCGCTGCCATGATGGAGCAGCTGATGCCCATGGACGACCTGCGCCGGCAGTACCCGTTCCTGGGCGATGACAGCCTGACCATGGAACAGGCCATGCAGATGATGCGGGACCTGCAGCAGCTGGACCAGCTTGAAGCCGCGCTGCAGGAGGCAATCCGCACCGGCGACCTGAGCGACATCGATCCCGAGAAGTTGGCGGAACTGCTGGGCGACGACGCCCGCCGTGTCTGGGATGAGCTGGACAATCTGCGCAAGCTGCTGGAGGACGCGGGCTACATCACCGGCGGGGACAAGACCGAGCTGACTGCGCGCGGCATGCGTCGCATCGGACAGAAAGCGCTGAAGGAGGTGTTCACCCACCTCAAGAAGGACCGCATCGGCGGCCACCTGATGGACACGCGAGGAGCCAACGGCGACCTCCTGGGCGAAACTAAGACCTACGAGTTCGGGGACCCGTTCCTGGTCGACCTGCAGGCGACGGTCAAGAATGCGGTGCTGCGCGGCGGACCTCAGGTGCCGGTGCAGCTGGGGGTGCAGGACTTCGAGGTACACCGCACCGAGCACATGACCAAGGCTGCAACCGTGGTGCTGCTGGACCAGAGCCGGTCCATGGGCCTGTTCAACAACTGGCAGGCGGCCAAGAAGGTTACCGTGGCGCTAATGCCCCCCCCCCCCCCCCCCCCCCCCCCCCCCCCCCCCCCCCCCCCCCCCCCCCCCCCCCCCCCCCCCCCCCCCCCCCCCCCCCCCCCCCCCCCCCCCCCCCCCCCCCCCCCCCCCCCCCCCCCCCCCCCCCCCCCCCCCCCCCCCCCCCCCCCCCCCCCCCCCCCCCCCCCCCCCCCCCCCCCCCCCCCCCCCCCCCCCCCCCCCCCCCCCCCCCCCCCCCCCCCCCCCCCCCCCCCCCCCCCCCCCCCCCCCCCCCCCCCCCCTCCCCCCCCCCCCCCCCCCCCCCCCCCCCCCCCCCCCCCCCCCCCCCCCCCCCCCCCCCCCCCCCCCCCCCCCCCCCCCCCCCCCCCCCCCCCCCCCCCCCCCCCCCCCCCCCCCCCCCCTCGCCCTGATTCGCTCCCAGTTCCCGAGGGACAGTCTCTACATCGTCGGATTTTCGGACTATGCACGGGAAATCAGGGAGGAGGACCTGGCTGGCTGCAGCTGGAATGCATGGGTGTCAGGCACCAACCTGCACCACGCACTGATGCTGTCCCGCAAGCTCCTGTCTCGGGAGAAGGGCGGCACGAGGCAGATCCTGGTCATCACCGACGGAGAACCCACGGCACACTTGGAGGGCGACCGGTCGTATTTCAGCTACCCGCCCAGCTATCGAACAGAGATGGAGACCCTCCGGGAGGTGCGTCGCTGCACCCAGGAGGACATCCTGATAAACACGTTTATGCTGGAGAACAACTATCAGCTGGTGAATTTCGTCGACCGGATGACCCGAATCAACAGAGGGCGCGCCTTCTACACTAGCGCCTCCAATCTCAGCGAGTTTGTGTTGGTTGATTACATGAACAATCGGCGCAAGAAGGTCGCATCCTGAGCCAGCGGATTCGGCCAGCTTGCGGCAGCAAGTGATATGGCTGTCAGAGCGACAAGGGAACTCCCCGATTCATAGTGCGCTTGGTTAAGCGAATTGTTGGCGTGGATAAGTGGGTTTCGGAGACTTTGGATTTATAGTAAGCTAATGTTATCAACATAAAAACTTGCCTGCGGTTCCTTACCGTAGGAGGGCAGTCAGACTTTTAAGGCAGTCCAGTGAGGCTGGCAAAGTTGGACGTCCCGGAGTCATCCCCGGTGTGTACGCACGCCGGGCCGGTTCGTACCCCTTGCCGGTCATGAGGCAAGGGGTTTTCGATTTCCCCCTGCCGGGTTCGGAAGAGAACTGCCGTCAGGAAATTGGAAAGTCAGGGGAGGGATCATGCCCGGAGAGGGCATCGACGGAATGACAGAGCGACAGGTGATGAACCGGGAGGCCATGAGCCGGGCCCTGTCCCGCATCGCCCACGAGATCCTGGAGCGCAATGGTGGCGCCGTCGATCTCCTGCTCGTCGGTATCCAGCGCCGGGGAGTGCCTCTGGCGCAACGGCTGTCGTCCCGCATCGCTGAGTTTGAAGGCTCGTCAGTGCCCGTTGGCTCGCTGGACATCAACCTGTACCGCGACGACCTGCGCGAGCGGAAGCGTCCCCGGGTGCGCGTGCATCGCACCGACCTTCCCGTGAGTATCCAGGGGCAGCGGGTGGTGCTGGTGGATGATGTGCTATACACCGGTCGCACAATCAGAGCCGCCCTTGACGCCCTGACGGACTACGGCAGAGCCACCCAGGTGCAGCTTGCCGTGATGATTGACCGTGGGCACAGGGAACTGCCCATTCGCGCCGACTACGTGGGCCGAAACGTTCCCACCGCCAGGAGCGAAATCATTGCCGTGCGCCTCGACGAAATCGATGAGCTGGAAGAGGTGGTGATTCTCCGCCCGGACGGCTCGCAGGACGGGCATTCCGATCCTGAAACCCTGGAACCGGAGGCAGTGCCGGCTGGCGGAGAATAGAGGTATTCGGATCCTGCGGGCACCAGTCGAGATCGAAGGTATGACAGTACGCGAGACCATAGAGGGAAGACTTGCCGTCGATGCCATTCAGGGCAATGGCAGCGGGGACAGAAGGCACGTGCTCGATCTCGATGACTATTCTCGCGACGAGCTGGAATCGACGCTGGCATCCACCCACAGCATGGCAGAAGTCCTGGGCCGCGACATCAAGAAGGTGCCGGCCCTACGCGGCAAGGTGGTGGTCACGCTGTTCTATGAGGCCAGTACCCGGACCCGGGTTTCCTTCGAGGAAGCCGGCAAGATACTTAGCGCCGACGTCATTAACATGAGCGCCTCAGGAAGCAGCGCGGACAAGGGTGAATCGCTGCTCAATACCGGCCTGACGCTGCAGGCCATGGGCGTCGACACGCTGGTAGTGAGACATCCCCACGCCGGCGCGCCCAATTTCCTGGCACGGAACCTGGACCGGGTCAACATCGTCAACGCTGGCGACGGACTGCACGCCCATCCCACCCAGGCGCTGCTGGACCTGTACACGGTTCAATCCCGGCTGGGAAGCATCGAGGGTCTGAAGGTCGTGATTGTTGGAGACGTGCTGCACAGCCGAGTGGCGCGTTCGGGCATCTGGGGGTTTGCCAAAATGGGTGCCCGGGTGGTCCTGTCGGGCCCAAGGACATTGATGCCTCTTGATTTCGTCACCGAAGCTCGATCCCACGACGGAGTTGGGCTGGCATCGAAAGTGGAATTCGAGCCTGATCTGGACCGGGCCGTGATCGATGCCGACGTGGTTATGGCGTTGCGCCTTCAGTCAGAGAGACAACGGGGCGGATTCCTGCCCAGCATCCGAGAATACATTCGTCGCTGGCAGGTCAATGATGCCCGGCTCGCGAGGGCCAACCCGGAGGTGCTGGTCATGCATCCCGGGCCGATGAACGAGGGCATAGAGATAAGCTCGGGCCTAGCCCACGGCAGCCGCTCCGCCATCGAGGAGCAGGTGACTGCGGGAGTGGCCGTGCGCATGGCCGTGCTCTATCAGCTCAACGCCGGGGCCGAAGAATGACGATGGCACAGACGACTCGCCCCGTGCTGATGCGCCGGGTGCGTTTGATCGACCCTGCCCGGCACACCGACCTTGTCGGCGATATCCTTGTTGCGGACGGGCGAATCGTCTCTTCGGGACCATCCGTAGACGTTCCTCCTGAGGCATCTATTGTTATTGAGGGTGAGGGCCTCGTTTGCAGCCCCGGTTTCATCGACCTGCACGCCCATTTGCGCGAGCCGGGGTACGAATACAAGGAAACCATCGCCACCGGCGCGGCGGCAGCAGCGCGAGGGGGGTTCACCACCGTCTGTTGCATGCCCAACACCGATCCGCCCATCGACTCCGAGCCGATGATCGAGTTCGTGCTACGCCGCGCCCGCGAATCCGGGCTTATCCGCGTGCTGCCCATAGGCTGCATCACCCGGGAACGCAAGGGCAGGGAGTTGGCAGACTTCGAGGAGATGGCTGCCGCAGGGGCCGTGGCGTTCAGCGACGATGGCGATCCAGTCCAGGACGCCAACCTGATGCGAATGGCCCTGACGTACGGGGCGGACCTGAATCGTCCGGTAAGCAATCACTGCCAAGACCTGCTCCTCAGCGCAGACGGGCTGATGGCGGAAGGCTCAGTCGCCACCCGGTTGGGACTTCCCGGCATACCGCCGGCAGCCGAGGACGCCATGATCGCTCGCGACATCGCGCTGGCGGGCTCCACCGGCGGAAAGCTCCATGTGGCGCACGTCAGTACCGCCGGCAGCGTCCCGCTGGTTCGCCGCGCCAAAGAACTGGGCCTGCACGTGACTGCTGAAGTATGCCCCCATCACCTGACCATAACCGACGAGTGGGCTATGGGCGGCAGGGGTAGTGCGGTAGCTCCCAGCGAATGGGCCTACGACACCTCAACCAAGGTGTATCCGCCCCTGCGCAGTCACATCGATGTTGACGCCCTCGTCGAAGGACTGGCAGACGGAACGATCGATTGCATCGCCACCGACCATGCGCCTCATGATGTGGCCAGCAAGCAGGTCACCTATCACGACGCGGCCTTCGGTATCAGCGTGCTGGAAACGGCTCTGGGGTCGGTCATGCAACTGGCCAGCAATGGGCAGGTTCCGCTGGCGACATTGATCGACAGGCTCACGGCTGGACCAGCCAGGATCCTGGGACCGGAATACCTGGAGCTGGCATCCCTGGCTCCAGGCACACCGGCGGACCTAGTCCTGTTTGACCCGGACGAGGAATGGACGGTTGACTCCTCCGAGTTCGCCTCCAAGGGCAGGAACACGCCACTGGATGGCACTAAACTCCGCGGCCGGGTGGTGGCAACCATCGCTGCCGGGAGAATAGTTCACAAGTCCAGTGAGCTATCTGTTCAGGAAGACCATGATTCATAGCTTAAAGGCATACTTTTCGGGCCGACCGCAAGACCGGGCCCCGCGACCTTCTCGGCTCGTGCTTTGTTGTCGGTCGGGTTATCCAATCCTTTCTCCAATCCTGGGGGTGCGCTAAATTGCCCATCGCGTTTCTCGTTCTTGAGGACGGTTCCGTCCACCGCGGCCAGAGCTTCGGCGCCAATGTCCCTGCCGTTGGCGAGGTGGTATTCAACACCACGATGACCGGCTACCAGGAGGTGCTGACCGATCCGTCCTATTCGGGGCAAATGGTCACCCTCACTTATCCCTTGATTGGAAACTACGGTATCAACCAGGATGACGACGAGTCCGGTCGCATTCAGGTCAGCGCCCTGATCGTCCGACAACACTGCGACGAGCCCAGCCACGGCTCCAGCGACAGGACCATCCACGAATTCCTTGAACGACAGGGCATTCCCGGCATCAGCGGGGTCGACACCAGGGCCATCACCCGCCGGCTCAGATCCAAGGGAGTCATGCTCGGTGCCATAGCCTCCGACCCCGATATCGCAAAGTCAATGTTGGACGCAGCCCCCAACTACGATGAACTCGACCATGTACGTAACGTAATGACCGACACGGGCTACGGTTGGGGCGATTTGAATCAAAACGGTGAGGAAAGCCCATACCGAGTGCTGGTAACGGACTGTGGGCTTAAATACAATATTTTGCGTGAACTCACCCGGCGGGGCTGTGACGTAAGGGTGGTGCCCGCCGATACACCAGCGGAGGAACTGCTCTCGCTGAACCCGTCCGGAGTGCTTCTCTCGCCTGGCCCTGGAGACCCGCAGATCGTGGATTACGTGGTCGACAATGCCCGGCGAATTATCGGCAGAGTCCCTGTAATGGGTATATGCCTCGGCCATCAGGTTGTTGCGCGGGCTCTGGGCGCAGAAACCTTCAAGTTGAAGTTCGGGCACCGGGGCGGCAATCACCCGGTGCGTGATTTGTCTGACGGAAAGGTCTATATCACGGCGCAGAACCACGGTTACGCCGTGCTGGCCGATTCTCTACCCTCCGGCTTGGAGGTCTCTCACATCAATCTGAACGACGATACGGTGGAGGGGTTGACCCACCGGGATCTGCCGGTCTTCACGATTCAGTATCACTCAGAGGCATCACCGGGACCAAGGGACAATGACTACCTGTTCGACCGGTTCCTGAAACTGATGGATGAGTTCAAGTCATAGACTCTCTTGCCTTTCCCAGGGCATCTAAGGAGGTGTTACACCAGGTATCCGTCGCAGTGGCAGCGGGCTGTCACACAGTGCGCCGGATGCCTCCCCTGAACAGCCTTGAGCTGCAACCTTCCGGAGGAATTATTTTCATGTCTTCTTTTTCGATGGTCTTGCTGGAAGGGGGGGTGGATGTGGAAGTGGATGTGGATTTCGCGGACATGACCGCCATCTTTGACGAGGAGGTCCCAGGCTACGTCTGTGGAGAGTTCGGCTTCGCCGTAGCTCCTGGAAGGGGCCAAATTGGCGGACAGTGGATTTTTACGGTAAATGCCTTTTCTCTCCTCCAGCCTCGCAACCAGGCAAATTCAGTCCCCCTCGGCCGGATGGAGGTCGAGGTGAACCGATACGGAAACGTAACGATCAGTATCCCACCCAGGGCTGAGCAAACGATACCCGGGCCCGACGCCGCCGACTGGGACGGCAAACTGTTCGGTGCATTCGTATTCCAGTTGCTCAATTCGCTGTACGACCGGGGTCTGATCGAGCTGCCCGGCGTACTCCCAAAAATCTGACGCCAACGTTACAGAAATTTGACCCAGAGACCAGAGCAGAGCCCGGCTTGTTAATTTAACAGCCGGGCTTAAAATATATTATTGAATATGAAAGACGGTGCGCCTTCCCCCTAGAATTCGAAGAGTTGCGCCACAAGTCATGGAGGCACAGTTACGGATAAGCCGCGAAAAGTTCTGGTAATAGGTTCCGGCCCCATCGTCATCGGCCAGGCGGCCGAGTTCGACTACGCGGGCACACAGGCATGCAAGGCCCTCCGAGAAGAGGGCGTTGAGACCGTCCTGGTCAACTCCAATCCGGCTACCATAATGACCGACGAGGGCATCGCGGACCATGTCTACATCGAACCTCTGACGGTCGAGGTGCTTGAGAGGATCATTGACCGCGAACGGCCGGATGGGCTTCTGCCTACACTCGGCGGCCAGACGGGGTTGAACATGGCGGTGGCACTGGCGGATGCTGGCATTCTCGACCGCTACAACGTCCGATTGCTCGGCACGCCCCTCGAGACCATTCGTAGGGCGGAGGACCGGGAATTCTTCCGGGAGTTCCTGCACGATATCGGTGAGCCTGAACCGGAAAACGTAACAGTATCTTCCATGGAGCAAGCCCGGGTGGTGGCCGCGCAGATGGGCCTTCCCTTGGTCATCCGTCCCGCCTACACCCTTGGAGGTAGTGGTGGCGGCATCGCGACCACCGAGGGGGAGTTCGAGGCCATCGCCCAAAGCGGACTCTCTGCAAGCCCCATATCCCAGATCCTGCTGGAACGATCGCTGGTCGGCTGGAAGGAGCTGGAATACGAGGTGCTTCGCGACGGGGCCGACAACTGCATAACCATCTGCAACATGGAAAACCTGGACCCCATGGGTGTCCACACGGGCGACAGCATCGTGGTCGCCCCGAGCCAGACGCTCACCGACAAAGAGTACCAGATGCTCCGAACCGCCTCCCTGAAGATCATCAGGGGGCTGGGCATCGAGGGGGGATGCAACGTTCAGTTTGCGCTCCCACCGCATCCCAAAGTATTGGATGCCATCGGTATGACATGGGAGCCAGACGCGCCATACTACGTTATCGAGGTAAACCCGAGAGTCAGTAGGAGCTCGGCCCTGGCCAGCAAGGCCACTGGGTACCCCATCGCCAGGGTGTCTGCCAAGATCGCGGTTGGCAAGCGGCTGGACGAGATCGAGAACTCGGTTACCGGCCAGACCAAGGCCGCCTTTGAACCCGCCCTGGATTACTGCGTCGTCAAGATTCCTCGCTGGCCCTTCGACAAGTTCCCACACGGTGACCGACGGACCACGACGCAAATGAAGGCCACCGGGGAGGCCATGGCCATCGATCGCTCCTTTGAGGCGGCCCTGCAAAAGGGAACACGATCGCTGGAGCTCAGCGGCCGCTCACTGCTTTGGGAGGACAGGGCGTGGCGCAACGAAAGCGCCGAGTCTGAGGGCGAGTTGCCCCTTGGCCCCAACGATATGCGTCTCTGGGGGATCATGGCGGCCCTGAGGCGCGGCTATACCGTGGACCGGTTGGTTGAACTGACCTTTTTCGATCCGTGGTTCCTCGCTGCCCTGCAGCGGATCGTGAAGATGGAGCGCCGCCTACTGTCAGAGAAACTGACCCCGGACCTGCTTCGTGAGTCCAAGATGCTGGGGTTCGCCGACGCCCAGATCGGCACCCTGGCGGACATGCTCCCTGAACAGGTGCGCAACCAGCGCCAGCAGTGGGGGCTGCGCCCCGTCTACAAGATGGTGGATACCTGTGCCGCCGAATTCGAGGCCGTAACTCCCTACTACTACAGCACCTACGACCAGGAAAACGAAGCCTTGCCCCTGGAGGGCGACAAGACACTGGTAATCGGGAGCGGCCCCATACGAATTGGACAGGGAATCGAGTTTGACTACTGCAGTGTCCACGCTGCCTGGGCGCTCTCCGAGTCCGGGGTGCGCAGCATCATGGTCAACTCCAACCCGGAGACCGTCTCAACGGACTTCGACTCCAGCGACCGTCTGTATTTCGAACCACTGGATGAGGAGTCCGTTCGCGACATAATCGACAACGAGACGGGGGACCCGGACGACCCAAGCGGGCGCCCGCCGTCTTCGCTGGTGCAGTTCGGCGGACAGACGGCCATCGACCTTTCCCAGTCCCTGTCCATCGCCGGGATGCCGATCCTGGGCTCCAGCGCCGAGGCTATAGACATAGCCTCCGACCGTCAGAAGTTCGAAGATTTCCTTTCCCGCCTCGGAATCCCGCAACCCCCGGGGGCAGCCGTCAGCACCGTCAGCGAGGCGCTACAGGTGGCCCAGACCATTGGCTACCCGGCGGTGGTGCGGCCCAGCTACGTTCTGGGCGGACGCGCCATGGAAATCGTGCAGAACGCGACGGAGCTGATTCACTATCTCACGGCCGCGACCGAGATGTCTCCCGACCGGCCGGTACTAATCGACCGCTACATGGAGGGCAAGGAGTGCGAGGTCGATGCCATCTGCGACGGGGAGGGAGTGCTGATTCCGGGCCTGATGGAGCACGTTGAGCGGGCCGGAGTTCACAGCGGCGATTCCATGGCGATTTACCCCGGCCTCAACCTGACGGAAGACGAGGTGGACACCATCGTCGACTACACCACCCGCATCGGATTGGCCCTTGGCGTGCGGGGGGTGATGAACGTGCAGTTTGTCATTCACGGGGGCGCCGCCTATCGGAGTCCACAGGTACCGACCGGCGAGACCGGAGGCACCACCGTGTACGTGCTGGAGGTCAATCCCCGAGGCAGCCGCACCATCCCGTTCATCTCCAAGGTGACAGGTATTCCGGTGGCTCGGCTGGCCACCAGGATTATGCTGGGCCACACCCTCGCCGAGGAGGGCTATCCCACAGGTTTGTGGCCCAGGCAGGGACTGGTCGGCGTGAAGGCCCCTGTCTTCTCCATGGGCAAGCTGGTTGGAGTCGACTGGCACCTGGGGCCGGAAATGAAGTCAACGGGGGAGGTCATGGGCATTGACCACGACTTCTCCTCAGCCCTGACAAAGGCCCTCCTGGCCGCCCGGCTCAATCTGCGCGAGGGAGTCGGCGTCCTGCTCAGCATCGCCGACCAGCACAAGGCGGAGGCCGTGGCCATCATCCAGGGGCTGAACCGGGCTGGTTGCCCGCTGTATGCCACTGAGGGCACTGCCGCGATGATTTCGGCCATGGGGCTGCCCGTAACCATGACCACCAAGAAACTGAGCGAGGGACACCCCAATGTGATTGACGTCATCGACGACGCCAGCGTGGGAGCTGTGATTAACACCCTCTCCGGCGCCAGCGACGCCCTACGCGACGGTTTTTACATTCGCCGTGCCGCAGTCGAGCACCAGATACCCTGCTTCACCTCCCTGGACACCGCCCGTGCGGCGGTTGAGAGCCTCTTGACAGGCAATTCCGCCTACGCCATAGGGACCACCAGGGACTACCTGAACGGAAAATAGCAGGCAGCAGGCAATTGATCCGAGCAGGAAGACACGAAAGCCCTGATTAGTGAGGGACAGGTATGAAATTCAAAGTAGTGTTGTACGAAACCGAGGAGGGCTTTTCGGTTTTCTGCCCTGGGCTGCCCGGGTGCTTGTCTGAAGGGGATTCCAAAGAGGAAGCGCTGGAGAACATTCAAGAGGGGATTCGCGAGTTCCTGGAGGTGATCTGGGAGGAAACCAATCAGGAAATAGCCAAAGACCTGGCTGAACACGAGGACCTATCGGTCTCGATGGCGGAAGTGGATGTGGACGTAGCAGGAGTAGAGCAAGGCGTTGCTACAGAGGCGAAAGTTTAGACGATGCCCAGAGTCCCCGGAGTCAATCATCAAAGAGCTATAGCAGCGTTGGAAAAAGCAGGGTTCCGCATTATCCGGCAGGGCAGCCACATAACGATGAGCGAAGGGATCAGGCGAGTGCGTCTTCCTCGGCAGAATCCAATCAATGCCTTCACGATGGGCGGAATAGTTAGGGCCGCCGGCCTGACCGCGGAGCAATTTCGGGAGCTGCTGTGATCTCCTAGCCCCACCGCTGGGACCTGGTTGCCTACCGGTTCCGCGCTACCAGTCCATCTCCGTTCCCAGGCCGCTTGCTTTGGCCGAATCGTAGGCCAGCTTCGCGGCGGCGACATCGGCGACTCCCGTCCCCATCAGCTTCGCATAGACTATCTGCCCGTCATTGTCTCGTCCGGGAATCGCTCCGCATACCGCGTGACGCAACTCCGAAAGCTGGCTCCAGTTTAGAATTCCCTTGTCCACCGCAGCTGATATGTCGCCGGCCTCGATGGATACCTGGTCCAGAGAGTCGACAAACAGCTTGTCGGCACGGGTCAATGTCTCCTCGTCCACCTCGCTGACACGCCAGGTTGTGGGACCTGCGCCAATCACCGTGGCGCCTTCTTTGAGCCAGCTACCCTTTACGACAGGCTCAGCGGTGGCCGCTATTCCGATGACGAGGTCGCAGTCCCGTACGGCTTGCTCATTGGAGTCTGCCGCCTTGACCGAGACTCCCAACGAGTCGGACACTCGCGCCGCAAATTCAGCCCGCCGTTCCTCGTTGCGGCTGAAGGCTTTGACCACAGCAATCTCACGCACGCTGGCCACAGCCTGCAGCTGCGTCGGTGCCTGCCCCCCGGTCCCTATGATTCCAACCTGCAACGGTCCCTTGCGGGACAAGTGCTTCACAGCGACGCCGGTGGTCGCTCCGGTGCGTAGTTGCCCGAGCCGGTTGGCCTGCGTGTAGAGCAGGAGCTTCCCCGTTTCGGCATCATAGAGGCTGACCTGGAAGGAGTATGAGCCGCGCACCACGGTGTAAGTCTTGACGCCCAGCACTCCGTCATAGAAAAGGCCGCCGCCCATCACGGAAAGCATGCCTGTCTCCGCGATGATCTTTCGGCGGCCGAGGTTGTATGCCTCGCCATGGCCGTATCGGGTCTGCATTGTTTCGATCGCACCCAGCATTGCATCCATGGAGACGCATTGGGCAACCTCCTGGTCGCGAAGGAAAAGAGTCATGGCAGGCAACCTCCCTTTGTGGGTCTCGAGTACTGAAGCCCGGCTGGGGAATTTCCAGAGACGTCACCACAGCCTAGAAACGAAAGACCCACCGGTATTTCGCCGAGCGGGCCCTTTCTTCTGGAATCAAACGTCAGTTGCCGTCTCTCGACCGGTCCCTGTGTGAGGTCGGGTCAGAAGACCTCTGCAATGAATGTGACCACACCAGTTATTTGAAGTAATCCCGGTTCTTGCCAATGAATTGGCGCTGGTCGCTGGGAACCCTGAACTCGTCGAATATGGCATTGACCGGACACACCGACTCACAATAGGCGCAGTCGATGCAGGCGACCGGATCGATGAAGTACTGCTCAACCCCATCGTCGGTCTGAATGCAGTCGACAGGGCATACTTCGACGCAAGTCGCATCCTTCACGCCGATACAGGGCTCTGTAATCACGAATGGCATATCATCAACCTGTAGGCGCTGCCCGCACCCTCTTGCCTACCGTGCCGGTCCGCTCGGAAATGGCGTGCTATTTTCCGGCAACGGTGGCCATGCATAATTCTTGTTTTTGCACTCATATTTTGTCAAGGGATACTGTATGATATATTTTATCGAAAGTGTAGCGGGGATTCTGAGGGCAAATTCATGGAATTGCGAGAACTGATTAGTTTTTATCACGTTGCGAGGCTTCGCAGCGTATCCAAGGCGGCCCGTACGCTGGAGCTTGGGCAGCCAACGGTAACCACTCACCTGCGCAAATTGGAGGGCGAGTTCGGTATCACTCTTTTTGATAGGATCAAACGCCCCATACAACTCACCTCGGAAGGTATTACGCTGCTTGAGCTGGTGACTCCCGTGGTCACGTCCATTGAGGTTCTGAAGCGCCAGATGGATTATGCCGACCGCCGCGGGTCGTTCATAGTGGGCGCATACCCCGATCTCATCGCCCATCACCTCCCCAAGGGTATCCAAGCGTTCAGGGAAGAGTATCCCGACATTCGGATCAGGTTGATGGCGCGGGCCTACGATCCGTTGATGCAGCTCGTACGCTCGGGTGAGATTGATATGGCATTCTGTTCACCTCCTCCCCCCGACGACACATCCCTGGAGTTCCAGGAGCTCTTCGAGTACAACGCAGTCTTGATGACACCACTAGGACACCCCCTGATCGGTCGCAAGAACATCACCCTCGAAGAGGTGGTAACAGCGCCGCTGATTCTGCCGGGGCAGGAGAGCTTCCTCCGCCAGCGGGTGGACCAGGCCATGAAGTCCCAGGGCCTCGTCGGGGACGTGGTGCTGTCGCTGGACAACATGGAGTCGATTAAGCGCTACGTGGAGATTGGCATGGGCCTGGCGGTGGCTGTCGACTTTACCGTGCGCCCGGAGGACCACGACCACGTGGGTATCGTGAGGCTGGACCACCTGTTCCCGGGTTCTGTCATTGGTATATGCACCCTGAAGGGCAAGTTCATGGGGCAGGGAGTCAGAAACTTCACCCAGATGATGTCGGAGTACATGAGCGGCTACCACGCGGAACTGTGGGAAACACCCCTGCCCGTGATGAGCCGGCAGACCCCGCCGATAATCGACGACGCCTAGAAGCCATCGCTGGCCACGACGCTCCGGATCCGGCGTGCCAGCTGTGCCCTGGGAATCATGACGTATCTGCCGCACTTGCGGCAGACAAGCCCGATGTCTGCGCCTAGGCGTGTGACCGTCCACAGGTACTCACCACAAGGGTGCGGCTTCTTCAGCCGGACGACGTCGCCCACCTTCAGGTCGTGGGCCATCCCAGCCCTTCCTTGTCGAGCACTGCATTAATGGAGTCGCGCAATGCCTCGGCGGCGTGCCCGGCGGCTTCCGCGTAATCCGCGCCTCGCGACGCATAGATTACGCCCCGCGAGGAATTGATGAGCGCCAGCCGTCCCGACAGATCGATGCCTGCCTTAACCGCCGCCTCCAGTTCTCCGCCCTGGGCCCCGACACCCGGGACCAAAATCGGCATGAACGGGCAAAGCTGCCGTATGGATGACAGCTGGTCCGGCACGGTGGCTCCCACCACGAGTCCCACGTTCCCCTTGGCGTTCCATTCGGCGCACGCCCTGGCCACTGACTCGTACAGTGGCGCCTCTCCGTAGTCTGCGACGACGTTCAGGTCCTGGAAGTCACCCGATCCAGGGTTGGACCCACGGCACCAGACAAAAACGCCACGGGACTCGTCCTCCAGGAACGGTTCAATGGTGTCCCTGCCACCCCATGCGTTCACGGTGACGGCGTCGAAGCCCCAGACATCGAACATGGCCCTGGCGTAGGCCCTGGCTGATGGCCCTATGTCTCCCCGCTTGGCATCGCCGATGATGACTGCCTGACTTGCAGCATCGCGGATGTGCGCAATGGTGCGCTCTAGGGCCGCAAGGCCCGGCAGTCCCAGCGCCTCGTAGAACGCGAGGTTGGGCTTGTACGCGCAGGCCACCCCCGCCGTTGCGTCGATGATGGCGCGGTTGAATTCGTAAACATCAGAGATGGGCATCAATGCCGGATCGGGGTCAAGGCCCACGCACACCAGGCTGCGCGTGTCCTCGCAGGCTCGACGAATTTTGTCAGCAAAGGAACTCATAGTTTCAGCGTTTCCATTGTTCGGTTGATTGTCCATTGTTACCATTACCTCGGCGGCGCGCAAGAGCGCCGGAAAAGGAATACCGATGCAATTGGGCAACGACCTTGTGGAGGCAAAGTTCGTTCGGAGGGTGAACCGCTTTCTTGCTGTGGCCACCATCAGCGGACAGGAAACCAGTGTCCACGTCGCGAATTCCGGTCGGTTGCGCGAACTATTCGTTCCCGGAGCGAAGGTGTGGCTCAAGCCAGCCGCAGGTTCGGGCCGAAAGACGGCATACGACCTGGCGCTGGTGATGGCGGACGGAGTGCTGGTCTCGGCAGACGCGAGGCTGCCCAACGCTCTTGTTGCCGAGGCCGTGGCCGGAGGTTCGCTGGCCGGGCAC
>CAXXOI010000020.1:0-17271 GCA_963664175.2 Dehalococcoidia bacterium
TGGTGGGAAGGATGGGGGCCTGTGTCATCAAGATGCTATTGCTCTGATTTGTGACCACCACCGGGTTTACCAGAGCATCCATTACAGAAACGTAGAGGGGGCGTAATGGCAATATACCGGGTATTTTCGGACGCCGACGGCGAGAGCCACATTGAGGACCTGAATCTGGAGGAGCACCCGGAGTTGGGGGCGATGATCAACGTGTCCGAGGTGCGGGTGCAGGAGTTTGACGGGTCGCGCCACAGGGACTTTAATCCCCTGCCCGAGCGCAGGTTGATCATCCACCTGTCTGGCGAGGTGGAGATCGGGGCCAGCGACGGCGCGAAACGGGTGCTGCGGTCCGGGGATATCCGGCTGATGGAGGACGTTACCGGCAAGGGCCATTCGCACAACGACCTGACCCCATCGGCTGCGGTATACGTCCTGCTGAACGACTGAATATGACAGACTGAGCGTTTCACCGGGTGGCCGGGGTAGTTGGCGTCCAGCCACTCTATGCAGTCTGTGTGCTTCCAGCCCATGTCGATGAGCGGATAGCGGTTGGTGAGCCAGGCGTTCCGGTCCGGCTTGGCCCGGCGCGTCTCGTTGACCGAGATTCGATGTACTGGGTGGCGGCCAGGGCCGGCGATGCTGACTTGGCCAGTTGCCTGATGGCCCGCTTGATCGGGGCGGTCTTGTAGATGGTCGTGCATTAACGGGAATCTCCTGCAGGCCCTCAGATCAAGGCGAACCGGGAGCTTGCAGCGGAACTCCTGGTAGCGCCAGTCGGCGTCGGTCAACCTTTCGCCGTACAGCTCCACCAGCTCGCGGAGGCCCTTCTCTTCTGCCGTTATGTCTCCGAGTGTGTAGTCCCGCCCAAGGGAGTTAGCGGTGAGCCGGCTCACCGCTTGTTAGAAGTCGTAGGTCGTGCCTTCTTCCGGAGGGGTCTCCTCTGTTCGCTCGGGGCAGTCGGCCGACGTGATCTCACAGAAGCGGCATTCTCCTGGGCTGGGCACCCGTCTGGCCGGCATCTGCGACGCCAGGCGGCGGATGAGGCCGCCCAGGTTCTCGACGAACCTCCCGTCGACCGCATCGGCCCGGATGTCCACCACGTGGTCGGGGTAGGCCACTTGGCCGGCTATGCTCAGCCCCTTGTAGCGTTCCAACGCACGGGGAAGGGCGTACATGTAGATCAACACCTGGGCGGTGTGGGCCGGACTGGGACGGCCGGTCTTCGTGTCGATGACCGTAAACTGGTCCCGTCGCCTGGGGACCAGGTCGGGCTTGTCGGCCAGCACGGCACTGCTGCCCCGGAGGTTGCAAGGAGTTCTGTCCTTCGGTCAGTACCGTATAGCCCTGCTGCTCCCACCTGTGGCGCTGCTCGTTCAGCAGGGCGGTGTGGTTCAGGAGCCAGCCGGCCTGGTCGAAGTCGGAGGGCATGCGGCTCCAGCTCCATCCCTCGCGCTGGGCCTTGAACCAGGTGGCCCATTCGCATGAACTTTCCCCTGAGAGCAGACGGGGCAGCCATGTGACCCACAAGTAGGGTCCGGTGGCGCGGAGTTGAGCCATAATCGGATTCCCTGTGGCGTTCGGTTTTGGTGATGCCCGTCTCCAGTCTATCGGGGCGTTCTGCCGCTCAGCAACGGTCAACTGTCAGCAATTGTGGTGGTTGCTGTAGTTGGGTATTGACAGTGCCGGAGCATTGCTGGACCCCCTCACCCGCCACGTCCACGTCCACGTCCACGTCCTGGATATGAACGGCGAAATTTATGGCCTCAGGTACAGCTGAGCGGACTCGATAGCCCAAGCTCCTGAAGGCTTCGACGTAGAATGGGCCGGAACGTCATGCTCGTCTCATCGGCATCCCTCATGTCGTTGTCACTTTGCCTGGTTAACCGGCTTCAGCCGTAGGGCAACCGGTACACGATCCCTGCGCCGGATTGGCGCTAATTCTCGGCTCGCAGGCGACTGGTTTCCAACTCGCCCACTTCCATGTGGAATTGTCCGCTCGACTGGGGTTTCAGAGGGGTTGTCGGCTCTTTAGCATCGAACACATGCAAGACCAATATCCTGAAAGAGTCGAGGATTGAGGAGCAACATGACAACACCGGTTCAAATTCCCTCCGTGAACTATCACCTGTGGAAGCCCTGCAACATGATGTGCGAGTTCTGCTTCGCCACCTTCCGGGACATAGCTCCGGCGGTGCTACCCAAGGGCCACCTGGGTCGTGAGGACAGCATGGCAGTGGTCGAGTCCCTCACGCAGGCCGGTTTCGGGAAGCTGAACTTCGCCGGCGGGGAGCCGACGCTGTGCCCCTGGCTTCCTGACCTGATCAGGCGGGCAAAACACCTGGGGCTGACGACCTCGGTGGTCACCAACGGCAGCCTGATCTCAGGGGAATGGCTCAATACCGTGGCCGGGCAACTCGACTGGGTAGCCCTCAGCATTGACTCCGTGGAACCCGGCACTCTGCTGCGCACGGGCCGGACCACACGAACCGGCCCCATGACGGCGGAGGAATACCTGGGCGCGGCTCGCGTCCTGAAAGAGCGCTTCATCCGGGTCAAGGTCAACACCGTGGTGTCCAGATCCAACCTGCACGAGGACCTCTCGAGGTTCATCATCGAGGCCCGGCCTGAACGATGGAAGCTGCTTCAGGTCCTGCCGGTGGCCGGACAGAATAGCTCCAGGGTCGGTAATCACCTTGTTTCCGCGGAGGAATTCTGGGGGTATGTTGAGAACACCCGCCGCGTCGAGGAACACGGCATCACCGTCGTCCCTGAGGACAACGACCTCATGACCGGCAGCTATGTGATGGTTGACCCTGCCGGCAGGTTCTTCGACAATGCCGCCGGCACTCATACCTACAGCCGTCCCATACTGGAGGTGGGTGTCGAGCAGGCACTGATGGACGTGTCTGTCGATGCGGGAAAATTCCTGTCCAGGAGCGGCATGTATGCCTGGTAACAGCAAGCCTCGCAAGAAGAGCGTACCCCGTCGGCGAAAGGTGAAGAAAGACGCGGCTGTGGCCAATGGTGAGGCCGCTCCCGGGCTGCCAACCAGCGGACAGATCCTGGGAGTCCTGGTGAGGAGTCTGGGCATCACGCATCCCCACCTCGGAGACAAGACGGCTCAGCGTTTCTTCTCGGGCCGCCTCAAGGACCGGGTGATGGAGTCCAGTCGGACCAGGATCATTGACGCTGTCTCCGAGAACATGGCCGCCGCCCTGTTCGCCGGTCCCGCCGCTGGAGACGATGAGGAAGATGCGTCCTCGCCTTCCGGGCTGTCCCTGCTGCTGGAATGGCATGCGGCCACTTGGGACCAGTTCAGGGCGTTCCTCCGGCCCAGGGTGCTGCGAGTCTACCCGGAAAACATGGCCCGGGTCTGGCGAGCCTACGTCAGACTCGCCGCTATTGATCTGGCCCTCCGCGCCGCTGCCCATCTCCACATTGCCGGGGCGTCTCCCGCTTCCCTGGGGTTTCTGGAATTCGCCAGCGTGAGTCGCAGGGGAGAGTATCTCAACGGGAAACGTGCCGACGCAGGAATCTCCCTGTTCGATTTCGCGGAGGCGGCGTGCGTGACCGACAACCCAGCACAGGCGTGGCTCTATCACGGTGCCCGGCCAACCGATAGTCATCTCACCGGCATAGCCTCGGCGCTGGCACCCGATGGTGGGGCGGACGAACGCGAGCGGCTTCTGCGGGAACTCCGGAAACTCTATTGGGTCAGCGACGTGGCGGAGGTCCTAGGCGGGTTCATCGGCACGGATGCCATGGACGAAATCATCAGCCGCCTGCACCGGTACGCCTCCCATCTGTACGCGGTCATCGAAGAGAGGATAGACGCTGCAGTGAAGCCTGATGTGCTGGGCAGCCTCGCAGCCGTTGGGGCTCATTCCGAATTCTCCAGCGGTCTGCTCGAGGCCCTCATTCCAAGCGAGCCGGACGAGGACTGGCGGGAGGATCTGAGGGCCGCCGCATCGAACTGGACCCGAAGGGTACTGGCGGTAAATCTTGATGTCCACCGGGCCGAGGAGGATGCCCTGATTCGGGATACGGATGGCCGCATTCTCCGGGACTGGGACGTCAGCAACCCGGAGGCCTACTCTCACTATCAGCGGTTCGGGGAACTGCAGTTGCAGGGAAGGATTTACGAGGCGATTGCAGAGTTGGAGATGGCGGTCAAGCTTGATCCCCTTGACCCGGCCAACCATTTCACGTTGGGATCCTACAAAGGGGGGATAGGCGCGAAGCAGGGGAACGCCGCCCTTGTCCAGGAGGGTCTGGAAGCGTGCTGGGTCGCGGCCACGCTGGATAAGACTTGGGTTCTCCCATGGGCAGAAATCGGGTTCATCCTCCTGGAGAGTGGCAGGTCTGGCGAGGCGGTTGATCACTTGAGAGAGGTGCCGCCCGAACGTCGGCCCCTCGATACTCGGTACTATTCCGCCCTGGGAGCGGCACTGAGGGAGATGGCGCGGTTCGGAGAGTCTCTGAATGCCTTCGAGGCGTGTCTGGAGTTGAACCCCGACGATCCCGTGATCGCGGCCGCCGCCGCGGTAGCCGCTGCCCTTGCCGGAGACAAAGTGAAATCCAGACTGCATGCCCGTACGGCGAGGCACATGGGAGTCTCCGACGAATTGGAGTTGCAGCTCGAGTTCGCCAACGCCGTCCGGGCCCATATTCCGGGTCCTGGGCCCACCAGGGGCCGGATTCGCAACATGGAGGCTCTTGACGCGGCGATCAGACGCGATCCGGCGGATGCGACGGCCCACCTGTGCAGAGGCATGTTGCACTTCGAGCGGGGAAATGACGGGCTGGCAATTGCGGACCTTGATGAAGCCCTGAAGCTGGATCCGGAAAAGGCCTCAGCTTACTACGTACGGGGCACGATCCATGGCTATCTGAAGCGGTACGACCGGGTCATTTATGACATGGCCGAGTCACTTCGGATAGAACCGGGGAATGCACAGGCCTGGTTTCACCGGGGAATAGCCCACGGTGAGCTTGATGAGCTGGCCCTGGCCATCGATGACCTGACCGAGGCCATCAGGTTGGACCCGGGCAACGCGGACGCCTACCGGGCCAGAGGGGACTGCCACCGGTACAGGGAAGAATACGACATGGCGATTGCCGACTTCAACGCAGCTCTGGGACTTGACCCTGAACACGCATGGTCCTATCGCGGACGGGGATCATGTTACAGGATGCTGAAGGATTTCGACCTGGCCATAGCGGACTACGACGAGGCGGTGAGGCTGGAACCTGAGGATTTCTATGCCCGACGGTTCCGGGGAGATGCCCACCTCGCGATGGGGGCGTACGAGCAAGCCTTGGCAGACTGCGAGGCCGCACTGGCCATCGGCGGGCCAGACGAGGCCTCCTATTTCTGCATGGGCAACGCCCGGCTCTTGAGCGGAAATTTCGAACAGGCCATAGGGGACTTCGACTTGGCAATCGAGTGTAATTCGGACAGCGGCCACGCATACTACGCACGGGCCCTGGCCAAGGAGTTGAAGGGGGATGCAGAGGGTTCGGATCTGGACTATCGCCGGGCACGGGATCTGGGCTTCGACGAATCATCGTGACTTCGCAGTAAGCTAACAGGAGATTGAGCACCTCTCTAAAGCCTCCGGTGCACCCACTTAGCAGCCTTGTGGCCGTGCATTTCCTAAAGCGGTTTCAGTCCAGTCAGCTGCCAAATTAGGGAGGCGTTGTTGTAATACTGGGGGATGATTGGTCCTACTCTGGGACACCGATCGAATCCCCGTGGGGCTACTGGTTGGCCGCTCCCGCCTGGTGAACATTTGCGTCCTGTTCGGCCACCCTGGGACCTATACTCTCCCGTAGGCGTGTCTATGAATGCCTGACTCGGGGCGACTGTGACACGAGTTACACGCCCTACAGATGGCTTTATGGTAAATTGGTAATATGAAATCGGCGTCGAAATGGATGCCCAATCCTTGGCTGTTGCTTAAGGAATTCACCAAGCCCTTCATTTACATTGTGGGTGGGTTTGCTGCGCTCAGCGCCTTCGTCCACGTGATGTTCGGCCAGGACCCGGTTGGACCAGTCCTTTGGTTCTTGTCTGGTTCCATCGAGGCCTTGGCTCCCTTGGCGGTCAAGCTCTCCTACATCTGGATTTTTTATACGACTTGCTATTTGCTGGTCGGCGTCTATCTCAGGGATCTGTGGAAAGTTTCTGAAGCCCCAGATCTGATCCGGGGAATATCTGAGCGCCGCGGCTACTCCTCCGGTCTTCGCAAGTTCTACGACTGGGCACCTCGTTGGCCTTCTGCCATGCCTCAGGCTCTTTTTAAGTATCGGCCGCCTAGGCATTGGATCACTTGCTGGACTCCAGGCATCTCTCCTAGAGTCGTATACGACTAGCGCACTAGCTCTTTTTTTGAAAGGAGCTCTGTGTAGCACTCACGTCTCCCCAGGCTGAACTTCCGGTAAAGAACCAGTTCCCTTCGGCCGAGATGCTACGGTGATTTCATGGCCGTGGGTCCTTGGTTTATCGGCTCGGCCTTGGACTGACTTTTCCTACAGGGCACTTTCTTTCCCACTTGCCCTACTTTGGAAGAATCGCACCGATAAGAGGTACGGTTCTCTCTCGGCACATTCATATACCAATCTAGAGGTGTCCCGTGCAAACAATGAACCAACGTCCGCAGAGCCCCTGGAATTCGCTCGCGGTCCACTACATAGTCCCGTGCGAGACGGCGCAAATCTTGAGCTCGCAGGGGGCCAAACTACTACAGCATGAATCTATTCCCTGGGTTACTTGCGGGGAGTGCCTAAACAACAACTCTGGAGGCCTCAGAGGGCAAGCAGCCGGTGGATGGCCCTCTTCAGGTGATCCCAGGATGATGGCAGTCATCCGTTGGAAACAAGACAAAGGGCAGTCCCGAATGCGCCCAGGTGGTCGCAGATTTCAACAGTAGACTTGTAATTGAGGGCACCGGGGGCTTTTCCTCCGGTGTTTTCAACTCGATTGCCGGTATAGTGAGCGATCATTTCAACAGCGGAGGGGGCCGCCGTAGGCGGCCCCCTCCAATACGCTAGGGGCATCTCTACGGTGGTAGTGAACGGGTAGGTGGTCATTGATGAAGCGGAGCACACCAGAACTCTACCCGGGAGTATGTCGCGCAGCTGAGCCCTTGGCGTTGGCTAGACCATGGGGCAGTCCTCTCAACGGATAGCCCCAGTGTGGTGGCCCTATACCTCATAGGACCGGGGGCGATATTTCGAGATACCTCAGATCCAATATTTCAGGTCAAACTTGATGCCAGACCGTACTTGAAAGTGATGCGTTCCCGCGCGTCATGGGTATCCGTCTTGGTTTCAACTTGGAGCTCGGTTGAGGAGGCGACTCGGACTTCTGGTCCAGTGGTGACTTAGCGGTTGGGCGGCATCAATGCGGCAATTGGGTTCCCGATACCGACTTGCTCCTACCGCTGATTCGTAAAGGTGTAAAAGCGATCGCGGGGTCTGATATACAATGAAAATAGCTGAAAAGCAGTTGACCACTAGGTGAGGTGATATTGAATGACGAGCGTATCTGAAATTGAAGCTCAGGTCCGCTTTGCTCTATCCCAGTTGCCAGTTCAGAATGGTCACCACGAATTTGAACACATCTGCCGATACATTACTCAGCAATTCATCTGCTCGAACGTATTACCCGGGACTGGACCTGTATCTGCGGGAGGTGATCAAGGGCGCGACTTTGAGACTTTCCGATCTTATCTCCGGGAAGAACTAGGTCCGCACGGAGCATTTCTGGGCTCAGTTAGTGAAGGAGCTGTCGCCTTCATTTGCACGATCCAAGCCGGCGACTTGCTCAGCAAGCTAAGGCGGGACATCCGAAAAGTCTGCGCTTCTGGACACTCCGTCCATGAGATTCGGGCATTCACGCTGAATTCGGTTCCGGTCGCAAGTCGGCACAAATTGGAAACCGAAACCCAAGAATCGTACGATATCCGTCTCGAACTTCACGACGCCGAGTCCATCTCCAACCTTCTTGCTCGACCTCAAGGCTTCTGGATCGCGGAGAGATTCCTCTCCATTCCGGCCCAAATCCGTCCGGAGGTCCCTGCCACCGAAGGCGAACTTTCGGAGGAGTACATTGAGCGAAGACGTTCATGGCGAGATAAAGGCGTTCCGAACCCCACCCTGGGCGATTTAATCGACTTAAAAACCGGTCTTCGATACGCGACCCTTCAGCAGGTTGCACGTGAAGACTTGCCGTTTTGGTTAGGACTTGTAAGGGCGCTCTTGGCCTACCCGGAATGTCCCACCCGTGTCCTGCAACGTGGGCGATATGAACTCGTAGTGGCAACGTTCCGAGGTACGCATAACCTCCGGCAAGTCGACGATGTAGCACGGGCGTATCTCGAAGAGTCGCTGAGCGAGAGCGAACCCGCCCGTTTGTTAGATGCAAGCGCCCTCCTTATGTACGCGAATACCGCGGTCCGATGGGGAGTTACTTCACTGACCCCCGCAGAACTCAAAGACTGGAACAAAGGTCTGGCAACGCGGACGGAAGAGTTGCTCGCTGACGTGCAATCCGATGCTCCCCATCGCCGCGCAAGTCTTCTAGATGCAATCGGGTATCTTGGGCTGCATCCAGCCTTGTGGGATGCAAATTTTCTGCCCTCTAGCCCCGAATCGAACATGCTGGATCACCAAGATGAGGTTTTTGCGTTGCCAGATATGGCCGAGCCCGAATTGCCGGAGGATTTCGTATTAGCCGACCTGTCGCGAACCTTGTCGGCGTGGACGGAATTGTTGGATAGCCTTGAGGAAACGCCACTTTTCCCCATTGAGAGCGTGGCAGATACTCTTCAGTTACTCGTCCCGCTTTGGAGCAGGCAGGCTGAATGGCGCAAGTTGCTTGATCTGGCCGATGAGGCCGTCGGAGAACGTTCAGGGAAACATATCCTCGCAGCTCGTGCCCGAGACCGGGCGATTAGGTTGTTGCGAGCTGGGCGCATCCTAGATGCGCTAGAGGAGTTTCACAAGGCGAAAATCGAGTGGTGGACTGGTGAAACCGTTCGAGGTTCACTACTTTCGATGATCTTTATTGCAGAACTCTATCTTGAGCTGCGTCTCCCTCAGGCTTCGAAATCCCATGCTCTTGCGGTTGCATACATCACTATGTCAAGTCGGGATGAAGCCATTGCGGACCTAGTCCCTGTGGGCCTACTGATGGCGGCCAGCGCCGACTTCATTGCAGGTGCTTGGTGTAGCGCAACGGAACTGTATGAGCTCGGCTTGGTCGCTCATTACGAGTTGGTCGAAGACGGAGGCGATTGGGAAAAGCACGCTGTTTTGCAAAACGCCTTTTTGCACCTCACCTACATCAACGGGTGTGCCAGAACCTTTAGTTCTGACGTGGCTGCCCTGATCGGCGAAAAGACAAGTCGGACTGGTGTTCAAGACCTAGTCGAGGACGCTATCAATGCGGTGAATTTGAAAGACACGGACTACTGGGAGTCTTTTGGTACGACTGAGCTTGTCGGCCGCCCATTTGCTGACCTTGGCCCGGTGCGGTACATCCCCTTCTCCGCTCTGGGTACGGACTGGACCTTGGTCACGGCCAATGATGCTGAGTCAGTGCGCTTGGCAGAACGGCTGGCTGCCTCTGCCCAAGTGGTACTCGCCGCACTTGCCCGAGAGGACTTGTGTTTGGTTCCAACCCGAATCAACGTACGCGTCGAAAACAGGCAAGGCATCTGGACGCCCTCTGTGGAGCCGATTGAGTCGCTTCCAAGCAATGACGGTCGAGAGTGGGTAGTTCGACTAGAGCCAGCCAATAGTACCGACCATGCGGATTCTGAAGGATTCACCACGGAATTAGTAGTCATCCTCACGAAGATTCTCCGTGAAGCTTCGCTTCTTCCGGAAACTGAGTTTTTAGCCAGTTTGGAAAGAGCCTTTGAGAGAGGACTGGGACACAAGCTCTCACCTGCGCGACCATACGACGAGCTTGCTGAGGCATTTTCGGAGGACACACAGCCTGAGATTGAGAGATTCCATTACAAAACTCCCTGGGCCACTCGAGATAGCTCGTTCAGGGCACACGGGGAACTCCGCTGGAATGGCGAGAGAGGACCAACATATACACAAGATAGAGCAGATGAACTACTTCGGACGCGCTACCAGAATCTTATCAGTGGCCTTCGTATCACCGTCGAGGTTCTTGCGTCCTCCGGGAAATTTCGGGGAACTGTGGAAGCTCTTCGCGAACAAGGCTGGCTTGACTGGCATATATTGACTGCTATCTTCAACATTGTGATAAACCATCGCTTTCCGATAGACAGACTAGACTTGTCTTTAGAAGAGGCTCAGAAAGAGATGATGGAGGCAGCGCTCCGCCCTGAAAGCCCGACTGACGCCCCCGTGCCCATCGGTTTATTTGGTTTGGAATCGATGGAAGAAAATAGGCGAATCTCCATGTTGTCGCTTGTGAAGCATTGGGGGTTAGAGTCCCACCAACCGACTCCAGACATGCCTGCGATTGAACAGATGTTGGCAAGTCGGTACGGGTACTGGGATGAAGACGTTCCTCACGATGATCCGTTTCCGAGCTCAAGCGTAACGGAAAGTAAGGGTGGACTTGTGGTCATAAGAGATATACTGCAGTAACACAAAGTTTAAACTAGGGGACCTAGTCGCGTTCCTTATGACCGCAGTCCGCTTTCGCCATGAATGCAGAACGCCCGTCAAGGCGAATTCCAATTGCCGCCAATGTACGCTCGGGTTTGTTTCGGACAGCCTTGGAGCCAGACGACCTAAGAAAGGTCATTGCCTAACTCACAGTGGCGACCACATTTCAATTGTGGTATTTTCTGCCGGCAGGTCAGGCTCACCAGATTTGGGACATCAATGCCGCTGATCTATTGAGCCTTTGGAGGAGAGTAATCGTGGCCCGCCTGTACTACTCACGGCATTCAAATGGAGGCCGCATTCTCCAGTCAATCCCTACCCGCCCACCTGTTGGATGGTCCAGCACCTGACCTCCAGGCGCTTGGCCAGTTCCCGCTGGCTCACTCCTTTCGACCGCTCCTCTCTGATGTACTCCCGTTGCTGCTCGCTCAGGCTGGGCCTACGGCCGGGGAAATGGCCCTCGATCCGAGCTTTGGCCTGGCCCGCGACCGAGCGTTCCCTGATGGAGTTGCGCCACCATTCACTGAAGGCGAGCACCATCTGGAGTTGGAGCTTCCCGTTGGCCGTCGAAGTGTCGAAGTCCTCTTTCCTGGCTATCCAGACTAATGCCTCTGGGTATATATCAGCTCTGGGACCACAACCTCCCACCGTTCTCTAAGTAGACCTCTTTTGTACTCAGCTGCAGACCCGCTGGCGTTCCATGCGGCGATGGCCAGCACCTCAGCCCCGGTTGGGACACGAGTCATTGTCTGCTGGCTCCGCCGGGACAGCCTGCCCACCAGGGTGCCTCCCAGTGTCCTGAGGCCCCAGGGTTGACTGGACTGGTCGATGATAAGAGGGTCTCCGGGCTGCAGTTTCCTGATGGCGTTGGCCAGATGGTCACCATTGGCCCGGCCAGGGAACGACAGGTCGATGTCCCGGAGGGTCAGTCTCCGGCGAATCTCCGCAGGCTCCGGTTCGGGCGCGCCGTCGTGCTGCGCCGGTTCCCGAAACAGGACGGAAGCGTGTCCCGCCAGGGACTTGAGGAAGGGGTTGCCGCCGCCCGCGTCCATCAGGGTGAGGGTGTGGCGGGCACGGGTCATGGCAACGTAGTAGAGCCGGCGCTGTTCCTCGGCCTCGTTTGGGTTCCTGCTGTTCCAGTTGCCGTCGAGGATGACGACGTGGTCGAACTCCAGGCCCTTGGTCCCGTGGGCGGTGGTGAGCAACAGCGCGTGCTGGCGCCTCCGGTTCTCCCGGGCCCATTCGGCGATCCACTCTCTGGCCGCCGCCGCTGGGATCCGGTCGCTGCCGGTCTCCTCCTCCATGGTCTCCATTGCCTCGGCCAGCAGCTCCGACCACCTGTTGCGGGGCATGGCCTTCACGCGGTCCAGCGCCTCTTCGGCCGTGATTCCCTGTTCCTGGGCGTCGATCCATCCCAGCAGTTCCTGGGTCTCCCTGAGCTGCCATGAGGCGGTGAAATCCTCTTGGGCCAGCTGGGTCTCCACATCTCGTTCGCGGCAGACGGCGCGCATGATCTCCAGGGTATCCCACTGGCGGGCCACCACGGCGGCCCTGGTCCAGTCCCAGCCGGGGTCCAGCTCTTTGAGCCTCAGGAGCTCGTCCAGCGCCCGGTGGGCCTGGGCAGCGTCACGAGACCCTGCCGGTATGGCCTGCACCCGCCCCCGGCCCACAGGGTCTATTCTATGCCAGCTGCCGCCGGGGACCTCCATGGTCCTGACCCTGTCGATGGTTATGGCTCGATCAACTTTCAGCCTGTCCTGGGCGGCGTCGATTACGGCGTTGGCGGCCTCTATGATGTGCTTCGTGGAGCGGTAGTTCTCCAGCATGGGCTGGGGCCTGGCGCTGTAGTCCTCCTCGAATTTCCGGATGTACGCGGTGGAGGAGCCGGTGAATCCGTAGATATTCTGGTCGTCGTCGCCCACGGCGAAGAGGTTGAGCCTCCTGCCCGTCTCCCTCCTGGAGCGTCCTGCCAGTGCCGATATGAGGTTGTAGGTGTCCTCGTTGATGTCCTGGTACTCGTCGACGAACAGCCACCCGAAGCCGGCAAGGAGCTTCTCCCTCAGCTCGTCGGCGTCCTCGGGGTCTTCGCCCTCCCCTGCCAGGTACCGGGTTGCCTCCAGGAGGATCTGCTGGAACACCCTGTCAGCCTCCCGGTCATTTTCTGCGCTGCTGTTCTGGTAGGTGCGGCCGGTGAGCCGCATGGCCAGGGCGTGGCAGGTGAGCACGGTCACCCCGTAGGCCTCGTTGCCGATCAGGTCCCGGAGCCTCCGGCGTATCTCCGCGGCGGCGTGGCGGTTGTAGGCCAGGGCGATGATGCTCTCGGGCCTCTCCCGTCTCACCTTGACCAGGTAGGCGATGCGGTGCACCAGCACCCTGGTCTTGCCAGAGCCGGGCCCGGCCAGCACCAGCACGTTGGGATTCTTCCTGGGGTCGGTGACGATCCTTCTCTGCACCGGGTTGTTCAGCTGCTCTACGATCCTGCTGTAGTGTTGCGGCGTGGTCTGCAGCTGCAGCGTGTCCGCCTTGTGGGCCAGCCACTTGGCGATGAACTGCTGCTGTGGCATGACGAAGTAGTCCTCCGCCATGGCGGTGGCGTCCTCGATCCTCCGGAGTCCTCGTTCCGCATACTCCTCCATGATGTGGATCTGCTGGGTCTGCTCGCCGTAGTGCAGGTCCAGCGGCTCGTAGTCCTCCGGGCCGAAGGATCTCCTATCCCCGCCCAGCTTTACGGTCATGGCGGCTCGCAGGACGGCCATTCCCTGGTTGAGGCGGATTACCTCCTGGTCGTGGAGCCAGAGCAGGGCCTGTTGCAGGAGCCGGTCCACGTCCGTACCGGACGGGACGCGCTGTGCCTCCCGGAGAACACGGGTGAGGTCTCCCAGGGTGGTGTCGACCAGCAGGTCCGCACCCCGCTGGCCGCTGACCTGGGCCAGGAGGTGGGTGAGGACAAGGTGAGCGGCTTTCCGGCGGTTGGCCGATGTCTCAACGACCGTGCTCCAGCCGGTGTTGAGAGTGACGCTGACGGTCTCGTTGCGGTGGTTCCTGACCCTTAGGTTGGGGGTGCCGGCGCTCCGCTCCGTGCCGCCCTGGCCCACGGACCGGAGGATGCGGAGCACCAGGAGAGTCAGTGCCTGCTCATTGCCGCGGTTGCGCAGCTCCTGGGCGGTCTCCCTCAGCTGCAGGGGCAGGGTTTCCCCGGTCCCCTGGTCGGGGGCCTGCTCCTGCATCAGGGTTATGAGGTCCTCCTCCATCTGCGCCGCCTGCTGGTATCTCCTCCCCGAGGGTCTGGCAACGCCGACGTGAACGTAGGCGGTGATGCGCAGGTTGTTGGTGGTGATGCCCAGAGTTTCCAGGTCTCCCAGCGCCTTGGCCACATGCTCGGAGGACATGCCGGTATGGGCGGCCAGCTCGTCGGTGGTGATGCCCAGGGCCGGGTCCGCGTTCAGCAGCCTCTGGGCTATTTTGATGAGCTGCCCGACGTAGCGCGGCTCCAGTCCCCTCCGGTGGTTGAGAATATTCCTGATATCGGCCATGCGGCCGATCCGGAGGGTTGAGGGATAGATGGTGGTCTGGTTGTCCAGCCTCTCGGCCAGATCGCTCTCCTCCAGCCAGGCCACGGCCGTGCGCACCTTGGTATCGGCCTCATCAACGGCTATCTGGCCATCGTCCTCCTCTTCCAGGTGGGCGATGATCTCGCCGGCAGTGGCCACGACCGTGTTCGCTTCCTCGGGGCCGGTGTGCTTGGCGTTCTTCTCCCGCATCCTTCTCAGGCTGTCCAGGACCGACTGTATGTCCTCTTGACGCAGTCTGTTCCGGGACAGCAGTGTGTGCTGGGTCTCGACGTCTTCATCGTGGAACATGAGGATGCAGTGTGCCGGCTTTCCGTCCCGGCCGGCCCGGCCCGCCTCCTGCAGGTAGTTCTCCAGGGACCCGGGAATGCTGTTGTGCACCACTGCCCTGACGTTGTCCTTGTCGATGCCCATGCCGAAGGCGTTGGTTGCGCTGATCACTTTGAGATTGCCTGAGATGAAGGCGTTCTGCACCTCCATCTTGCGGTCGGGAGTCATGGCGGCGTGAAAGAACCGGGTCTCCAGGCCGTTGGCGCTGAGGAACTCGGCCACGTTCTCGGCCTGCGACCGGGTGGAGCAGTAGATGATGGCCCGGCCGTCCCCGTCGTCCGTGTGGCTCTCCACCAGGTCCTTGAGCAGGCCCATCTTGGTGCCGGCCTCGGTCTTGATGACGTCGAAGTCCAGGTTGGCGCGCCTGGCGCCCCCGTCCAGTATCTTCAGCTCGACGGAGTTGGTCTGCCGGAAGTATTCCAGAATCTCCTCCTTCACCTCGGGTTTGGCCGTTGCGGTGAGGCAGAGGACCGGGGCGGGTCTGCCCCCGCCCGAGTGCCTGTGGATGAACTTGCCGATGTAGCGGTAGTCGGGCCGGAAATCGTGGCCCCACTTGGATAGACAGTGCGCCTCGTCCAGCACCCAGGCCCCGATGAGGCGCTGTTCCAGCGCCGTGCGGGTGGGCCTGGACCGCAGCTGCTCGGGGGAGATCAGAACGATGGCGGCGTCGCCCAGCCTGACCCGGTCCAGGGCCTCCTTCCTCTCGGGCATGGACAGCAGCCCGTTGATGGCGACGACGTTGGTGATTCCCCGGTTCTCAAGGCCGGCGACCTGGTCGGCCATGAGGGCCACCAGGGGGGAGATGACCACCGTGAGGGCGCTGGTTTTCTCGTAACGCGAGAGGGCCGGGACCTGGTAGCAGAGGGATTTGCCGCCGCCGGTGGGCATGATGCCCAGCAGGTCGTCGCCGTTCATTGCCTTGGCAACAATCTGCCCCTGCAGGGACGCCCCGTCCGCGGTCTGGGGTTCGGCCCGGAATCCCGGGTGGCCGGACCATCTCCGGAACTCCTGCTCTGGGTTGTTGTGCTGCACGCACCACTGGCAGGCGGAGTCCCGGCAGGGGTTGTCCCTGAGCCGGGTGCTCAGTTCCTGGGTCTCGGGGTGGTTGAGCAGCACCCACGGGGGTATGGCCGATCCGGTGCCTGCGGCCTCCATCCACGCCACCGTGTAGGCGGTGGGCCATGGGTTGCTCTCGGCCCGCTGGACGGCCTCCTCTCTGGCGGTGCGGCAGGCCCGCTCCGACAGGTAACGTCGCAGGACCTCCTGCCCCTGTTCCCCTGTCGGCCGTTGCCCGTCTCGTACCAGGGCGAAGAATTCATCGAAGCCCTCTCCGTGGGCGACGCTGCTCAGCCAGTGCCAGACGGTGAGGGCCTCTGGAGAGGCCTTTCGGAGCTCCCGGTACTGGCTGCACAGGGCCTCGTGAGCCAGTTGGCTGTCGATCAGGGGGTCGTTCCTGGTCCGCCGCAACAGGCCTCCGTCCTTGTAGTGCTTCACCAGCCTGTGGTAGGGCCGCCTGGGAAAGGCCAGGGGATTCAGGAGCAGCGTGTCCAAGCGGGGTAGTTTCAGCAGGCTCAGGCCTGGATGCGCGGCCTGCAGGTGAGGAATGTCGAAGGCTATGAGATTGTGGCCCAGGACGAACTGCGCTCCCTGGGCCATGCGGTCCAGTCTGCTCAGCTCTCCAGCATCAGGCGGTCCATTTCGAGTGGTGAGCTGCTCGCCGGTGTCGGGACGCCAGGCGGCGAGGGCGTTGATGCGTGCCGTGTTGACGTCAACCTCCAAGTGTCCCGCGTCAACTATTCCTGCCGAATTATCGTCAACTAGTTTTGCCGGTTCACCTCCTCAGCCGCAGCAGTCTCGCCGCGTTGCTGTGCTGCATCAGTCCGGTAGCTGGGGACGTCAAACTCCAGTATGACTGAGTGGTGCACGACCCGGTCGATTGCCGCGGCGGTGGCCATGGGGTTGGCGAAGATGCGCTCCCACTCGGAGAAGACCAGGTTGGACGTTATGCCCAGCGACCGTCGCTCGTAGCGTTCGGCGATCAGGGTGAAGAGGACCTCGGACTCTTCGTTGCCCTGGGGCAGGTAGCCCAGGTCGTCCAGGAGTAGGAAGTCGAAGTTGTCCAGCTTGCGCAGTTGTCGGGGCAGGTCGAAGTCTCGCTTGGCGGCCAGCAGGTCCTGCACCAGGCGGTAGGCCGGAGCGAAGAGGACGGAGTGGCCGGCTTCCACCAGGCGGTGGCCCAGGGCACAGAGCGCGTGGGTCTTGCCGGTGCCGGGGAGACCGAAGGCCAGCACGTTGACGCCGTGTTCCACGAAACTGCCCTGGGCCAGATGGTCCAGCTGCTGACGCAGTGCCAGGGGCATCCGGTGGTGCTCGAAGGTCTGCCAGGTCTTGCCCGAGGGTAGCCGGGACGCCTGACGCAGCCGGTTGATGCGCCGGTGGCGGCGGTCATCGGCCTCCTGCTCCAGCACTTCTAGGAAGGTGGACAGGGCGTCGCCGTGGCCAGCCCCGGTGAAGCGGGCCACCGACTGGGCACCCATGGTGGGCATCTTGAATTCGCGGCAGACCTGGCCGATGCGCTCCTGCATGACCCTGGTGTCGGTGTCCATCATCCGCACACCCCCAATCCGGCCAGGCTGACGGTCAGCAGACCGTCGTATACCTTCAGATCCGGCTTGCCGGACAGCACCAGCGCCGGAGCTTCGGGCGGCTTGGGCTCGGCCAGTTC
>CAXXOI010000021.1:0-21686 GCA_963664175.2 Dehalococcoidia bacterium
CCCTGTCCGGCACGTCCGCAACACGCGGCGAATCCGGCTGGACGCTGGTGGACGCCGATGACGTGATCGTGGCACGGGCGGGGAAGCCCATCCACCGCATCTTCGCCGAGGACGGTGAGCCGGCATTCCGGGAGCTGGAGAGCAAGGTCATCGCCGACCTCTGCGCCGGAGAGCGGCAGGTCATCGCCTCAGGCGGCGGCTCGTTCGTCAGCCAGCGCAACCGAGACGTGATGCTGGCCGGCGGGCGGGTGATTTTCCTGTCGGCCAGCCCCGCCACAATCCTGCGGCGCGTGCTGGAGGAGGACGCCGGCGGCCCCATCCGCCCGCTGCTGGCAGTGGACGACCCGGAGGCGCGCATCGCCGAGTTGCTGGCGCAACGCCTCCCGGCCTACGCCCAGGCCCACCACACCATGGAAACCGACGCGCTGACGACGGAGGGCGTGGCGGCGGAAATTTCTTCCCTCTGTAGATTTGATATATCCTGTTAACGTCAAACTTAAACTGTAGTAGATAAACGGAGCGACCATCATGCCTGACGCCCATGCTTCGGACCCCAACCTGGCCGCCACGGTGCACCACTCCGGCGGCTCCTACCCCGTCGTCGCGGGGTGGGACATCCTCGACGACCTGGGCGAGCGGCTGGTGGACGTGGGCGTTCAGGGCGCCGCCTATATTATCACCGACGACAACGTTATGAACCCCTACGGGCGCCGGGTGCAGCGGTCGCTGCAGGCGGCGGGCGTTCCGGCGCACTGCTTCATCATCCCCTCTGGCGAGTCCAGCAAGAGCTTCGAGCTGGCCCAAGCCATCTACGAATGGCTGGCCGAGCGCCGGGCCGAACGGGGCCACACCATCGTCAGCGTCGGCGGCGGCGTGCCCGGCGACCTCGGCGGGTTCGTGGCCGCGACTTACCTGCGGGGAATGCCCTTCGTGCAGGTGCCCACCAGCATGGCGGCCATGGTCGACGCATCCATCGGCGGCAAGGTGGCCATCAACCTGCCCGCCGCCAAGAACCTGGTCGGCGCCTTCTACCAACCCAAGGGCGTGTTCGCCGATGCTTCGGCGCTGTCGACGCTGGGCAAGCGGGAGCTTGCCGAGGGATGGGCCGAGGCCATCAAGCACGGCTTCATCCTCGACGCAGAGCTGGTGGACGTGTTCGAGGAGCACGCCGAGGCGCTGATGGACGTGGACCCGGAGATCTCCGCCGAAATCATCCGCCGCAGCATGGCCATCAAGGCCGATGTGGTCAGCCAGGACGAGCGCGAGACTCTGGGCATCCGCATCCTGCTCAACTACGGCCACACCATCGGCCACGCGCTGGAGTCGTCCACCGAGTACGGCCGCTTCCTGCACGGCGAGGGCGTGTCGGTGGGAATGATGGGCGCGGCACGCATGGCCGCCGAGATGGGCCTGATGTCCCCGGACATCGTCGACCGGCAGCAGCGACTGCTAGAGCGCTTCAGCCTGCCCATAAGCGCGCCCGGCGTGCCAGCCGATGACGTGTTGACCGCGATGTCGCTGGACAAGAAGGTACAGTCGGGCACCAACCGCTGGGTCATGCTGGAGGACGTGGGCCGATCGGTGGTGCGTCATGACGTCCCCTGGGAGCTGGTAGAGCGCACGGTGCGCGACCTGACGGGGTAGTCTGGTCGGTGATTCGCTGATCAGAAATGGTAGGACCCGAATACCAGCAACTCCGAATTGACCAGCCGGGCTATCGGATGTGCCATGTCAGTGCACTCCGCTCTCGGCAATGGATTGTCTGAACTGTGATTCTTGTGATTAGTTGATTACCTTGATTAAACCTGATTATCGGCACTCCGAATTGACCAGCCGGGTAATCGGATGTGCCATGTCAGTGCATTCCGCTCTCGGCAATGGGTTTCAGGAGGTCATATACCAAAGGGGGCTGGAAATAGAAATGTTTGACCAGCGCCTGTCTTTTGCTCGAGAACAGGAAATGCCTATCTATTACAAGGGCCGCCAAATAGGCTCAAGGCGCGTGGATTTTCTTGTAGATAACGTTGTATCTGTAGAGCTGAAGGCAATCGCCAAGCTGGAAGACATACACTTGGCCCAGGCAATGAACTATCTCGAAGCATACGATCTTGAGGTGGGCCTACTGATCAATTTCGGGACAAGAAGCCTTGAGTTCAAGCGAGTGGCTAACAAGAAATTCAACCAGAGAAATCAAGGCAATCCACAAATCAAATAAATCACAGTTCAGACTCAGTGCCCCCTCCGCCGCTGCGGCGCTCCCGCGACCGCGCCATCATCACCAGCAGCGCGACGCACATGCCCCCGCCGCTGCCAAGCAATACCACTGACGCTACCGTGGACAGCGCCTCCGCTCCCGGCACGGCCTGCGACACTTCCTCTAGAGCCACTGCCACTGCCCCCGTCATGATCAGCAGGCCATACAGGAACCGGATGCGCGACGGGTCCACCCGTTGCGTCGCCCTGGCGCCCAGCTGAGAGCCTATGGACGCCGCCGCCAGCATCAGCGCGGCCATCAGCGGGTCCACTCGGTCGGAAAGCGCGTAGGCGAACGATCCCACCGACCCGGTGATGATGATCTGGAACAGGTCGGTGCCGATGGCGATGGTGGTGGGAACTCCCAACACGAAAATCAGCACCGGCATGAGAATGAACCCACCGCCTGCGCCCAGCAGTCCCGCAATGAATCCGATGCCAAACCCGATGATCAGGGGCACAAAGACCGATATGCGTTCGATGCCCGATACCGGCAGGGAAACGTAGGTGGAAACGCCTCCCACTCCGGGAATGCCCACACGGTGCGGCGGTATGCGCAACGAACGCACTCGCTCCGTGAGCCCCGCGGTGGTGATGTCCTCGCCCCCTCCTACGTGCCGCCCCTGTTTGAGCCGGGTGCGCCAGAAATCGTAGAGAATGAACAACCCCAGCGACGCCAGGAATCCCACGTAGACATACCGGATCACCGGCCCGGCGATTCCAGCGGCCTCCAGCGTTGCGTTCACCCACTCGGCCAGGAAAATGGCCGGAATGGTGCCGGTGACCATCAGCGCGCCCAGCTTGAAATCGACGTTGCCCAGGTTCCGGTGCTTCAGGGTATTTATGATGGAGGTGCCCATCACCAGCGTCAGGCCCGTCCCTACGGCGTAAACCGGTGGCACACCGAACACCAGCAGCCCGCCGGTGATGAGAAACCCGCCGCCCACGCCAAAGAAGCCGCCCAACATTCCCACGATGACGCCGAGAATCACCAGCAATGCGGGGTGGATGACTACGTCGGCGTTAGGAAAGTACATCGTCCCCGTCTGCGTGTTGGCGTCCGCGCTGTAACCGTCCGGTCAGGCGGAACACGCCGCCCCAGAACGCGCTGAGCAGCAGCGCGGTTGCGGCCATCACTCCGAGAACGAACAGGGCCCACACCACCGGTGGACCGCTACTGAGGCTGGTCAAAAACTCGTTCATACGTCCACTGGGCTATACTGAAATGTGACTAGCGGATGATAAAGCAAAACCAGCAGTCGGGACAGCAGCAATGACGGCCTCTGCGTTCTCTTTCGAGCTCCAGCACACCGACGGGCCGGCCCGAGCCGGACGTATACAGACGCCCCACGGGTCGGCGGACACTCCGCTGTTCATGCCCGTCGCCACCCAGGCCACGGTCAAGGGCCTGACCCCCGAGGAGGTGGCTGAAGTGGGCGGGCAGGTGGTACTGAGCAATGCCTACCATCTCTACCTGCGGCCCGGTGTCCGGACGGTCAGCTCGCTGGGCGGCCTGCACGGGTTCATGCGCTGGCCGGGTCCCATTCTCACCGACAGCGGAGGCTTTCAGGCCTTCAGCATGGGTTCCCTGCGCAAGGCCAGCGACGAGGGCATCCGCTTTCGGTCCCATCTCGACGGCAGCGAGCACAATTTCACGCCGGAACTTGCAACTATGAATCAGGTCGGCCTGGGCGCCGACATCGTAATGTGTTTCGACCAGTGCATCGCCTACGGCGCCACGGAGAGGGAGGTGCGCCGAGCCATGGAGCGCACCCACCGCTGGGCGGCTGAGTGCCACCGGATACATCGTGAGTCCGGCGCCTGGCCGGGGCAGGCCCAGTTCGGTATTGTGCAGGGAGGCACTTTCTCTGGCATGAGGGACGAGTCAACCGAGGCCATCTCGGCAATTCCGTTCGACGGGTACGCCGTCGGCGGACTGGCTGTGGGCGAGGACAAGGAGCAACTCTACGGTTTCACCGGGCAGGTCGCAGCCGGACTGCCGCAGGACAAGCCTCGCTACCTTATGGGCGTTGGCTCCCCGGAGGACCTGGTGGAGGGAGTCTGGCGGGGCATCGACATGTTCGACTGCGCCCTGCCCACCCGCGTCGCTCGCAACGGTGCCATGTTCACTCCCCACGGGCGCGTCGACGTTACCAAGCGGCGCTTCGCGGAGCAAGAGGGACCGGTGGACGAGGAATGCGACTGCTATGGCTGCGCCAACTATTCCGCCGCCTACGTGCATCACCTGTTCCGGGCCAAAGAAATCCTGGGGCTGCGGCTGGCGTCAATGCACAATCTGCGTTTTGTGCTGCGTCTGATGGAGCAGATCCGGGAGGCGGTGCGGGAAGACCGGTTCGCGGGTTTCCGGAGGGAATTCCTGTCCCGTTACCAGCCCACCAACGAGGCAGCCAGGCAGGAGCAGAAATTGCGCTGGCTGCAGGAAAGGACGTAAATTCAGGAACTAACGTCTACTGCTAGTGGACCAACTGCTTTGAAATGATGGGCAACGAGGGCGCCCACTAGGGTTGCCCCTATCAGTCAGAGGTAGTCCCGTAGGGGCGCCCCTAGTGGGCGCCCTGATCGCTACAGCAAAGGCTACCCATCACTACAAAGATTTCGCACCACTAGTCCCGACTCATCTCGCTCGAACTCACACTGAAAGTCATGTGAAACCCGCTCATCCTTCGACAAGCTCAGGACGAGCGGGTACCAAGGCCAGGGGTAACGGGTTTTCTGACGGATGGCGACTGGCAGCCTACAGCAGCCCGCCGGCCACTGCCGGAACGATGCTAACCTCGTCGCCGGTGCTCATCGCGGTGTCGAGACCGTCAAGGAACCTGACGTCCTCGCCGTTGAGGTAAATGTTGACGAAGTAGCGCAGTTCACCCTCCTCGTCGATCAGCCGATCCTTCATGCCAGGATAGCTGCCCTCAAGTTCATCGACCATGGCGGACAGATTGGCTGACTCCACCTCTACCTTGTCCTTGCCGCCGGTCATCCGCCGCAGCGGGGTAGGTATTCGCACCATGACGCTCATCAGGGGTACTCCTCAACTTCGCCTGGGCTAGTTCTCTCGATCAAATAAAATGTAATGGCGGGCAGGCAATACACCGGAAGCCTAACCTCGCAGCGCCGCCTCAAAGGACGTGATAGTCGGCTTGATGTTGAGGGGATTAACCACGTCTCCCTCGACGGCCTCCTGGGTCTTGAGACCGTTACCGGTTATGTAGACAACGGCCAACTCATCGGCGCCGATGGCTCCGATCTCCGCCAGGTGGGCCAGGGCAGATACGGTAACGCCGCCCGCGGTCTCCGTAAAAATCCCCTCGGTTTCCGCAAGGAGCCTTATGCCATCGACAATCTTGTCCTCCGGAACAGCGTAGGCGGACCCTCCCGAGTTGTTGATCACCCGCAGCGAGTATATGCCGTCCGCCGGGTTTCCAATGGCCAGCGACTTGGCAAGGCTGTCGGGCCGCACCGGCGTGATGCGGGCCTCGTCACCGTTCCAAGCGCTCACGATGGGCGAGCAGCCCTCGGCCTGCGCCATGTGCATCTGCGTGGTCACCGCCGGGTGGTGCACCGTGTTCTGGTCGACACCGAAAGAACTGGCCTGCACGCCGTCCAGAAGGCCCAGGCATGCCAACTCGTTGAATCCCTTCCATATCTTGGTGAACATCGCACCGGAAGCCGACGGGACGACCACGTGGTCCGGCAGGCGCCAGCCCAGTTGTTCGGCAACCTCGTAGCCCAGCGTCTTGCTGCCCTCGGCGTAGTAGGGTCGCATGTTGATGTTGACGAAGGCCCAGTTGTATTCGTCGTTGTCGGCCAGTTCGCTGCACAGGCGATTCACCTGGTCGTACGTGCCGTCAACGGCGACGAGGGTAGGGCCGTAGATGGCGGCGCCAACGACCTTGCCTCGCTCCAAGTCCGATGGAATGAACACCACCGCGCGCATCCCGGCGCGGGCGGCGTGGGCCGCGACACTGCAGGCCAGATTGCCGGTGGAGGCGCAGGAAATCGTCTCGAAACCAAACTCGCGGGCCTTGGTGGCGGCTACTGACACCACACGGTCCTTGAACGAGAACGACGGGTTTACGCTGTCGTTCTTGATGTACAGGTTGTTCAGGCCAAGGCGCTTACCCAGGTTGTCGGCCTTGAGGAGCGGGGTGTACCCTGCCATTATGTCCACCGGGTTGTCGCCGTCCGCCGGCAGCAGGTCGGCATAGCGCCAAATGCTCAGGGGGCCGGCCTCGATACGGTCCCGGCTCACCACCTCCGAGATGGTGGCGTAGTCGTAGACCACCTCCAGCGGACCGAAGCAGAAATCACAAACATTCAGAGGATCGGCGGACTGTTCCCGTCCGCACTCGCGGCATTTGAGACCGTTAACGAAAGCCACTGACCTCGGTTCCTCCTCTGCGGCGCCAGCCCGGTTTCAGCCGTCGGTTTCAAGCTGGAAACGAGGCTTTCATGCGGGGTTCAAAAGACAAAAATAATGCCTGACGACAAGCGCCTCAGGTTGAACCGATGGTAACAAAGGCCCCCCGCCTTGTCAATCTGAACGCCCCGTCGCACGGGGTCCTTCAGTCTTTGAAACCCTTGCAGGGAGTAAGGTGGGAGCGGGGTAGAGTCGTGAGTGTTTCCCCTCCAGTTTGCCACGGGGGTCCGCCCTCACCCTAACCCTCTCCCAGAGGGAGAGGGAACAATTAAAAGGCTCTCACCCTAACCCTCTCCCAGAGGGAGAGGGAACAATTGAAAGGCCCTCACCCTAACCCTCTCCCAGAGGGAGAGGGAACAATTGAAAGGCCCTCACCCTAACCCTCTCCCAGAGGGAGAGGGAACTTGCCAGAGGCCCTCACCCTAACCGTCTCCCAGAGGGAGAGGGAACAATTGAAAGGCTCTGCAGCGGCTGCGTCTTCGGCTGCCGCGCCCGACCTTACTGGGCTATAATCCCGACGAGGTGGCCATGACTTTATCCGAATCCAGCCGCTACAAACTTGCGGAGGACCTCTCCATCTGCCGCATCCTGAACGGGATGTGGCAGGTGTCGGGCGCGCACGGCGCCATCGAGCCGCGCGCCGCAATCCGTAGCATGTTCGACTACGTTGATGCCGGGTTCACCACCTGGGACCTGGCCGACCACTACGGACCCGCTGAGGATTTCGTCGGGGAGTTTCGCAGGCAGCTTGAGTCTGCCCAGGGACCCGAGGCACTGTCCGGAATCCAGGCGTTCACCAAGTGGGTGCCGCGCCCGGGACCAATGACCCGCCAGGTCGTCGAGGGCAACGTCGACATCTCCCGCCGTCGGATGGGAATGGACTGCCTGGACCTGCTGCAGTTCCACTGGTGGGACTACCGCGACGAGCGTTACCTCGACGCTCTCTCCCACCTTGCTGACCTGCGCGACGAGGGCCGGATCCGGGAGGTGGCGCTGACCAATTTCGACACCCAGCGGATGAGGGACATCGCGGACCACGGCATCCGGACCGTATCGAACCAGGTGCAGTACTCCCTCATCGACCGCCGTCCCGAGGTGGCAATGGCGGGGCTATGCCGGGAACAGGGTAGCTCACTGCTGGCCTACGGCACCGTCTGCGGCGGGCTGCTGTCAGACCGCCACCTCGGCCAGCCCGAGCCCACACGCGCCGAGCTGAACACGGCCAGCCTGGGCAAGTACAAGCAGATGATCGACGCCTGGGGCGGCTGGGGCCTGTTCCAGCAACTCCTGTGCGTACTGCGAACCGTGGCCGACAGGCACAACGCTGGCATCGCCAACGTCGCGGTGCGCTACGTGCTGGACCGTCCGGCCGTTGCCGGGGTAATCGTCGGCGCGCGCCTGGGGGTGGCGGAGCACATCGCGGACAACGCCCGGGTGTTCGGCATCGCGCTGGACGGCGAGGACCGCCAGGCCATCGAGGGCGTGCTGGCGGAGTCCCGGGACCTCCACCGCGTCATCGGCGACTGCGGCGACGAGTACCGGCGGTGAGAGCGGGGGACGCTCCGTACATCGGGGCGATTGTCTAAATGGGGATTCACGGGATTAGAGGATTACCAGGATGGGAGACGCCCTCACCCTGACCCTCTCCCGTGGGGAGAGGGAACTTGCCAGAGGCCTTCTACGTGACGGGCAGCACGGGCTCGGTGCGGTCTGAGGGTAGGTCCACCTCGAACGCGTTCAGGAAGAAGGCAGTCTGCGAGTAGTGGCTCATCAGCGCCGTCAGCTCGACCAGGTGTTGCGTCCCGAACTGCTCCAGCGCAATCTGGAAGGTCGACGACGAGACGCGGTGGTTGGCGTAGAACTCGTTGCAGTAGTTGACGATGGCCCGCTCATCGTCGGCCATTGTCGGCAACGGCTGGCGCTCGCGGATGGCGTCGATGATTGCGTCGCTGACGCCTGCATCGCGCGCGTCACCGGCGTGGGCGTTCCAGATGTAGGGGCAGTCAAAGTTGCGGGCCGTGGCCAGTATCGCCAGTTCCCTGATTCGGTTGGAGAAAGTGCTCTCGTAGCGCAGGTATGACGTCAGTCCGGCGCGGCGTTTGGCCAGCTCGGGACTGTTGACGATAACGGATATGGGGCCTCCGGATATGGTTCCACCGGTGTCTTTGGTCAGTTCATCAAAAGTACCGCGGGCTTCCTCCGGCACCATGTCTCGCGTCACTATGGGTACTCTGGCCATGTTTCACCTCGCAATTGAAGCTTGTCTGTGGGGATCATTTTTTCTCGAAGGGCGTGTGGATAATCCCCTCTCCCTCCTGGGGAGGATTAGAGAGGGAGCGTACCCCACGTTCCTGGACCGCTGTGTGGTCAAGATTATTCGCCACGGCGCTTATGATAGCATCGCAGAATGGCCGCCACAGTCAGGCAACCAGCTGAGCTGCGAGGGAGAGTCCTCTTATGGCCGAAATAGACGTTGATTCCGTTGTGTCCAGCACCCAGGCCTACTACGACGGCCCGGCTGACGAGATCTATCGCACCGTCTGGGGAGACAACCTGCACCTCGGCGTCCCCTGCGGCGAGGATTGCCCGCATCCGGAGGCAGCGCAGCACACCAATGAAATCATGGCCGCCGCGGTGGCACTGGGAACCGGAGCGCAAGTCCTCGACCTGGGGTGCGGCTACGGATCGACCGCCCGCTACCTGGCAGGCGAGTTCGGCTGCAGCGTCACCGGCACAAACATCAGCCGAAAGGAACTGGAACTGGCCCGCCAACGGAGCAGGGACGCAGGTCTGGATCACCTGCTGACATACCAGTACGGGGACTTTCACCACCTGGAGTTTCCCGACCACTCGTACGACGTGGCCTGGAGCCAGGAGGCGTTCCTGCACGCGGCGAACAAGACGGCGGTACTCTCGGAGGTTCGGCGAGTGCTGAAGCCGGGCGGCACCCTGGTCTTCACCGACATCCTGGTGCGCAGAGACACGCCCGACAGCGACCGGGCCAGAATCTACGACCGCGTGAAATCGCCGGACATGTGGGACCTGGAGGAATATCGCGACGCCTTAAAGCATCTGGATTTTCGCGTGGCCCAAGAGGAGGACTGGTCGCGGCACGTGGCCCGCTCCTACGGGTGGGTGCGCGACCGCCTGCAGGAGAACCGTCCGCAGCTACTACCGAGAATCGGCGCTGAAACCATCGACCGGACCGTGGATGCCCTCTCCTTCTGGGTGGACTCGGCCAACTCCGGCTATATCGGCTGGGCGCTGTTCGTCGCGCAGAAGCCATCGTGATGCTGCTGCCATGCAGTGCCCGATGTGCCGTCGTCCCGGAAAAAGGCTACAATCCCCACATAGCACTGAATACACCTCGCGAGGAGGCAGCGCCATGGCAGTACCGGAAAGCGTGGGCGTTCAGGAGGCCCAGGAATACTACGACACCGCCGACCGCATCCGCATCAAGCCGGGCTGGATGCAGGGCGAGGGGCAGCCCATGCCCGAGATTGAACCCTACCTGTGGCGCTGGTCGCAGGTCGAGCCACTGGTGATGAAAAGTGGCGAACTGGTCACTCCTGACCGCGACGTGGAGCGCCGAACTCTCCGGCTGGCCACGCCGGGCATCGACCGGGGCACCACCCACACCATCACTGCCGCGCTGCAACTGCTGCTGCCGGGAGAGAACGCGCCGGCCCACCGGCACACGCCGACGGCGATTCGCTGGGTGCTCAAGGGCCAGGGTGCCTACACCACCGTCGAGGGCGACAAGTGCTACATGGAGCCGGGTGATCTGGTGCTCACACCGTCGTGGACCTGGCACGACCATAACAACGAGGGCACCGAGCCGATGGTCTGGCTTGACGGCCTCGATGTGCCATTGGTGCGCTACCTGCGGGCCAATTTCTACGAGCCATACACCGAGGACCAGCAGCCCGTGGTGGGCATCGCCGAATCGGAGCGCAAATTCGCCTCCGGCGCCCTGCGTCCGGCCTGGGAAACTCCCAACGCGCCGTACTCGCCGCTATGGCACTACAAGTGGGACAGGACCTGGGACGCGCTGCAGCGCCTGGCCGAGGTCGACGCCAGCCCCTTCGACGACGTCGCCATGGAGTTCAGCGACCCGGTTACCGGCGGCCCGGTGCTGCGTTCCATGACCTGCTGGGCTCAGCTGATTCGCCCCGGTATCCGCACCCAGGCGCACCGACAGACCAGCTGCGCCGTGTACCAGGTGTACAAGGGCGAGGGCTACAGCGTCATTGACGGCCAGCGGTTCGACTGGACCGAGGGCGACTTTTTCGTTGTGCCACCGTGGGCCTGGCACGAGCACGCCAACGACTCCGGCAGGGAGGCCGTGCTGTTCTCCATCCAGGACATCCCGGTGATGAAAGACCTGGCCCTCTACCGCGAGGAGCCCTACACCGAGAACGCCGGCCACCAGTCCATCACCAGCCACTTTACGGGGTAGTAGTCCGGCTCAACAATAACTGTTCCCTCAAGTCTGGTGAAATGGTGGAGGGCAAAAGGACAGGGGCGCACAGTCGTGCACCCCTGTCCTTTTTACTGAGCGTGTTTTGAAACCACGATACCATCTCTGAACCTGAATTCTCCCTCTCCCTCCGGGAGTGGGTTGGGGTGAGGGCGTAGCCCTTTACCCGAACAGCGGCATCACCTTCTCGCCGAACAGCCGCAGGGACTGCTGCACCTTGTGGGTGTCCATCTCGCCGGTGTTCAGCTTGAGCATGAGGTTGCGGACGCCGATGTCGCGCAACTCGGCGACCTGGTCGGCCACCTGCGACGGCGTCCCGACGATAAACGAGTGGTCGAAACTCTCGCCGGCAGGAACAGGAGCGTTGGGGTCCCTCGGGGGCAGGCCGCCGGGGTTGTACAGCTCCCGGGCGTGATTGAAATGGGCCCGTTCCCGGCGGAATCCCACCTCGGCGATCTCCACCGCCTCGTCGCGGCTCTCGGCGACGAACAGGTCGCGGGATGCCCAGCACTGGTCGAAGGCGGCCTCCGTCTGCTCCTCGGTGAAACCCGAATCGAGCATGGTGGCCTGGTAGCGTTCGAGGCGGGACTGCAGGGTGGCGACGGTCTGGATGCCGATCATCACCGGCCTGCCGATTTCAGCCATTCGTACAGTCGAGTCCTCGCTGATGCAGGCCCGGATCAGCGGCGGGTGCGGCTGCTGGTACGGCCTGGGTCGTAATTCGGGGAACTGCAAGTTCCAGTGCTCGCCCCGGTGTTTCACGTTCTCGCCGGTCCACGCCTTCACCATGAGGTCCTCCGCCTCGTCCAGGCGGGATAGTCCGTCCTCCATGGTGATGCCGAACCCGATGTACTCGTAGTGGTTGTAGGCCGAGCCTCGCCCGGTGCCCACGATCAGCCGGCCGTGGCTGAGGTTGTCCAGCAGCGCGGTCTGCACTGCCAGCCGCACCGGGTGGTGGAAGGCCAGCTCGACCACGGCGAATCCGATCTTCAGGCTGGTGGTACGGGCGGCAACCGCTGCGCCGAGGACCAGCGGGTCGGCGTGGGCCGCAGCGCCGTCAAAGTGGTGCTCCGTCAGCCATACGGAATGCATGCCCATCTGCTCGGCCAGCAGGATCTCGTCCAGCGTGCTGTCGATGACCGCCGAGTCGTTCTCGGCGTGGTGGCTCACTGGGAATACAAAGGATCCGAAACGCATTTTTTCCTCGCCTGGTTCCAGGGTGGATTGACCACCGCGATTATAAACCAGCCTGTCCAACCGGGCGGCGCGGAACTGCCTGTGGCCTCCAGCGCCGGCCGATGCCGGTAGATGCTCTACAAGCCTCACCTACGCGGAGAGCGTATAATTGCGCAATACTCACCACTGGAGTTCGACCATGGCCAGCGACCGATTCGCCCACATCGACCGGGACGAGCACGCCGAGAAAAGCATGGCCATCTACCGCGAGAAAATCCGCCCCCTGGTCTATCCAGCGCAGAAGGGCCGGATGTTGGTCATCGACCCGGAAAGTGGCGACTATGAAATTGACGACAAAGCAATGGTCGCCTCGGATCGGTTGCGGGAGCGGCGGCCTGACTCCCTCTTCTTCGGCATCAAGATAGGCTACAAAGCATCCATCAGCTTCGGTGGTCGAAGATTGCCGGAGGAAGAATGCTGACCGGCAGGGTCAGCTACGATTTACAAGCTTGGCTCACCATTGAAATGCTGGCCCCTAGCGGTCAGCCCGCCCCTATCGAGGTAGTGCTGGACACTGGATTCAACGGACAGCTTGCATTGCCTACCGCAACTATCCGGCGATTGGAGCTACCAGAGGAAATCGGCAGGCTTGGCGTCACCGCCACTGGCGAGAGAGTTAGTTTGGATACATACCGCGGTACAGTGCTATGGGAAGGCCAACACCGCACCGTCGAGATTGTCAGGGCCGACAGCGAACCGCTACTGGGTATGGAACTCCTCCAGGGCAGCCGCGTCACTCTCGATGTCCGCGAGGGCGGCCCCGTAATCATCGACGTCTTGCCTTGACCCGGAACGCCCCCACCCTGACCCTGCCACAGAGAGACAGGGAACCATCGTTACCCCTGTTGACGCCCCAAAGGGCCCGCCGTATCATCGCCGCAAATCTGCGGTAACCAAGGAGAATGGCTATGAAATACGACTACATCGTGGTGGGCGCCGGGTCAGCCGGCTCCATTATGGCCTCACGGCTCAGCGAGGACCCGTCGGTGTCGGTGTTGCTGCTGGAGGCTGGCGAGGACTACCCGGAGTTCGAGCAACTGCCCGACGAGGTCAAGTTTGGCTACGCCACCGCCACCGACGTCATGACCAGCGACCACAACTGGCAGTTCTGGGGCAAGCCCACCGACACTGCGCCACCCATGATGGTGCCCCGCGGCAAGGTCACCGGCGGCTCCAGCGCCATCAACGGCCAGGTGTTCCTTCGCGGAGTGCCGCAGGACTACGACTCCTGGGCCGAGATGGGCAACGACGAGTGGAGCTTTATCAAGCTGCTGCCGTTCCTCCGGCGCATCGAGACCGACACCGACTTCCCCGGCGATGACTTCCACAACTCCGATGGCCCCATCATCGCCCGCCGCTTCAAGCGAGAGGAGTTGCTGCCGGATCAGGCGGCGTTTTACCAGGCCTGCCGAGAGGAAGGGTTCGCCGATGTACCCGATCACAACCACCCAGAGGCCACCGGCGTCGGCCCGGTGCCGTTCAACAACCCCAACGGCATCCGGTGGAGCACCGCCCTGGGCTATCTCGATCCGGCCCGCCACCGGCTCAACCTGACCATCCGGCCCAACTGCGTCACCCGGCGTGTCGTCTTCGAGGGCAAGAAGGCCGTGGGAGTCGAGGTAGAGAGCGGTGGCGAACGGTTTACCGTAGAGGGCGACCAGATCATCCTGTCCTCCGGGGCCATCGGCTCGCCGCATATCCTGATGCTGTCGGGAGTCGGCCCCGCCAGCCACCTGAACGAGTTGGGTATCCCAGTCGTCCACGAACTGGCCGGCGTGGGACAGAACCTGCGCGACCATCCCATGGTCTACACCAGCTTCCAGACCAAGCCGGACTATCCGTTGGACGGATTCGCCCCGCGGGTGCAGATGACCCTGCGCTGGACCGCCGAGGGGTCCGACCTGCGCAACGACATGATGATATTCATGCAGTCCTACGCGACGGAGCGGGTGGACCGGGGCGGCGAGCGCATGGAAGCCTTCGGCATCAGGATGCTGAGCGTGCTGGACCTCGAACTGAGCGCCGGGCAGCTCCGCCTCCAGTCTGCCGACCCTGACGAGCAGCCGTTCCTGGACTACAACTATATGGAGGACCCGGAGGACCGCCGCCGCCTGCGCGACGCCGTCCGCCTCTGCGCCCGGATCGGAGAGCACGAGTCCTTCCGCGACATCGTTCAGGAGCGGGTCGAGCCCACCGACGAGGAACTATCCAGCGACGAGGCCCTGGACGTCTACATGATGCGCGAGGCCACCACCGGTCAGCACATCTCCTGCACCTGCAAGATGGGGCCCGCCAGCGACCCCATGGCCGTCGTCGACCAGTACGGCCGAATCCACGGCATGGAGAACATCCGCGTCGTCGACGCCTCCATCATGCCCAACTGCATCCGAGCCAACACCAACGTAACCACCATGACCATCGGCGAACGGGTAGCCCAGTTCATCAAAGACGGACGCTAGGCAACGGCACCATCGCAAACCGAATCAAATTACTAACATGGATATACAGGATGGACAGGATTTAAACTTCCTAATTCATCCTGTCCATCCATGTTAATCAAATGCACGTTGACGATATATGACAACGAGGCACTATGGCCTGACGCGGGCCATTATTGGTTGTGCCTTTCAGGTGAGCAACGAACTGGGTGCCGGGTTCCTCGAGTCCGTTTACGAAACCGCGATGCTGATCGCACTGAAGGACGAGGGCATTACCGCAGTCTCTCAAAAGCCCATCAAGGTGACGTTCAGGGGCCAGGCGGTCGGAACCTTTTTCGCAGACTTACTGATTGAAGATAAGGTGCTGGTCGAACTCAAGGCCGCGAAAGCCATCGCTCCAGAGCATCAGGCACAAGTAATCAACTATCTGAAGGCTACGGGTATCGAAGTGGGGCTGCTGATAAACTTCGGAAACCCCAGGTTGGAATACAAGCGCTTCACCCGCCAACCCAACTAAACTAACATGAAACTACAGGATGCACAGGTTTAAATTCGCCCCAACAGAACATCCTGTATATCCTGTTCATCCATGTTGATAAACCTACAACCCGATCAGCTCCCTCGCGTTCTCGCCCAGCATCTGTTCCTTCATCGCGTCGGGCAGCGGCAGCGACTCGATGAACTTGGCGTCCTCCGCCATATCGGCCAGCGGGAAGTCGGTGCCGAAGCAGACTTTCTCCGCGCCGTGGCGACTGACGATGCCCGCCAGTGTTTCGCTGCCCAACTCCTTTAGGGCCGGTGGCCAGGTGGTGTCAATCAGCACGTTTTCGCGTCCGATCAGCTCCCGCTCCGCCTCGTCCAGCATGTAGAACCCACCCAGGTGCAGGGCAATCAGCTTTAGCTTGGGGAACTGGCGCACTACGTTCATGATGCGCGCCGGATCGGCCCAGACGGTGTCGCCGGGCTGAGTGTGCGCCCACCGGCCCGAGTGGATCTCGACGACCATGTCGTCGCCCATCTCCTCGTAGAACGGGAACATGCGCGGATCATCGGGGTAGTAGCTGTTCACCATCGGATGCAGCTTGAAACCCTTGATCCCGGCGTCACGCATCCGACGCACCTCGGCCGGCTTGTCTTCCAGGTCCGGGTGCATGGCCCCGAAGGGCACCAACATGTCGTCCTGGATGCTGATGAGCCAATCGTTGGCTCCTGGCAGGTGGTCCAGCCGCTCCACGACACCCAGCACCACCGACTTGTCCACTCCCGACGCCCGCATATGCTCCTTGATACCGTCGACGGTGTTGATACCAACTGCCGGGTAACCGAAGGTGTTGGTCATGTTCTCCAGCACCGCCGGGGCGATGCGGTCGGGCCAGATGTGCGTGTGAACGTCGATGCGCATGGAGCTACCTCATTTAATTCGGCTGTGCCAACGAAAAGGTATCTACCCGAGCACACTTTCTGCCGTCTTCTCCAGGACAGCGATGGCCTCGTCTCCGGCGACACCCCCAATTCCCACTACCGCCATGTCGGCACCGGCCTCTTCCATACGGTTGATGGTGTCCCTGTCGGAAACGCCGTAGACGCAGATCTGGATGCCTTTCGGGTCCCTGCCTGCCGACTCCGCCAGCTCGTCCAGGGTGGCGCGGGCGGCCCGAACCTCCTCCGGCGAGACACGAACTGGGAACCAGCCGTCCCCGTAGGCCACCACCCGGCGGAAGACGTTTCGCGCGTTGCCACCGAGAAACACCGGCGGATGTGGCGTCTGGGCCGGCTTGGGAAAGACCTTGAGAGCTGGGAAGTCATAGTAGCGGCCGTGATGCTCGGCCTCGTCCTCAGTCCACAGTGCCCTCATGACCTCGATGGCCTCGCGGGTCTGCGTCCAACGGTGGTCGAAGTCGCCGCCCATGATCTCAGTTTCCTCCCGAAGCCAGCCGGCGCCGATGCCGAATATGAACCGCCCGCCGGAGTGGTAATCCAGCGCCGCGATCTGCTTCGCCTGCACCAGCGGGCTGTGCTCGGGCACCAGGCAGATTGAGGTGCCCAGCTTGATCCTTGTGGTGGTGGCCGACGCCATCGCTAGCCCGATGAACGGATCGCCCATGTCGTACATTTGAGGCGGGATTGACCCGTCGGGAGTACCGCCGTACCGGGAGGTTGTCTCCACCGGGATAATGGGGTGCTCCGGCAGCCAGAAGGAATCGAACCCGATTTCCTCAGCCTTCCGCGCCATCCCTCCTATGTCCGTGGTGTTGCTGTTGAGCATCGTGCTGACGCCGACTTTCATACCGGTCCCTCTTTCCATGATGACTGTGTCTCCTGCCAGCCGTGATACTATCACAAGGGTGGCAATATTTGGTTAGTCAGTCAGCATGGGGACGGCGCTGAGCTTTGGTCTTGCCGCCTAAATCCACAAGAGAGTTTGAGTCTTGACCTTTGGGGATTCGATCAAGACGTGCTTCAACAAGTACATCGACTTTAGCGGGAGGGCATCCCGGTCCGAGTACTGGTGGTTTGCACTGCTGGGGTTTGGGCTGTCTTTTATACCGGTCATCGGGTGGATCCTGCGCCTGGTGATTCTGCTGCCGTCTCTGTCGGTACAGGTGAGACGCCTGCATGACATGGACCGCTCCGCCTGGTGGCTTCTGCTGCTGGTGCCACCCATTACCATATTCGGCGTGATCATCTTGCTGATAATGTCAATATTTCGCGGAACGCCAGGTCCCAATCGCTACGGTCCAGACACGATGCTTCCCCGGCGAGACTGGGAAGAATTTGACTACGACCCGCAGCGGCGCCATTACGGCAGTGAACCGTATGAGACAGACTATTCCGCGCCAGGGTATGACGACGAACAGCCGGCACCACCCGAACTCGCGGAGGTAGAGCGGCACACCTACTGCACCCAGTGCGGGACCCAGCTGCAGCCCGGCGCGGTCTTCTGCACGGCATGCGGCACCAGCGTATAATTGCCGCCTCCACAGCGGGCAGGGCCAAATAGCAGCCTGCCGGCAAGGTATTTGATATGAATCCGATAGAAGCGGTCACCTCAGTCTTTCGCAACTTTGTCAATTTCAACGGCAGGGCACGCCGTTCGGAATTCTGGTGGTTCGCTCTGTTCGCTTTCCTTTCCCAGATCATATTGAACTTTGTACCCATTCTTGGATCGATCTATTCCCTCGTACTACTTCTTCCATCGCTGGCCGTGACGGCTCGCCGGTTGCACGATACCAACCGAACGGCCTGGTGGATGCTGCTCTACCTCGTTCCAATCCTGGGGATCATTGTGCTGGCCATAATGGCCCTGGCAGTACTGGGAGTAAACGCTTTTGATCCGTTCGAAACCAGCGAGGTTGGATGGGGGATCCTGGGAGTCCTCTTTCTGATCTGGTTGCTCATCAGTCTCGCCTCATGGATAGTTCTGCTCGTCTTCCAGATCATGCCGGGCACCGTGGGGCCCAATCGCTACGGCCCGGATCCCTTGCGGCCTGACACGGGAACCCCATCGTACGGCTTCGGGACGGCTGGACAGGTCCCTGACTACTCTCCGCCGCCGCCTACTGCCAGGGGTGCAACACTGGGCGGTCCGACGCCGTCAGCGCCGTCACCAGGCCCCGAACCCGGCCAGCGCCGCTTCTGCACCCAGTGCGGGGCACAGATGCAGCCCGAAGCCCTTTTCTGCACCTTCTGTGGCACCGAGGCCTGAGACTCGTATCCGATTAAAGGTAGACCGAACCAACCCCACTCTACCGTCAGGGTCTCCTGTATGAACCCAATACAGGCGGTCATTTCAGCCTTTAGGAATTACGGCAACCTGGATGGTCGCGCCAGCCGTTCCGAATACTGGTGGTTCTTCCTGTTTTTCGTCGTGTTCCTGTTGGCCATCTTCATCGCCAGCCTGGTTTGGAACCCGGCGCTGCTGGGGGTCTGGGTGGCGTACTTGGTGGTGATGGCCCCACCTCTTTGGTCGGTAACGGTACGCCGGATGCACGACGTAGGTCGGTCCGGTCGCTGGGCTGTCCTGGGATTCATGCCGATGGCTGGCGGTCCTCGATACACGCGGCTGCTCATGCGCCCCGGCACCCGTGGCGCCAACCAGTACGGCCTGGATCCCCTGCGCCCTGAGCTCGGCGGCTGGATGGAGAGGCCGGCAGACCCCCGCGGGGTGGACCGTCGGGATTAGTGTGCCTATTGACTTGCCCATCGAGAGACTGGGGGAGTGAAATGTCCTGCTTTAGTCGTTCAACAGCTGGCAAGAGAACGCCCTTACCCTAACTCTCTACCAGAGGAAGAGGGAATAATCCAGAGGCCCAGAAGGGAATGGGCCGCTGATTTCCCAACGGCTGGTGGTACGTCTATAATTGCCGGAGTTTTGGAGCCTGAGTCTTTTCAAGTTGAGGTAATGCTTTGAAGATTGATCCCAATACCTTCGAGAATTTCTACCGCGTCTTGACCGGCGTGGTGGTGCCGAGGCCCATTGCGTTCGTGTCGACGCAGTCTCCTGACGGAGTCGACAACCTGGCGCCTTACTCGTTCTTCAACGCCGTGGCCTACGACCCGCCTACAGTTATCTTCTCGTCCTCACGCCGCGTACCCCACAAGAGCAAGGACACGCTGCGCAACATTGAGGAGACCGGCGAGTTCGTCGTGAACATCGTGGTGGACGACATCGCCGAGGCAATGAACAGCACCTCAGCCGAGTATCCCGAGGACGTGGACGAGTTCGACATCGCTGGCCTGACCTCCGTGCCGTCGGACTTGGTGAAGCCGCAACGGGTTGCGGAGTCCCCGGTCAACATGGAATGCCGCCTGAACCAGATCGTCAACATAGGAGAGGGCGACGGCGGACACGGCCTCGTGATCGGCACCATCCTGTTGATGCACGTGCGGGACGACATCATCAACGGACACCGCATCAACCATCACCTGATGAAGCCGACGGGTCGCCTGGCCGGCAGCATGTACTGCCACACCGCCGACACCTTCGAGTTGGTGCGCCCAGTCTACGACCCGGAGACCACAGCTGCTATCAGCGGCTAGCCCAGGATTGGGTTGCGGAATGCAAAAGGGGCGCACAATTGTGCGCCCCTCAAGTTTGTCTTGCGTATTGAGGATGACATAGTTTGCGCCGTCCCGTGTGATCTCCAATCGCATTAGATGGAACGAGACTCAGCACTCAAGGAGTACACGGCTAATTCCCTCTCCCTCCGGGAGGGGGTTAGGGTGAGGGCGCTCCTGGTCATCTCGGGAAAGGCGGGCGGTCCCTAACCTGCCAGCTGCGAATCACTCACACGCCCGTTTTGGGTGGACCAATCGGCTTCTGTGAGGTGGAGGAGGGGCCGGGTTCCCGTTATAAAGTGACGTAACGGAAGGCAAGGTGGCATAAAATGCAGCCAGGGTGCCTGAGACGGGGAGCAGTCAGGGCCAGTTAGTAGGGGCTTGGCGGACGCTTGGAGGGATCGTCCTCTTCGTCGGTGCTCGTTTCGAGCTCCACATCCGCTCCAAAGGCGGGGCGACCTTCCCCAGAGAAGTCGGGCTCAGCAGATTCCGTGTAGCTGCCGGAGACGCTGGTTGCCTGCTCCACCCGGCCCGTGTACACCTCTTCCTCGACGTCCACCGGCTCGGGTGGCTCATCCGTGTAGCTGCCCGAACTACCGGACACCGTCTGAGTCTCGGCCTCGACTTCGCCTTCGAACTCATCGGCCATCTCAGCCTCTGGCTCGGATTCCGAGACAGCGTCATCAAATACGGCGTAGCCAGAATCAGCGGCCTCGAACTCCTCATCGATCTCACGGTCAACCAGGGTGGCGGTGGCGTAGGCGACACCTGACTGCTCGCCGTGATACTGCGCCAGCGCGTCCTCAAGGTGAGCTCGAAACGCCCCGGGGTCGCGCATCATAAGCATCATGCGGCTTCCGGAGATCATTCGAATGCGCAGCCTCTCACCGAACGGCAGGGCCAGCAGTTCCACGTGAGAAATTTCGGCAAAGGAAACAACGCGGGTGCGCGGCATTCCATATACGATGACCATGGAGTCGCGGTACAGCAGAAACTGGCGCGGTGTGGTGAGCCAACTGTAAGCGCCCATGACCACGCCAAGGATGACGAGCAGGTAGCCACCGGACATTATGAACCCGAGGACTATAACCACCAAGGAAAAGATCAGCGTCAGATTCCACTTGGTGGCGTGTTGATCCCAGTAGATTGGGGTTTCCTGCTGCTCTGCCATGCCGATATTTTAGCACACGAGAAATCGTCGCGCGCGCCAGTTTTGACATTCCCCTGCCCCACTGATATGTTTCAACGCGGCATGCGGAGACCCGTCCGGTCCTTAACGCTTCAATAAGAAAGTCATCCCGGCTGGACCAACGGGAATCCACACAGAATTGCAGCAGGACAGAACCGTGAACGCAGACGCAAATCGCCCGGACAACTGGGCCCACCTGATAGTGCAGGCGTTGAAGGACTACGACACGTCGCTCATCGCCTATGTGCCGGACACCTCCATACACCGTGTCACCCGGATCATTGACCAGGACCCGTTCTTCCACCTTGTGTCGGCCACGCGCGAGGAGGAGGCTGTCGGGATCGCCGTCGGCTCCTACGCCGCCGGCCGCAACGCCGCCGTCTTCATGCAGACCAGCGGTTTCGGGAACAGCATCAACGCGCTGGCCAGCCTGTGCATTCCGGCCAGGGCGCCCATTCCGTTCTTCATCAACATGCGGGGCGGCACCGGGGAGTTCAACATATCGCAGGTCCCCATGGGCCGGACCACGGTGCCCATCCTCGATATGTTTGGGATCGTGAGCTACACCATCGAGGACGAGTACCGCATGGACAA